>CACCPA010000005.1 GCA_902547755.1 Halieaceae bacterium | reverse complement strand
TCGCCCGAAATGCGGGTCACGATGATGGCTGTTGCGGTAGATAGGAGCATCGAGGGAATCTGAGCCACCAGACCGTCGCCGATGGTCAACAGCACATAATTTTGGGCTGCCTGCGATGCATCGAGGCCGTGCTGTAACGTACCAATCGCAAACCCACCCAGAATGTTGATGAACAGAATAAGAATGCCCGCTACCGCATCGCCCCTTACGAACTTGGATGCACCGTCCATGGCGCCGTAAAAGTCGGATTCCCGCGTGACACGCTCTCGTCGCTCAAGCGCCTCACCAGAGCTAATCAGTCCCGCGTTTAAATCTGCATCGATAGCCATCTGCTTGCCGGGCATCGCATCGAGGGTGAACCGTGCCGTCACTTCCGAAACACGGGTCGCACCTTTGGTTACTACAACAAAGTTAATAACAACCAGAATGGTAAAGAGCACCAATCCGACGGCGTAGCTTCCGCCAACCACGAACTCACCGAAGGCCTCGATGACGCGACCGGCCGAATCCGTACCCGTATGGCCGTTCAGTAGTACGACACGCGTCGATGCGACGTTGAGAGCAAGTCGCATCAGGGTTGCGAGTAACAGAACCGTTGGAAATACACCGAAGTCGAGGGGGCGTGTGGCGTATACAGACGCCATCAACACCATAATGGACAGCGCAATACTTATGGTGAATAGGAAATCCAAAGCCGTCGCCGGCAAGGGCAAAACAATCATCGCCAACATCATCAGCATGATGGCGGGGGTACCGAGCCCGCTTAAAAAATTAGCGCGTTTGGTGGGCTGATCCAGAACGAGAGTGCTCGTAGCCATGATCATTTATCTCCTAGTGATACTCTGCAAACTCACTCGGCAACTCCACTGGAGCTGGGCGAGGAATGTAATCTGTGGGTGCGGACTTGCGCAGGTGGTAGACATAAGCAAGCACTCTTGCCACTGCGAGGAAGAGCGGGCCTGGAATCTCATCACCTATTTCTGTTGTGCCGTGTAAGGCACGCGCCAACGGTGGCTCTTCATAGATCGCCACATCGTGTTCAATTGCGATCGTTCTAATCTTCAGAGCAATCAAATCCTGGCCTTTTGCAACAACACGCGGCGCACCGGTGCCGTCCTTGTCGTACTTGAGGGCAACCGAGTAGTGCGTTGGGTTCGTAATGACCACGTCCGCATCGGGTACATCCTGAAGCATGCGCCGTTGGGACGCCTCACGCTGAAGCTGCCTTACCCGTGCTTTAACCTCCGGACGACCATCGATCTCTTTGCTCTCGTCTTTGACTTCCTGCTTCGTCATGCGCATCTGTTTGTTGTGACTCCAGAGCTGATAGGGCACATCAATAGCGGCTATTAGAACGAGCGTGGCCGACAATAAAACCAAGGCAATCATGATCATGCTGCCCGCGCGCGTTATGCCTTCCATGACATCGAGCGTGATCAATGCCATGACATCACGCTCCATGAATTTGTAGATAAGAACAGCGACACCGAGCACCAAGAAGAACTTGAGTAATGCTTTAACAAGCTCAATCAGCCCCTTGGTGGAGAACACACGACCCAAGCCTTTGATGGGATCGAGCTTCTCTGCCTTGAATGCAATGGCATCAGCGCTGAATAGAAGCCCACCCATGACCGCTGGCCCGGCTAGCGCCGCAACAACCGTAATCGCGAGAAAAGGTGAAATGAGAATAAGTGCAGACAACATGACCTGCATCAAATGATTCGGCACTAATTCCGCCTGTCGAAGCACGTCTCCAGTAGGGCTCAACGCGTCTGAAAACAGTGCCGTTAGGCCCGACATGGCCGGCCCACTGAGCAACCACAGCGCCACGGCACTAGCGAGCATCACCAACAGCGTATTCAACTCACGTGAGCGCGCAACCTGACCTTTCTTACGCGCTTCGGTTAAGCGCTTGGCGGTCGGCTGTTCTGTGCGTTCTTGTCCCTGCTGCTCTTCTGCCATGCGCCCTCCTTAACCGAAAGCGCCAACGCCGCGCTGAAGCGACGAGCCGATAAGCTGTGTTAATGCCTCGATAAATCCAGGCATCACGAGAAACATAATGAACAATCCGGCGAGAATCGTTACCGGAAAGCCCACAGCGAAAATATTAAGCTGTGGCGCGGTCCGCGTGACAATGCCGAACGCCACGTTAATGAGCAACAAGGCCGTCAGTGCAGGTAATGCGAGGAGAATGCCGCCAGCAAAAACCATCGTTCCTAGAGCGACCACTGCGGACAAGCTCGACACAGGCAAACCGGCCACCCCTATAGGGATGAGTTGATAGGACTCCACTACCGCTGCAATCAGAAGCAAATGGCCATCAAGCGCCAGGAACAGAAGAGTCGCCAAAATCACGTACAACTGTGAAATAACGGGCACTTGTACACCGTTCTGCGGATCCACCGCCATCGCAAAACCAAGGCCCATCGTCATGGAGATCGCCTGACCCGCAAATACCGCGGCACCAAAAGCCATCTGCACAATAAAGCCCAAAACCAGGCCGACACCGATCTCGCGGATACCCATTAGAACACCAGCGCCTGACAAGAGACTGTCAACGGGTGGCGCGGGTAAAGACGGCGCAACGAGCGCAGCGATTAACACGGCGAATAGTGCACGTGTTCTGACATTGAAGCCCGCCGCACTGAATACTGGCGCGACGGCCATCATGGCTGAAAGCCGTAAAAAAGGCGCAGCGAACAAGGTCATTGAGGCGAGAATCGTGTCGAAACTGAGCATGCTCTATCCCACCAATCCCGGGATATCCATGAACAGGCGCTCAGAAAACGTGACAATAATTCTCAGCATCCATGGACCCACAACAAAAAGAACAACTACCAGTGCGAGCAGCTTGGGAATGAAGCTAAGGGTCATCTCCTGAATTTGCGTCGCCGCTTGAATCACCCCGATAAACAGACCCACAGCCAGCGCGGCACCCAGCATGGGGCCAGCAAGAAGTACCGCCAACCACAGTGCTTGTCGGCCAATATCCAAAACGGTTTCGGGTCCCATTTCCGTTACACCGCAAAGCTACTGACAAGCATCGCACTGATGAGCGACCAGCCGTCGATCAGTACAAACAGCATCAGCTTGAAGGGAAGCGAGATAATGATGGGCGACAGCATCATCATGCCCATTGACATGAGGACCGCCGCTACGACCAAGTCGATGACGAGGAAAGGCACGAACAACAAAAAGCCGATCTGAAACGCGGTCTTCAACTCACTAGTCAAAAACGAGGGCAATAGAACAAACAGGGGCACGTCCTCACGTGAGGCAAAGGCGCCGTAGCCACCCAGCTCGGCAAACATCGCCAAGTCGGACTCGCGTGTTTGAGCAAACATGAACTCTCTCAAAGGCACCTGAGCCATGTTGAGCGCCTCATCGAATGGCACATCACCGTCGAGAAACGGACTCAGCGATTGAGACCAAACCACGTCGATGACGGGCGACATGATGAACAGAGTAAGAAATAGCGATAAGCCCAAAATGATTTGATTAGATGGCGTTTGAGCCGTGCCAAGCGCCTGTCGTAGGATGGCCAGCACAATCAGAATTCGAGTAAATGCAGTCATGGTAATGAGCATTGCGGGGAGCAACGTCAACACGGTCATTACCATCAAGATCTGTATGCCAAGGGCATACTCGGTATCGCCATTGGCCATCGGAGATGAGGTCATCAGGGGGATGGTCTGCGCCATTGCGTCCATTGGCAGTAGGATTCCGGCAACCGTTAAAAGCGCTACGAGGCTTCTCATGAAGAGGCCTCCGTCTTACCTGTCGCTACTTTCCACACGTCAGAAAAACTAGGGGTAGTCGATGCCAACGGCTCGACAACGGGCTCATCAAAGGCGTGGATCTTTCGAACATTCCCGGGTCCGACGCCCACTAAAATTTGTTCTTCACCGACTTGCAGCAGCACAACACGCTCGCGTTGACCTACACCAACGCTCGATATGACGCGCATATTGCCGCTCATTTGGCTGCTCACGCCGTTAAATCGGCGCAACAACACGAGCACGCCAACTAACAGCAATATGACGACGACAAACGAGCCAATCACCTGAAGCAAGTAATCTCCGGTGAATAGGCTGGTCGGCGACACAGCAGGCACGGCTTCTTGTGCCACAGCTGGGACTGTCATCAAAGCGAGCAGTGCAAGTAGGAAACGCATGATTAGCCCAGCTGCTCTAAACGCTCTTTCGGACTAACGACATCAACCAGTCGTAAGCCGAACTTCCCATCAGCCGAGACAACCTCGCCTCGCGCTACCAGGGTGCCATTAATCATGATGTCCATTGGCTCCGTGACGCTTCGGTCGAAAGACACGACACTTCCCGGCGTGAGCGACAACAGCTCTTTAATGGTCAAACTCTTGCGACCCACTTCCACCGTCATGGTGACGGGGACATCCATCAGCATGTCGAGATCAATGTCGCCTACTGCGCCGGTCGGCGCATCCTCTAGCTCCGGGGGTACTGCGGTTGTTTCTTCTTCACTCATAACTCGCGCTCCTTAAAATTTGTAAATTGCATGGCCTTCAGTCCGTCATGCGCACCGTATCTGCCCTGCGCGACCGCTCGACCGTTGAGCAGTAGCGACATTGCGTCAGGCTCTTCGATGGGAATGGTCATACCGACTTTCATTGCAAGCAGACTCTTTATCGTTGTCTCGATCGCATCGATGGACCCGCGGACTTCGACCGCCACATCGGGCAACGTCGCCCTCAGCTGTGGCTCCCAAGTCGCCGCATCCGGGCTTTGGGGAATTTGTTTTTTGCGTGGAAGAAAAGCCTCGCTCTGGGCCTCTAGCTCCTCGAAAGGCACTAACAACTGAACCGTGCTATTGTGTTCATCGCCCATGGCCAGCTCAAAGTGGAATACGGCAAAACCTGTATCACTGGGAATCAGCGAAAATCGGTCAGAGGTTACGTCTATATAGAGATCACCCATTTGCAAGGGAAAGCGATCGACCCAAACTTCGGCCATTGTTCGCAGAAACTCTTTCGCGACTCGCTCACCGATGCGTTGCTCGGAAGGTGTGACCTTGGAGGTGAGCTTCGGCGGCGCCACTGAGGCACCACCAAAATAATCATTCACCAAAAAGGTCAGGGTTTCGCCAGGCACGAGCAGATGACACTCTTCATCAAAGGGGCCTATTTTCGTGCTAACTAAGCAGAGCCGATGCGGAAAAGCCGTCAACAGGTCTTGTGCAACAGCGTAGGTCGAGGGCTGCGCGTCTACCGTCAGCTCAAGATCAAACGATGCGGTAAATGCCTTCTGAAGTGCTTCTGCGTGGTTACTGTGGAGTCCATCCAGTTCAACCCACTTAGACAAAGTCAAAGACTCGCCAGCGCTGAAGTCGTGAATCCGAAACTGGCCGTCATCGAAACCACCATCTTCAGCGTGCTCGACGAGCGCCTCGATTTCGTCATCAGTCAGAATCGGTTCCTTGTCAGACTCTTCAGCCATTACTTGCCCTATTGCGTTATGTAATCAGTGAAGTAAACATCTGCGACGCGCTCTTCCACGGTCGCACCAATAATTTCGTTAATACGCTGGAGCGTCTCGCGCCGCAGCGCCTCTCTCCCTTCGTAAGTACTGACCTTTGAAAACTCCTGCTGGTTAAAAAAGACCAAGAGTCCGTTTCGAATGGCGGGAACATCGTTCTCTACCGTTTTCATATACTCCTCATCGTGGCCGACAAGTTGCACGGTCAATTGCAAGTGTCGAGTAGCGCCTCGATGGGACATTGCAACCAGCAGTTCACCCACCTCGGCATAAAACCGATCTTTCTTCGGATCAAAGACGCCTTCCATGGGCTGAAACAAATCCGACGCCTTGGGGCCTGAATCTGCCTCCGGACTGTCGGCGACGAGCTCTTCAACCTCCGGCTCCTCTGCGAGACCCAGTGCTACCAAGACAGGCCCACCTGTGAAGGCGCCCGCGCCATAACCGCCCAATAGGCAGACAATCGCAATCACTAGGACCAAGAGAGCACTGAAGCCCTTTTTTCCGTTTACGTCTTGAACATCTACATCATCACTCACAACACGCTTCCTCTGTCTGTGTCGCAATGGATATACTTCACGATACTGAGTGCAAAGCACAGACCAATGCAAAAAAGTTAAATAAAAACAGTAATTTAAGTATAAAAATAACGGAAGTCAAAAGCTTGACGCCGTCGAAGTCTAGCTTAACGATAGCCCAAGGCGAGAGGACTGCGAAATCAAGTTTTTATGACATCGATACAGTGAGACCTGAGTCTCAGTCCAAGGAACTTCCGAGGTAATTAGGGTCAGAAGTAAAAAAAGTAAGGATTAATGAGGGTCAAATAGAGATCAGATATAAGTATCGATCAAACGATCTGGGTCCACCTCCACCGATAGGACGGTAGTCGTAGAGATATCGTCACTGTCAGTTGTTGCGGTTTCCCCGCGTGAACCGCCAGAACCCCTCTCATTCGCACCAGCCTGAGAGTCACGCTGCTCAGAGACATCACTATCAGACAGCGACAAACCCGCATTTTCCAACATGTCGCGCAACCTCGGTAACGCGGTTTCCACAGCCTGACGTGCTTGAGACGTTTCAACCACAAAGGCCACACGTGTCTCATTACCCTCTGTGGAGACCGAAATACTCATTCGCCCCAACTCAGCGGGGTGCAAGTTCAGCTTTACCTCACCACCAGACTGGCTCTTGAGGACCCGAACATAGGTCGCCATATCGCCTGCAAATTGCTGCGGCTCGGTATTGGACAATTTGATACCTGTATCAAAGGAAACCGACTGCCTCGCGGTCAGTTCAGTCCTAACGACCGCCGCGCTCGAGGCCACAGCCGCTCGGTCGGTTGCCACCTCAAGGCGAGGATCCACCGAAGGCCTGTCGGCCGCTTGGCTGAGCGGCAATCTTTCAGCCACACCGGGTAACTCCGCCCCAAGGAAAGCGCCTTCAGTGCGAGCGAGGCTATTGTCTACACCGACCACGTCCCGCGTTGCGACTCCAGCTGTATACGCAGATGCATTTGACGCTGTCGTCGAGGTAACGGTCACCGTGTTACTGGGTGTTTCAGACAAATGCCCCGCAAACTTGCGCCCGGCTTCGACCATGTTGAGTGTTATCTCAGTCGGTATTGCGGCACTCATAGCTTTATTTGGGAGTTCAGATTGCACCGGGGTAGTCGGTACTGAAGTACTCGAGGCTGCCATGGTGAGCTCTGCGGACTCCTCTGCCCCAGCCGAGGTTTCAACGTACGTGGCGGCAACTCCTATCGGAGAATCCAAAGATCCATCGCCTATTACTGTGCTCGCCAGCACACCCTGTGAATCAATCAAATCAATGGTCACAATTACTTGCGAAGGTAGTTGCGAGTCTGCTGAAACTTTTATCCCATCAAGCGACGAGTCAGTTAGCTCATTGATAGAAGTCAGCTTTTGAGACCCGCCAGTCGTTGGGGCCATGAGTACATCCATGGTCTCAGCAAACGGTTGCGTACCGCTGTCGCCCCCTTGCAGAGTTGCTTTTGGCTGTTCCCTCTTAAGGCCGGCGGCTAGAAATTCGGTGAGTGCTTTCATCATAAGTTAGACCCCTTTTCTGCGACAAAGGTGCGCTTCTCGAAGAGCTGCTGCACTACAAATAGGTCGTCCAATGCACGTTGCTCGCGCTTTTCATCGATAACCTGTTGCTCTTTTTGCCGCTGCGTGCGGAGTTTATCAATGGCCGTAACGCGGCGTTTAGCATCGACCCAGGACATCCGCTGTTGTTCGAGTGCGAGCTCCGCCTGTTGGATAGTAGATCGCTGCTTTCCAGCAATCTTGTCGAGTTCCGACAGAAAGTGTCTCGCCGCCTGCAGCTGATGGGTATCGGTGACGTTGCCGCTATCCCCTGTGGCCAAGCGGTGGTAATCCTGACGGTAGTCGACGATTTGCTTCAACCGACTTTCAGCGGATGCCAACGCACCTTGTGCACTGGACAGGCGAACCCCTGCCTCTTTTTCATGCCTTTCAGCCAGTCGTTGCACCACAGCTAATTGATCTCTCACCATTGGTTAGCCTCACGCGTCCTGTGGTATTGGCATGCCACTAGACTGACCCGCTCGAAGACCCGCGGGCTCAATGGTCTGGGTGACCTGCATGTCGTTAGCGAGTCGCGATAGCTCAGCGATGCCTTCTGGCATCCCAACACGTTCTGATAACGGTTGCTGAATAAAACCTCTGATCATGTCCTGGCTTTGAATGGCCCGGTCAATGTTCGCGTCGGTACCCGAGCGATACGCGCCGACGGAAATTAAATCCTGATTGGCGCGGTAGGTAGCAAATGACTCCTTGAGTAGTCGTACATGCTTTTGCTGTTCTTCTGGCGTAATTAGGAGCATCGAACGACTGATTGACGCCTCGATGTCGATCGCTGGGTAAACCCCGGACTCGGCCATTGTTCGTGACAGCACGATGTGGCCGTCAAGAATGGCGCGCGCAGCGTCCGCAATCGGATCCTGTAGGTCATCACCCTCGACTAATACGGTGTAAACGGCGGTAATTGAACCGCGTCCAACGTTACCCGCGCGTTCAATGAGATTTGGCAGTGTCGAGAACACTGAAGGCGTGTATCCACGAGACACCGGCGGTTCGCCCGCAGCCAGCCCAATTTCACGCTGCGCTTGCGCAAAGCGCGTCAGCGAATCCATCAACAAGAGAACGTTTTTGCCTTGGCTGCGGAAATGTTCAGCAATGGCGGTTGCGCGCCAACAACCTGCCACGCGCATAAGCGGAGACGTATCGGCGGGGGTAGCGACTACCACAGAGCGCTTAAGTCCCTCAGGACCCAGGCTCTCCTCAACAAACTCGCGCACTTCCCGGCCACGCTCTCCGACAAGGCCCACAACAACCACATCGGCCTCGGTAAAGCGCGTCATCATGCCGAGCAAGGTACTCTTACCCACGCCCGAGCCTGCGAACAGGCCCATGCGTTGCCCCTTGCCAATGGTTAATAAGGTATTGATGGCTCTTACGCCGACATCCAGCGGTTGAACGATGCTGTGCCTCTCCATGGGGCTAATCGATTCACCGCGTAACGACACCTTGCTTCCTGTTGCGTCGGCAAATCCATCTAGGGGCCGACCGGCACCATCGATGATTCGCCCAAGCAGATCCTCTCCTACTGTGACCATTTCTCCGTCACCGAGTAACGTGACTTTGGCGCCCGGTGTGAGCCCAGTAGACGCACCTTCACACATCAGTATGAGTAGCTCGCCCTCAAAGCCAACAACTTCAGCGACGATGCCTTGCCGATGGCCAGTTTCAATCCAACAGCGAGAGCCAACACTTGTGCGAAGACCCGACACCTCGAGGCGCATGCCTGAAAGCCTCACCAATCGACCCGACGCCTCTGGTTCGGGGTGCTCCATACGGTCCACAAGAAAACTGAGTCGCGATTTAACCCGGTTGAATTGCTCCGCTTGGTAGACGGTTTCAGCCGACATTGTCACCATCCGTCGCAAAGCGCTCGGCGATCGCACTAATCTGGTCAGGATCTAAAGGGCTCTTCTCATAGCCCTCATTACCCGCTGACCTATCGTTGGTCACCAACCCCTCGAGAAGCGTGCGTAATTGCTGCTCGATACTGGCGTCAACAAAGGCTTGCCCGCGAGACAAGGAGCAGCCGCCACGCAGCACAGTGTTATCTGATATCAACTCCGCAGTAAGACGCTTCTCATCGAGATGCGACTCGACAACTGATTTATCGGCCGGATTTAATCGAACTTCCAGCGGAGTACGGCCTTCTGCAAGCACGTCGAGTGCACGATCAAGCGTATCTTTTATGAATGCTGCATCAGTGCTCAGTTCACGGCGTAACACAGATTTAACCATTGCCAATACGAGTGACAGTAAATACTCACTTACTTCGGAATCCTGCTTTGCCATTGGCTTCTCCATAGAAGACCACAAAGCGGCCAATTGTTGAGCTTTTTGCGAACCCTCACGTTTTGCGTCCTCTTCGCCTTTAGCGAAACCTGCCTGGTACCCTTCCTGTCGGGCCGATTCAGCTACTTCCTCCAAGCTTTTTCGGCTGCTTGGTACCGAGGTCAGCGTTCTGGGTTGCCAGCGCTCGTGAGCGGTCTCAGACATAGTCTCTTGCCGCCTTGCCAATCATCAGCTCGCCCTCATCGGCGAGTCTCTTTGCGGTTCGAACAATTTCTTTTTGGGCCGCCTCGACGTCGGCCAGCTTCACAGGTCCCGACGCTTCCATGTCCTCGCGTAAAATGTCCGCAGCTCGCTCCGACATATTGGAAAAGAAGCGCTCCGACAGGGTGTCATCGACTCCTTTGAGCGCAGTTAGTAAATTCTCTTGTGCGATATCGCGCACTAGTCGCTGGAAACCACGATCATCAAGCTGCATAAGATTATCGAAGATGAACATTTTCTCTTTGACATCGTCACTGAGCTCTTCATCCATGGACGTCAATGCTTCGAGCATCTCCGTCTCGAGATCATGGTCCGTCGCGTTTAAAATTGCCGCTAAATTATCGGGACCCATCACCTTTCTAGGCGGCGTTCGCTGTAGCTTTCCGAGTTGACTCTCGAGCACGCGATCCAGTTCATCCATCGCCCTTGGGTCAAGTTCTTCCATACGAGCGATACGCAAAATGACGTCCTTACGCATTTTATCGGGCAATAATGCCAACACTTTCGCCGCTTGCTCGTCATACAGCTGCGTCATGACAGTCGCTGCAATCTGCGGGTGCTCTTCCTCCAGCACCTCCGCAATCGCTTTAGGCGCCATCCATTGCAAGGCCTCGACACCATTGTGCTCCTCGGGCGTCTCGAGCACCTGAGACAGAATATTCTGTGCCTTGTCTTGACCCAAGGCTGATGTCATCACACGACGCGTGAAGTCTGGCGCCTCTAGACCGAGTGGATTGATTTCAGCCGACTCGAGATGAAAGTCTGCAAGCACGCTCTCAACCTGATTGTTGGTCAACTTAGAGATTGTCGCCATTGCCTCGCCAACCTGCTGCACCTCTTTGGCGCTCATATGACGCATAACTTCGGTAGCGGCTTGCTCACCAACACCTAAAAGAAAGATGGCTGCGCGCTGCGCACCAGTTAAGTTGAGTTCATCAGCCATCTGCTGCAATCCAATTCTTCACAACATAGGCTGCTCTGGCAGGCTGTTCGACCGCCGTATTTCTTGCCATCGCAACGCTTTGTTGATAATTGGGCTTCGGAGGCGCTGGGGGTACGTTATCGGGTCCACTTAACCCTAACTGCTCATCCTCCTGGCCTGCCGTAGCCATCGCAGTTTCGAGCCGAGACGGTGCCGCTAGTGCGGGCGGTGTGTAGGTCGTCGAATATCGTATCATTGGCCGAAGAACAGCAAAGATTAGTGCGAGTACTGCCGCCGCAGCCAACAGTCCTCGACCTAACTCCCAAACCCACGGCTGCTCTAAGAAGCCGGGCTCTGGAATAGGCTCTAGTGGTGCAGGAGCTATGAATGGCGAGTTAATAATTTGAACCGTATCTCCGCGTTCAGCGGAGAATCCTATCGCTTCACGCACTAAAGCGTTAACTTGGTCCAACAATGCTTGCTCAAGTGGTACGCGCTCCCCGTCTTCATTTACCGCGTGATCAAGTACCACAGCAACAGACAATTTCTGCAGTGAGCCGGGTACACGACGGGTATGTGAAATTGTCTTATTAATTTCATAATTTCGCGTTTCTTTTAAGCTCTCGCGGTCAGGGATATTGTCCTCAGGCGCCGGAGGCTGAGCCGCCGCCGCTAATGCACCTTGTTGGGGTGGTTGAGCTTCGAGTGCGCCAGGAACAGTATTTGGGCCCCTATTCGTTATGTCCTGGGAGGTTTGCTCGGATCGGACGACGGTGGTCGGATCGTAAATTTCATTGGTACTCTCAATGCGGGTGAAATCCATGTCCGCAGTGACCTGAGCGCGAACTGCACCGACGCCCAAAATCGGCTCGAGGATACCAACGATGCGATCGCTCAACGAGCTCTCAACCTGTTGCGCCAAACGGAACTGCTCTGCGGTATAACCAAAATCGGAATCTTCGCCTTGATTGGATAAAAGCTTACCTGCCTGGTCAATGACTGACACACGATCAGAATCTAAATTAGGAATGCTCGATGCCACCAAGTGTATGATCCCTGCAAGCTGGCGGTCGTTTAGACGAACTCCTGGTAACAAATTAACCATTACCGATGCTGAAGGCTCGTTACCGCGACGCATAAATGCTGACTGCTTCGCAATTGCTAGATGCACTCTCGCCGCCGAGATCGTATCCATGGCTGCAATGGTTCGAGAAAGCTCCTCTTCCACTGCTCGGTGATATCGCGCCTGCTCCATGAAGCTAGAGAGACCCATCTCTTGCTCCTCGTATAACGACTCGAATCCAACGCCTCCGCCGTTTCGTGGAAAACCCTCACTGGCCAAGGCCATGCGCGCTTGCAACACGTCGTCGTAAGGTACTTCTAACAGTCCCGTTCCTGGCTCCATACGGTACTTGATACCGCTGGTCTGTAAAACGCTAATAGCCGTCGCATTGTCTGCGGGGGACATTAGGCCGTAAACGGGCTCGTAGGAAGGAGTGCTAGCCCAATTCACCACACCAATCGCCAACGCAATACTGGCCGCAAATCCGGCGAGCAGCGAGAGCTGGCGGGTTACTGGTTGTGCGGCAAAACCGCTTACACGGTCTAAAACAGGGTTATCGGCCATAGGTCATACTTCCTTAAACTGGCATATTCATGACGTCCTGATACGCACTGAGCAATTTATTGCGCACCTCTGTCATTCCCGAGAATTGAATGCTCGCCTTTTGAGCGGTGATCATGACTTCTGCCAACGATACCGAGGGGTCTCCCTTTTCAAAAGCGGCCGTGAGTGCCTTTGACTCTTGCATCGCGCTATTTACATCAGCGACCGACTGTGTCAAAAGGTTTGAGAACTGAGCACCCGAAACCGTATCCGCGCCCTGAGAGTAACCAACGCCCTGACCTTGTGCCAACGCTTGCACGCTACGCATCTGGGCTAAGACCTGATTGATCGCTATATCGCTCATCGCAATTTTATACCTCATTTCCTGCGCACCTGACACGGCACGGAGTTTTCTCATCAAATATAATGCTAACAATGTGCCAACAGAAATTTATACAGTAAATACAGTAAGTTAGGATTTACTTACTAACTGACTGCCGGAATTCTGACGACTCGGCTTCTTGTGAAATGCCGTACTTGCGCATTTTTTCTACAAGCGTGGTGCGCTGTAATGTGAGTAGCTTGGCTGCGTGTGCATTCACCCAACCCGTTTGCTCCAGCGCAGAAATAATTAGCGCGCGCTCGGTGTCTGCCATGTGCTGCTTTAGATCAATGGGCTGATCAATGTGGGATGGTGTAGGTGGTGCAACGGGTGAGGTGGGCGCCGGTGCGAAGAGCGCCGACAGATCTTCGGGCTCGTCCTCCCGCAACTGATCGACCAGCGGCTCGACGTCATCAGGTCGATCAGCAATTGTGAGATCCGTACTCTGATACTTTACCGGAAGATCTGAGGCAAAGACGGCTTGGTCGGTGTGAAGAATAATCAAACGTTCGATCAAATTTCCAAGCTCCCGAACATTACCTGGCCAGCTATAAAGCCGCAGATGCTGCAGGGCGTCAGCTTCTAATCGAATGATGCCGCGGCCTTGCTCAGCGAAACTGTCGATGAAGCGCTGCGCCAACCCTGCAATATCCTCAGCGCGATCTCGGAGTGGGGGCACATCAAGTGGGAACACATTCAGACGGTAGTACAAATCCATGCGGAACTTACCGTCTTCAACGTGTTGCTCGAGATGTTGATGAGTTGCCGCAATGACCCGCACGTTGCATTTGATGGCTTTGCCACCACCCACACGCTCAAACATTCGTTCCTGCAAAACCCGCAGCAGCTTCACCTGCATCTCGTAGGGCATATCGCCGATTTCATCGAGGAATAGTGTGCCACCCTCGGCCAGCTCAAAACGCCCCTTTCGAGCGGAGACAGCACCCGTGAATGCGCCTTTTTCGTGACCGAAGAGCTCGCTCTCCAGAAGTTCACCGGGAATAGCACCACAGTTCACGGGCACAAAAGGGCCGTTGGCTCGCTCTGAGCAGTCATGAACTAAGCGGGCGATGACTTCCTTACCCGTGCCCGACTCACCTTGCAGTAGTACAGTGGCTTCGGCTGGGGCAACTTTGGTAACAAGTGAGCGTACCTTTTGGATGGCGTCGCTGATACCCACCAAGCGTTGATCGAGGTGCTTGAGGTGGCGCTGAGCTGTGGTGTTCTTGGCAGTCACCGTTGCGTGTCGCTTTCCTCAGATTAATCCACATCCCATCTCCCGGGACGATTAACCTTATCAAGCAAACAAAGCAGATGGAAGTACGCGCCAACTATTTGACACAAATTTGCTGCAGAGCACACTTTTTTGGATGATCTGATGTGACGGCGAATGTTTCGACTCAGTCAATGTCCAGATAATGAGCGACGGCATGGTGATTTTTACGATCCAATGCAAATTGCTTCGCCGCATTGGCTTTCGCTTCATTTAAAAGGGCTACTAACTCTTCGTTGAGATGCAGCATGATTGCCAGAGCTTCCGAGAAAATCTCACTATTGCCTGGGCTAACGGGCTCAGAAAAACATTGCTTCAATAGCTGGCTTCGTTTGTTTTCCATAGCCGCCACTACTACCCAGTCACCCAGACGCGCGGCCTCAAGCATGCGCGATGTACGCGTCAGCACATTCGCCATCAAAGCACACTGGCCCCGTCGTGCGAGTAACGTTTCTAAACAGCGTTCGGTAACCGCAGATCCCATGACAGCCTACTCCTGGTTTTTGGTTGCCTCAACCCAGCCGACGCGTACGTCACTCAACAATGATGCAACTTCATCAAGAATTAAAACATCGCTTTTTTGGTTCGCGCGGTACAATTGCCTGACTAAATAGTCGTAAAGCGACTCTAACGTATGAGCGATGTCGGCTCCGCTATCGTGGTCGAGATATGAATCAAGACTCGCGACAATGTCAATGGCCTTCCCTATGAGCTCACCTTGACCAGCTAGATTACCCTGCTGCATGTGCCAGCGTGCCTCGCGCACTCGCTCAAGCGCCCCATCGAGCAACAATGTGATTAACTGAGAGGACGAAGCACCATCTACCGTTGATTGCACTTTTATTTGCGCATACTCGCTCACCGCACTTTTCATATTCATTCCGTGGTCTCCTTCGTTACCGATCTCTTGGCTTCATGGCCTCAAACTGCTGCGTTAAAAAATCACCTGTAACTTCTATCTCGGCGAGTAATGAATCCATAGCATTCATTTGTGCAAATAAACGGTCCTCAAGGGACTGCATCCGCGCCTCCAAGTCAATCCGAGCATCGCTGATTTCCAAGAGCCGAGAATTTAATGTATCTGTCCTCGTATCTAGAATCCCGCCCGTTTGAAGGAAGGTTTCTAGCGCCGTTTCAAGGGTGTCCGCGACACCGCTCACCGAGACGCCATTTTGCGTCGTTGAAGCAAAGATTTGAGTTACGGCGGAAGAGTCTGCTGCAAAAGCAGTTTCGAAAGTCGTTTGCTCAAAGGACAGAACGCCGGTTTGATCAAAACTAAGTCCCAAGTCGCCTAATGATTTGTAGGCACCTGTAGCACCAGTGATGTTTGCGCCTAAGGCATCCCTCACTTGGGACATTACCGCGAGTATTGTCGCGTCCCCTTGCAGCGAGCCCGATACGCCAGTCAGCACATTATAACTTGTAAAGTTGCTATGCAGGGTTTGATAGGCGTTGTACTTATCGACAAGAGACTGCACGTTAGCAACCACAGCTGTGGTGTCCGTTTTAACATCTAGCGTTATCGCGGAGGTGGTAGTTCCAAGTAAGTTGAGCGTTACACCATCAATGATTTCGGCCACCGTATTGGTAGAACTCGAAATAGAGATCCCGTTTAACGTGAAAGAGGCGTTGGAACCAGCAATTGACTGCTGTAATTGGCTGGCTGAGGCGTTGTAAACAAGTTGGGAAAGACCACTCGAATCCGTATCGGTTCCTGAGCTGTCGTTTGAAACGGAAATTGACATGCTATTTGCAAGGCCTGTGGTCTCTGAAACGAGCAGCAGCTGATATGTGCTTCCGTTGTTGAGTATGGAGGCATTTACCCCCGCATTGGCCGCATTTATTGCGTCTCTAACACCAGCCAATGTGTTGTTTGATGAGTCAATCGTTACGTCAACGGAACTCGTTTGTGTAAATGAGGAATACGTGTCTGGCGTGGAACCTGTGTACGTGGGCGTTCCCAAGGCTATCGTCAGAGTACCCGTACCCAGCGTTGACGTCGTGAGCGCAAAGGTCCCGGACGTTAGAGTTTGCGCGGTCGCTAAACTCGATACAGCAAGTTGATAAGAGCCCAAAGAAGCTGAGCTAGACGCCGAGATCGTCGCTTTGGTGGTGTCACTCGACACGGCAGTAAATTCCGAAAAACCAGTCGAGCCGGCTAATGTGTTAGCGGCCAACTCAAGGTCAGTTAGTGCAGTGACAATTGAGCCAAAGTCAGAGATGAGCGTATTGGTTTTTGTTTCTCTATTGTCTAACCGAGTCTCTGCGGGTGCGCGCTCGGCACCGACAAGGCCCAAAACTAACCCATCTATATCCAACCCAGACCCAGTGCCCGTTACAGCGACCATTTCCTTTCATTCCACACGTTGCGTCAATTTCATGACCTTTTAAAAAGTAAAGCAAGCCGTATGCCAGAATTGAAAAAGCTCACCCCTCTGCGGAAATTAACACCCCCGCCAAAGCTTTGGAGCCGACAGGATTTACATCATGCGTCTCCAAAAATCTCGCAATTGCAACCAAATCTTCACTTGGAATCTGCCTAATGACCTCGGACGTCTGAGCGTCAACCACCGTGAAAATAGGTGAGTCAATCTGCGTATCGTAAGCAACGCGGACGGAACGAGTAATTTGTTCTATGAAATTACCGACCGTTTCTGCTGCTCTCTCAACTACTTCTAGGTCAAACTCGAGTTCTAGCTCAGCAGGTTTACTTACTTGGGCGGACGGCTCGTTACTGACTCTCACGTCAGGTCGTCTTGGAACCGCGTCGCTTGCTTGGATAGCTGACTGGATTTGTGAAGCTATGGATGCACCACCAATCTCAGTAACCATTTAAGTACCCTCCCCCGACGGGTACCATCTGTCGGGCAATTATTAAGCGGAAAAAGCCGGACGGTAAGATTACCGCCCGGCCACTTTGCTACCACTCATACTCATCTTCTCATTACTGAAGCAATGCTAAGATATTTTGAGGTTGTGCGTTCGCCTGAGCCAGAACCGAAATACCCGCCTGTTGCAGTATTTGTGTTTTAGCTAGCTGAGCAGTCTCTGCAGCAAAATCTGCGTCCATGATTCGTGAACGAGCAGCTGAAGTGTTCTCAGAGACATTCGACAGGTTAGATATAACCGAGTCAAATCGATTCTGAACAGCACCTAGACTTGCACGTTGCGAATCAAGTGAAGTCAACGCCGCATCAATTGAGGTTAATGCTGACGTCGCTCCAGCCACCGTCGAGATATCGACGGCACTGATTGCAGAAGTCGTAGTTGTCGTCGAACTAACAGTGCCGGCGCCATTACCCGCTGCCGTGGCAGAAGTAATGCCGGTACCTACGGACGAGTGAACTGAGTAGGTCTTCGTGGTGTCGTCTACAGACATCAAGACGTCACCCATGACACTCGTACCCTGGCCGCTGGTTATTGTCTGAGCAGACCCGGATACTACGCCTGCGGCGTCTAGAGCCTGAACCTGCATAGTCATAGTCGTTGTTGCCTGCGTGAGGTCATCAAACACGATATTCGCACCAGTAGCATCAAAGATATCGACACTTCCGTCCCCATTATCGACTGCTGTAAGCGTCTTCGAGAGTGCAACGTTGTTGTTAATTGCAGTCGCAAGGAGACCACCGTGTGTAGCCGCCGAAGTCGCAGTTGACACCGTTCCCAGAGACACACCATTTATCGTCGGTGTGATCGTACCGGCACCAGCGGTGCCAGACACTGTGTAACGTGCACCCGTTATCGCCTTGGCAGTGAATCCCGAGATATTATTGGTAATACTCTGTGCAATCGTCGCGGCAGTGTCAGTATCAGCAATAGCGATACTGTCCGAAACACCATCGGTGGTAAACGTCAACGTCTGAGCAGTAGCGAGAAGATCCACCGCGGTAGCGGCTGACGCGCCAGCGTCTGCAGTGTTAAAGTTGTTGAACGTAATGTTTTCACTAGCACCCTTACCATCAGTAGCAGATGTGGCGGAAGTTAAAGCGCCTGACCCATCTGATGAGAATAGGGCGTACGATTTAGTTGAATCGGACACTGTGAACGTAAGATCACCTGTAACGGTCGTACCTTGAGTTGTTGTGATCGACTCCGCGACGCCGACTAAGGTTCCAGCAGTATTGAGCTCTTGCACAGTAAATGTGTTGTTACTGCTTGCGTCAGTGCCGTTAGTGAAAACGACGGTGATATCGCCACCAGATGAATCCCTGATGTCAACGGTTCCGTCTCCATTGTCTGTCGCTGTCAAGGTTGCTGACAACGTAGCATTACCGGTGATGGCGGCTGCAATATTTGCAGAAGCGGTGGCTGCAGTAGTCGTAGCCAGAGCCCCCAAAGACGTACCGTTAATTGAAAGGGTGACCGTATCGCTGGCCTCAACACCAGTGCTTGCGTCTAAACGAGCGCCCGTGCTTGCGGCCGCAACCACATCTGTCTGAGCTGCGTTAAACGAAGTGGCTATCGTAGCCGCCGTCGCGTCAGCGGCAACTGCAACGTTAGTCTGCGTTCCGTTGACTTCAAGCGACAAAGTCTGAGCCGCCACACCAGAAGAGAGCGATGCGGCAGCGGTACTGGCCGTAGCATTTGCAGACTTAAAGTTGGCAAAGTTCACGGTTGTTGCTGATGAAGATGTACTTCCGAGTGCAGTCGACTTCGCAGATGAGATTGAAACTGACATGGTTTCGCTAGCGTTAGCACCTACTTGAAAAGCCTGGCTCGTGTATGTTCCGTCCAGCAGGGCAGTGCTTCCAAACTTCGTGTTGGTTGCAATGCGATCCATCTCAGCGATTAGCTGAGTGACTTCGGTTTGCAATGCAGTTCGATCAGCGGAGGAGTTAGACGCATTTGCAGACTGAACTGCAAGCTCTCGCATACGCTGTAATAAAGTTGACGTCTCGGCCATAGCGCCTTCGGCAACTTGAGAGACAGAAAGGCCGTCGTTCGCATTACGGACCGCCTGATTAATGCCGTTGATTTGCGCAGTCAAGCGATTAGATATCGCTAAGCCCGCGGCATCGTCTTTTGCGCTGTTAATGCGTAAACCAGATGAAAGTCGCTCCATAGCTTGATTAGCTTCTTTCTGGCTGACAGTAAGGTTGCGTTGCGCTGTAAGCGACGCGATGTTGGTATTGATAGTCTGTGCCATTTTGTCACTCCACGTGGCCCGCAACGCGCGCCTTCAGTTAAATGGATAAGAAACTGGCGTTGAAGAAAAAGACCCAACACCGCTTCAACCCGATTAGCGACAAGCGAGGTAGTTACTTTAGGAAAATTTTATTGAAATTATCTCGACGATCGCGATTTCACCAAAAGAAGACTATGGAAGCTGCGATTCAGCTACGGACCAGTACGGTCACTCAGAGATAATTAAACAAGGAGAGGCTTTGGGTCTTTGTATACGCCTTCTGTGCCGCCTCGAGGGCCACCATCTGCAAGTTCATTTCTGTAATCGCCTTTGTGTAGTCAAGATCCTCGAGACCCGACAACGTATCTTGCAAACGAATATTAAAGTTATCGTTCAGGGCCTGCTGATCATCAACCCGTCTCATTCGCACACCAAGCTCAGTGCGGTTCGATCTGACATTTTCGAGATTTTCATCGAGCGCCTCTAGTGAGATATCGATCGCATTATCGGCGGTGACTGAATCCCCATTTTGAGTCAGTACTAAAACATCATCAGAGGGATCACCGCGTAATCCCGCGGCTAAGACTGCCAGAACTTCAAAGGCATTTAGCTGTCCTGTCTCCTCGCTCGACTTTCCAAATACAGAATGACCCGCTAATCGCGTTTGTATAGCAACACCAGGAGCAATATTGAGGGCTTTCACTCCGTCGTCTCCACTATACGTCGCGTTGGTACCAGAATCTGCATAAGGCGCCGACGCAACTGCATAACCTGCGAAAATATAGTCTCCGCCCACGCTCTGCGTGTTTGCAGCAGCAATGAGATGGTCTCTCAACGTATCTATTTCTGTAGCGATGGCGCTTCGATCATTTTTAGAGAGGCTATCGTTGGCTCCCCTTACGGCCAATTCGCGAGCGCGCATGAGAATTCCTTCAACGTTGGCGACCGCATCTTCCACAACGCCCAGCTCGCTCGATGCAAAAGAGATATTTTTTTGAAGCGTCTCTATACGAGACAACTCGCTGCGAATATTCTGAATTTGCGCAGCCGCTACGGGATCGTCGGCAGGATTCAGCATCTGCTTCCCTGACGCGAGCTCCTCCTGCGTGCGAGACAGTCTCGCTTGCGCGTCCAAAATCACGTCCAGACCGCTTTGATGAATCTGCAGCGATGACATTCTTCCAATCATCGTGAAGCCGCCCGCAATAGGGTATCAAAGACATCATTAGCCGTCGTAATAATCTGTGCTGCTGCCTGGTAAGCTTGCTGATACCGAATCAAGTTGGCCGCCTCTTCTTCAAGGTTGACGCCGGTAATGCCATCGCGTCGATCAGTCACCGACTGCAATAAAGACAGCTCTGTGTCTGCGTTCGCTCGTGCGCTACGGGTGCCAACGGCCACTTCAGACACGGCATTATTATAAATATCGTAAACACTCTTGGTCCCATTTTTTAGATTATTAGCCTCGCGAAGTGCAATGAGGCTGAGCATATTACGATTATCACCCACATTGCTGCCTGAGTTAGCCGCGGCAATGTCGGAAGTGTCAGTAATCGCCACCGCCATCGACGATGCTGCCCGTCCGGTGGGCTCCACCAAGAATCGATCACCGTCGGTCTGGTTCGAAAATGGACTCACCGTAAAGGTCAAGCCGTCAATCGATGCCGTCGTACCGTTAATTTCCTGTGTCGCATTGGTCGCCAGGTTCGTGATGGTCACCACACTGTCGGTGTAATCAATTTGATATGAAGCACCGGTCAGTTCTGTTGCATCGTCAATAACCGACGCGACCGTCGTCGTTCCCGAGTTCAGGGGCGATGCCGTAACCACCGGCGTAATCGACGCAAAAAACTCCGCACCTGCGACCAGATTTAGCGTGTCACCGGCTTTGTGCTGGGTGTTGAAGGTCTCAGAGAGGCCAACGGCGAGTAAGCCGATATCTCGCCGCGCCCGATCGATAACGTTTTGCGATACGTCCATTGCAGCGCCAAGCTCACCACCTAGGAAAAAGCCAGTAATTTCTGTATCGGCACCACCCGGCGCCGAAATGTAAAGCCTTACAGGCCCGTCGGGTTGGGGCGCTGAGGTCATGCGTAATGTCTCGGCGCCTGACTGACTCACCAGTCGATGGCCGGATGAGGTGAAGACATTCATTGAGCCGTCTTCCTGCAGGCGGGTCTCGACACTAACGAACTTGGATAAGGACTCGATAGCGCGATCGCGCTGATCAAGTAAGTCGTTAGGCGAGCCACCCGGGGTTCGTTCAAGGCGCGCAATTTGCTGGTTGAGCTGAGCAATGTCCTTAGTGTGCTGGTTGATGTCCATTATAAAAACCGACATTTGCTCGTTTATGTTCTCGGCAAGCTCGCTTAAGCGCGCATCGACGTAATTGAAACGGTTTGCGAGTGTGCCCGCCTCCGAGAGCAGTACCTGACGCTCCGGTTGCGAGGTTGGGCTGATAGCGACCGCTTCCATGGCTGTAAAAAACTGATCCATGGCCGATGAGATGCTGGTGGTGGGGTCCGCCATGAGATTGTCAATCTGCTCAGCCGTTGTTGAATAAAGACTGTAGTAACCCGAGGAACTGGTACGAGCTTGAACGTCCTGCGTCAGAAACTGATCGTAAGCACGTCGAATAGAGCTGATTTCAACGCCCGTACCGATTTGGTGCCCGCCAATGGAATCCGGCGTGCGCGTCCTAAACTCAACCTCCTGGCGGCTATAGCCGTCAGTATTCGCATTTGCAATATTATTGCCGGTCGTAGAAATGGCCCGCTGAAGCGAGTTCAGCGCCGACGAACCGACATCAAAGATGTTAGACATTAATCGTCGCTCCTTATGTCGTAAGCATTAGCGACCTTTGGACCAAAAACCTGAGTCACATCCTGCTCCGCTGACGTTTTTACCGCTGTCAATTCGCCGTTTGTGTCATCGTCCAACTTTGGCACCAAATCGCGCGTCTGCATTTGTTCGACCATCATTCGAGCCAAGCCAATGCCGCCCTGCTCTGAGAGCTGAACTGCCAGCTGCTGGTCCGCCATGCCCTGGTAGGTCTCCATTTGCGATGACTCAAATAAGCCGCTCTTTACCGTGGCATCACGCATGGACTTGAGCATTTGTTGCAGAAAGATCGACTCGAACTGCGCGGCCACGTCCTCGAGCGCCGCGTTCGGATTCTTCGTCGCTTCCGCGCGAAGCGTCGTGAACTGACTGAAGTCGTTGTAAATGGCGCCGCTCATCAGTAATTCCTCAGGAAATCCTTTTAAATGACCACTATCTGGGCACTCAGCGCACCGGCTTGCTGCAGGGCCTCGAGTACTGAAATGAGATCACCGGGTGAGGCACCCACTTTATTAATGGCTGTGACGATATCCTGAAGATTGACGCCACCTTCCATCACGAAGAAGTTCACTTCCTCTTCTTCAATCGCCACGTTCGTGTCAGGAACGGCTGCGGTCTCACCACCCGCCGCAAAAGGTCCAGGCTGAGACACGGCAATCGCCTCATCAATAGTCACAGTGAGTGCACCGGTAGCAACTGCCGCGGGTTTCACAATGACTTCAGAGCCAATGACAATCGTGCCGCTTCGCGCGTTCACGATGATTTTGGCTGCGCTCGCCGCTTTACTGACCTCGATGTTCTCTAGCTCCGCAAGATACGAGACTTTCTGTGCTGTTTCTGACGGTGCACGAACTGAAATAGACACAGCGTCCAGTGCTTCTGCTGTGTCGGGTCCCATTATGCTGTTGATCGCGAAGGCCACGTTACGCGCCGTTGAGAAGTCGGCAGTATGCAAGTGGAAGGTGATTCGGTCACTACCATCATCCAGTGCATTGCCCACCTCGCGCTCGATGAGCGCACCGTTGGGAATGCGACCTGACGCCTTAGTATTCACACTGACTCTAGAGCCGTCTGAACCCTCCGCACCAAAACCTGAAACAACCAAACCTCCTTGTGCAACAGCATAGACTTCGCCGTTACCGCCTTTGAGTTGGGTCAATAAAAGCTCACCACCGCGCAGACTTTTCGCATTACCGACCGACGATACCGTAACGTCCATTTTCTGGCCGGGCTTGGTAAAGGGTGGCAACTCTGCCGTAACCATGACCGAGGCCATGTTCTTGGTCTGCGGGTTCACACCCGGAGGCAGATTGACCCCAAACTGCTGCAACATGCTGCGCGCAGCCTGAATGGTGAAGGGTGTCTGCGTTACCTGGTCACCGGTACCATCGAGGCCCACAACCAAACCAAAGCCAATCAGCTGGTTACTTCGTGCACCCTCGATCATGGCAATGTCTTTAATGCGCTCAGCCTGAGCTTCCTTGGGGAAGGCCACCGCGAAAATAGCCAGCACCACCAAATAACTGGCAAACGCAAAGATGACGGATTTGGAAATATCGAATACGTTTCGCTTGAACATCATCATCTCCCTAAAAAGGATTTAGCGGGCTGTTGAAGAATTTAGAAAACCACCCTGGCGAGTTCGCGCGATCAATCATTCCCGTACCACCATAAGAAATTCGAGCATCCGCGACCAAAGTTGACGCTATCGTATTTGTCGAACTCACATCTTGTGGGCGGATGATGCCGCGTAGCTGTATAAATTCATCGCCCTTGTTTAAAGCGAGCCACTTTTCACCCTGAACTACAAGATTACCATTGGGTAGCACACGCGCTACTTGAACGGCTATCGCTCCGCTGAGCGAGTTTGACTGATTTGCTGTACCGTTACCCGTGAACTCAGACTCCGATTCAATGCTCTGTTCAAGGGTGAGGCCTCGAAATCTGTCGGCGCTAAAGTCGGGGTTGGCGCGCCCAAAAATAGTGGGCTGGCTAACGTCAATACCAGACGTGCGCCCAATGGTTGTGCCGGCATTTTTCGACGCTTGCGTTGATTCAGTAAGGATCACACTGATGATGTCACCGACAGCTCGGGCGCGCGTATCGGCAAAGAGACTGATCCCGCGTTGCTCATTATACAGACTGCCCGCTGTTTCACCCTCGCTCGGGTTCGTATAGACGATTGGCTCCATGGGCGCATAGGCGGGATGAGATTTACTCTCGATACCAGCGCACCCACTTAAAACCCAAAGTATTGGAAGCACGAGACTAGTTATGCGGTAACGTTCCATAAGTCATTCCTCAAATCACGTACATCGGCCTGTCACTAAAGATTCTGCGTGACGTACTGCAGCATCTGGTCTGCGGTCGAGATGGCCTTAGAATTCATCTCATAAGCACGCTGTGTCTCGATCATGTTGACCATCTCTTCGACCACATTGACGTTAGAGCCCTCAACAAACCCTTGCTGCAAGGTGCCAAGACCATTTAGGCCAGGGTTGCCGGGTAGGGGTGAGCCACTGGCACCCGTCTCGAGATAGAGGTTTTCACCGCGTGCCTGGAGGCCCGCCGCGTTCACAAAGTCCGTTAACTGAATCAGACCGACCTGCGTCGCCTGTGGTGATCCCGGCTGCTGAACCGACACGGTGCCGTCGGGCGCGACCGTAATGCTCAGCGCGTCCTGAGGAATAGTGACAGGCGGCTGGAGCTGATAGCCCGCCGAGGTCACCAGAATACCCTGATCGTTGAGGTGCAAAGACCCATCGCGCGTAAACGCCTGAGAACCGTCGGGCATGAGCACTTCAAGGAAGCCTCGACCCTGTACTGCCAGGTCAAGCGCGTTACCGGTTTGCACCAGATTACCTTGGGTGAATAATCGCTCGGTGGCTACCACGCGAGTACCCGTACCGACCTGAAGTCCCGAGGGCAACATGGTGTCCTGCGAGGACTGTGCGCCCGGCTGTCGGACGTTTTGATACAGCAAGTCCTCGAAAATGGCGCGGCCCCGCTTAAAGCCATTGGTACTGACGTTTGCGAGGTTGTTCGAAATAGTGGCCATCTTGGTCTGCTGTGCATCCAATCCGGTTTTGGCAATCCATAATGACTGGCTCATGTTACTGACTCCTCAGTTCAAGTCTTATTCAAGCCGCATGAGACTGGCGCTCGAGGCAGCCAGCTCATCGGCAGTTTTCATGGTTTGGATATGGCCCTCAAACGAGCGCGAAAGCTCGATCATCTGGACCATGCTGGCAATGGGGTTCACATTTGACGTCTCCAGCGCACCAACAGCTAGCTGCACATCAGCAGCCGGCTCAAGGTTTGCCTGACCTTCGGCCCGGATGTTGCCATCCAAGCCTTTGGTTAAGGTCTCTGGCGCAGGATTAACCAGCAAAATTCGATCTGTCACCACAGTGCCCAGCGCGGTCTCGCCACGAGGAATGAACGAGACCGTTCCGTCGGCACCGATGGTGACCTGGCTATCGGCGGGCACATTGATTGGACCGCCGTCACCGAGTATCTGATTTTGCTCAGCGTCAATAAGATTGCCGTTCGGATCGATGCGTAAATCACCGCGCCGGCTGAGGATTTCCTCACCGGCAGGTGTAATCACCTGCATCCATCCATCACCCGCAATCGCAATATCCAAATCACGGCCGGTATACGCGATGTTTCCCGCTCTAAAGTCGACCGCAGACGCACCCGCGTCGCCCTTGTTGGCATAGCCCTGCTCGGCATAGAACAAGTCAGCTTTAAACGCAGTGGTACCCGCGTTGGCCAAATTATGCGTCACCACCGCTTGCGCGTTAGCAATTTGACGGCTAGCGGCAGCGGCAACTTGAAGAACGGTACTCATAACGAATTACCTACCTAATACCCAATTAACGAAGCTGAAGGATGGCCTGTGAGGCATCATTCGCGTTCTGGATTGCCTGAGCGTTTGACTGGAAGTTGCGCTGCGCCTCAATCAAGGCGAGCAGCTCTACCGTCAAGTCAACGTTTGCAGATTCAAGCGCAGAGGGTCTAATAATGCCGCGAGCACCCGATTCAGGCGTGCCAATGGAAGCGACACCGGAGGTTGAGCTTTCAGCAAAATTCGTTTTACCCGCAGACTGCAAACCGCTTGGGTTTGTAAAAGTGGCAAGCGCTACCTGACCGACAGCACGTGTCTCGCCGTTGGTGTAAGTCGCGTAGGCAACACCGGCTCGATCAAACTCGAAGCCCGCCAACTGACCTGCTGCATAGCCATCTTGCGTCACACCTGAAGTTGCTGAAGTAGCGCCGTAGCCGGTAACGGTCGAGAAATCGATGTTAATGGGCTGTGCGTTTGCGTTTGCAGGAGTGTAGCTCGCCAAGTTTAACGCCGTGACAGAGGTTGCATCGAGCACACCCGTATTATCAAAAACTATCGCAGCAGTTTCAGGCTGCACAACATCGTCAATGCTAGCTGTCACGTTGTACTGGTTAGCTGCCGCTGCGTCCTTTGCGAAGTAGAGTATCACCTGATGGGCAGCGCCCGCAGAGTCATAGACAGTGGTCGTTGATGTAAAGTTGTAAGTCTCGGGATTCGTCGCATCAAACGGTACGGTGGTCGGTGCCGTAGAACGCGAATCCAAGTTACCGTTAAACGTAATTTCTTCCGTTGGCTTTTGAGCAAGTAGCGCATTAGTAATCTGTAGGTTACCTAGCGCCGTGTTGATCTGACCGTTATCGTCAGCGCCATAACCTTGAAGGTTGGCACCACTTTCCGTGACAACGAAACCGTCATTGTCCAATCGGAAAGCGCCGGCGCGTGTGTAGAGCGTCTCTGAACCGTTTTGAAGAACAAACAGGCCATTACCGTCAATGGCCAAATCCAGCTGGCTTGAGGTGAATTCAAAGCTGCCCTGACCAAAGTCACTTCGGATGCGCTCCAAGGTCACACCTGAGCCCGGCTGCGTACCGGCACCACCGAGTGATGCTGTATACAGCTCGGCAAACAGCGAATCGCTTCGCTTAAAGCCGGTGGTCCCAACGTTTGCAATGTTGTTACTGATGACGCCCATATCTTGCTGAGCGGCCTGTAGTCCTGAGATTGATGTGTTAAATGCCATGTTAGTTCCTCGTTGTAAATCAGAAAAATTCTTTGACGTCGCTCACATCCACCGAGCGACCGCTTGCTAAATTCAATGTCACTTGATTGCCGGAGCCGATAGCCACGGAAATCACGGTGTCATGCCCATAGACGCGTGCATCGCGGAGGTCACCGCCGCGCTCAACACGTGCTGAAATGCTGTAGTCCCCGGGTGGTAGGTAGCTGCCATCAGACGCTTGACCATCCCATACAACCGGGACGTGGCCCGATCCGGCGGGTAGCTGACCTGAGAAAACAAGATTGCCGGCGTTGTCTCTTACCTCAAAGACACCGCCATCACTGCCATCCCCCATGTCAACAGTGGCAGACAGCAAATTGACCATATCGCCATTCTCGTTACGTCCCGCTGGTGCAAGCGCCGCAACCTGGGTATCCATCGCCACGCTGCGTCCGACAAGCGAGGACGCCTGTACTGCTTGTGCTCCCGTCAGATTCGTAGAGAGTTCACCAAAGGCGCCGTTAAGTTCTTGGATACCGGACAAAGAGCTGAACTCGGCGAGCTGACTCATGAAGGCCATCTGATCCATGGGTTTAGTTGGATCCTGATTTTTCATCTGTGCAATCATGAGCGCCATAAAATCGTCTGAGCCCATGTCGGATATGTTGCGAGAACGTGACGTCTCCGCCACCTGACCGGGATTCAGAGAGGTAAAGATGTCTGTCGGGGTGCCGTTAATCATTGGATTACTTACCTAAGGTCAAAGTTCGAAGAGCCAGCTGCTTTGCCGTGTTGATGGCTTCAACAGAGTTCTGGAACGAGCGCGAAGCCTGCATCATCTCCGCCATTTCAGTGGCTGCGTCGATATTGGGCTTGTAGATGTATCCGTTCTCATCTGCCAAAGGGTGCGCTGGGTTGAATTCCTGCAGCGCGGGACCACCCACCGTAACGATGTCCTCAACGACCACACCCATCTGAGAGGGATCTTTAGGGTCAATCTGACCTTCGAGAACGGCGCGAAACAGCGGCGCTTGCGCGGTATAGGTAGCCTCAGGAGTCGAGGCGACCGTATCCGCATTAGCCATGTTTTTAGCAATGGTGTTCAATTTCGCGGTCTGAGCCGTCAGCGAAGTACTGGCGATACTCATTGCGTCAAATAAGCTCATTATGAGTCTCCTTTGATGGCGTTTTTGATGCCTTTGATGCGGCTGTCGAGCAGCTGCAAGCTCGCCTGATACCTCAGTGCGTTCTCCATAAATGCCTGATGCTCCATGGTCGGATCGACACTGTTCCCATCGGGTGACACTTCGGCAGGCACCCGGTACATCACGTCCGGCTGCTCAACAGACCCACTTAAAGCAATGTGCGCAGCATGAGTTCGCTCAAACCGACCTTGCGATTGCTCCGCCTGGCGAAGCGCTGCCGTAAAATCAATGTCACGCGCCTTGTATCCGGCGGTATCAGAATTGGCGATATTCGAACTCAACAAGTTCATTCGTTGAGCACGAAGCGCCAATACCTGAGGCGAGATTCCCAATGCTTTATCTATTGCTGTCATGGCCTATTTCCATGTCACCTGTCGCTTGGTGATATACAAAAGCCGTGCCAACTTAAAAAATTGATACAAAACAATGGGTTATAAACGAAGATTGTAAATGGCAAAGTTTTGACACCCGCTGCAAGAGAACGAGTCATAACGGAAGAAGCTCACAAAACTGGTGAAAATCCACGGCTGGTCCGCCGTTTGATTACTCCGCCCGCTATGGCACCGACTTATCCCGCCCTCCAGGAGAGTCGGGTGCTTCCCTCGAGAGCGACGCGACACGCCTTTATCGCAGCCGTTGAAGACTACTGCTCAAGCCTCTTTACTTAACCGCTACTGGTTAATTATTTTTTCTCAGAACAGCTAGTGAAGTGAGCTCTCTTATTAAATTTGTCAGATAAAATGAACGCGCGCGCACATATGGCTTGTGGTGACGACCGAGCAGGAACAGAGCTACAGCGCTATACTAATAAATCCTCCACGGAGCAGTCTCAGCGCCTCTCAGAGCTTGCAAAAACAAATATCGAATAAGTAATCCAAACACTAGTCGATTTCGTCAGAAATGGTCGTAAAGACGCCGCCATAACGTCCACAGCTTGAGCCCTAATCGACCGAGGCTATGGCAAGCCAGCAGCGAAAGAAGAAGAGAAAGAGAGTTTGGACTTACCACCCGTGGTCATACAGCAAGTGTCACCGAGTCTATGAGCCTTTATTTCTTCTCGAAAGTGGGCGCTTTCTACCTTGACAGTCCAGCGAATGCGCCATCGAGAAACGGCTCATACGTTCTCCATTGGTCCGAACTACCTCGATATACCTTTTGCCGAACTTGCACGCTAGAGGCGGTTGATACGCTCCTCTTATTGCCCTCAGGATAAAGGCAGCGTTCCTCCCAGTTTAAGCCAATGAAGTCAATTAACTTCCGCGTTTCAGACTCCTGATTATCTGTTAGTAGTTCGTAATCAAGATTATAAATTCGATAGCCAAGCGCATTTTTCCAAAAGTTCATCAGACTTTGATAGAGGTTGTAAAACACCACGATGTCATCAATTGCCCATGCATAGCCAAGGAGATTGTTTGAAAAATAAGTCTTGAAGTTTCCCCAGCAAACTGCTTCGGGACGTCTTTTGACATGAATGAGTTTGGCCTCAGGAAACGCCGCAGCAAGCAGCCCTAGGTAACGAAAGTTATGCGGCATTTTATCTGTAATCCACAGATTGCCCTCTGAACACCCCTGCAGCTTATCCAAATAACTGTTTCGGAAGTCTAGTAAACCTTGATGACTGATGTCAGAACAACCAGTAGCCATGGTTGAGCCAAAAAGATTTACGTAAGGCAACTCTCCAGCGCCTGTCACGAGCGGATGAGAGGACACTATTTGTTCGACTAACGTCGTGCCAGAACGAGGCATACCAACAATAAAAATTGGCGTTGGCGCCTTTGATGATTTTTCTGGTTCAAGTGACGCTTGTTCTATTCGTGGGTAGCTCGCTTTGAGTTGCATGAATAGCTCTACATCTTTGCTTACATGGTATCCCAATAACTTTTTGCGTAACTCGTTGCCTTCACTATAGTGAGTGAACGCTCGTTCAAAATCTCCTAAATCCTCATGCACTTTGGCTAACCCAAAGTTAAGGTGACTACGTCGCTCGTCTGGTAGGGCGTTGTCGCGATACAACTCGAGCATTTTAGAAAATCGCTCATCTTGACGTTGAAATTTTTTTATATGAGTCAACATTCTGTAGGCTTCTGCAAAGTCAGGCTCCAACGCTATCGCTTGGTTATAGCTGGCCTCCGCCTCTTCCAATCTGCCCAATCCCGTAAGCGTAGCACCAAAGTTGTTGTGAGCTTCGGCATAGTCAGGCTTTAAAGCTATCGCTTGGTTATAGCTGGCTTCCGCCTCGGTTAGCCTGCCCAGTCGCTGTAGCGCAACACCCAAGTTGTTGTGAGCTTCTGCGTAGTCAGGGTTCAACGCTATCGCTTGATTAAAGCTGGCCTCCGCCTCGGTTAATCTGCCCAAGTCCGTGAGCGTACCACCCAAGTTGTTGTAAGCTTCTGCGAAGTCAGGCTTCAACGCTATCGCTTGGTTATAGCTGGCTTCCGCCTCGCTTAGCCTGCCCGATCGCTGTAGCACGACACCCAAGTTGTTGTGAGCGTCTGCATAGTCAACCTTTGAGGCTATCGCTTGGTTAAAGCTGGCTTCCGCCTCGGTCAGCCTGCCTAATCCAACGAGGGCGTTTCCCAAGTTGTTGTGGGCTGCGACGAAGTCAGGCTTCAACGCTATCGCCCGGTTACAGCTGGCTTCCGACTCGCTGAACTTACCCAGTCTCCCTAGCACCATACCCAAGTTATTGTGAGCTTCGGCATAGTCAGGCTTCAATGCTATCGCTTGGTTATAGCTGACTTCCGCCTCACTGAACTTGCCCTGTCCCACAAGGGTGTTTCCCAAGTTGAAGCTCACCTCGGCACCACTCTCGTTTGAGAGATTTATTTAGCGAGCAATTTCCCCAGTTTCTTTGCATCGAATCCTTTTTTTTTGGCTTTTTTTATCGCCTGCTTGGCATCTTTTAGGCGGTCAGCTTTGACGAGTGCATCCACATAACTTAGCCAAAATTGCTCCACATTTGGATTGGCATCCAGAGCAGTTTTAAACAATGGTACTGCCGCCTCTATCTGGTTCACTGAGATGGCAATAACCCCCAAATTGTGGTTTGCATCGGCGTGCCTCGGTTGGCTTTGTAATATAGCCCGATAAATATTCTCAGCCTCGGTAAGGTTGCCCCCTTTGTGGGCGGCGACAGCCTGCTGTAGAGCTTGTTCAATAGTCAGTTGCACGGTGATCACTCCAACGCTCTTTTTTGCTTATAACCTAATGGAACGTCGAGTGATATGTCGACCCAACGTGCTCGTGTAAGTAAATGTTATTCGCAACTCTGCTCCGCTGACTTGCTTCAGCCTGAGCAAACCCTACCCGTTTTTTTCCGTTAAACAACCATACCATCCTCCATCGGCCCAACCACGGTAGTTCAAAGTCTAATTTAGAACAAATAACTCGATAACTTTTATAGCTAGCAACGAATGCTGAGCCGAGCGTCAAAAAAAGTTGGCATTACTTTTGCTTCTTCACATACAAACATTGTGAAAATGTCAAAAAACTTGAGAGGAGTGCTGCCGCATGACACGCAAACATGAGCTGACGATAGCCACTTTATTGCTACTGGCACCGCAGCTAGCGACTGCTGCTCAGTCAGTATCTACAATTACTGCCGCGGCGGCGCTATTTGCCGAGAAGCGTGCGCTTGAACGAGGTCACAACCATGTAAATGTGAACGTCCGTCCGGTAGATTCGCGTGTAAGCTTGATGACCTGTGGTGTGCCGTTGAGTACTTCGTCATCTGGGGAGCAAGTGCTCGGACCGGTGAGTGTTGCAGTAAAATGCGTCAGCCCTGCACCCTGGACTGTTCATGTCCGAGCCACTGTGACGACAACGATGGAGCTCCCCGTGTTAGGTCATTCAGTGAATCGTGGCGATATTATTAGTCGAGGCGACATTGAATGGCGTAAGCGGGAGATCTCACGACCCCTAGTTGGCTACGTTACCGACGAAAATAAAATCATTGGGAAAGAAGCGCGCAAGCACTTGCGATCAGGTAACCCACTTCGCTCATCTGACCTCGTATCACCCCAAATCATAGAACGCGGACAGACGGTCGATTTAGTCGCTCGAAGCTCGGGGCTTTTGGTCAATATGCAAGGCAAAGCGCTAGCAAACGGTGCTGAAGGGGATCGCTTGTTGGTCCAGAACACCAGCTCCGGAAAAAAAGTAGAGGGCTTTGTTATGGCAAGTGGTAAAGTGCTCATCCAATGAGTAAAAAAAAGTGTAAAAATTCTAAAGTTTTAAGTGCAGTTGCCGCTATCCTTATCGCAGAAACAATATCGGGCGACGAAATGTCGCGGAGAGTCAAATGAGTCCTATTGATACATCAGGAATTAAGCCGGGTCCCCGCCTCGATACTGAGCGGCTGGATACTCGCGTTCGTGGTGGTGATGGCGAACAAGCGAGCGCTACAGATACGAAGCGCATGGACTCGGTTCAATTAACAAACACCGCGTCTCGACTGGCTGAACTTCAAGCAGAAGTGGCCGCGGCCGAAGGCGTGGACCTCGATCGCGTTGAAGCGATTCGCCAACATATTGCTGATGGCAGCTATGAAGTTGACGCAAATCGTATAGCAGACGCGTTAATGACCATGGAAAAAGAGTTGCTGTAAGTATGATGAACGCTGACAGTCACGCCGCCAGCGCCGAATCCATAGTGCATGCGCTCGAGCACGAGCTCGAAACACTAACACAGGTTGTCGAGACCCTTGATATCGAGCACGAAGCACTGATGGGTTCCGACGCTGAACGGCTCGAGCAGGCAGTTGCAGCGAAGCAGCGAGCGATCGCTACGCACGCTCAGGCAAGGCATGAGCGAGAAAAGCTGGGGCTCAACGATGGCCTGCGCGCACAAATTGAGTCACACCCTGGTTTATTCAACGGGTTACGTGATCGGGCGCTTGCTTGTGTGGATGAGCTTCGTGAAAAGGGTGAAGCGAGCAAGAGTGCAAATCAGAGAAACGGTATGCTAATTGCGGGCTTGCGCGAACGCACACGATCAGCCCTTACACTGTTACGGCCAGACGCGGCGAATGTCACTCTGTACGGCAATCGCGGGTCAGCTGAAGACACAATGGGCTCGCGCCTGTTAGGCAGCGCCTAAGCGCCGAACACTAAAGGGGTGCGAATCGCCGCACCGACTGCCTGTCTTTTTGAACGATTTCCATAAATAGGGTCAGAGGCCTAACCCACAGGCCGTAATCACCGTACTCGGCACGGTACAACACCATCCACTCTTCGGTTTCCGAGTCCCTCACCACATCAATAACCGTGTAGTGCTTATCGTTCTTGTAATGCACATAGGTGCCGGGGTCGGGTCGATCGATCATTCCGAAATACCGCCAAACGTTTTTGCTATGGTTGTTTGGAGCGTGCTCAAAGTCTCTCCCATGAGAAGACAGTCAGCATCTCGACGTGCCAGCACATCCTCCTGAAGCTCCTCATTGATACTTTTCAGCTCATCGCTGAAGCGAATGCGGCGGAGACTGAGATCCCTATCGACCACAAAGTCAACTTGGTCTTGCCACGATAACGCCAGCCGGACAGCCTGCTTGCCGGACTCGATGTGTCGTGTGATTTCATCAGATTCGAGATACATACCTCGTACTCGAACAACACCACCCTCCTCCTGAGGGTCCTCCAAATCGACATCGCCCCCGAGACTCAGACCCTCTGGCAGCCCCCCATTGAGTAGCCATTGGCTCATTACAACACCAGGTGATTTTTGTGTGTCGGGAATCACCACGGGTAGGTTACCTAGGCCTTCTCGCAATAACGAAAGCAGCTCTTCAGCACGCGCCGTACTGGCCGTATTCACCCACACCCAGCCCTCGCGGTCGTTGATGAGAGCCTCGAGATGCTGCGATTTTGTAAATGCGCGCGGCAGAAAATCCTGCGTCACTTCATCCACAATATCTAGGCGCTCTTTACGCTGAACACGGCGTCCTTGGCCCGTCTGAATTTCCTGAATGCGCGAGTTCACCTCGCTTCTAATGACCGATGCTGGCAGCAATCGCTCTTCACGCTGAAGCCTGACAAGCCAGTAATCGCCAGATTTGTTAACAAAATCACTCGCATCATCTGATAGAGCGGGCACCCATCCACTCGATACGGGTTGACTTGGGCGGCAGGGCTGAAAAGGGCGCCTCGACAGGCGTTGCGACAATTCGCTGGCATCAATACCAAGGCGACCGGGCAGTCTGTAGGGGCGGGCATTACGGAACCACATGAAAAATACTCTTTGTTTGTGCAGGCACGCGCGTTAATCGCGCAAAGACGCAATCTTTTGCGAGCGCGACAGTGTAGGAGGATTTTCAAACTATTGCTCGTCTGATTGCACGAATACGTTAAATTACGTATCCATTGAAATAGCAGGCGAAGGAAATCAATCAATGCGCTATTTGCACACCATGATCAGGGCCAGTGATCTCGATAAAACGCTCGAATTTTTTGTCAGTCACCTGGGCCTTGTCGAAGTGAGGCGATCCGACAGTGAGCAGGGGCGGTTTACCTTGGTATTCCTGGCAGCACCGGGTGATGTTGACCACGCAGAAGCAGCGCAAAGTCCGCTCGTAGAGATCACTTATAACTGGGACCCCGAAGCCTACGACGGGGGCAAAAACTTTGGACACCTTGCCTACCGGGTCGACGACATTTATGACACCTGTCAGAAACTACGTGATGCGGGTGTCGTGATTAACCGCCCACCGCGCGATGGCCGCATGGCCTTTGTGAAATCACCCGACGGCATTTCGATCGAGCTGTTGCAAGACGGCGAGGCTCTGCCAGCGCAGGAGCCATGGGCATCAATGGAAAATACGGGGGCTTGGTGACTCTCGAGGTTTGCTGCAATCTCCCTCTAATACCGTCATAGCCCGGCTGGGCGATCGGTCTAACTTGCGAGGAAGCTCGACATCCAACGGGCGACCCGAGCGCCCTCATGATCATGTTGCTGTAGCGAAGCACGCCCCTGAGCAACACGGTCGGCGCCAATCATGTCGTAACGAAATGACATAATCGCCTCCGAATACTCGTCGATGAACTCAGGGTGTCCCTGAAGGGTGAATATATGATCGCCCATGACAAATCCCGCATTCTCGCAATGCGCATTGGACACCACATTGCGGGCACCGGGTGGGAGTTCATGTACCTGGTCTTGATGCGACACCACCAACTTCAGCTGACCAGACTGCGCTCCATCAAAGGGCGCTTTATCGAGCTCATAGGTGTGAATACCGACACCCCAGCCTTTATCGGACTTTGAGACAACGCCTCCTAGAGCCTTAGCAATGATTTGATGGCCAAAGCAGATCCCGACCATCTTTTTGCGCCTCGCATGGAGCTTCTGGATTAAAGCCTCGAGATCTCGAATCCACTGTTTGTCGTCGTAGGCCGAGCTCTTGCTGCCGGTAATAATAAAACCATCCACCGCATCAATGTCGAGATCAGTGGGATGAACACCCTCCTCAACATCCCAGATCGCAAAACTCACCGAGGAGTCAGCCTCCAAAAGGAGACGCTTAAACATGTCGGGGTATTCGCCAAAGTCTGGCACCCATTCCGGTCTTACGGCGTCTGTTTTAAGAATCCCTATATGCATATTGGCTGTCATCTAATCATTGTTTTGCGGTCACATTTTTGTGATATTTCGAACACATACTACGTGGTATGATGACCCAAAATGCTATTAAAAGGTGATCTTGGGGGAGGAGTAATCTCACTATGGCGATCATGGCAGCGCTCCAACAAATCGACGTCGCACTTTTCGACAAGGTGTTCCATCTCGGTCGAGAATACAAGGCAATGACAAAGGGCGCTATTGCCCTTTCGCGTAGTGGCGATGGTTATCTGCAAGTCTTAACACCCTCATTAGTTTGGTTATCTGGTTCGTTGCTGGCACCCACCTATACGGTGGCGCTCGCGGTTGCCATGCTCGCGGAGCGAATCATCTACTACATCATGAAAAACACGCTAAAGCGTCTGCGGCCATGCGACTTTAAGAAAAATCTCAAATCTCTTATCCCCGCATCTGACAAATTCAGCTTCCCATCAGGCCACACGTCAGCGGCCTTTTGTTTCTCAACCATTACCATCATCACCTTCGGTGGCGCTTACGCCGCCATGTTAATCTGGGCATCTTTAGTGGCTGCATCACGAGTTGTCATCGGTGTTCATTACCCGGGAGATACCGCTGCAGGTGCCATACTGGGTTCAGGTATCGCCGCTGGCACTGCATCAATGCTCAACATCTGGTAACACGCATTAATGACAAGAAAGATTCTTTACGGTGTTCAAGGCACCGGGCAGGGGCACATTAGTCGTGCACGCGGTGTAGCTGAGGCACTTAAAAATTACGATGTTGATGTAACCTGGCTTTTCTCAGGCCGGCCCAAAGAAAAGCTATTTGATATGGAGCCGTTCGGTGACTTCAAGCACCGGGAAGGTCTTACCATGGTGACTGAAGCGGGAAAAATGAGATACCGAAAGACGGCGTTTGCTCTCTCTCCTGCCACCTTCATCAAGGACACAACAAATCTCGACCTCGATCCGTACGATCTGATTGTTTGCGATTACGAGCCAGTGATTGCTTGGGCCTGTAAAGCGAGAGGCAGGGAAGCCATCGGTATTGGGCATCAATATGCCTTCGGTAAGAACACACCCATGACCGGCGATACCGCCCTGAGCCGTTTGGTGATGCAACAGTTTGCGCCCGTAGTGGTGCCTGTAGGCCTTCACTGGGCGCCTTTTGACGACACGATATTACCACCCATTCTTGATCTACCGGAGCTAGATGCAGAAACGACCGAAGACCATATTCTCGTCTATCTGCCATTTGAGGATCAGAATCTGACAACCACCTGGCTTCATGGTTTTTCTGATCAGAGGTTCATACAATATTCGCCAGACGTAACCGACGACGCTCAAGGTAATGTCGTGCGACGAAAAGCTAATATCCATGGCTTCAAACGCGACCTTGCCGCCGCACAGGGTGTTATTTGCAATACTGGCTTTGAGCTCATCTCCGAGTGCCTGCAATGGAAGAAGCCCGTTCTCACCCGCCCATTGGCAAAACAGATGGAACAGCTATCCAACGCTGCCGCCCTAGAGCAATTAGGCTACGCAACTACAATGCAATCGTTAGACACGCAAACGGCACGTCGATGGTTTGATTCCACGCCTGAGGCGCCAAACGTTCAGTTTAAAAATGTCGCGGGGGCACTGGCAGAATGGCTTGCACGAGGTGCAAGTAGGCCTGTCGCTGAGCTGAGTAGACAGCTCTGGTCGTGAGATATATCCGCAAGACCTTACTGACTATCTATGCTTTGTTGCTGTCTCAAGCCGCAGTGGCAGACACTACGCAGGACAGCTTTGTCGGTAACAGCGCCTGTTCATCCTGCCATGACGCTCAGGTTCAGGACTGGACCGACTCACACCATGATCTGGCCATGCAGGAGGCCAACGAGAAGACCGTGCTTGGCGATTTTGATAACGCCACCTTTATTTACGAGGGCGTCACCACTACCTTTTCTCGAAAGGGTGATGAGTACTGGGTCAAAACTGACAACGAGAACGGGGAACTACAGGATTATCGGGTCGCGTATGTATTTGGCGTTTATCCTCTCCAGCAGCTTCTATTACCTATACAAAATGACCGGCTCAATGCATTAAGCATCGCTTGGGATTCTCGCAATGAATCCGAGGGTGGTCAGCGCTGGTATCACATTTACGAAAATCAAGAGCCTGTGACCTCAAAAAGCCCGCTGCACTGGACTGGCATTTACCACAACTGGAATAGCCGGTGCGCAGAGTGCCACAGCACCAATGTTGTAAAGGGCTATGACGGGGAACGCCGGCAGTACACGACGACCTACGATCAGATTGATGTCGGCTGCGAGGCCTGCCACGGACCGGGATCGCGCCACATTGAATTAGCCACAGCGGGAAAGGTTGATCGCAGTCAAAGTCCTGCGGAAATGGGACTAGCTCTCTCACTTGCTGCTCGAGGCCAATGGAGTAGAGCGCCCGAAGACGATATCGCGCGCCGTGTCACCGCACTGACCGACCAGACGCAAGTCGATAATTGCGGACGGTGTCACTCACGCCGAGCCACGCTCGGTGACTACCATTACGGGCAGTCTTTACTTGATACCCACCGGCTATCAACCCTCGAGTCGCCTCTGTATTGGCACGATGGCCAGATTCTCGACGAGGTCTATGTTTACGGGTCCTTCATGCAGAGCAAGATGGCTCAAGCAGGCGTCGTATGTAGCAATTGCCACAACCCGCACAGTAATGAGCTGGTTGCCGACGGGAACGCCGTCTGCACCCAATGTCATAAACCCGAGACCTACGATGCACCTGCGCATCACCGCCATTCAGTGACCAGTACTGGAAGCGCATGCGTCGCTTGTCACATGCCGTCGCAAGTTTATATGGCTGTCGATGCACGACGCGATCACAGCATGCGCATACCGCGACCCGATATCTCAATGAGCATTGACAGCCCCAATGCCTGTACGCAGTGCCATGAAGACAAGAGTGACGCCTGGGCTTACGACGCACTTCAAACCTGGGGCGTTAACAGTAGCTTTCACGATCTCAAGCTCGCAAAGGCGCGATACAGCGCTGATCGGGGTGATTTGAGAGCGCTGCCGACACTCGAATCTCTGGTAGCCGAAGGCAGCCAATCTGACCTCATGCGAGCGTCGGTCATTGAGCAACTAGGCAATTTAGGGTCGCGCCAGCTGCCCAGCGCCGCTGCGATGTTACTGAGGTCCGACAGCCCGGTTTTGAGAGCATCGGCAGTGAGAGCGCTGCGAGGCGTCGAGCCTATTCAGCGCTACCTCATGCTCAGACCGTTCATAAAAGACACTAACCTCACTGTCCGAATGGAAGTCGCTCAGCTCCTCGCTGGCATCCCAGCCTCAGAGCTGCGACCGCAGGATACAGCTGATCTGGAACCGCTTTTTGAGGAATATCTCGCCGTACAAAGCGATCATCTCGACATGCCCTCGGTACAACTTCAACTTGCGAATTTCTGGATCAATCGGGGCGACAGTACAAAAGCGACGGCCGCGCTCGAAGAGGCGCTTCGACTCAACCCGCAGCTAGAACCCGCGATCGTAAACCTCGTCGATATTCTCAGAAGAGACGGCAAAAATGATGCCGCGTCGGCGCTTTTATCAAGTGCCCTTAAGCGCATCCCCGACTCAGGAAGCCTGTGGTTCTCACAAGGTCTTCATCTCATCCGACTTGGTCAAACTGATGAGGCGCTTGTCTCGCTGAAACGGGCGGCAGATCTTGAAAACGAGGGATCGCGGCATCGATACGTTTATGCGATTGCGCTCAATGACACTGGCTCAGGTCCTGAGGCTATGTCAGTCCTGGAAAGGCTTAATGCAAGCCTTCCTGGCCAGCCTGACGTGCTCAACGCGCTGCTTGCCTTTGCGCGGGATCGCGGCGATCGACAGCGATACGAACGCTATCGATCACAACTGGTTGCCTTAATGCAGGCAACCGGACAGCGTTAATCAGCAGTCAGACGAAGGTCCACCGTAACGGGGATTGATCGGCTGATCGCATTGAGTCCAGCAATTTGCTGCAGCGCCGCAACACCTCCCTCAAGGCCAAACTCCTGCGCCGTGATAACGATCGGCTGGGTCGTCGTAACGCGTACATCACCACCTGAAGAACTCACTGACACATTCGCTATCTTACTGACGGTCTTTCCATGGAGGCTGATATTTACTGACACGCTTTCGGCTTGAACGCCACCGGCTCTTAGCACCGCAATCTGGCTATCGGTTAACGCAGAATTAATCGTTGCCGTTGGAAAACTCGCAACTTCAAACAACATTTTCTGAAGGCGTTCGTTGCGGATGCCAACCCCAGTTTCCGCCGAAGATAGATCGACGCTGACCGAAACCTGACCACTCGCGGAGATACTCCCGGACACACGCTCGAAGGCGTTGTTTTCGCCGATACTGTTGTTCTTAATCGACACAAAGCCGATGCGTGAGCTGTCGCTCAACGTCCAGTCTGCTTGCGCCGGGGCCATAACACCCAAAGCGCTCAGTAGAATTACGAGTTTCGGAAACATTGATTTTGCCATCGATACCTTCTCCATTCGACAGATCTCAGGGGTTATAGCGCTCACCGAGTCCATGGCAAACCCACAGACAAAACATCTAAACCAGCTTGGGTTATACGTTGGCGAGGTCGCCCTTAGATTCCAGCCATTCCCGTCGGTCACCCGCACGCTTTTTAGCCAGCAGCATGTCAAAGACACTGTTCGTGTCATCGTCTGCGTCCAGCACAAGCTGCACCAGGCGGCGTGTATCGGGGTCCATGGTTGTCTCGCGTAACTGCGACGGGTTCATTTCTCCGAGCCCTTTAAAGCGCTGAACATTGGGTTTAGCTCTCGAGTTCTCCGCAGCAACGCGCTCCAAAATTCCGTTCTTTTCGGACTCATCGAGGGCGTAATACACGTCTTTACCGACATCTACCCGATACAAAGGCGGCATAGCCACAAAGACGTGACCCGCCCGAACCAAGGGTCGGAAATGGCGGAGGAAGAGCGCGCAGATGAGCGTTGCGATATGAAGCCCATCTGAGTCTGCGTCGGCCAAAATACAGACCTTTTGATAACGCAACCCCTCGAGATCGTCACTCGCAGGATCGATACCCATGGCCACTGAAATATTATGAACCTCTTGCGAAGCAAGAATCTCCCCGGCGTCCACCTCCCAGGTGTTTAGGATCTTACCTCTAAGCGGAAGGATGGCCTGGAACTCGCGATCTCGGGCCTGCTTTGCTGAGCCCCCAGCAGAGTCCCCCTCCACCAAGAAAAGCTCGCTTCGCGCTGGGTCTTCAATGGAACAATCGGCAAGCTTCCCGGGTAGCTGAGGACCTGAAGCCACCTTCTTCCGGACGACTTTCTTGGCCGATCGCATCCTCGCTTGCGCGCGATTGATGCACAGTTCGGCCAGTAATTCAGCATCCGATGTGTGCTGATTCAACCACAGCGCAAATGCATCTTTTGCCACACCAGACACAAAGCCTGCAGCCTCTCGAGACGATAGCCGTTCCTTGGTCTGGCCAGAGAACTGGGGATCGCCCAGCTTCGATGACAGCACGTAACAGCAGCGATCCCAGATGTCCTCGGCGGTCAATTTCACACCTCGCGGAAGCAGATTTCGAATCTCACAGAACTCACGCATCGCCTCTAGCAGCCCAGAGCGAAGGCCATTAACGTGGGTCCCACCCTGAGCGGTAGGGATCAAATTCACATACGACTCAGCCGTTATTTCGCCTCCCTCAGGAAGCCACTGTATGGCCCAATCGACAGCCTCGGTTTCGCCAGCAAAGCTCGCAGTAAAGGGCTCCTCGGGTATAACGGGATAGTCGATGGTGGCGTCGGCGAGATAGTCCGAAATGCCATCCTCGTAAAACCATTCCTGCTTCTCGCCCTTCTTCTCATCATTCAGCGTGACGCGAAGTCCCGGGCACAAAACCGCCTTCGCTCGAAGCGCATGGACCAAGCGGGACATCGCAAAATTGGCGCTGTCAAAGAACGTTTCATCAGGCAGGAATCGAATGCCGGTCCCGGTATTGCGCTTACCGCATTGTCCAGTAATGGCAAGATCTTCAACCTTTTCGCCGTTCTCGAAGGCCATGCTGTATACATTGCCATCGCGACGGATCGTGATGTCGAGCCGCTTGGACAGCGCGTTTACCACGGACACACCTACGCCGTGCAGACCGCCGCTGAACTGGTAGTTCTTATGCGAGAATTTACCGCCGGCGTGCAGCGTCGAGAGGATGACCTCTACACCGGGCTTTTTTTGCTCCGGGTGTAAATCAATCGGCATACCCCGCCCGTTATCGGTAATGGTAATTGCACCATCGGCATGGACAACCACATCGATCTGATTCGCGTGGCCCGCCAAGGCTTCATCAACCGAGTTATCGACAACCTCTTGGGCAAGGTGGTTGGGGCGAGCCGTGTCGGTATACATACCGGGGCGCTTGCGCACCGGCTCTAGCCCCGTCAATACCTCGATGGCGTCTGCGTTGTACTGCGTCATTACGTGGGTTTACCTTAGTTGAATGCGTCTTACGACGTGCGTGTCGCCGCGCCGCCTAATGATAACCCGAGGAAGTTAGTAGAGGTCGGTTCTCTTCATCAGAAATACGAATAACTTGTGTCTCAATACGAGCATTTGGGTGTAGCACAAGACGTCGATAGCCCGGATCCTTGCTGTCGAGCGCAAAGTCTTGAGAACGCGGTGCAAATTGCACGCAGGTCGACGGCGTCGTCATCATGCGAACCCCGTTTATGAGCTCGTCACTTTCTTGATGTACGTGACCACTGATCACCGCTGCTTGATCGGCAATGGGCTTGAGAATATCGAGCGCATCCGATGCGTTCTTTACCGATTGCTCGTCGAGCCACGCAGATTCAAGACGGCGAAGCGGATGGTGCGTTGCCACCAGCAAGGCCTTATTTGCCAGCTGTGCATCGTCGACAGCAGACCTCAATGCCGCAAGCTCAGTGATGGAAAGGACGCCACCCACCTCACCCTCGACTTGTGTCTCGAGCATCACCGCATCCCAGTGTTTTGCGCGCAAGCGACGCTTCATATTCGGCGCATAGCGATCTTTATGGCTAGACACATCGTCATGGTTGCCCGGCAACCAAAGGCTGGGTACCGAAGTGCCGAGCAAGACTTCAAGCTGTCCGTAAGCTTCGGGCTGACCGTCGGCGGCAATGTCGCCGGTCACTAAAATATAGTCAGCACTCTCACTGGCTAATGCAGCATCGATGACAGTCCTGGCTGAGCGCGCAGTATTCATGCCTAAGAAACATCCCATTTCAGTACCTGTTAAGTGGGTATCGGTGACCTGCACCAAGGAAAGTGTGTCCACTCCCTCGGCAACGAACAAATCGCCAATAAGCAGCGACTCAGTCGACATTGCCCGCCCCGAAAATGTTGCCGTCGGCGTGGGCCTCGGACAAACAAAGGCTCAACAGCTCAGAAAGAAACTGATTTTGCTGTTGCTTCTCGTCGGGCTGATGCATCTCGGAATTCGGATAATCGTAGCGCGACTCTAAGCGTCGGCTCGACCGATGCTTCACCACCTCTGCCATAGCAACGTCGTGATACATACGTAAATACAGATTGGAGTCCATTAACTTCGGCAGTTGTGGCGCGTGATACTGCACCGTGAGGGCGGTTGTATGCCGATCCCGATCGATAACGGTTAGCACAACCAATCGCTGACCTAATCGAAAGCGTCGTTCATTTGCCTGTTGATAGTCCGGGAATAGCTGCAACAAGCGCGCATAGTTGGCCTCGCAGAGCGCATGTAACTCCGCAAGATCCATCTGAAAACGCTTCTTTTTTCTACTCTTTTGCACTCAACTCCCTCAGGCAGACCGCGCTATTGAAATTACGTCTCGCTGAAAGTTTAGCAACCAATCGTCAAAATACTGGCGATACAGAAGATGAACGTATTTTATCCGCCCACCCGTATACGATGTTAAACTCCGCCGCACCGTAGGTCTAACGACACTAGCAAGGAATATTGCATGATTTCTCATGTTACTCGATACGCCGTATCGGCCGTCATCACCGGCATATTACTGGCCGTTGCGCCCCTCGCTTCAAGCGAAAGCCTTTTGGATATTTATGAGATTGCGCTCGATAACGATGCGCAGTTAAAAGCTGAAATCGCTCAGTACCGAGCGGACCTGGAATTGAAGACCTTGGCTCTCGCACCTTTGCTGCCGCAAGTGCGTAGCGGTGTCTCGCGGTCAATTCGCGATTCTGAAAATACGCGCCTGAGTATTACAGACTTCCAAAATGGCCAACCGATCATTGAGAACCTGACCAGCGGGTCCAGAACAGAAACCACCAGCTACGACATCAATCTGTCGCAGACATTATTTGACCTGTCAGCGTGGTTCGATTGGAAAGCCGGGAGCGAGAGAAGCAAGCAGGCAGAGGCAACGTTATCTGCTGCTCAGCAAAATTTGATCGTACGCGTATCTGAAGCTTATTTTGGGGTACTTCGTGCGCAAGACAATCTGCTCGCGGCTGAAGCTCAGGAACGCGCACTCGCGCGCCAGCTTGAGCAGACTCGTCAACGTTTCAACGTGGGTCTAATCGCTATTACCGACGTCTATGAAGCAGAAGCTCGCTATGACTTAGCGGGAGTTACACGCATCATCGAAGAGAAAAACGTCGCCGTAGCCCGTGAGCGTCTGTCAGTACTCACAGGTCAAAATCATGGACAACTGCTTCTCTTGAGCAATGAGTTTACACCTGAGGAGCCCACACCATCAGACCGATCTGCCTGGGTCGACTTCGCGCTTGCCAACAATTTTGAGCTCGCGGCTGTGCGTTTTGCGGAGGAGGCCGCACGTCAAACTGCAAAATCTCGCCAAATGGGTCATGCGCCAACTGTCAGTGCGCAGATCGGTTATTCCGAGAGCGAAACATCGGGCCGCGTGACACCGCCTAATGCGTTCAACTTACCGCCACGTTCTGACGGGGAAAACGAGTCATTTCAGATTCGTCTCGATATGCCCTTGTACGCCGGTGGCGCAGTCAGTGCGAATCGAAGACGGGCGGCAGAGCAATTTAATGCCGCGCGTGAAAATCGAATCAACTTGACGCGTAACACAGTGACGGCATCACGCTCACTTCATATGACGGTAACCTCGGACGTGGCACGCGTTAAGGCACGCAAGCAAGCCATCAAGTCGACACAGAGCGCGCTCGACGCGACCGTTGCAGGCTACGAAGTGGGTACGCGTAACATTGTCGACGTACTGAATGCTCAGAACGCTGTGTTTGCAGCGCAACGTGATTATGCCAACAGTCGCTACGACTACGTCCTCAACAGCATGCGACTCAAAGAGAATGCAGGCACCTTGTCACCTGAGGACATCGCTGCGCTTGAATCTTTCCTGATTGAGCCCGCGGCACCGACGGCCTCTGAGGAAAGCTAGGCCACCAAGGTCTCCAGTAGTTCGAGTTGACGGCGGGTCGCTCCCCGCCGCGTCTCGATAAAACGCCGCGCCACCTGTGCGTCATCGCCATCCACTGACTCGGTCCATACACTTGCCAGTCGGCTCGCAAGCTCGTCTTCATCCTTCACCACCCGGATGGCGCCACCGCGCTCCATGTCGCGAACAATGGTGGCAAAGTTAATGACGTGAGGACCGGTAATGACAGCACACCCCCAGGCCGCCGCCTCGATGGGGTTATGTCCGCCACGCGGCACCAAACTACCACCAATAAATGCTGCATCCGCCAGGCCTAGGAAGACACTCAGCTCCCCCAGCGTATCAATGAGCAGGACATCCGCGCTGTCAGTCAGCGGGCGATACTCGCTGCGCTTCTGATACTGCAAACCATAACTCTCAAGCAACTTGGTTATCTCAGGGGTGCGGTTGGGATGTCGCGGGGCCAGCAGTAATCGCGTCCTCAGGCCTCGCTCTCGCAGTTCGAGGTAGGCCTTAATCACCAACTGCTCCTCGCCTGGGTGCGTGCTCGCCGCCGCCCACAGTGGACGAGAACATATGGCCTCACCCAGCTCGTCACGAATCTCCTCGAGCTGCACGCGGCGCGCAGCTAGGTCAATGTCAAATTTAATGCTCCCCACCACCTCCATCTTTACGGGGTCAGCCCCAATCTTCCGAAATCGTCTGAAATCTGACTTTGATTGACAGGCAATCAAATCAAATTCATTGAGTGCCCGAATGGTTAGGCTTCCAAGGCGGGCATAGCCCCGTGCAGATCGCGCTGAAAGCCGGGCGTTGACCAGTGCAACCGGCACCGAATGATCCTTTGCGGACGTCAGCAGATTCGGCCAAATCTCAGTCTCTACCATGACGATGAGTTGTGGATCCCAGTGGCGTATGAACGCATCCGTGACCAGTGGTGCATCAAAGGGAAACCATGTGTGTTCAACTCGGTCCCCAAACAACTTTTGCGTCTGTGCTGAACCGGTGGGCGTTGTGTTAGTCACCAAAACAGCCTTATCGGGCCACTCGCTTAGCAGGCGCTCGATAAGCGGTGCGACGGCGAGTAGTTCACCGACTGAAACCGCATGCACCCAGATGAGCCCATCGCCCGGGCGTGTTCGCGCCGGCAGACCCAGGGCAAAACGTCGCCACCACTGACGTCGGTACTGCGGCTCACGCAGGCTTTTATAGAACAGGCGCAGCACGAATAACGGTGTCAAAACCGTAATAAGCAAGTTGTAGAGTGGGCGCGCCATAGGGTCGATGCTACGAGGATTGGTGTGATGCGTCATATACTGAAGCTTTTGGGTGGAGCCTACCATGGCAGCGACCGAGTTTGAGGATGTGAAGGGCTTCCTTCCAATGGAGGAAGCCGAAAAACTGCGCCAATGGGCGACTCTCGGTGCTCAGGTGGGTCCACTCTTGGAAATTGGTAGTTATTGTGGGCTGTCTACGCTCCACCTGGCAGACGTCGCGCGTGAAGCCAACACGGTTGTTTTTGCTGTAGACCATCATCGGGGGAGTGAGGAGCACCAAGTAGGGGAGTTTTTTCACGATGACGCCCTGACGGATGATCAAGGAGATTTCGATTCACTGCCCGAATTCAGACGCAACCTCAAACGCTACCAGGCTGAGGATGTCGTCATTCCGCTCGTTGCACTATCGACAACGGTTGCTCGCCATTGGACGACACCGCTAGGCTTTTTATTTATCGACGGGGGGCACAGTTTAGATGCGGCGCTTGCCGACTACCGCGGCTGGTCATCGCATCTGCTGCGCGATGGGCTGCTTGTCATCCATGATGTCTTCGCCAATGCAGCAAAGGGGGGTCAGGCGCCGCATGCCATTTGGCAACTCGCAAAACAATCAGGGCTGTTTGAAGAAGTGGGCTCCTTTCAGAGTCTACGCGCCTTAAAACGACTGTAACTGATCGACACTAAGCCTGACGATGACGTCGTTCGAGCTTGGGCTGCTCCCTGCTATCGACCTCGATAAACAAGCGGCTAGCTCCCGTATACTGGCTCAAGGCGTCCGCTGCCAGTAATACGGCACCGGAGGTCCAGGTCGGCTTCTCTAACGGCCATAAGACGTCTTCCTCAAACTGGTAGCCGGTCCAGAAAACACCCGCCTCGTCGCGCCATTGCCATAAACCGTCAAAGAGTGTCTGAGCTCTTGCCACATCGCCCACGCTTAGAAGCGCCATGGTTAATTCACAGGACTCGGCCACCGTGACCCAGGGTTGATGATTCTCACACCGACAACCCAAGCCGGGCTCCACAAATTCATGCCAGCGCGCATTGATGCGTTCGAGCCCCTGCTCACCCTGAAAAACGCCCGCAAGGACAGGATAAAACCAGTCCATCGCATAGCGCGCTTTACTCTCCCAGTTTCGGTCAAACCGCTCAGGCCGGTGCCGTAGCGCCGTACCAAGCTTTCGTCTTGCTTCACGCCACTGGGGCTTTAGAACCCCGAGAGTTCTTGCGATATGCAGTGCGCACTCGAATGACTTATAGACCGAGCTGCTCCCGGTCACGAGCGCATCGTCCATCGCCTCGCCCACGGTATCACACGCCCATGCCACGTCACCGTGCTCTGTCTGCATGGAGACGACAAAATCAATCGCGCGCGTCACGGTTGGAAACAGTCGCTCAAGGAATGCTCGATCTTCGCTAATCAAATAGTGATGCCATACCCCGGTAGCGATGTAGGCAACGTAATTGGTTTCGCGCCGGGTTACATTGGCTGGCCTGCCATTAACGTAAGACGCCCACCAACTGCCATCGTCTAACTGCTCGCTGGCAAGCCAGTCATAGGCACGTTCGGCGGCGACGAACTCTCCGGCAATACTGAGACCCATTGCGGCCTCTGTGTGATTCCAGGGGTCGGTGTGTCCGCCGTCAAACCAGGGGATCTCGCCGTTCTCTCGCTGCGATGCCAGTAGATAATCCACCGTCGAACGCAGAGCTTCAGCAGGGTAAGAAAAAGGAAGGAAGGTACGTTGACTCATGTCCAAATCCTAATGCTTTTCTGACCGATCAAAATACAGCACGACGCTTTTCCCCATCCAAGGATTAGTCACCGCCTCAATCGCGCGGGTTAGCCATGGTCGCTTCATCAGATCCCAGACTAAGAACCGGTGATACCACTTGAGAATCAAGGGCTCGGTTTCCGTATGCCAAAACAGGCACTTGAGCCACCAATAGGGCACATGAAGCGCGTGTGCGCCATGGCGACGCGTTTCGACCAGTGTGTATCGCTCGACTTCACGACTCAGGTGCGAGGCATTGAAAATTCGAATATGCCCACCTGGCGTTCGACGATAGGCATCGCAAAGCGACCAGCACACCCGCTCCGGCCAGCTTCGCGGCACACTGATACACAGTCGTCCGTCTGGCTTCAACACGCGATCAATCTCTTCTAGAAACCCAATATAGTTAGGAATGTGCTCGAGCACCTCTGAGCAAATAAGTCGATCGACCGAGTGATCTGCCAGAGGAAGCGATAAGCCATTTGCCTGCGCAAAATCCACCGAGCCCTTTGGGTTACAACTTGCCATATCAGCAATGCGTGACTGCGCTGTCTTCAAGTCCTGATGCGATAAGTCGAGGCCAATCACCGTCACATCATCGTGAAGATAGGCCGTCAATGAATGGCGTCCCTCACCACACCCCAAATCGACGCAGACATGTCCCGGCTGCAGGTCGAAGTAATTGACGTCCACCGTCAGCATGCGGCGATACGCTCCCGATAGTAGGCTTCCATTCGCTCAGCACAGCGATTCCAACAAAAGTTTTGCTCCGCTCGCGATAAGCCACGAGAGGCATAGTCTGCTCGAAGCTGGTCATCCTCAAACAGCTGGCGAATGGCAGCCGCCAGCGCGTCGCTATCCCCTGCGGGAACGACCAGGCCGGCATCCTCAACCACTTCAGCGAGAGCGCCTCCATCCGTGGACACCAGCGGCACACCACATGCCATTGCCTCAACGGCTGGCAAACCGAAGCCCTCGTAAATAGAGGGCACCACGGCAACCGAGGCACTCGCGTATTTTTGGACCACTTCCTCGTGACTGATGCCTTTGAAACTCTCCACAACATCGCCGAGCCCCAGCGATGCGATTAGCTTTTCCGTATCGCCCCCCGGCTTTGGACGGCCCACCAGCGTTAGCCGAATATCAGGATAACTCGATCGCAAGGATACGATGGCACGCAGCAATACCGCTAAGCCTTTAAGTGGCGCGTCGGCAGATGCTGTGGTCATCAATCGATGCGGCTCACGTTCCGTTTCAGGGAGGGGCCTAAATAGCTCAGTATCGACGCCAAGATGCATCACCGAAATCGCTGACCGATCAACGTTAAAGTCGTCACTAATATCTGTCGCCGAGGCGCCGGAAACCGTAACTACCCATTGCAACTGAGGTGCTACACGTTTTTGCATGCGCAAAAAACTGTGCCAGCGATGAATCAAAATCCGCATGTACCAGCGTGGCTCAGCGGCAAGGGCTACCCGATAATCTTTAGTGATGGGATGGTGAATCGTCGTCACCAGGGGCAGCCCACGATGCTGCAAGCTAAGAATTCCGTCAGCAATAGTCTGATTGTCGTGAATGATATCGAACTCAGATTCCCGCCCTACGAACCAGCGCTTCACACGCTCACCAAAGGTGTAAGGCTCGGCAAAACCGCCGGTCAACTTACTAAACCATTCGATGCGCTCTAGCCGCGATAACAGTTGTATCGGGCGTGTAGACCTTAAGCCGTGCTCATACAAATCTAGGCTGGGTAAACGAACCAGTATGACTTCCGGGTCTAGCTGAGGGTAGGGAGGGCCCGAGACCACGGTCACCTTGTGACCCCTTTGAGCCAATGAGCGGGAGAGATATTTCAGGTAGATGCCCTGTCCGCCCGAATGCGGGGCAGACCGATAGCCCAAAAGTGCAATGTTGAGCGGCGCATCAGGCGCCACAGATGTCTGTGACATCAATGTGGGAGAAGCTTGCGAATTCACTGTGGGCACCCAGAAGTTGGCAGGGAGTATGCCAATAGGGTGTGACGCGGACAACCGCGGATTGGCGTCAACACAACCATTGAGTGAACGAACCCACTTACAAGCGGGCGGCTATCCAATCCAGACAGGTGCGAATAATGTCTTCTTTCTCGGGCTCGTTGAACAACTCGTGATACATGCCCGGATAGACCCTGATGTGCTTATCAGTCGCACTCAAATCAGCCATAAACTGGCGCGACGCCGGTACGGATGTCAGTTCATCTTCCTCACCGTGTAGCAATAACGTTGGCAGAGAAATCTCGCTGGCTCTTCCGAGGACGGCGCTCGCCTCGTCGAATAGAGACACCACGGTTCGGGCAGGGATGTTCTCATGATGAACCAGTGGATCAGCGACATAATCATCGACCACAGCCTGATCACGAGAGACGGCGCTTGCGTCAATCTCCAGGGCTTTGGCGGCAGGGAATAGGGCGCTCAGCGTCCTCAGTAACCAGGTCTGCCACGCCGGCGTTGGCGTAGGCACGCCTAGCAGTGGCCCTGTCAGGATCAGGGTCTTATAGTCGGGTGCTACATCGAGTACGGTTCGTGCGGCGATAAGCCCGCCCATACTGTGGCCAATCAACACAACCGGTAGATCGGGGTGCTCGGACGCAATATGGGATCTAAGCTCAGCCACCCCAGCGGTCAGATCACTGAATGACTCGACAAAGCCGCGCTTCCCGGGGGACTGTCCATGCCCAATATGATCGAGTGCATAAACGTGGAGGTGGTTTGCAGTAAGCGCTTGCGCGACGTGATTGTAACGTCCCGAGTGCTCGCCCAGCCCGTGGCTGATAAGAACAACGCCTTTTGCAGCGTCCTCACAAGACCAAGACCGAAAGAACCGCTCGCTCGCCAGTTTGCCCGTAGATGCCCCCATCACGATCCCCTTTTATTTTGGTGTTAACTCACCGGTGTTAGCCACGTTCCATATTGTGACTCGCGACCACGAACTGTATCGAAATAAATCGATTGCAGTTGCTCTGTCAGAGGGCCACGGCTACCGGAACCAATTGCCCGGCCATCGAGCTCACGGATCGGCACTACTTCGGCCGCCGTGCCTGTGAAGAACGCCTCATCGGCCACGTACACCTCATCACGGGTGATTCTTCGTTCCTTAATCTGATAGCCAAGATCAGCCGCAATTCTGAAGATGCTATCGCGCGTAATGCCCTCTAAACAGGAGGTCAGTTCAGGTGTATAAATCGTCCCGTCTCGCACAATAAAGACATTCTCGCCACTGCCTTCAGCCACGTAACCCTCATTATCCAGAAGAAGCGCTTCTTCACAGCCGGCGTCAAGCGCTTCGCGCAAGGCCAAAATAGAGTTTATGTAGTTACCGTTTGCCTTTGCCTTGCACATGGTGATGTTCACGTGATGTCGGGTGTAGCTCGAGGTACGCACCCGAATACCGCGGTCCCGGGCCTCCGGGTCCATGTACGAAGGCCATGACCAGGCGGCCACCATAACGTGGGTTTTTAGATTATCCGCACGAAGTCCCATGCCCTCTGAACCGAGGAAACACATGGGCCTGAGATACGCCTCGTCTAGACCATTGACACGAACTACCTCGCGCTGCGCCTCGTTCAAGGTGTCCTTGTCGTAAGGCATGTCCATCTGCAAAATTTTCGCAGATCGGAAGAGTCGATCAGTGTGTTCATTCAACCGAAAGATACAGGTGCCATCGCCCTCGGTAGCATAGCCCCTCACGCCCTCAAAGACACCGAGACCGTAGTGGAAGGTGTGCGTTAACACATGTACTTTGGCCTCTTCCCAAGGGACGAGCTCGCCGTCTAGCCAGATAGATCCGGTCAGCTTAGACAGGTCCATAATTATTCCTTATTCACCTCTCGCGGATGGCTCGCGAGTCATTACAAATTCGGCAGCAAAAGCGTGCACACTGCACTGGCCTGCTTCATTAATTCATCGGGGTTAACCGAGTCACCGTCAGATGCGTTCGATACTGCAGCTCGATGCACTGACGACCGCAAGCCTAGATACGCTTCCTTTAGGCTAGTTGCGTCACTTGAACTTAAAATCCTGCAGGCTTCGAGGGCCTCGAGTATCCGGACCACGTCTGACCAACGCCCAACGTCGGGATAGTGATCCGCATGTTTAAGCACAAGGTATTGGACCACAAATTCGATATCGACAATACCGCCGCGCCCGTATTTCAGCGCTACTCGAAGCGACGCATCGCCAACAGCTCGCGAATGGTCCCGCATTTTTTGCCGCATCGCAGTGACGTCATCGGCAAGCGACACATCGTCACGAGGTGTCGACAATACCTCCGCCCGCAGGGCCTCCACCTGTGTGACCAGTTCCGGCGCGCCCGCAACAACGCGCGCCCTCACCAACGCCTGATGCTCCCAAGTCCATGCATCCTGCTTTAAATAACGCTCCAACGCCTGAGCAGAAGTAACCACAAGACCTGAATCACCGTTAGGTCGTAACCTTAAATCGACCTCGTACAGGCGGCCGCCCATCATGTTGGTCGATAAAATATGAATCACTCGTTGTGCCAGACGTGTGAAAAAGCGTTGAGTGTCGATAGGCTTGGCACCTACGGTAGTGCCATTTTGTCCCGTCGAGACGAACACCAAATCCAAATCCGACTCATAGCTGAGCTCAAGACCGCCCAACTTCCCATAGGCCATGACACAGAACCCAGCATCACCACTCGGCTCGCCATATTTTTCAACCAGCTGATCGTAGGCAATAGTCACCGCTCGTTCGACAATTACCTCGGCAAGAAAGCTTAGGTTGTCACTGACTTTCATCAACGAGATCGTACCCTCGAGTTCGCTGCAAGCCACTCGAAATACGATTGCATCCTTAAAGCGTCTGAGGAGCTGCATGGCGCTCTCGAGATCATCAGGATCAACATGCTCAAGCGTAGAGTTCAGTAAGGCTCTGATCTCGTCTTTACTGGGAACACTGAGGAGACGTTCCGGGAACAACAGCTCATCGAGCAACTGGGGCGAACCCAGCAATTTTAGCGTGATGGGCTCGCTGCGACCCACCAAGTTAACGAGGCGCCTCAAGGCAAGTGGATTTTCACTGAGGAGAACCAGGTAGGCACTGCGCTTCAAGACCGCGGTGACAATCGACAGCAATCGCTTCAGCACCTGCTCGACATCGCGCTGGTCGTCCACCGCCTTCAAAATAAGCGGCAATACCTTTTGCAGGCGTCGCACGCCCTCGGGGTCAAGGACACGAAATCGGGTCTCTGCAATAAAGTCCGAGACTACCGCCACAATGTGGTCCTCACGATCTAGCGAAAGCCCGCATATGACCGACATATCGAGCGATGGTGACTCTGAGTCAATGCCAAAAATCAGTCGTGTCGTCTGACCCGGCTCGTTCAATAACGCGTCAAATTCAGTGGCGATTGCATTGCGGTGAGCTTCGGTCTGATTTCTGAGTTCACGCCATGACGCGTAGCCCAATAAATGCCGAAGGTTTTCTTGAGCATCGCTAACGTCAGGTATCGAATGAGTCTGCTCATCGCGCAGTGCTTGAATGGCATGTTCCACTTCTCGAAGGTGCCGGTAGGCGCTAATCAGTGTTGATACAACGGACTGAGGAGCACACTGCTCTTTGGCGAGTACCGCGGCCGATGCCTGAAAATTGATCGTTTGAATGGCTGAAATCCGGCCGCCGTGTGTCAGCTGGTGTGATTGGACAACAAACTCCGCTTCACGAATGCCGCCAGGGCCGCGCTTCACATCGTTCGCTAAATCCTTCGATACGCGCTCGGTATCAATGAGCGCCTTCATATCGCGCAAACCATCGATGACACTAAAGTCCGTATAACGCCGGTAAACAAAACGCCGTGCCAACTGTTGAAACGCCCGCGTTTGCTCGATAAGCCCGGTGATACAGCGAGACTTTAGAAGCGCGTATCGTTCCCAGTCACGCCCGTGTTGCTGATAGTAGCTCTCCAATGACGGATAACTGGCAACCAGTGCTCCGCTATCTCCGAATGGACGCAGGCGGGTATCGACCCTGAACACACGGCCTTCGTGCGTTACGCTATCGATCAACTTAATCACCAACTGAGCCACTCGTGTAAAGAACTCTTGATTGCTGGTGCTCGCGCGCCCGCCCTCGGTAACGCCCGGCTCGTCATAAACAAAAATGATGTCGATGTCGGATGATAGGTTCAGTTCACGCCCGCCCAGTTTGCCCATGCCGACAACAATCAGGTGCTGGCGGGTTTGCGATTCCTCGCCGATTGGCTCACCAAACCGTGCACCCACCTGAGCTTCAGCAAACTGGACTGTCTCCCGAATCACAAAATCTGCGAGATCACTCATGGCGACCAGCGTCTCATCCAGACCCGTGGCCCTCTGCGTAAAACTGCGCCATAGAATATGCAGCATCGCCCGCTGTCTCAGCACTCGGAGAGAAGACGCTAGCGTGGCCTCCGTGGGCAGCAAGGTCGCGCCCGCGTACTTGTGCGCCACGGTAATATAGTCGATCGTGCTCGCCTTGAACTGCGCCCTGGTCTCAAGCCAGTCGATTTGCCGCTCCACCAGACCTCTGAAGAATTCACTGCTGCGTAATAACCGCCCTGCGTCTCCCGCCGAACCACAATCATCGAGCCTCGAGAGAAGTGCCTCAAATCGCTGCCCGCCGATACGCTGACTCATCAACTGAATTTGATCTTCGACCACCATCAAATAAACGAATTGCCTCTCACGGTTTTCGCACCAAAATGCCCAAGTCTCCGTAAAAACTCTCTGCTACACCATCGGGCAAAGGAGCGAGCCTAGGGTAGGAACCACTTCGAACACCTAATATACTCCGAATCCGCTGTGGCGCGGCGGTTTTACCGCGTCACCAGCCACGCAATGAATCTCAGGCAATTGCCTTGTCACGGAATTTTTTAATGGAAATGCTTGCAGCTAGCACGCGAATCAATCTGCTCTTGCAACAGGGATTTAGCATCCTTCGAGGCCTGCGGGGCTAAGGGCGGCGATCATGACAGATTCGACAGACACCATTGATTGGTTTCGGCACACCGCGCCGTACATTAATTCGCATCGAGGAACCACTGTTGTAGTGGGGCTTCGCTGCGGCGCTGCAAGCGATGAGAATTTTATAAATGTGGTGCACGATCTCGCACTTATGCATTCACTGGGTGTGCGGCTTGTGGTAGTTCACGAGCAAAACGCCTTTAACTCCCAGCCATTGTCGCCCGTCGCCATACATCGAGCAGTAGCTGATACCTTGGCAGAACGCACCCATATTGAGCAGATGTTTTCGATGGGACTGCCCAACTCACCCCTGCACAATGCGCGACTCAGAGTAATCGCCGGTAACTTCATCACCGCCCGGCCCTTGGGTGTCATCAACGGTGTGGACCGGTCAGGTCGTGGTTTAGTTCGCCATATTGACGTTGCTGGCATGACACACGCGTTAGATGGTGCCGCCATCTGTTTGGTCTCTACGCTGGGTCATTCCCCTGCTGGAGAAGTGTTCACCCTAGACGCACTGGACGTCATGGGTGCGGTCAGCCGGAGCCTAGGCGCTGACAAGCTAATTATCATGTCGGACTTCGATGGCGTCGAAAGTACGGACGGGAAACTGCAGCGGCAACTTACCGTTGATGCTGCTCGCCGAGTACTCGAAACCGCTGGCGAGGGGCAAAAAGAGGCACTCATGCTCGCGTGTGATGCCTGTGACTCGGGCGTACCTCGATCCCACCTCATTAGCTACGCACTCGACGGCGGTCTGCTCAAAGAGCTGTATACGCACGATGGTATTGGCACGCTGATATCGCCAGATGAATACGAGCAAATCAAAGGCGCCGAGGCACACGATTTGGCAGGCATACTCGAGCTCATCCGACCGTTACAGCAAGTAGGCATTCTTGCAGATAGGTCCAATGAAGAGATCGAACGCCGCCTCGATAAATTCACTGTCATCACAAAAGACAGCCGGGTAATCGCCTGTGCCGCCTTACTGGACAACCCCGCGGACAACATCGCTGAAATCGCAAGTGTTGCCACCCATCCGGATTACAGGGACTCGGGACACGGTGAACGGCTCGTGGCAGCGCTCATTGACGCTGGGAAACAAGCCAAGCTTGAGCGCGTTTATGTGCGTACAACACAAACCGGTCATTGGTTTCAAGAGCTTGGCTTCACTATGTCATCACACGAAGTGCTGCCCGATTCAGAGAAACAAAAGGCAAAAATAGACCGAAATTCAAAAATTCTTGTTCGCGCGCTGTAGTCTATAGCGCGTGATCTACTGGAGATAGCTGATGCCTGAGTATCGCTCGAGAACATCCACCGCCGGCCGCAACATGGCAGGGGCACGTGCCTTATGGCGTGCGACCGGCATGAAAGACGGTGACTTTGAAAAACCCATCATTGCCGTCGTTAACTCATTCACGCAGTTCGTGCCGGGGCACGTCCATCTCAAAGATCTGGGACAGCTAGTCGCGCGTGAAATTGAAAACGCAGGCGGTGTCGCCAAAGAATTCAACACCATTGCAGTCGATGACGGCATCGCAATGGGTCATGACGGCATGCTCTATAGCTTGCCCTCCAGGGACATCATTGCAGACTCCGTTGAGTACATGGTGAACGCGCACTGTGCCGACGCCATGGTTTGTATCTCTAACTGCGACAAGATCACACCCGGAATGCTCAACGCGGCCATGCGCCTCAACATACCCGTAGTTTTTGTCTCGGGTGGTCCCATGGAAGCTGGTAAAACGGCCCTGTCCGAGCATAAGCTGGACTTGGTTGACGCCATGGTAATTGCTGCAGACAGTAGTGCCGATGACGCCAAAGTCGAGGCATACGAGCGATCCGCCTGCCCAACCTGTGGTTCATGTTCTGGTATGTTCACTGCCAACTCGATGAATTGCCTCACAGAAGCGCTTGGACTGAGCCTGCCAGGCAACGGCTCCCTGTTAGCAACTCACGCCGATCGCAAAGCGCTATTCCTTGAAGCGGGGCGACTCGTGGTTGAACTTACCCGGCGCTACTACGTTGAGGACGATGACCGTGTTCTTCCTAGGAACATTGCCAACCGAGCTGCGTTTGAGAATGCCATGAGTCTCGACATTGCCATGGGTGGCTCAACCAACACCATTTTGCACTTGCTTGCCGCGGCACAAGAAGCCGAGCTTGATTTCACAATGGCTGACATCGACACGCTTTCCCGCAATGTGCCTCAGTTGTGCAAAGTGGCTCCGAGCACCCCGCTGTATCACATGGAAGATGTTCACCGAGCGGGTGGTGTACTGGCCATTTTGGGTGAGCTCGCGAGATCGGGCCAACTGCATACTGACTGCCACACCGTGCACAGCCCTAGCATCGGCGACGCAATCGCTCATTGGGATATTGCTACCACAGATAACGCGGTGGCGCTCGAGCGTTTCAAAGCGGGCCCCGCGGGCATCCCGACACAGGAAGCATTTAGTCAGGCAACGCGCTGGCCAACGCTTGACCTAGACCGAGAGGGCGGCTGCGTTCGCTCAGCTGATAATGCCTACTCTGAAGAAGGTGGCTTGGCAGTGCTCTTTGGAAACATTGCCGAGGATGGTTGTGTTGTAAAAACCGCCGGCGTGGAAGATGAGCTCTTGGTATTCGAAGGAACAGCACATGTGTGCGAGAGCCAGGAAGATGCCGTCTCCGATATCCTCGAGGATCGTGTACAAGCAGGTGATGTGGTCGTTGTCCGCTATGAGGGACCTCGGGGCGGTCCGGGTATGCAGGAAATGCTTTACCCAACGAGCTACATCAAATCCAAAGGCCTAGGTAAAGCCTGTGCACTGATCACCGATGGTCGCTTCTCTGGCGGCACATCCGGCTTATCCATTGGTCACGTTTCTCCGGAAGCGGCGGCTGGTGGTGTGATTGCGCTTGTCGAGGACGGCGACAGAATCCTCATCGACATTCCAAAGCGTGCCATTAACGTGTTGGTTAATGAGGCCGTGCTGAACGAGCGACGATCCGCTCAAGCGGCCCTCGGCTTTAAGCCTGCAAAGAACCGACCAAGGAAAGTGAGTCCCGCGCTAAAGTTCTACGCCAAAACAGTGACAAGCGCAGATCGTGGTGCAGTACGGGATCTATCGCTGCTGGACGACTAGGGCTTCGGCCTCATTGGCTGTAGTTAACGCGTCAATATCGGCAATAAGATCATCGAGAAAACGACGCATGCGGCTGTCCTGACTCTCTGTTCGACCGTTGATCACCTTAACCAAGAGCCCAAGAATGACGTCGCCGTTGTGCTCTATACCAGCGACATACGCCGGCGTTCTTACCTCGGAACGCGTATCACCTAGCACACGGATTTCGGTCTGCCATCCGGGTAAGCGGCTCTCGAGTATGGTTCGGAGCTTCGCCCCCCATACAGAACGATCCTCGTGCCACAGGCGGTCAATGCGCATCAGTTCTATGCTGCGCGATTGGATGAGTGCCTTTTGTTCGTCATTTAATTTGCCGAGCAACCGCTTCGCCAACCGCTGTAACGAGTCAGCCGCGTCATCAGCGTATGTGATGTCGTCTCGAACCAGACGCTCCTCGGCATATTCCTCTTGTTGACGATCAAGCTCATCCAGAAAATCCTTTATCTGGCCATCAGTCAGACCCTCTGCACTTTCAAGCAACAGATCAACCAATTTTACTTGAAGCCGATTGGCCGCCTCATTAATGGCTTCCGAAATCAGAACCGCTTCATCGATGGTCACCCCGCCCTCGAGTGCGTCCAGCGACGACAAGATATACTCTCTGTAAAGCGGTAATTCGTCGCGCCGGTGCCAATCGAGCAGCCCACCAAGGTCCGCATCAAACTGCTTTTGCTGCTCGCTTGTTAGATCAACATAATCATCGATCGTCCAGCGCACGAACGTGTCCGCGCGGTTGTACAAAAATCGATTTGCCGAGCAGCCAGCTAGGACAAAGGCGAAGACGAGCAAAGCCGACAGCAAACGAGAAAATGAAGCTCGACCCTCCAGCATTCAAATAGCCACCCTCGTAAATGAGTTCCGCCTTCGTTTGAGCATGTAACTCAGCGACTCCTTATAAAACTATACGCTGCGTCTCAGTGGGAAATTACCCGCTTTATGCCGCACTCAAGTAGCCACTAGAGTGCCGACCCAGTCCGGACAAAATAGCGCTCATGGTTGCATGAACAATGTCCGTGCTGCGACCAACACCACACACACGGGTACCATCGATGGCCAATTGGACATAACAAATGGCCTCTGCGTCAGCGTCGGACCCCAAGGTGTGCTCACTGTATTCCACCACGATAATCTTGTGCTCCGTATGACTGGATACAGCATCCGTAAATGCACCAACGACGCCCACACCTTTCCCTGACAGGGTTGGAGAGCCCTCGAGCCCTTCAATCATAACATTGAGGTGATCAACGGCATCATCTCTCGCCAGTTGGTAGTTACCAACCGACAGTTGCGGGCGATCTAACAAATAAGTTTCGAGGAACAGGTGGTGGATATCATCCGATTGGACTTCTGTTTCCGAGCGTTCGGCGAGAGCCTGAACCGAAGCGCTAAAGTCGACCTGCAACCACCGCGGAAGATCGAGCCCGTAGTCACGATTAAGCACATAGGCAACACCGCCCTTACCGGACTGACTATTGATACGAATCACTTCCTGATAGCTGCGACCAATGTCCGCCGGATCGATCGGCAGGTAAGCAACTTCCCATAGGCTTTCACCGTCTCTCCTCGCTAGACACTTGTTGATCGCATCCTGGTGGCTCCCGGAAAACGCTGTGAATACCAATTCACCTGCGTAGGGGTGTCGAGGATGTAACGGCAACTGCGTACACTCTTTACACACAGCAATCATTGCATCCATTTGGGAAAAATCGAGTTGAGGGTCAATGCCTTGACTGTAAAGGTTCATCGCCATGGTCACGATGTCCATATTGCCAGTCCGCTCACCATTCCCCAGCAACGTGCCTTCAATTCGATCAGCACCGGCCAACAGGCCCAGCTCGCTCGCCGCGACAGCGCCGCCACGATCGTTGTGCGTATGGAGCGAAATCAGCAGCGACTCACGGTGATTCACGTTGTCGCAGAACCACTCAATCTGATCGGCGTAAACGTTGGGCGTACTCACTTCAACGGTCGCGGGCAGATTGATGATCATCTTGTTATCGGGTGTTGGAGAAATGACATCAATGACGGCGTTACAAACGTCAACCGCAAAATCCATTTCTGTGCCGGTAAAGCTCTCCGGGCTGTACTCAAACACCCACTCGGTTTGCGGATACTTAGCCGCTATAGATTTCACGAGTTCTGCGCCCTTTACCGCAATATCTGTAATCCCTGCCCGGTCCAAACCAAATACGAAATCACGCTGAACTGTAGAAGTACTGTTGTAAAAATGAAGCACCGCGCGCTTGCACCCCTTCAGCGCTTCAAAGGTCTTAACGATGAGCTCCTCACGCGCCTGGGTAAGCACCTGGACAGTCACATCATCAGGGATACGGTTTTCATCAATGAGCTTTCTCAGAAAATCAAAATCGTGTGATGAAGCGGAGGGAAAGCCGACTTCAATCTGTTTAAAGCCAAGATCGAGCAACAACTCCCACATCCGTAATTTCTTGTCGGATGTCATAGGCTCTATTAAGGCCTGATTCCCGTCACGCAAATCGACACTGCACCACTCGGGCGCCTTGGTTAACACAGCATCCGGCCACCGGCGGTCAGCCTTCTTTAGTGGTTGATACTTGGGATACTTCCGAAAATCGAAGGACCCAAACTCTGAATGATTCATAGCTAACTCAATTAAGTGAACTTTAACCGCAAGATTATACGCCTCGGCGATTAGGGAATTCGATCAAAATCACCGATATCAGCACCAATTAATGGCGAATAACTATAAATAAAAAAAAAATTTAGCGAAATACGCTAATATTAGCGTCATGCTTGATATTAATGATCTAGATCGAACCGACCTTCGCTTGCTGGCTGAGCTACAGAACGACGCCAGCCTGAGCAACCTAGAGCTGGCCGATAAAGTGGGATTGTCACCCACGCCCTGTGCGCGTCGGGTTAAGCGACTCCTCACCGAGGGCTTCATCGAACGCCAGGTTGCCATCCTGAACCCGGAAAAGTTAGGCCTCGACCTAACGGCGCATGTCAGCATCTCTATGGATCGCCATACGCCCGAACGCTTCGAGAACTTTGAGACAGAAATAGCGACTTACGACGAAGTCATTGATTGCTCCGTCGTTACCGGCCAGAGCGCGGACTATCTATTACGTGTAGTCGTTAAGGACATGAAGCACTTTGAAGCAGTGTTGTTAGGCAAGCTGACCCGCATTCCCGGTGTTACGGGTGTGCATTCGAGCTTTGTACTAAGAAAGGTGATAAACCGAACGGAAATACCGCTCGGCTAACTCAACCCACTCGCTAGTAAGTGACTCAGTCAGCCGCGTTGGCTGCTCGCTCTAATCGTGCGAGCTCTTTATCGGCAAGAAAAGCAGCTATTTTCAGCATATTTGCCTGACTACCAGCCTGTCGTGTATCGATCCGGTACTTACCATTGACCATGAGTGAGGGAGTACCTTGCACCCGAGCGCCCTCAGTACGTGCCGCTGCCTGACGCACCATGCTGTCGATACCGAAAGAACCAAAGGCGCGGTCAAAATCTTTAGCATTAACGCCATTTTCGACAAACACGGCGCGTACGGCTTCAGGGCTGGATAAACGCTTACGCTGACGGTGAATGGTATTGAAAACAGCGCCATGGACAGGCTCGAACACATCGAGCACCTCCACCGCGTAGTAGGTTTTGGCGAGGAGCTTCATGCCCGGGTTGTTTTTCCAGATGACGGGGGTTCTCTGCACGACGACGCCTTCAGGTAATCGCGACTCAAACGACTCGAGTAACGGCTCGAAGTTGTAGCAGTGGCCACACCCGTAGGAGAAGAATTCGGTCACCACAACACCGTCACTAATGCCGGTGTGAATGGCAGGTTCAATCAGGTCGTAATGAACGCCTTCCTGATATTGCTCTTGCGCACCCGCACCTGTCGAAAGTGCAACCACCGTTGCTAGCGTTACTACGCGAAGCCAACCCAACATAATGATTCCCCAAGCCTGTTACTGGTCTACTAATGTCTCTCACTGTAGACCCGCAACATAACTTGCGACCGCCTTGATCTCAAGGTCGCTCAAGCCGAAGGCAATGGTACGCATAATCTTGCTGTCGCCACCATTGGTTCGACCGCTCTCGTCTTCGTAGCCAAGACGGAACATTTCAAGCTGCTGTGCAACATAGTCTGCGTGCTGACCCGCAAGAGCAGGGTAGCCACCGGGGCCATTGCCTTTGCCAGAGGGACTATGACAGCCCGAGCAAGCCGCTACCTTTCTTTCAGCAATACCTGCGAGATATACCTTACGACCTAACTTAACCAAATCAGGGTCGGTTGTACCCGATGTGCGCTCCTGTGCGTCATAGAAGGCAGCGATATCTGCCAACTGCTGGTCCGTCATATTGTCGACCTGACCTGCCATCAATGCGACGGGTCTGCGTCCATCACGGATGTCTTTCATCTGCTTCAACAGATAGCGTTCACCCAAACCTGCAAGCTTGGGGAATGTTGGGGCAAGACTATTTCCGTCAGCACCATGACACGCCGCACACGAGCCAACCAATGCTTCTCCTGCAGCCGCGTCACCTTTCATAACGCCACCGGCCAATGCAACATTGGCTACCATTAGCAGCGCCAAAGTCGCAATTGCGCGATTAAAGATCATCCTAAACTCCTTGTTACCCGATTATTGGGGTGTCGACATATATGTGATGAGTGCCTTGTAGTCATCATCGCTGCATGTTGTACACATACCACCAGCAGGCATAACACCCAGGCCGTTCTTTACCGATGACACCAGTGCTTCCATTCCCTTCGCAAGCCTTGGCTCCCACTGGGCTGCATCACCCGTCTTTGGTGCGCCCGCTACAGCGTAGGCGTGACACGCACCACACGATGCCGCGTACTGAGGTGGCTGCTCAGCTGCTTGGACTGCCACTGTCGCGAATGACGACGTGCCAATGATGAGTGCGAATTTTAAGATGTTTGCTTTCATGATTTGACCCTCTAACACGGCGTGGGTACCGCTAAATGCTGTGATTTTATCGCTATACCCATGCAATCTGGAGCGGCATTATAGTCACTGTGCCGAAAACACCAAACTTTACGCGGATCACTGTCATCAATACGCCCAATAAGTCTCAAAAGCTTAATTTTAAAAGCACTGAATTTTTACAATCTGCAAGCGCGCTGAATAACGCCCCTGCAGACTTTGGCTGCGAGGTGGCTTTTGCCGGGCGAAGTAATGCCGGCAAGTCGAGCGCAATCAATGCCCTCACTCACAACGGCAAGTTGGCAAGAACATCTCGGACACCGGGCAGAACGCAACTCATCAACTTTTTTACGGTCGCTGACCAGATTCGGCTTGTTGATCTGCCGGGTTATGGCTTTGCCAAGGTGCCATTAAAAGTCAAAGAAGAGTGGAATAAACAGCTTGAGCGCTACTTACAGTACCGGCGAAGTCTGAAAGGGCTGATTCTGTTGATGGACATCCGACATCCGCTCAAGGATTACGATCGGCAGATGATCGAATGGGCTGCGGTGAGCGAAATGCCCGTACACATTTTGCTGACTAAGTGCGACAAGCTCAAACGAGGGCCCGCAAAAACTGCGCTTCTCGGCGTTAAAAAGGAACTCAAAGGACACGAAAGATGGATCTCCGTGCAGTTGTTCTCTTCACACAACCATGAGGGCATGGACGAACTACAACGAACACTCTACTGGTGGCTGACTCTCCCCGACGACGACGTTGCTCCGATCGAGGATGATCTCACCAAGTGACGGTTGAGGCCTAGTGTGCCTCATCCCAGTTAGCTCCCACACCCACCTCGGTGAGCAGAGGAACCTGAAGCTCAATAACATTAGCCATACGCTCGGTAACGTTGTTACAGAGTGTTTCACACGCCTCGTCCGCAACTTCAAATACCAGTTCGTCGTGAACCTGCATGATCATCTTTGCGTCGAGTGCTGTCTCGGTCAGCCAGGCATCAACATCGATCATGGCTAGTTTAATTATATCTGCTGCCGTGCCCTGCATCGGCGCGTTGATCGCGGTTCGCTCAGCAGCCAGTTGTCTCTGTTTATTTCTCGCATTGATTTCCGGTAGATAAAGTCGTCTACCCAGCAGCGTTTCAACGTAGCCCTGCTCGTGGGCAATGGAACGCGTCGCATCCATATAATCAGCGACTCCCGGATAGCGCGCAAAATATCGATCGATATACTCCTGGGCTTCACCCCGAGCAACGCCAATCTGTTTCGCCAGGCCAAATGCCGACATGCCATAAATCAAACCAAAGTTGATCGCTTTGGCTTTGCGGCGTTGGTCTGTGGTGACCTCATCTAGGGAAACATCAAAAACCTCTGCCGCCGTCGCGCTGTGAACATCCAGCTCGTTCGCAAACGCGTGAAGCAAACCTGCGTCACTCGAGAGGTGAGCCATAATGCGGAGCTCAATTTGCGAATAGTCGGCGGCGACAATCTTCCGCCCCTCAGGAGCAATAAAGGCTTGACGAATACGTCGACCTTCCTGCGTCCGGATGGGGATATTCTGCAGATTAGGGTCACTTGAGGACAAACGGCCTGTCGCCGTCACTGCCTGATGGTAGGAGGTATGGACGCGCCCGGTTCGCGTATCGACCATTTCCGGTAGCTTATCGGTATACGTCGACTTCAACTTAGCGAGACCTCTATGCTCAATGAGCACGGCCGGTAACTCGTAGTCATTCGCCAGTTCGACCAACACCTCTTCCGCCGTCGAAGGCGCACCTTTAGGCGTCTTTTTGATGACCGGAAGCTCAAGCTTCTCGAATAAAATCTCACCCAGCTGCTTGGGCGACGCCAAATTAAACGGCTGTCCCGCCAGCTCACACGCCTGTGACTCAAGCTCGGCTAAACGAATAGCAATTTCATGGCTTTGCGCCCGAAGCTTATCGATACTAACGAGAGCACCGTTGCGTTCAATTTTTGATAGAACGGGTACGAGCGGCAGTTCCAGCCGCTGGTAAACATCATTGAGCGCGGTCTCCACCTCGAGCTTGGGCATGAGCGTCTCGTGCAAACGCAAAGTGACATCGGCATCTTCAGCCGCGTAGGCTGCCGCTTGCTCAATATCAACGTGGTCAAAAGACACCTGCTTAGCACCCTTGCCCGCCACTTCCTCGAAGGAAATGACCCGCTGGCCCAAGTACTTTAGAGCCAAGCTGCCCATGTCGTGTCGACTGCCCGCCGCGTCGATGATGTAAGACTGGAGCATCGTATCGTGCGCTATTCCCCGCAGCGTAATGCCGTGATTCGCCAATACGTTCGCATCGTACTTAAGGTGCTGACCTACTTTTTTAACGGCGTCAGATTCGAGTAGTGGTTTCATCTGGTCGAGAATCCGATCGCGGTCGAGCTGACCTTCAAGTCCAGGATTTAGATGGGCCAGAGGCACATAAGCCGCCTCGCCAGGTTCGATCGCAAATGACAGACCCACGATCTCCGCCTGCATGTAATTCAAACTGGTGGTCTCTGTATCAAAGGCAAACAGTGGTGCCGCCTCAAGGCGAGATAACCAGCTATCAAACACCGCTTGGTCGGTGATAGTAACGACTGAAAGATCGGAGACCTGGCTCGGTGCCGGCTGCGCAGGGCTATCCGCAAAAAGACCCGGGCTTAGTAGCTCATCCAGCCAGGACTTAAACTCCAGATCACGATAGAGCTCAATCAAACGATCGGTATCGGGTGACGCTGAGCGAAGATCAGACTCTGACAACGCTAGCTCACAGTCTGTCTTAATGGTGGCAAGCACATAGGACAGCTCGGCCATTTCCTTACTGGCAGATAACCTCTCACCTAAAGACTTAGCGCCGCGAATAGGGAGCTCTGCTACACGATCGAGCTGGGCATAAATGTCTGAGATACCACCCATCTTCTGGAGTAGGGCAAGGGCCGTTTTTTTCGCCCACGCCAGCAACGCCAGGAATGTTATCTACCGAGTCACCCATCAGTGCCAGCAGGTCGATGAAGAGCTCGGGTGGCACGCCAAACTTTTCGACGACGCCATCGCGGTCCAGGACAACCTGAGTCATGGTATTGACCAAGGTCACGTAGTCATTCACGAGCTGTGCCATGTCCTTGTCACCCGTGGAAATCAGCACAGGACGCTTTTCCGCCGTGGCCATCTCGGACAAGGTGCCGATCACATCGTCAGCTTCAACACCCGAAATCGATATGAGTGGCAGGCCCATCGCGCGAATGACATTGTGAATCGGTTCAATCTGTTCACGAAGCTCCTCGGGCATGGGTGGCCGATTAGCTTTGTACTCCGAATAGATTTCGTTTCGGAAGGTCGGGCCTTTAGCATCGAAAATAACGACTAACTGGTCATTCGGATTATCCGCCTGCAGGCGCTTCAACATGCCAATCACACCCTTGGCCGCGCCAGTATTCAATCCCTTACTGTTGGTGAGTGGTGGCAGCGCATGAAAAGCCCGAAACAGATAGGACGAGCCATCAACCAAGATAAGGCGCGAGGCATCAGTCATATTGTTGGCTCCAGTGGTACTGGGCAGAGCGAAGCGTCACTTTCATTTTGGCCAGGTCAAGCGGGGCTCTAAAGAAACCGTGAAAGTCGCCCTTAGGATTGATCAAAACAACGTTTGCGCTGTGGTCCATTTGATAACTGCCGTCTTCCATAGTGACCTTACGGAAGGGCGCGTTAAACCGACGCGCAAAACTGAGAATATCCGGGAAATCACCCGTTACACCCAAGAACTCTGGGTGAAAGTAGGGCACGTAGGCTGACAGCTGCTCTACGGTGTCTCGAGCCGGATCGACCGAGACCATGACGACATCGGTCGACGCCGCCTCGGTACCCTCCAGGCTGCCTTTCAGCTCGGCCAGAAACGACAGTGTTGTCGGACAAACATCGGGGCAGTAAGTGAAACCAAAAAACAGCAACGTCCAATCGCCCTCGAGACTCTGATCAGTGAATTCAGCTCCTTTGTGGTTAGTAAGTACAAACTTACCTGGATCTCTTGGCGTATCAAAAATAAACAGTCCGTTCGCACGCATCTCCGAGACCGTCATGATGCGCGGCTGCTGAATGCGATGTACAAAGCCCGCCACGATGATGGCGATACCCAGAAGAATGGCAACAACCGTCAGGGCAACACGACGCTGTTGAGTTAGGGTCATACCGGCGTTCCTAATATCCAGTGATCAGCAAGCATGGCAATAAACAGGACCATCAGATAGGTAATCGAGAACTTGAATGTTGCCATAGGTGCGTCGGGATTTTTCTCGCGCAAAATCTCGATCGACCAGTACAAAAACCGAAGGCCCAACAACGTGGCGGCAACAGCATAAATCCAACCGCTCAGTAACGTGATGTAGGGCAATAAGGTAATTAAAAACATCAGTATGGTGTAGAGAAGAATATGCAGGGCTGTAAAGCGGTTACCGTGAGTTACAGGCAGCATGGGAATACCGACTGCTGCATACTCCTCTTTGCGGTGAATGGCTAAGGCCCAGAAATGGGGCGGCGTCCACGCAAAAATGATGAGAACCAATAGCAGCCCGTGCGCATGAATTTCACCGGTAACTGCGGTCCAGCCAAGCAGGGGTGGTGCCGCGCCAGCGAGGCCACCAATAACGATATTTTGTGGCGTCGCACGTTTCAAAAACATGGTGTAAATGAAGGCATAGCCGACCAAGCTCGCTACCGTCAAAACAGCGGTCAATACATTGACCGTGACGACAAGCAGCGCCGTACCAAGTATCGCTAGCAGTGCAGCAAAGACAATCGCTTCCGACTGACTGACACGTCCTTGTGCCACGGGGCGATTAGTGGTCCGGGACATCTTTTGATCAATACGCTCATCGACCACATGGTTGATTGCCGCCGCTGCACCTGCACAGAAGGCAATACCAATATTGCCAAGGACCAGCGGCTGCCAGGGCACAAAGCCTGGGACCGCCATACACATGCCAATGACTGCGGTTATGAGCATCAAAGCAACGACCCGAGGCTTTGTCAGCTCAAGAAAATCAGGCCAGCGCGCCAACATCGACTCACTCATGCTCAACCCCCAGAGTTCTTGAGCAGGAACTTGAGGTCACCAATGACGTCTTTGTAATTGACCTCGCCGGCGTAACGCATCATGACCCAACCTGAGGGATCAACGAGATACCACGAATTGTCAGCAACATGCCGCTCGGGAACCACAGACTCGGACCCCGCTTGCCAGACGCTGACATCAGGGTGCTCGCTTTCGATAGCCTCGAGAAGCGGCGCCTCTCCAACAGCGGCGATATTTGAAGCCTTGTCTATTGCCTCAGTAACAACACCCCCTCCAATACGCTCTTGTGCACCCTCGGTACTGGTGCTCGCCTGGATGCGAATAGTATCCGCGGGAACATCAACCATCATGACTCGTTGGATGCGATGGAAATCCCTGCCAATCGCGATTCGGATTTGCCGCGTCAGATAGAGCAACTCGCTACATGTGACATCACAGGTCTCGCCAGAATTGACGACCATGAACGTCCACTTTGGCTCCATCGTGTCGAGACTGGCCTCGCTTCCGTCACTGGTGGTAAATGACCGGCCTCGAATATTCACCGGATTGCTGAGAATCTCGCCACTGTTGGCCGTTCCAAGCGCACCCACGATATCGATATCGCCGCGCTCGACAAAATACCAAAGCCAGGTCGCCGCCAAGATCATGGTGACGGGCAGGCCAGCAATGAGCAGCAAAATGGCGCGACCGCCCCGCTGATCTGTATGTTGAGTCACTCAGTTATCCCCCAGTGAAACGCGATGATTAAGGTCTGCCGATGCGATGCCGCAGCCAACGCCATAGATTGGCACTACGAAAAATAAAGGCTAAACCCAAAGCAGCCGCCATAGTAAACCATTGGACGGCATAACCCTGATGTTTTGCCGGTGTTTGATTAACAGTCGCCCAAGTCGCATCGAACGCGACGGATTCAAATTCATCAACACGGATCTCAAGCGGAAAGATCGGTTGGTCCAACAGGGTTCGAAGCTCATCTTGCCAAGCGGCCAACGTCAGCTGTTGCACCACGCTCGGCAACTGCGCCGGTAGCCGATTTTCACCCAACATAAAGGCATCGCCACTGGGCTGGTAGAGCCGCCCGCTCACTGTCTGCACGCCACTAGGTAAGACAATAGTGGGCAGTGTCTGCCTCGAGGGATCGGCGCGAACCCAACCCAGATTCAGCGCCACCGCGAGCTGGTCTACCTCGGCGAAGGCGACAACCTCATAACCAAATTTGCCACCACGCAGTCGGTTGTCCAGCAAGACAAAGCGGTTGGGTATAAAACGGGCGTCCATGACCACCTGCCGATCTGCGCGCTCATCGCCCGGCAACCGTAATGCGGACTGTGGGGTTATCGCCGGTAGCGCTAGTCTCGCCTCCAAGCGTTCGATCAGCGCGGCTTTTTCATCCGCTCGATCGAGTTGCCAAAAACCCAGACTGAGCAGGGTTGGCAGCAGTAAAGCTGTGGCCAATGTCGTTCGCCAATCAAGTTCAACGCGCAACTTCATTTAGGTTTCGCTACACTCCGTGCTCTATTCACCCACACGCTTCGCAAACTCGAAGCCCGTGTTGTCTCCAGTGTAAGGATTTTGCATGCTCAAAGGTCTCATTGTCTTACTCATGATCGCGTTACTGATCACCCTTGGCGCGGGACTCTATTTCCTTATGATCGATCGGGGAGATGTAAAGAAGACCCGACTCGTTAACTCGCTCCGTGTGCGTGTCGGTATCGCTGGGACACTTATGGCACTGATTGTCTACGGTGTAGCGACTGGGCAACTAGGGCATCCAAGTCCCTGGGACGCGCGTCCAACCGCAGAAGCTACTGAATAAAAAAAGGCGGGATTAACCCGCCCTTATCCATTCTAACGTCGTCTTCAAATGATGTAGACGAAGATAAAGAGAAAGACCCAGACCACATCGACGAAGTGCCAGTACCAGCTTGAAGCCGAGAATCCAAAGTGGTCGGTCTGCGTCATGTGCTTGTTGCGAACTGAACGAATCAGCTGAATCAGCAACATAGTCATACCCATGGCCACGTGGAAACCGTGAAAGCCCGTCAACATGAAGAAAGTAGAGCCATAGATACCCGAGTTCAGCGTCAAACCAAACAACTCATACGCCTCGTAATACTCGGCGGCCTGCAGGAACAGGAAGATGATGGCCAAGCCAACGGTCACACCAAGCCACGCTTCGAATTTCTTGATGTTGCCTTGCGACAGTCCTCGGTGCGCGAACTCACAGGTCACGCTGGAAGTAAGAAGAATGATCGTGTTCCAGAGTGGGAGCCACGCAAACCATGCCTTAGCATCCGCAAACGACATTGATGTGTGTTGTGAAACAAACGCGCCATTGTTGGCGATAGGCTGGCTCAGAGCGCCACCCACCACTTCCTGTGGCGTCGTCACGGGTGGCCAGGTGTATTCAAACCCTTCCCACAAAAGGAAATTCATTCGCCCTGCTTCACCTTCACCAGCAAGCCACGGGCCTGCCAACCATCGGACATAGAGCAAGGCACCGAAGAATGCAGCAAAGAACATTACTTCAGAGAAAATGAACCAGAACATGCCGAGCACATAACTATTGCTCAGCTGACTGCTGTTCATACCCGCCTTGTTTTCCTTGATGGTTGTTCTGAACCAGTAGGTTAGCGTTCCAATGAATATTGCGAGACCCGTAAAGAGCACCCATTTAGCAGCGCCGCCCGTATCGTGCGTGCCACCAAAGGTCATCTCATTGAGAACTAATCCGCCGCCAAAAACAGACAGCACTAAACCGATTGTGGCTCGAACCGCGAGGCTGGAGCTCTCGGGTACATAGTACTTTTCGTACTCAGTTGAAGTTTCGGCACTCGACATTTTTTTCCTTATTCCCCGTTCCCCCGGGGCCCCCTTCAGTTTATCTCGAAGTGACTTTATCACTCATCTGTGACGTCACATCAAACAATGTGTAAGACAGCGTGATGGTTTTAATATCCGCCGGTAGGTCCTGATCAACAATGAATTGGAGCGGCATCTCCGCCTCACCATTGCCGTCGAGCGGTTGTTGCTCGAAACAGAAACATTCTGTCTTGTGAAAATATTCTGCGGCTCTGGATGGCGAAACACTGGGTATCGCCTGCGCCACCATGGCATTCATGGTTGGATTGGCCGCAAAAAATACAGTGTCATTGGCAGCGCCTGGGTGCACAAGCATCTCAGTCACCTGCGGCGAAAATGCCCACGGCATATCATCGTTGTTGGTGGCAATAAACTGCACCTTGATAGAGCGCGTCTCGTCGATCTCAGCGGACACCGAAATGTACGCCTCTGACGAGGTTTTGCCATTGATCCCAAGTGCATCGCACAGAACGTTGTAAAGCGGCACCATCACCACAAATACGAACGCAAACATCGCCACAGACACAGCACCGAGCTTGGCAACTGTGTCTATGGTGGGGTCTTGGCTCAGTCTCATTATTTAGCGCCCGAGACTCAGTGAGCAGGCTGCTCTTCAATCTTGGGTGGCGTTTCAAACGTGTGGTAGGGCGGTGGCGACGGCAACGTCCACTCCAGGCCCTCAGCACCATCCCATACCTTCTCGTCAGAGACTTTCTCGCCCGCCACGATCGCTGCGATCACGTTGTAGAGAAAGAGAAGCTGTGACGCACCGTAAATGAACGCACCAATCGAGGACATCATGTTGAAGTCGGCAAACTGCAGTGCGTAATCCGGAATACGTCGTGGCATACCCGCCAAGCCAACAAAATGCTGCGGGAAGAACGTGATATTGAAGCCAATGAAGGACACCCAAAAATGCACCTTACCCATGGTTTCGTTGTACATACGACCCGTCCACTTGGGCAACCAGAAATAGATCGCTGCGGTCATTGAGAAAACAGCGCCGGCAACCATCACGTAGTGGAAGTGAGCGACCACAAAGTAGGTATCGTGATACTGGAAGTCAGCCGGCGCAATCGACAGCATCAATCCGGTAAAACCGCCAATGGTAAACAACACCAGGAAGCCGATTGAGAACAGCATAGGCGTTTCGAACGTCATCGCACCGCGCCACATCGTGGTTACCCAGTTGAAAACCTTCACACCGGTAGGTACCGCAATCAGCATGGTCGCGTACATGAAGAACAGCTCACCAGCGACAGGCATACCGACCGTGTACATGTGGTGCGCCCACACGATGAACGACAGGAAGGCAATCGCCGCTGTCGCGTAGACCATTGACGCATAACCGAACAGCGGCTTGCGAGAGAACGCGGGAATAATCTGCGAAATCACTCCGAATGCAGGCAGGATGATGATGTACACCTCAGGGTGACCAAAGAACCAGAAAATGTGCTGGAACAAAACAGGGTCACCACCACCTGCAGCCGAGAAGAAGCTCGTGCCGAAGTGAATATCCATCAACATCATGGTTACTGCACCCGCCAAGACTGGCATAACTGCGACGAGCAAGAATGCAGTAATCAACCATGTCCACACGAACAGCGGCATCTTCATGTACGTCATGCCAGGGGCCCGCATATTCATTACGGTGGCGATGATGTTGATTGAACCCATGATGGATGACACACCCAAAATGTGGATCGCGAAAATGAAGAACGTCACCGAAGGTGGCGCATACGTCGTCGACAGTGGCGCGTAGAACGTCCATCCAAAGGCTGGAGCACCGCCTTCCATGAGCAGTGTCGACGCCAACATTAGGAATGCAGGCGGAAGAATCCAGAAGCTCCAGTTGTTCATGCGTGGCAACGCCATATCAGGCGCACCAATCATCATGGGAATAAGCCAGTTAGCCAATCCCACAAAGGACGGCATGATGGCGCCAAAGACCATGACGAGACCGTGCAAGGTTGTCATCTGGTTGAAGAAGCCAGGTTCCACCAGCTGCATGCCCGGCTGGAAGAGCTCTGCGCGGATGATCATGGCAAAGGCGCCGCCCAAGAGGAACATCGCGAACGAGAACCATAAATACATGGTTCCGATGTCTTTGTGGTTAGTTGTGTACAGCCAACGAGAGAGGCCTTTAGCTGGACCGTGGTGATGATCGCCCATGTTTATTTCCTCCGATTACCCTTCTTTGTAGCTCACGACGTCTGACGCCTGAACCACATCCCCAGTATTATTTCCAAATGCGTTGCGCTGATAGGTTGTTACCGCCGCAACATCAACGTCTGACAACTGCGCACCGAATGCCTGCATGGCAGTACCAGCAACACCGTTGACGATCACGTTCAGGTGAGAATCGAGCCCACCCACTGCAATGGCGCTCCCCGCGATTGCATTACCCAGACCGCCCTCACCGTTAGCGCCGTGACAGGCCAGACAGCTGGCGTTGTAAATATCCTCACCTCGCGCCATTAGCTCATCAACGGATAGCTCGGTGGCGGCCAAAGCGGCATCTGCAGCTGCAGCGCCTTTCTTTGCAGCCATCCAGTCATCAAACTCGCCCTGGCCTACCACGTGCACTACGACCGGCATGAAGCCGTGGTAGGAGCCACACAGCTCCGTGCACTGCCCGCGATAAACACCTTCCGCCAAAACGCGCGTCCACGCCTCATTGATGAAGCCGGGAATCGCGTCACGCTTGACCGCAATCTCAGGCACCCACCATGAGTGGATAACATCGTTAGCCGTAATCAAGAACCGCACCTTGGTATCAACAGGAATGACCAGTGGCTCATCTACTTCGAGAAGGTAGTTTTCGCCTTTCGTGTCGGTGTTGTAGATCTGCTCCTGCGATGTGGCGAGGTTTGAGAAAAACGCAACGTTATCACCGTCAGCATCGAGGTACTCGTATTTCCACTTCCACTGGTAACCCGTGACCAAGATGCTCATCTCAGCGTCATCGTTGTCGTAAACCTCGAGCAAGGTGGATGTTGCCGGAACGGCCATACCGATCAGAATGAAAAAAGGCACGATGGTCCAAGCAATTTCAACACCCGTGTGCTCATGAAACTGCGAAGGCTCGACACCTTTTGATTTACGGTGCGCGTAAATCGAGTACAGCATGACGCCAAAAACGCCGATGCCGATGACGACACAGATCCAAAAAATCAGCATGTGAAGGTCGTAGATTTCAACACCAAGATCAGTGATTACAGCGCCGGCTTCGGAAACGCCTGTCGACATGTTGACCTGGTTTTGTGCATTGGCAACAAGCGGCAAGAGCGCTGTCGCGGCAAGTGCGCGTGCGTTTAGCATCTTTTCTTCCCCATAATCGCGGTAGAGTGGCCCCGCCCCCGTGGTTGGGCCCCGCTTTTTCTAAGCCGCGCGATTATAACGAAGTCAAATTGGATTCACAGTGGAAACACTGTTTCTTAGACAAATACCGTGCATTTATTAACCGTAATTTAGTCCTTATCGAGGTCTGTTGACATCAACCGGACAGGTTCAGCGACTGTTTCTACCAAACGGGCACTCCCGCGGGTAACACGAGTACTGGGCTCTTCAGCAACTTGCTGGGGTCTTTTCTCTTTAAATCCACACTCAATGCAGGACCGCTCGTCGGTTTCCATGTCGACCACCAGTCGGTCCATGGCCTTGCAGGAGGGACAGATTGCACCTGCGATAAAACGCGGTCTTCTTGGTGCCTGTGGGGTTGTTTCGTTAGACATGATGTTCGTAGTTCATCTCGATTAGCAGTTGAATGTCGCACAACGACCGTGCCAAGGTTATCAGCGATACGGAATATGCGCAGGTAAAGATGTCCAAACCAAGCTATCACGGCCCTGACAATATTCGGTCATACAACGGTATGACCCCATCGCTTGGCGAGCGGGTGATGATAGATCCCAGTGCTGTAGTACTGGGTGATCTGGTCATGGGCGACGATGTGAGCGTTTGGCCGCAATGTGCAATCCGTGCCGACATGCACCGGATTCGCATTGGACACCGGACCAACATTCAAGACAATTCGGTTCTGCATATCACCCATGCCGGCGACTTCAGTGAAGCAGGTTGGCCGCTAACCATCGGTGATGATGTCACGGTAGGGCACAGCGCAGTACTGCATGGTTGCACCATTGGTAACCGAGTGCTTGTGGGGATTGGATCCATAGTGATGGACGGTGTGACCGTTGAAGACGACGTGATGATCGGCGCAGGAAGTCTCGTCACGCCCGGCAAAACACTCATAAGCGGCTGGCTCTATGCCGGGTCACCCGCAAAGCCCATGCGAGAAATCACCGAGCGAGAGCATTCGTTTCTCAGTTATTCCGCACAGAACTACGTAAAATTGAAAAACCGGTTTCTCGAAGAGTCGCCGACAAAGTAGCGGGCGCTAGGGTCGTAACATCGCCAGAACTTGGCTCGTTGATGGACGCTCACCATTCCAAATTTGGTAGCTATCTGCAGCCTGCTCAACCAGCATACCAAGACCATCAGTAACCTGCTGAAACCCTCGGGCAGCTGCCCAGGTCATAAAGGGAGTGGGTTGATCGCTATAAATCAGATCGTAGGCTGAGGCACTGCTGGAGATCGTTGGAATATTCAGGTCAGGGAAATCACCGGCCCAACCGCTACTCAAGCCGTTAATAACAATGCTCCATTCCCTATCAGGTATGGCCATCAAACTCCCCGCAGTCAGTGATCCCCTCTCCTCAAACAAGGCTACGAGATCTTCGGCACGTTCAGGTGTGCGGTTCGCGACATGAATCGATGCTGGGGCACGATCGCAGAGCGGACCAAGAATAGAGCGCATGGCGCCACCAGCACCCAGACTTAAAATGTGGGCATCGATCAGCTTCCAGCCCAGATTCGCCTCGAGGTCACGGGCCAAGCCGCTACCGTCGGTCGTGTGGCCACAGACACGCCCCTCAACATCACGCCACAGGGTATTCACGGCTTTGGCGTCAACAGCGTCTTCAGTATGAACTTCGGCCAATGCGAAGGCTTCGCCCTTGAACGGAGCAGTCACATTCAACCCAATGCCACCGCTTGCAAAAAATTCAGCGACCACACGATCAAAGTCACCTGCCTCAACCAGCACCCTCTGATAGTCGATGTCATGCCGACAGCTCTGGGCAAACGCGCGGTGAATTTCCGGCGACTTGCTGTGCTCGATGGGGTTTCCCAGTACGGCGAACCGCCTCATGTGGTGCTCCAAGTGCAAGGGGTCGAAACTAAAAACGGATAGAGGTTTCTGCGCACCCATAAACGCAGTATCTCACACCCAGTCACGCGGCTTGAGGTAGTAGTCCAAAAGTTCTGCTTCGGGCGTGCCTGCCTCTGGCGTCAGGCCATACTCCCAGCGAACCAGCGGTGGCAGAGACATTAGAATGGCTTCCGTTCGGCCGTTTGACTGAAGCCCAAACAGGGTACCCCTATCAAAAACCAAATTGAACTCCACATAGCGTCCGCGACGATATAACTGCCATTGCCGCTCACGCTCGCCGAACGCCTTGTCCGTGTTTCTGAGCACAATGGGCACGTAAGCCTTCAAATAAGCATTGCCAACGGCCTGCATAAAGCCAAACGTCTTTTCAAAACCCCACTCATTCAGGTCGTCATAAAACAGCCCGCCAATACCTCGAGGCTCATTACGATGCGGCAAGAAAAAGTAATCGTCACACCAGGCTTTGTACTTGGGGTACACGCCATCGCCGAAAGGCTCACAGGCCTCCTTGGCGGTTTGGTGCCAATGCACAGCGTCTTCCTGCGAACCGTAGTAGGGGGTTAAATCAAAGCCACCGCCCATCCACCAAACGGGCGCTTCGCCCTTTTTTTCAGCGACAAAACACCGGACGTTGGCATGCGATGTGGGTACGTAAGGGTTTTGTGGATGCATCACGAGCGAGACACCCATTGCTTTGAAACTGCGGCCCGCAAGTTCGGGTCGATGTTGAGTGGCACTACCCGGCATCTGACCGCCTTCTACATACGAGAAATTTACGCCCCCTTTTTCGAAGACTTTCCCATCAGCCAGCACGCGGCTAATGCCACCGCCACCTTCAGGTCGGTCCCAGGACTCTGTTTCAAATTGCGCGGAACCATCAATGGCGCTCAACTCAGCACAAATCGACTGTTGCAGACCCTTCAAGTACTGCTCTACCGCCGGCAAATCCATAGCCTTCCCCTGATCTAGACGATGTTTACCGCAACACTTCGCCTGTTTTTATTCGTTTTATCGTGGATGGTTTACCGGCCAGATTCACTTCACCGGGCACCACCGCAATCTCCGAGCCGAAGTATCGCCGCACCTGAAAGAGGTGCCTCGCCGGCTGCGCGCCCGCCCAGTTGGCACTGGTTGTAACCACTGGACCGCCCAATTCGCGACACAAACAGGACAAGGCTGGTGCTGAGGTTACACGTATTGCGACCTCGTTGCTCTCTCCAGTGACCCAAGAAGGGAAATAACCGCGGTTCGGGACCAGCCAAGTAACAGGCCCGGGCCATGAGGACAGGACGCGGCTACGCCCATCATCATCTAAGGCATCGAGCAAGGGAGCGAAATGCGCCACATCGCCACTGGCCACAATGACACCCTTAGACAGCGCGCGTTGCTTCATCTCACAGAGAAACGCGACCGCAGAAAGATTCCATGGGTCACAGGACAAACCCCAAACGGCTTCCGCAGGACAGGCAATCACACCGCCAGCCTCTATTGAGGCTGCTGCTTCATTTACGCGCCACAACGAAGCCATAACTCACATTCTCGATAACTAAAACGACGACATCATTTTACCGCACTAATTCCATGCGCGGGTCCAAAAAGCTTGGCCTTGGCAGGTTAACTGCCCATCGATCTCGAGTTGGGCAAGCGTCTGGTTCGCGACCCGAATATACATTGGCGTATCACCGCTAAGCGGTATACTGAGCCGTGTACGCTGACGGTTCGTGCCTGACAAGCTTTCCACGGCGCAATTGACACCTCATTCATCCACACCCATGCCTGAGCAACGACTATGGCCATCAGAAAAATTCTTGAATTCCCCGATCCGCGCCTGCGAACCCGTGCGGCGAGCGTTGAGGTTGTGGATGAGAGAATACAAACGCTGATTGATGACATGTTCGAGACCATGTACGACGCTAAAGGGATCGGACTGGCGGCGTCACAAATCGACGTCCACGAGCAGGTTATCGTTATTGACCTTTCCAGCGATCGATCAACCCCACGGGTGTTTGTCAATCCGAAGGTAGAAGTCATCGACGAGACCCTGGACGGCTTTGAAGAGGGTTGCTTGTCTGTGCCCGGAGTTAGCGAATCTGTTGAACGGCCCAAAGCGATCCGCGTCAATGCCCTTGATCGCGATGGGAGCACCATTGACGAGACTGTGACTGGCTTACTAGCCGTCTGCCTTCAACACGAGATGGATCATTTGCAAGGCAGGCTTTTTGTCGACTACTTAAGCCCTCTGAAGCGACAGAGAATCCGACAGCGACTCGAAAAAGAGCAGCGTCGCCGAGCGTAAACACCAGATGCCAACACCGTTACGGGTCGTTTTCGCAGGTACCCCAGCTTTCGCCGCAGGACACCTCACTGCACTATTAGCCTCGGAGCATGAGGTTATAGCCGTCTATACGCAGCCAGACCGACCTGCCGGCCGGGGCAAGCAGCTGACTGCCTCACCGGTCAAAGCAGTAGCCCAAGACCATTCAATTCCTGTGTTCCAACCCGTCAGTCTGCGATCACCGGAGGAAGAAGCTGCTCTGCAGGCACTCAAACCCGACGTGATGGTTGTTGTTGCCTATGGGCTGCTGCTTCCCAAGAACATTTTGGACGTGCCCGCGTTCGGCTGTATCAATGTCCATGCATCGCTACTTCCGCGTTGGCGAGGCGCCGCCCCCATACATCGTGCGATAGAGGCAGGCGATCAGGAAACCGGTGTCACCATCATGCGGATGGATGAGGGCTTAGATACTGGCGCAATGCTGAAGATCGCAAAAACTTCTATTACTGCGAGTCACACAACCGGCACGCTGACCGACGAACTCGAAACCCTGGGTGCAAAAACGCTGATTTCAACGCTCGACTCGCTGCCGGCGCTATTGAACAAAGCCGTAGATCAGCCAGAGGACGGTATTACCTACGGCCATAAAATCTCTAAGGCCGAGGCCATCATCGATTGGTCCCTGTCAACGGCCAGCATTATGCAGAAAATTCGCGCTCTTAACCCGGCGCCAGGCTGTTTCACGCTTTTGGGCGACCAGCGCATTAAGCTTTGGGAAGCGAGCGCAGTCTCTAACGACGGTGGCGCCAACAGCGCCCCTGGGACCATCATCTCGTTGAATAAAGAAGGCTTAATCGTCTCGACAGGTGATGGCCTGGTATCCATCACACGTTTACAACTTCCCAACAAAAAGCCCTTGTCTATCGCAGAGATAGTTAACGGGAATCCGGCACCGTTGTCTGTCGGCAAGCAATTTGGAAGTCATCTGAAATGACCGTACCGGTGAGGGCAGTAGCAGCGTCTCTCCTCGACGATGTTGCTCGAGGCAACTCTCTTAACAAGATTTACAGTCGCGCGGAGCGATCGGTCGCCGACAGCAAGCGGCCTTTATTGCGCGAGCTGGTTTACGGCTCACTCAGACTGTGGCCTCTCTACAAAGGCGTCACGCGCCAGCTTCTTGAGCGGCCGTTGAACAAGAAAGACGCTGTCTTAGAAGCTTTACTCATCATGGCAATGTACGAGCTGGATGAGTGTGCCACACCAGACTATGCGTCGGTTTCCGGGGCTGTCGATTGTTGTTCGCAGCTAGGGCGGCCTTGGGCTATCCGCCTTATTAACGGCTGTCTCCGGCGATATCAGCGTGATAAAGCAACACTTCTTGAATCCCTTGGGGATAGTGAACGCGCAGCCTTGCCTGGTTGGCTGCACAAATTGTTGTCTAAACCCTACCCGGAGCAGCTGGATCAAGTGGCAGACGCCAGTCGACAACGGCCTCCTTTTTCCCTGCGGATAAATACCGAGCGCATCTCTGTCGATGACTACAGTGCGCTGCTGACAGAAGCGGGGATCGATGCGCGCGTGGTGGGCACCAGTGGACTTACGCTAGTACAGCCGGTGCCGGTATCCCAGCTACCTCATTTCCATGATGGATTTGTGAGCGTGCAAGATGAATCGGCACAGCTCGCAGGATTGCTCCTATCACCCGAGCCCGGCATGACGGTGCTCGATGTCTGCGCCGCCCCCGGCGGCAAGGCCTGTCACTTAGCTGAGCTTGGGGCAACTGTCACGGCGGCTGATATCTCCGAGGACCGACTGGTAAAAGTGGATGAAAACGCGAGCCGGCTTCACCTCTCTATTACCTCGGTTCTCAGTGACGGGCGGAGCTTGTACGAGGTGCTGGCGCCCGCATCCTTCGACGCAATCCTCCTTGATGTTCCCTGCTCTGCAACAGGCGTCATGCGACGAAATCCGGATGTAAAAGTGATCCGTCGAAAAAGTGATTTGGACCAGTTCGCAGCCTTGCAAAGCGAACTACTGCAGTCGGTATGGACGCTACTCAAACCGGGCGGTCAATTGCTCTACGTTACTTGCTCAGTACTCTCGCAAGAAAACGATGCCGTCGTTGGTCGCTTCCTCGACGCTGAAACGACCGCTTGCTCCCTACCCCTACCACAAGCAGTCGGTGAAATGACGACCTATGGCCAACAAGTCATTCCCTCTGCATTAGGCGGCGATGGGCTCTATTACGCACTATTGGGCAAACCGACCCCCTAAGGGTGTGGTTGTTGGAAAACCCCGTTAAATCTGGAGTTCACGGAAAATCGGAGTACCATTCCGAGCTAAACGGCACAGATCAATCGTTGTCTAAGGAATCGAGAGCGTCGTGAAGATCATTATTCTAGGAGCCGGCCAGGTTGGTGGAACATTAACCGAGCACCTCGCCGACGAGCAAAACGACGTCACCGTTGTTGACAGCTCGGACGCCGCACTGCGCCAACTGCAAGAACGCCTCGATATACGTACCGTCAAAGGTGACGCGTCGAAACCGACAACTCTCTCGGAGGCCGGTGCTGAAGATGCAGACATGTTGATCGCCGTAACCGACAGCGATGAAGTCAACATGCTCGCCTGCTCAATTGCCTTTACGCTCTATCGCACGCCCACAAAAATATGTCGCATCAGGGAAGTTGACTATCTGAACGAGGATAAGAAGCTTTTCCAATCAGGCGCCATTCCGGTCGATGTCACGATCAGCCCGGAGCACTTAGTGACCGATGCCATTCACCAGCTAATTCTCAACCCAGGCTCGCTGCAGGTCCTCGACTTTGCCGGTGGGCAGATTCGGCTGGTCGCGGTTCGGGCCGTAGAGGGTGGTCCTATCGTTGGACGAGAACTGCAAGAAATTCGGCAGCACATGCCCAGTGTTGATACACGAGTCGCGGCTATCTTTAGAAAGTCTCAAAACGCCATCATTCCCGAGGGCAGCACGGTAGTTGAGCCCGAAGACGAAGCTTTTTTCATTGCTGCAAGTGAAAACATCCGGGCCGTCACATCAGAACTCAGAAAGCTCGATGAGCCCTACAAGCTTGTAATGATTGCCGGTGGCGGAAAAATTGGCGCATCGCTGGCCAAGCGGCTCGAGCGTGACTATCAGGTCAAGGTGCTCGAACTCAACTACGATCGTTGTCGTGTGCTGTCCGAGGAGCTAGAGGAGAGCATTGTCCTGAACGGAAGCGCAGCTGACTCGAAGCTTCTGCAGCAGGAGAACATCAGTAACACCGACGTGTTCTGTGCGCTGACTAACAACGGCGAGTCCAACATCATGATGTCGATGCTTGCTAAGCGCTTGGGTGCAAAGAAGGTGATTACGCTGATTACTAACTCAGCCTATGCCGAGCTGGTGGGTCAAGAAATCGATATTGCAATATCACTCCAGCAGATCACCATTAGTAGTCTGCTGACCCACGTTCGCAAGGGCGATATCAGTACCGTCCATTCGCTGCGCCGCGGAGCTGCCGAAGCGCTCGAAATTACAGCCCATGGTGATCCCAAAACATCGAAAGTGGTGGGCCGCCGGCTTGATGAATTAGACCTGCCAACGGGGGCCACGGTAGGCGCAATACTGCGTGGTGACGAAGTGATCATTGCGCATCGCCATGTGGTGGTAGAAGAGGATGATCACGTCATCTTGTTCCTCACAGATCCCTCGAAAATCAGCCTAGTAGAAAAACTGTTTGTCGTCGGTGGTAGTTTCATCTAATGAATATTGGGCTGTGCATTCGCATCGTTGGCCTATTGCTCATGCTGTTCAGTCTAGGGACCTTGCCTTCAATGGTCTTAGGTTGGGTACAAGAAGATGGCACCGCCGAGGTCTTCGGGCAGGCCTTCGCTGCCACCGCCATTTCGGGTGTTGTTTTATCGTTGCTGACTCAGCGCGTTAATACCGAATTAGAGATTCGCGATGGCTTTCTAGTAACCGCTGCTTTTTGGATCGTTCTCAGTCTCTATGGATCACTGCCATTCTTACTCAGTGACGCGATCGAGGTATCCGTTTTCGACGCCGTCTTTGAGTCTGTCTCGGGACTGACAACGACAGGGGCTACGGTCCTGGCTGGCCTCGACACGCTGCCTCAGTCCATCCTTCTCTACCGGCAACTGCTCCAGTGGCTGGGCGGTATCGGGATCATTGTATTGGCCGTAGCCGTGCTCCCGATGTTGGGTATCGGCGGCGTGCAGCTGTATCGAGCTGAAAGTACTGGTCCTGCGAAAGACAGCAAATTAACGCCACGCATCACCTCGACCGCGAAAGCGCTCTTCTCTATTTATTTGGGACTGACCGTCGCTTGTGCCGCAGCGTATTACCTCGCTGGTATGTCCGCGTTCGACGCCATAAGCCACGCATTTTCAACCATCGCCATCGGTGGGTTTTCAACGCATGACGCCAGCATGGGTCATTTCCAAAGTGACGTTATCCTGCTGATCGCCTGCCTCTTCATGCTGATAAGCGCCGTCAATTTTGGTCTTCACTTTGTCGCGTTCTCCAAACGCAATCCCGGCATTTATCGCTTCGATTCGGAGACAAAGTTTTTCTCCGGCGTGTTACTTATCTCTGCCATTGTCACCTGTATCACGCTCGTGGCTATGGGTACGCTGTCGACAGACGAAGCTATTATTCACGGGTTATTCCAAACCGTGTCGATTGCGACGACCACAGGCTATGCCAGCGATCACTTCGCCGCGTGGCCTTCCTTCCTACCGATATTTCTGATCATGCTCAGTGTGATGGGCGCCTGCGCAGGTTCCACCGGCGGCGGGATGAAAGCCATGCGCATCTTGCTTATCTTTCGGCAGGGTTTGAGAGAGCTCCGACAACTACTTCACCCCAACGCTGTGATTCCGCTAAAGCTCGATCATCGAAGAGTACGTCCCGAAGTAGTCAGTGCGGTCTGGAGTTTTTTTGCTGTCTACATGTTTTCGTCGTTCATTTTAGTGCTGTGTATGCTGGGAACGGGCTTGGACTTTCTGTCTGCCGCCAGCGCCGTTATCGCCGCGATCAATAACTTGGGTCCTGGCTTAGGTTCCGTTGCGGCCAACTACGCCACCGTCACCGATGCCGGTAAATTGATTTTGTGTATGGCGATGCTGCTTGGGCGACTTGAGATCTTCACGTTGCTGATTCTCTTTACGCCCACCTTCTGGCGACCTTAAATCAGCCTGAGTTACTTCAGCCCCCGCGACTCCTTGATCAAGTCATAAGCCGTAGTGATGTTTTGTGAGCGTTCAGTCGCGAGGTCAACCATCTCCTTTGGAACACCCCGAGCACTCAATTTATCCGGATGATTTTCGCTCATGAGCCGGCGGTAAGCCTTTTTCAAATCACGCTCATCGACATCTGCGTTCACGCCCAGAGCCTTGTAGGCGTCTGCGAGCTGACTACGCTGCGGTTGATATTGCTGCCGTTGGTGCTGACGCTGGTCACCAAAGTTGGCCTGCGCGGCCACCATGCTGACAATTCGCTGCAGGGCAGCATCTGAAATACCGAGCGTTTTAGCCACTCGTGCGAGGGCATTGCGCTCAGCGGTTTCCAGTCGACCATCAGCTAACGCCATACCGACTAAAAAGAGCATCAGTGTCTGAGACGTTTGAGGCCTAAGCGACGCCGTCCTTCGAAATCGCAAGAGCTCGGCAGAGGGATCAAAATCAGACTCCGCGCCACGCTTAAAACGTTTGATAGCCGAGGCACGTTGCGACGGTGTGAGCCTGAGCTGAGAAAACATCGCCTCAGCCTGCGCGATCTCTGACTCTGATATGCGCCCATCTGCCTTTGCTATGTATCCCAGCATGACAAACGTCGTATCAAAAAACTCTTGCTGTAACGCATGAAGCCCATCGGGGCCTGTCATACGAATGGCTCTCACCAAGCCAGAATCGAAGAGGTGCCCCACAAAAAAACCAACTAGGCCGCCGATGACGCCGAGTGTCAAAAATCCAAGCAAACTGCCGAGAATCTTACCTGTGTAGACATTCATCGCGCGGGATCCTTGTGAGACGCCCGTTTGACGCCGTCGTAGTGGTTGGTTGTGCTCCGTGGCAAGGTTCTAAAACGTTTATATGACCATTGGTACTGTGCATCGCGGCCAGATATCAGTGTCTCAATGTCCTGGTTCATCACCTTTAGCGCAACCTCTAAATCCTCATTGTAAATGTCAGCAGATACCGGCGAATAGATGAGTTCCCATCCATCCTTCACGCGGAAAACGCCGGCGAGCACAGCGCGTGCACCCGATTTCGACAACAAATTGGCACAGAGGCTTGCTGTGAAACACTCGATGCCCTTGAACGGAACATTTAAACCGCCTGATTCATGCGCCGGCACTTGATCAGGCAAAATACCCGTGAGCCCACCGCGCTTAAAATGCCTAACCAGTTGCACCAGGCCTTTCGGGGTTGTCGGTACATAGGCACCACCGGGACGCTTTCTTGCCTCCAGTACAAGCGAGCCTACAGACGGTAATTTTGGGGGCTCAAACAATCCCAGAAGATCGCCTTGGGTTACCAGGTGATGGGACAACACCTCCCAGTTACCGACGTGCGGTGCGAGAACTAACACGCCTCGCTCATCCGCTGCGGCAGCTTCGAGGTGCTCGATTCCAACAACCCTGAGTTTAGACATGACGTAGGCAGGGGAGCGGCGCCAAACATGCCCCAATTCAGCGGTCAGCGCACCTTGCTCCAGCACCGCCTCTTTCATCAGGGCCGCTTGTTGTTCTGCCGGCATTTGTGGGTATGCCAACTCAATATTTCTGCGCACAACGCGAACCGTCTGTGTGTTCATCCTAAACGCCAGATGCCCTGCAAAACGGCCGGCCGACCGCGCCACCTCCAGAGGCACAAGTGCTGACAGCCACAATACCGATCGCAAAATCGTTACAGCGAGCCCGTCCTTCAGTCGAAATTTTAGTGAATTGTGATTCTTTGGCACAGAGATGCGCTTAATTCGGTCTGGTCGCTCATATTATGCCAGTGCTGGCCACTGTATACTTCAACACTCGGTATTTCGGGACAGAGAAGTGAGTTCATTAACTTTCCAAGAGCTAATCCTGGAGCTTCAGAGCTTCTGGGGAGAAAACGGTTGCGTAATTCTTCAACCGCTTGACCTCGAAGTGGGAGCTGGGACGTTTCATCCTGCAACCTTTCTGAAAGCGCTAGGGCCCGAAAACTGGAATTCGGCTTATGTTCAGCCAAGCCGACGGCCACAGGATGGCCGGTATGGCGAGAACCCTAACCGCCTGCAGCACTACTACCAGTTTCAGGTGGTCATGAAGCCATCGCCCGCCGACCTCCAAGAGCGCTATCTCGATAGCCTGAGACGACTGGGACTCGATCCGCTTGAGCACGATGTCCGATTCATCGAGGATAACTGGGAATCACCCACCCTAGGTGCGTGGGGCCTCGGTTGGGAGGTCTGGCTCAATGGTATGGAGGTGTCTCAGTTCACATACTTCCAGCAAGCCGGTGGACTAGAGTGCTTACCTGTTACCGGCGAAATTACTTACGGTATTGAGCGCCTGGCAATGTACCTGCAGGACGTCGATTCGGTTTATGACCTCGTCTGGTCTGAGACGCCAACCGGCACCATTAAGTACGGTGATGTTTTCCATCAGAACGAAGTGGAAATGTCGACGTTCAATTACCAGCAGGCAGATGTTGATCACCTGTTCGGCTACTTCGAATTTTGCGAAAAGGAAGCTGAGCGGTTGGTTTCCCTCGAACTGCCACTTCCGGCTTATGAGTTCGTTATGAAGGCGTCGCATACATTTAACTTACTGGACGCACGACATGCCATCAGTGTGACCGAGCGACAGCGATATATTCTCCGGGTAAGAACTCTGGCACGATTAGCTGCGCAGGGTTACGTCGCGTCTCGCGCCAAATTGGGTTTCCCTCTTGCCGATAAAGACCTAGCGGAAACAGCGCTCAAAGCGCTGGCAGAGGAGTCTGCGGCATGAGTACTCAAACCGTCTTATTCGAGCTCGGCACTGAGGAACTACCAGCCGGTGAGTATGAAGGCATGGCTAGTGCCCTGGCCAATGGGGTGGCTTCTGGTCTTGAGCAACAAGGGCTCGCAATCGGCAAAGTAACCGTATTCGCTACTGCAAGACGCCTGGCGGTTCTGATTGAAAATGTCCAAGCGCGCGCCGATGACATAGAACAAGAGGTGTTAGGCCCGCCGGTGGCAGCAACAAAAGCGGATGATGGGAGCTGGACGCCGGCTGCCATCGGTTTTGCAAAGAAGCAGGGAATGAGTGCTGACGAGTTGCAGATAATCAGCACAGAAAAAGGTGATCGGCTGGGCGTTCGTAAGGTCGCGGCAGGGGCCTTGTGTGCCGACGTATTGCCAGCCGTAGTCGCTCAGGCGGTGGAAAATATTCCCGTCTCGAAACGTATGCGTTGGGGCAGGGAGCGCCACGAATTTCTTCGGCCGGTGCAATGGCTTGTATTACTCTACGGATCCGAGGTCATTGACGTCTCTTTATTCGGGATGACCTCCGATCGCGTGTCACGAGGCCATCGCTTTCATGGTCAATCATCGGTGACAATAGCCAATGCCGATGCCTACGAGACGACACTGAAAGAACAGTTTGTCATCGCTTCGGTGGACGAGCGTAAAGCGCTGATCAAGGCCCAAGTCGAGGGACTGGTCTCAAAGGACGAGCGAGTAGTTATCGATGACAACCTGCTCGGAGAAGTGACAGGGCTGGTCGAGTGGCCGGTGGCCTTGCGCGGTAGTTTCGATGAGTCGTTCCTCACCGTGCCGCGACAAGCGCTGATTTCGTCGATGCGCGAACACCAGAAATACTTTCATATAGAGCGCCCTGACGGCGAGTTAGTCCCGTCATTTATTACCATCTCCAACATCCAGAGCAAGCGCCCGGAGGCCGTCGTTTATGGAAATGAGAAGGTTATCCGTCCGCGCCTAGCCGACGCCGCGTTTTTCTTTGACACTGACAAAGAGACAACACTCGCGAGCAAGGCCCTGCGATTAGAGAGCGTTTTATTTCAGCGTGATCTTGGAACCCTAGCGGAAAAGCAGACGCGTATTTCAAAGGTGGCACAGACGCTAAGCCAGTATCTTGGGGCTGATAAATCAACGGTAAAGGCGGCAGGTTGTTTGATTAAGGCCGATCTTGTATCAGACATGGTAGGAGAGTTTCCGGAGCTTCAGGGTATAGCAGGGCGGCAATACGCATTGCATGACGGAGCGTCGGAAGCCGTTGCCAATGCCATTGAGCAACATTATTGGCCAAAGTTTTCGGGCGACCAACTACCCCATTCGCCAGAGTCAGCAGCACTAGCCTTAGCCGACAGACTCGATACCTTAATTGGCATCTTTGGAATAGGGCAGGTACCAACAGGATCCAAAGATCCATTTGCGCTGCGCCGAGCATCTCTCGCCGTCATTCGAATACTCCTCGCCTTTGCCCCAACGGCAAACCTCGAAATAATTTTGATGACGGCGAAGCAGTCCTTCCCCTCGGGCGTGTTAGATGAGGGCGTTGTTGATACGGTTAAGGCGTATCTGCTTGATCGTTTACCTGCACACTACGAGGAACAGGGGGTGTCGGTGGACATACTCCGAAGTGTTACCGCTGTCGGTACCGAGACTATGGGCGATATTGATTGTCGTAGCCTAGCTGTCGCCAGCTTTGCAGGTTCTGACGCTGCAAATGCGCTTGCTGCTGCCAACAAGCGTGTTGCCAACATCCTGACGAAAGTAGATGAAGCCTTGCCCGCGATTAATGAGCAGCTACTGACAGAAACAGCTGAGCTAGCCTTGCGTGCAGCACTGACCGAGTCTCAAGTGTCCCTAGACTTAGCAGTTGCTCATAACGACTACCCACAGGCCTTGTCGAACTTAGCCAAACTTCGCGAACCCGTGGATGCGTTCTTTGACAATGTACTGGTTAACGCAGACGATGCGAGTGTTCGTCTGAACCGTTTAGCGCTGCTCCAAGAGTTGCGCGGTCAGTTTTTGAAAGTCGCTGATCTCGCGGTACTCGCCAGATAAGGCCTGCTTATTCATGTCATTTGATGCCGTAGTCGTAGCTCTCGCACTTATCTCAGCCAGCGCTATTGCTATCGGCCTCCTTATCCGGAAACACAGTGCATATCGCGAGTCGGTAGCCGATGCACTCGCTCGTGGTGATGTTGCGAAAGAAGAGGTCGAAGCGCTTAAACGACAACTGGATGCGATGAACCAAAACTTGGTTGCTAGCTCAGGTCGCGAAGAGGGCCTCAAGGCAACACTTGCTCTGAAGGAAACTGAACACGCCGAAAAAATCGCTTTACTCGAAGATGCGAAAAAGATGCTTCGACTCGAGTTTGAAAAAACAGCCCAGGCCCTTGTCAGTCAAGGCGAGAAATCACTATCTACCCGAAATCAAGAATCATTAAACCAGCTACTTAAGCCACTTTCGGAGAAGATCGATGGTTTTCAAAGCAGAGTTAACCAAGTTCACAGCGATTTAACAGGACAAAACGCAGCGCTCAAAACGCAGATTAAGCAGCTTCATGACGTAGGTCAGGAGATGTCATCAGAAGCAAGCAACCTCACGCAGGCACTCAAAGGCGACAAAAAACTCGTCGGGAACTGGGGTGAAGCGCAGCTAGAGCGAACTCTGGAATTAGCCGGCCTTCGACGCGGTGAGCATTTTGAGGCCCAACAAGCGTTTAAAGGTGAAGATGGGCAGCGGATGCTCCCGGACTTTGTCATTTTCCTGCCTCAAGACAAACATATTGTCATCGACAGCAAGGTGTCACTGGTTGATTACGAGCGCGCAGTCACCGCCGATGATGACAGCGAACGAACACAGAGCCTTGCAGCACACGCGGCCGCGGTAAAGCGCCACATAGACCAACTTTCCGAGAAGGACTATGCCAACCTTGCTGGTCTTCAAAGCCCAGATTTCGTCCTCATGTTCATGCCGGTTGAACCTGCGTACATCGAGATTATGCGCACGCAACGTGACCTCTTTAATTATGGATATCGAAAAAACGTCATTCTCGTTTCGCACACGACACTCATGCCCATATTGCGCACTGTGGCAAACCTCTGGATGGTCGAACGCAGTAATGCCGAAGCGCGCGATATCAGTAACCGTGCTGGCGACATTTTCAATGCCGTGTGTTTGGTAGCTGAACGCATGGAAAGCGTAGGTGCTTCGTTGTCGCAAACGACTAAACGTTATAACGAAGCTGTAAAGAGCCTCGTAGGCAGACAGGGGCTACACGGGAAAGTAGATCGGTTTCAAACGCTATCAACGCGCGTATCAAAAACCTTTCCTGAAAACCTGGATGTACTGCCCGATCAAACTGATTCTAGCCAACTCTCGCTAGCGACGGACAAGCCCAGCAAAAAAGAAGACGATGGCGACGAATAGCTACAGTTAAGCGCAGATATCGCGATTAAACATCTAGATTTGCCACGGCCAACGCGTTAGTTTCGATAAAATCTCGGCGTGGCTCGACGTCATCACCCATCAAAGTGACAAACATTTGGTCAGCACGAATAGCGTCTTCAATCGTCACGCGAAGCATTCGTCGCGCATTAGGGTCCATTGTGGTCTCCCACAATTGATCGGGGTTCATCTCGCCCAAGCCCTTGTAACGTTGAATGGAACAACCACGCCGGGCCTCATCGAGCAGCCATTGCATGATCTTTGAGAAATCAGAGGAAGCGAATACCTTCTCGCCTCGCTTCACAAAACTCTCTGATGTAACCGATGAGGCAAGCAATGCACCCAGCTCGGTGAGTTGCTTGTATTCACCAGAGCTAAACAAATTGTGACCAAGCACAATATCGCTGGCCACACTGTGCGCAGTTCGCCGAACAACCACATAGTAAGTGCCACGCTCTGGATCACGCCGGACGAAGCACTCAAAACTTACATTGCTGCCTGATAGTATAAGTAAGCGCTCACTTAAGTCTTCGGAAAATGCCGTTACACGAGTCTCGTCTGACATATCGTCAACAGTCAGCGGAGAAGTGTGCACAAGTTCCCAAAGTACATCAGATGAATAGACACGACTGAGGCGATCAATTGTCGACTCTGCTCGTTGATAGCGCGACACGATATCCGCAAGCGGATCCCCCGATAGCCCTTCGCCTGAGTCGTTCTTGAAAAGCGTCGTATCAATAAGGGCCGCATTTGTCAGGTATTCAGCCAGAGCCTCTTCGTCTTTAAGGTACTGACTTGATTTACCGCGAGTGAGTTTATAGAGGGGGGGTTGCGCGATGTAGACATGCCCCCGCTCCACCAGTTCTCGCATTTGTCTGAAGAAAAACGTTAGCAACAGCGTTCGAATATGCGATCCATCCACGTCAGCATCGGTCATGATGATGATTTGATGGTAGCGAAGCTTGTCGGGATCAAACTCATCCTTGCCAATACCGCACCCCAACGCGGTGACAATGGTGCCAACCTCCGCGTTGCTTAGCATCTTGTCAAAGCGTGCCCGTTCTACATTTAAGATCTTGCCCTTTAAAGGCAAAATAGCTTGGAACTTTCGGTTTCTTCCCTGCTTGGCCGAACCACCCGCAGAATCTCCCTCCACTAGGTAAAGTTCACATAAGGAGGGGTCACGTTCCTGACAATCTGCCAACTTACCAGGCAAGCCAGCAATATCGAGCGCCCCCTTACGACGGGTCATCTCGCGAGCTTTACGCGCCGCTTCTCGAGCCCGAGCCGCATCGAGCATTTTGCCCACAATTTGCTTTGCATCGTTAGGGTTTTCCAAAAGGAACTCACCAAAAGCGGCACCCATGGCCTGTTCAACAATTGGCTTCACCTCGCTCGAAACTAATTTGTCTTTCGTCTGTGAGGAGAATTTGGGATCCGGCACTTTGACAGAAACGATGGCCGTCAAACCCTCACGCGCGTCGTCGCCCGTTGTGTTGACCTTCGCCTTCTTGGCCAAACCCTCGCGCTCTATATAGCCATTTAAACCACGAGTGAGCGCCGACCTAAATCCCGCGAGGTGTGTACCACCGTCGCGCTGAGGAATATTGTTGGTGTAACAGAAAATGCTCTCCTGAAACCCGTCATTCCACTGCAACGCCACCTCAACACCCACACCGTCCTCGCTGGTTGTCTCAAAGTGGAAAACATTATTAATGGGAGACTTAGCCTGGTTAAGGAAATCAACAAAGGCGCTCAAACCACCGTCGTAACAATACGTTTCACTTTCGCCACTTCGCTCGTCTGACAGAACAATCTTTACTCCAGAGTTCAGGAAAGCCAGCTCTCGTAAACGCTTGGCTAACACATCAAAGTGAAACTTAATGTTGGAAAAGGTATCGGCAGAAGGCTTAAAACGTACTGATGTACCCGACTCCTGTGTATCGCCAATCGCCGTTAACGATGCGTCGGGGACACCGTGTCTGTAGGTTTGCTCGTGGAGCTTTCCCTGTCGCCGGATGGTAAGGCAAAGCTCTTCGGACAGCGCGTTAACCACGGAGACGCCCACACCGTGCAAGCCTCCCGACACCTTGTAGGTGTTATCATCGAACTTACCGCCCGCATGCAGAACCGTCATAATAACCTCTGCCGCAGAAACACCCTCTTCGTGCTGCTCTGTCGGAATGCCACGCCCGTCATCACTAACCGTCACCGATTCATCAGGGTGAATGACAATGTCGATCTGACTACAGTGCCCCGCCAACGCCTCATCAATAGAGTTGTCGACGATTTCAAAGACCATGTGGTGGAGGCCAGTTCCGTCGTCTGTATCGCCAATGTACATGCCTGGTCGCTTTCGGACGGCATCTAAACCTTTCAGTACTTTGATACTAGAAGAGTCGTAATTGGCTTCTTCAGTGCCGGGGGTGTTGTCTTCCATGAGATCTCCTTTCACTCCACCGTATTATGCCATTGATTTGGTCTGTGTGATCACCCCTTGTTCCACGTGGAACACCGTTAATGGCGTAAAATCTGCCCACCTAGAGAGATCGCCCAGAGAAACTGCGGTTGCAAGCACCTGAGCCTTTTTTTCGGCCAATGCAGTAAAGACGGCTTTAGCATTATCGCCATCAAGCTCTGAACCCACATCGTCCAACAAAAACACCGGCGCACGACCCGCTACCTCTGCGAGTACCCGGCCTTGAGCCACCCGTATGGCAGACATAAGAACCTTCATTTGGCCGCGAGACAAAACCTCATTCGCCGGCCTACTCCCCAGCAAACACTGTAAATCCGCTCGATGCGGGCCCACCTGTGTGAAGCCACGCTGCCTGTCACTCAGCGCACTGGCGTTTAACGCACCCGCCAACGACTCGCCCGCAGCCCACCCAGACCTCAGAACCAACGACACACCAGAAAACCCAACACCCATTGATGCCAAAACCTCGGACAACTCATCCGATAAAAAAGCGGTCACTCGCTCTCTAGCCTCATGAACCCGCTCGCCCGCGGCCGCCATTTCGCTTGTCCACGCACCGTCGTCACCGCTCCGCGTCTTTCGAAGCAGAATATTGCGTTGTTTCAGCGCCTGATGATATCGCTGCCACGACGAGGCATACGAATGTTCCACGTGGAACACCATTTGATCGATCAGTCGCCGCCGCGCCTCTGGACCCTCCCTCAGCGCATTCAGTGAATCGGCGTTTAAAAGAACTAGCGGGAGTTCACGAGCGAGCTCTGATAAGGCCTTCACGGGGGCGCCTGATAGTCGGGTTTCGCCGCCACCCGCTCGCAGCCGCCGGATCCCAATAACGGATTCCGCGCCTCCATATTTCATGCGGCCCACCACTTGGAGTCCTGGCTGTTCGTCACGTATAGCCTTGCTCAGCTGCGACGTTGTGAAAGACTTGCCCGTCCCTAGAATATGAACAGCATCAAGCACCGAGGTTTTGCCGGCACCGTTAAGGCCCGTAAACACCGACAACCCCCCTGACAACTCGAGAGAGGCCTCAGATAAATTTCTTAAGTTTTGGATCAATAGCTGCGTTAGCAAAGCGTTATCAGGAGTGGCTTACAACCGCATGGGCATAACGACGTACAACGCTTCTACGTCTGTATCACCGCCCGCTTCTCCTTCTTCGATTAACGCAGAGCTCGCCGAGTCAGAGAGCGACATGCGCACAGTAGCGCCAGTTAGCACTCCCATGACATCGAGCAAGTAGCTAACGTTGAAACCAACCTCAAGCGCATCTCCGGCGTAATCCACCGGTACAGACTCCTCCGCCTGCTCCTGCTCAGGGTTGTTCGCTGTAATTTCCAGAGAACCTGGCGTCAAAGACAGCCTCACACCACGATACTTTTCGTTGGATAGAATAGCCGTGCGTGTAAACGCTTGCCGCAACTCCAACCGATCTCCCGACACTGACTTGTCAGGCGATCGAGGAAGCACCCGCTCATACTCGGGGAACTTGCCATCAACCAACTTTGACGTGAATGTGAACTGATCAGTTGCCGCACGGATATGATTAGAGCCGACGCTCAACGTAACGGAACCATTACCGTCCAATAATCGCGACAACTCCAAGATCCCTTTACGCGGCACAATCACGGACTTGTCATCTGCAGCGATCTGTCCAGGGGCCGTACACAAAGCTAGGCGGTGACCGTCTGTCGCCACAAATCGCAGTCTTCCCTCCTTTATCTCGAGGTACATGCCGTTCAAGTAATAGCGCACGTCTTGCTGCGCCATAGCGAAGCCAGTGCGATCAATCATCTGACGGACAAGTGGTTGCGCCAGATCTAAATCTATCTCGCCGTCGCCGGCTTCCACGGTTGGAAACTCTACAGCAGGTAGTGTGGCTAAAGTGAAACGGCTTCGCCCTGCTCGCACAGTGACTTTGCCGTCTTCAACACTAAAGGAAATATCGACACCGTCGGGCAGGCTTTTACAGATATCAACCAGCTTTCGTGCTGGCACTGTGATATCCCCATCAGCACCTTCGCTTTGCACATCGATGCGACCGACAAGCTCAACCTCAAGATCGGTACCTGTAAGCGACAGGCGATTGCCCTCTAAGCTCATGAGAATGTTAGATAAAATGGGTAGTGTTTGTCGACGCTCAACCACACCTGCAACCAGGTTCAAAGGCTTGATCAGTGCATCCCGTGATACCGAAAACTTCATTCCTATGATCTCTCTTGTCGTAGCCAACGCTTATCTCACGTAGTTAGTAAGCGCAGCAGATTCTTATAATCTTCCCCAATATCCGATGTTGTTCCACGCAACTCCGCTATCTTACGACAAGCGTGAAGCACTGTCGTGTGGTCTCTTCCCCCAAAAGCATCGCCAACCTCCGGCAAGCTATGGTTTGTTAGCTCCTTCGACAGCGCCATCGCTACTTGTCTAGGGCGCGCGACTGAGCGGTTTCGGCGTTTCGACAACAAATCTGATACCTTAATCTTATAATAGTCCGCAACCGTCCGCTTGATGTTTTCTAGCGAGACCTGTTTATCCTGCAAGGCCAAAAGGTCCTTCAGGCTCTCTTTGATCAAATCGATATCAAAAGGCCTGCCAGTAAAGTTCGCACTCGCAATAACTCGCTTCAGCGCACCCTCGAGTTCGCGAACATTCGATCGAATTCGTTGCGCAATAAAGAATGCTGCCTCATGAGACATATCGATGCCTGACTGCTCCGCCTTCTTCATGAGGATGGCGACGCGGGTCTCCAGTTCTGGCGGCTCCACCGCCACTGTTAGGCCCCATCCAAAGCGGCTCTTCAAACGCTCCTCGACCCCATCGATCTCCTTTGGGTAACGATCGCAGGTCAAGATCATCTGCTGGCCACCCTCTAGCAACGCATTAAATGTGTGAAAAAACTCTTCCTGGCTGCGATCTTTGTTCGCAAAGAACTGGATGTCATCGATCAACAATGCATCAACCGACCGATAAAACCGCTTGAAGTCGTTAATCGCATTGAGCTGCAGCGCCTTCACCATGTCGGCAACAAAACGCTCGCTGTGTAAGTAAACAATTTTGGCGTCGGGTTTGCGCTGCCTGAGTGCGTTACCCACCGCATGCATCAGGTGAGTTTTTCCCAGACCTACACCTCCGTAGAGGAATAGAGGGTTATAGGCGTCACCCGGACTCTCCGCAACCTGCTGAGCAGCGGCCATGGCAAGCTGGTTACTCTTACCCTCAACAAAATTAGAAAAGGTATACCCGTCCACCAGGTTGTGCTGGTGCGATGGCACCACGACGGGTGGCGCCTGTTTTTTAACTGTCCGTGATGGCTCTGCCGGCGCCACTCTCGCAGTCTGCGTGTCCTGAATCACAGTGTTTCCAGGCAGGCTCAACTCGTTATTCACCCTAGCTCGGTCGGTGGTGCTTGACCCGCCCGCGCCCGTTATCACCCTCACCGACACCAGGGACGCCTCTGTGCTCACAGCAGCGAGACACTGAGAAATAGTTGTACTGTATTTTTCTTCTACAAAATCTCGGATAAACCGATTTGGTGCGCACAACACAAAGTCAGAACCATCTTCCATCACGGTTAACGGTCGCATCCACGTATTGAATTGAACCTCTGGTACTTCACGCCGAAGCTCTTCTAGGCACTGTGTCCACAGCACCGTATTCGAAACTGACGAGGAAGATTGAGACGCTATTTGCATGTTGTTATTGCTCTTCAAGGCGAACTGGGGTGAATCTGCGACTTATTGCAGCGCTTATGTCGAGTTCTGGCTCAATAAACCGCCACTTTTCGACAACAGCGTATAGTTATCCACACATTTATCTCCAGTTCAACAAAAATAAAATTAAAAAAAATCAATTATTTACCTGTTTATTTGGGTTTTTTAAGAAAAATTTAAAATGCAAGCTGTATTTTTGTTTTGCTGTGGATAACTTTTTAATAACTTATGTATGCGTTGTGACAAAACACGACCAATCGCTTCATGCAAACCGGGCAAAAGAGAGCAGTACACTCGATCCCAGTAAGCGGCCACTAACCAAAAAAAAATAATGGTTTTGTAATCACTTACTTTTTTATATCCCCAGCTATTGCCAGTCACACAGGGGGTCCCTATAATTCTGCCCCCCTTGATAACCGCATTGATGTGAAGGCACTCGTATGAAGCGCACCTTTCAACCCAGCGTTCTGAAGCGCAAGCGCAACCACGGATTCCGTGCTCGCATGGCAACCAAAAATGGCCGCAAGGTGCTCGCTCGCCGTCGTGCACGGGGACGTCTACGTCTCTCGGCATAAGCGCATCGGGGCAACTCACTATGTCCCACAAATTCCCAAAGTCCGCGCGCTTACTTAACGCCCACGACTACTCCCAAGTTTTCAACAACTGCTCAATACGGGCCGGCTCAGCCGCTGGCACGGTCCTCGCCCTTCCTGTATCGGACAAGCGCTCTCGCCTCGGTATTATTGTTGCCAAGAAAAACGTGCGATTAGCCACTGACCGTAACCGTATTAAGCGGTTGGTAAGGGAGTACTTTCGAAACCACCCCCTTTCAGCCTCGATGAGCCTTGTTTTTATGGCAAAGCGAGAGGCAGGAACATTAAGCAACGCGGACGTGACAGGCGACCTTGATCGCCTTTGGCGGAAGCTCAATCACAAACACGCGCAGATTCGGTTTGAAAATGATCAATAACGTTCTCACCACACTGCTGAAACTGCCCATCAAGTTTTATCAAGCTGGGATCAGTCCCTTAATTGGAAATCGCTGCCGATATTTTCCATCGTGCTCGTCGTACGCCATTGAAGCATTAGAGTCACACGGCGCAGTTTCGGGCAGTTTTCTGGCCGCAAAACGAATTTGCCGCTGTCATCCATGGGCTGCCGGCGGTTATGATCCTGTCCCTGAACATCCGAGCTTGTCGAGACCCGACGACGAATAACGCCGAGGACCTCAATGGACCCTGTACGACTACTGTTAACAAGCACCACTGCCGTATTATCTCTAATGCTGCTTATTGAATGGAATCAGTATTCTGACGAGTACCAAAAGCAGCAGAGTGAGTTATATACCGCCGCTATTACTGAACCTGGCCTTGTAACGAATGAATCAGTAACTGTACCTACGAGCCAAGGCATCAATGACGGTATCCCCAGTGTTAACCAAGAAACGAACCCTCTTTCCTTGTTACTCGATGACAGTGAAACGTTTAACTTAGCTACCGACGCACTCGACTTGGTTGTATCAGCTGACGGGGGTGACGTTGTTTCTGCGTCCTTACCAAAGTTCCCGGTCAGGCTCGATACGCCGGATCAGCCCTTTCGATTGTTGGAAAACAACAACCTGCGTCGGTATGTGGCTCAGAGTGGACTCATAGGGCCTGATGGTATTGATGCCAGCGGTAACCGAGCGCGTTATGCGAGCCAAGGCGTGACTAACAACGGCGACGGTAGTCACACATTGACATTGGCCTGGACAGGCAACGACCCGCTCGGAATGCAGGTTTATAAGCGGTTCACTGCTCAAGATGACCGATACGACGTCGATGTATCTTTCGATATCAGAAACGGTGGTAGCGCAGTCGCATCCGTCACGTCGTTTGCTCAACTGAAGCGTGATAACACGCAAGCACCCGACGGCAACACCGGTTTCGGGGTCAGTCCTTATTTGGGCGCTGCGCTCACGCAGCCCGATGAGCGCTACACCAAGCTCAGTTTTTCTGACTTAAGCGATGAGCCGTTTTCAAAACGTTTGCCCGCAGGGTGGGTGGCGATACTGCAACACTATTTTGTCTCTGCGTGGATTCCATCACAGAAGGCAAGTCACGATTACTTTGCCAGCCAACTCTCTAATGGCGACAACGTTATCGGATTCAAAAACCAAAACATTGATATCGCTCCCGGGGCAGCAACGATCATCACTCAAACGCTTTACATAGGCCCCAAAGACCAAATAGCCTTGGCCGAGCTGGCCGAAAATCTCGATCTCGTTATTGATTACGGTTGGCTCTGGTGGCTTGCTCAGCCGCTTTTCTGGTTGCTCACTATAATCCAGCAGTTTGTTATCAACTGGGGACTGGCCATCATCGCGCTGACCGTTGTCATCAAGCTCGTTTTCTTCCGGTTGTCTGCGGCCAGCTATAAGTCAATGGCGAAGATGAGAACGGTTCAACCCAAAATTCAAAGTATCAAAGACCAATACGCAGACGACAAAGCAAAGCAACAGCAAGCCATGATGGAGCTGTGGAAAAAAGAGAAGATCAACCCAATGGGTGGCTGTCTTCCTATGTTGATTCAGATGCCGGTCTTTATCGCACTGTACTGGGTGCTACTAGAATCAGTTGAACTCCGACACGCACCCTTCGTTTTGTGGATCGACGACCTATCAGCCATGGATCCCTACTTTGTCTTGCCTATCCTGATGGGCATTAGCATGTGGCTCATGCAACGCTTAAATCCGGCTCCGCCCGATCCAATGCAGGCCAAAATCATGATGTACATGCCTATCGCATTTACCTTCTTAATGATGTGGTTCCCAGCAGGCCTTGTACTTTACTGGCTGTGCAACAACCTTCTGTCATTTGCTCAGCAATACGTTGTTACTCGACAAATTGAGCAAGCGGCTGCGCGATAAGCTCAACATCAACATAAAACAATGACAGGACTTGATACTGATACGATCGCCGCTATCGCCACGGCGCGCGGCAATGGTCCTGTCGGCATCATCCGATTAAGTGGACCTAATTCACTCGCCATAGCACTCACTTTAAGTGGATCAGAACTCACACCTCGGTACGCTCATTACCGGTCTTTCCTCGACAATGAAGGTCACGCCATAGACTCAGGGTTGGCCATTTACTTTCCCAGTCCCAATTCATTCACCGGTGAAGATGTGGTGGAAATTCAAGGGCACGGTGGACACATTGTTTTACAGGCACTCCTCTCACGCTGCATTGAGTTAGGAGCGAGGCAAGCTCGACCCGGAGAATTTTCAGAGCGCAGTTTCATCAACGGCAAAATTGATTTATTACAAGCAGAAGCCATCGCCGATCTGATTGCAGCTGAAACAGAAACGGCAGCAAAGCTCGCATCTGCCTCATTGTCCGGTGCATTTTCTGTTTTGGTCAGCGGCCTCTCCGGCCAACTCAATGAACTAAGAGCGTTAACCGAAGCATCGATCGATTTTCCTGAAGAAGATATCGATGTTTTAGAGCGCCATTCAGTTGTATCAAGGCTTAGTGACTGCAACGCCACTATTGAGCAATTACTCAACGATGTTGCGGCCTCGCAATGGAAAACCCAGCATTACCTGGCAGTCCTTATTGGTGCGCCAAACGCGGGTAAAAGCAGCCTTTTAAATGCACTTGCTGGTGATGACATTGCTATTGTCACTGATGTTCCGGGAACGACACGCGACACACTAAAACAAAGCATAAAAGCCGGCGCTGTGGTATTGGACCTCATCGACACAGCCGGTATTCGCCAGACAGAGGACGTCATTGAACAGGAAGGCGTTAAGCGCGCCAAATCCAGCAGTCAAACTGCCGACCTCGTACTTCACATTATAGATGACAACGAACAACAGGTAATTAATACCGAATGGCTACCCGATAGCGCCATTAACATTCATGTCCTAAACAAAATTGATATCTCTGGCAAACAAGCAGGCGTACTTTCGGGTCACGGTGAAACCCGCTGCGTTGCCGTCAGTGCCAAAAAAGGTGATGGAATCGACGCATTGATTCAAACAATTGAGGACTCATTATTGGCACAAGGGACGCAGGACTCTGTTTTTAGCGCTCGCCAACGCCACGTTGATGCACTGTCAGAGGCGCATCACAGTCTTACAGAATCTCTACTTGCCTTCGAGCACCATAACGCCGCGGACCTACTGGCCGAGGATCTGAAACGCGTTCAAACCGCAATAGATTCTTTGACCGGCCGTGTAACGAGTGACGATATCCTTGGGTTAATTTTCAGCAGTTTTTGCATAGGTAAGTAACAAACTGTGCACAACATCATTTAAAAATTGCTTTCGCGACGCTACGCGCTGCATTGATGTGAGTAGAGTTGGTGACAACTCTGTGCATGACTTTGTGAAAAAATAGGAGTCAAAAAAAGAGGTATAACAACAGAATGAGATATCCCCAATTAGCACAGGCCTTATAAGGTTATTTTTCCTATCTTATGAAGCACCTTATACGCGGCGTAAATGTTTGAGCTACTTGGCGATGGCGCATCTATCCACAAAAAAAAGCCCCTTAATAACAACAACATCAAAGTATCTTTTCTAATAAATACATTAGTAATTAGGTTTTATAAGATGTTACCAACGTCAAAAACACATCTAACTTTTGTGAATCTGTCGGCCTGAGAGATCGACACCTTAAGTTCAGCCACATTTATTCGTATACTCCCGACCCTTTTTTCTAACAAAGACGGCAAATGAGCACTCATCGCACGTTCGATGTCATCGTGGTAGGCGGTGGTCATGCGGGTACAGAGGCAGCTTTAGCAGCTGCCCGCACCGGTGTGCGCACGCTGCTCATTACCCACTCGATCGATACGCTCGGTCAGATGTCATGTAACCCTGCAATAGGCGGCATCGGTAAATCACACCTCGTAAAGGAAATAGATGCTTTAGGTGGTGCGATGGCGAGAGCCACGGACCTCGCAGGCATTCAATTCAGAGTGCTCAATGCAAGGAAAGGCCCAGGTGTCAGGGCGACCAGAGCGCAAGCCGATAGAGTGTTATATCGCAATGCGATTCGCCAAATACTCTTCGCGCAAGAAAATCTGACTGTGTTTCAGGATGCGGTCGACGATATCGAGCTCGCCGGTGAAACCGTAACTGGCGTTAGAACTGCCACGGGTATTCGGTTTTCTGCTCCTACATGCGTCCTTACCGCAGGTACATTTTTGAACGGGAAGATTCATATAGGGATGGAAAACCAGTCGGGCGGGCGCATGGGTGATGCGGCTGTGGTTACGCTAGCAGGTCGATTGCGCGAGTTCTGCCCTCGAACCGGCAGACTGAAAACTGGCACGCCACCACGAATTGATGGCAATTCAGTGGAGTTTTCCGTTCTTGCAGAACAATGGGGAGACGAGCCAAGGCCAGTAATGTCTCAGTTAGGGTCAGTTTCTCAACATCCACAGCAGCTGTGTTGCTGGGTGACTAAGACTAATGAAGCTACCCACGAGATTATTCGAGGTGGTTTGGATCGCTCACCCATGTTCAGTGGGGTGATTGAAGGAACAGGCCCGCGCTACTGCCCTAGTATTGAAGACAAGATTCACCGGTTTGCCGATAAGAATTCCCATCAAATATTTTTGGAGCCTGAAGGATTAACGACCACTGAGTTGTATCCAAACGGTATATCAACTTCGCTGCCGTTCGATATTCAGGACGCCATGGTTCGAACCATTCCCGGTTTGGAGAACGCGCATATCACGCGGCCAGGCTACGCGATTGAATACGATTATTTTGATCCCCGTGATCTGATGCACAGCTTACAGACACGACATGTGGCTGGTTTGTATTTTGCTGGTCAGATTAACGGCACCACAGGTTACGAGGAAGCTGGAGCACAAGGGTTACTCGCCGGGTTGAATGCTTCTCGATATGCCCGCGATCTTGATGCTTGGGAGCCACGACGCGATGAAGCCTATATCGGTGTTCTTGTGGACGACCTCGTAACGTTGGGCACGCAAGAACCTTATCGAATGTTCACATCCCGCGCTGAATATCGGCTGCAACTTCGCGAGGACAATGCCGATGAGCGGTTGACGGCAAAAGGCAACGAGCTTGGGTTGATCTCGTCTGCGCATTGGTCTGCTTATGAGCAAAAACGAGTGGTGGTGGATGAGGAGTTGGGACGATTGGAGTCAACTTATATCCATCCTGATACCGAAGCTTCGAATGCTCTCGAGGCCAAGCTAAAATCGCCTATCAACCGAGAATACTCGATGGCGGATTTGATTCGGCGGCCGGAATTGTCATACAGCGATGTAGCTGGCTTGAAAGGGTCGCCCGTCACGAACTTGGCAACCGCTGATCACATTGAGACGCGTGTGAAGTACGCTGGTTACATTGCAAGGCAACAAGATGAAATTGATCGTTTGAAACGGCACGAGAATACGCTGATTCCAAGAGATTTTGATTTCACCGAAGTGTCCGGATTATCCAATGAGATCTGCCAAAAACTGACTGACACTCGACCGTCTAATATTGCAAGGGCGGGTCGAATTCAAGGTGTTACACCTTCAGCGCTGTCACTGCTTCTGGTGCACCTGCGACGGCAAAGCAATTCTGCTCCCGATCGCGTCGTCAGCAATGGCTGAACGCTTAGTCGATCAGATGGCTCGGGGGCTTAAGACCCTTGATATACAAGTGTCGTTAGCAGAGCCGTTAACAGATTACGTCAATTTGCTCCACAAATGGAATAAACCCTACAACCTGACAGCCGTGCGGCGTCCTAAGGACATGGTGATTAAACACGTCCTCGATAGTCTAACCCTGGTGCCGTATCTCAGTTCATATCAGCGACTCTGTGATGTTGGCACAGGCGCAGGCCTACCAGGTATTCCTTTGGCGCTGTGTTTCCCTGATAAAGAGTTTGTATTACTGGACAGTAACGGCAAGAAAACCCGTTTCCTCTATCAGGTCCGCCAACAACTGAGGTTAGACAATGTCAGTATTGTCGAGGGGCGAGCTGAGACTTACCAACCAGATCGAGGTTTCGATGTTGTGATGAGTCGAGCAGTCGCTGATTTAAATCGAATGTGTCATCTGACAGCGCATTTACTTGATACAGAGGGTGTTTGGCTCGCTATGAAGTCTCAAACGGTTGATACTGAAATTGCAGATTTAAGTGCATCTGTAGAGATCAGCGAACAAATCGATCTTGTGGTACCCGGGTTAGATGAATTGAGGCAGTTAGTTGTGCTGCGTCGTGGTGAGAATAAAAAATGAAAATAATTGCTGTAGCCAATCAAAAAGGTGGCGTTGGTAAGACAACAACAAGCGTCAACCTGGCAGCTTCGTTGGCGCAGATGGGAAAGCGCGTGCTGTTGGTGGATATGGATCCGCAGGGCAATGCCACCATGTCCTCTGGCATAGAAAAAAATGGACTAGAGCTATCTGTGCTTGATCTTTTGCTCGCGGAAGCATCGCTTTCCGGGTGTTTGGTCGAGTCGCCCACAGGTAAGTTTTCTGTTTTGCCAGCGAATGGTGACCTCACGGCAGCAGAGGTCGAACTCATAGAAGTTGAGGGTAAAGAAAAACGGTTGAAGCAAGGGCTGCATCAAGGTGATGCATCATTCGACTTCGTCTTAATCGACTGCCCCCCCTCTCTTAACATGCTGACCGTTAATGCGATGGTGGCTTGTGATTCTATTCTCATCACCATGCAGTGCGAGTACTTCGCTCTTGAGGGGCTGTCTGCCTTGTTGAATACCATCCGCCGGATCAACGAGACAGTTAATCCTGATCTTGAAATCGAGGGAATTCTTCGGACGATGTATGATCCTAGAAATTCGCTGACAATAGAGGTATCCGAGCAATTATTCAGCCACTTTGGTGATCTTGTTTATCGGACAGTGATTCCAAGGAATGTGCGACTTGCAGAAGCACCAAGTCACGGGGAACCCGGCATTGTTTATGACCGATATTCAAGAGGCGCCCGTGCTTACATGGCGCTTGCTGAAGAATTTTCACGTCGACAGTGATATTTCGGTCGTAATATGACGGACAGTGACGCTATGAAACATGGCGTAAGGGAACGACAAGTGCTCAGGAAAGGCGAATGAACACGAAAAAGCGCAAATTAAATCGCGGCCTTGACGCGCTGCTAGGGACCGACCTGACCAAAAAAGCGCCGGTGGGCACGGCAGAAGCGAGCACAACATCACCAGGGGATGGTGATCTTCGTCAATTACCACTGGAGTTTTTACGACGCGGTAAATATCAGCCTCGGATTGATTTTGATGAAGCCGCGTTACAAGAGCTGGCCGACAGCATTAAAGCCCAAGGCGTCATGCAGCCGATTGTTGTGAGATCTATTGGTGCAGATCGTTACGAAATTGTGGCTGGCGAGCGCCGTTGGCGGGCCAGTCAGCTGGCTGCCTTGGATACTATCCCGGCTATCGTCCGCGACATTAGCGATGAAACAGCGATCGCAATGGCGCTGATAGAGAACATCCAGCGCGAAAACCTCAATCCACTTGAAGAAGCTCGAGCGCTAAAGCGATTGCAGACTGAATTTGATTTATCTCAGCAAGAGGTTGCAACAGCTGTGGGTAAATCACGCCCGGTCATTGCGAATTTGATGCGGCTGCTGTCCCTCGAGCGTGAAGTGTCGGAGATGTTGGAACACGGTCGAATTGATGCGGGTCACGGAAAGGTGCTTCTGGCATTGGGTGGTGGGGATCAGGTTCGCGCGGCAAGAAAAGTTGTGGACAGCAAGTTGTCAGTCAGACAAACAGAGGCGCTTGTAAAAGCCATGTTAGCGCCAGCTGTTGATACAGCCCCGCAGCGGAAAGATCCTGATATCGACCGGCTGGAGCGACAACTCTCTGAGCGTTTTGGCACCAAAGTGGTCATCGAAAATAAAAATGGCCGTGGCAAGCTGGTTATACAGTACAGCGACCTAGACGTGCTTGACGGAATTTTAAATCGTATCCAATAAAAATTGGCATTTTGCTTTGTTGATGCGCTTAGGCAATTCGAATAGACTTGCGCGCGCTTGAGAACCCGAAAATGAGGGAGTGCTAAGTGGCCGAGTACACGCGAACAATGCTGGCTCACCACTTCGCCAAGGCCTTGGTATGTACCAGTGTTTTGATAGCCGCACTTTCTGCTGGTGTTTGGTTTTTTCTCGGTGGTGATGCAGCGTTAGCGGTGTGGGTAGGAGCGGCCATTATTGGACTGCCCCAGGCATGGCTTGCGACCAGCATGTTCAGCCGGTTTGGTGCGCAAGCACCAACCTTACTGGGAATAGCAAAATTTAGTCTCAGCGCACTGTTGTTTGGTCTTTGGTTCGCTAAAGCGCCAGATCCGCAGCCCGGAGCGATCTTTATGGGCGCGATAGCAGTATTAGTGAGTAGCCCGGTTTTTTATTATCTGGCTGCGAAGGACAAAGTGGTTTAACGGAGAACATCGCGCTATGGCGATTGTTTAATTAGGGCAAGATCGAATGGCTGCAGCTGGTCAAGAACAGACGGTTTCGGATTACATCGTCCACCACCTTACAAACCTCACTTACGGTAAATTGCCCGAGGGTTTTGAACGTTATGATGGTGAAACGGTAGCTGCTGGTGGTCAGTGGACGTTTGCTCATGGCGCCGATGAAATCGCTGCCATGGGATTCAATGCTATCCACGTGGACTCTCTTGGATGGTCAATCGGGCTCGGTATTATTTTTTGTGCCCTCTTTCGTTGGGTTGCCGTGCGCGCCTCTGCCGAGACACCTTCAGGTCTGATCAACTTTATCGAAATGATTGTCGAGTTTATCGACAATCAGGTTAAAGACACTTTCCATGGCAACAACAAACTGATTGCACCCCTAGCCCTGACTATTTTCGTCTGGGTGTTTTTGATGAACCTGATGGACTTGATACCCGTCGATGTGGTGCCAGAGCTCATGATGTTGGCCGGTGTCGAGTACCAGAAAATCGTGCCATCAACAGACCCCAATATCACCATGGGTATGGCGATCGGTGTATTTGTTCTGATGCTCTTTTACTCAATAAAGGTCAAAGGCTTTGGGTTTGTTAAAGAGCTCACTATGAACCCGTTTAACCACTGGGCGTTTATTCCAGTCAATCTGTTCATGGAAGTAGTTGGTTTACTAGCGAAGCCCTTCTCACTTGGCTTACGGCTATTTGGCAACATGTATGCCGGTGAAATGATTTTTATTCTGATTGCGGCACTGTTCAGTGCTGGCATCTTTTGGGTTTTACCTGCTGCGCTTCTGCAAATTGGTTGGGCGATTTTCCATATTCTGGTCATCACCTTGCAGGCGTTTATCTTCATGGTCCTCACTATCGTGTACCTCAGCATGGCACATGAGGACCACTAATTTCTGAACTTCCATACTTAGACTCAATAGGAGACAACAATGGAAATGATCTACATCGCAGCGGCGATCATGATGGGCTTGGGCGGCATGGGTGCTGCAATTGGCGTGGGTATCTTGGGCGGCAAGCTCATCGAAGGTTCGGCGCGTCAGCCCGAGCTGGCTTCACGTCTACAGGCCACATTCTTCCTGGGTGCGGGCCTGGTTGATGCGATCCCCATTATTGGTGTTGGTATCGCTATGTACCTCATCTTTGTGGTTGCAGGCTAAAACCTTTGTTTCCTCGCTCATGACGGGCGGGGCTGAAACCCACAGGAGACTACTGTGAGCATTAATTGGACCATTATCGGACAGATTATGGCTTTCATCGTGTTCGTGATGTTTTGCATGCGATACGTATGGCCACCGATCTTAGCCGCTATGGAAGAGCGTCAAAAAAAGATCGCCGACGGTCTGGCTGCAGCAGACCGTGCTAGTCACGATCTTGAGCTTGCGCAAAAAGAAGCGGTTGACCGCTTGTCAGAGGCGAAGAAAGAAGCTGCCGCTATCGTCGAGGCTGCCAACAAGCGAGCAGCAACGGTTGTCGATGAAGCAAAAGTCGCTGCGGTTGCAGAAGCGGATCGGGTGAAAGAGCTAGCGTCTGTCGAAGTGGAGCGCGAAAAAGCTCAGGCGAAAGAGCAGCTCTTATCGCAAGTAAGTTCGCTCGCTATTGCCGGTGCTGAAAAAGTGTTGGCTGCTGAAATCGATGCTGACAAACACGCTGCCCTTCTTGAGCAGTTGGTGAAGGAGCAATAAGCGTGATCGAGCCAACCACACTGGCGAGACCTTACGCGCGTGCGGCGTTTCAATTCGCTGTTGATAACGGCGCAGTGGATAGCTGGCACCAGGCACTGGTTACGGTTGCCGCTGTCGTGGCGGAACCATCCGTTGCCAAGGTGCTCGATGATCCTGCGACGACCGCATCCCAGCGAGCAGCAACTGTTGCGACTGTGCTTGGGGACGATATTCCAACGGGTGTCACGCAATTTGTATCAGTGATGGCGGAAAACCACCGCCTTGCTCTTGCAGGCGAGGTCGCGACACTCTTTGCTGATCTGCGTTCAGCGCTCGATGCGGCGGCAAACGTTACGGTAACGAGTGCGTTTGATGTGGCGGACACGACGATTGAGCAACTCGCCGCGTCATTGACAAAAAAGTTAGGCAAAACAGTCGAAATGACTGTTGAAACAGACGCTTCCTTAATTGGGGGAGCCATTATTCGAGCCGGCGATATGGTTATCGACGGTTCAGTTCGTGGGCGCTTGCACAAGCTTGCGACTGCGTTGACATCTTGACAGAGGAACCGGTCATGCAACAACTGAATCCTTCAGAAATCAGCGACATCATCAAGCAGCGCATATCGCAACTTGATGTGGCATCGCAGGCTACAAACGAAGGCACTATCGTCTCGGTAACAGACGGCATCATTCGTATTCACGGTCTTACCGAAGTCCAATACGGAGAGATGATTGAGTTTGAGGGCAATGTCTTTGGCCTTGCTCTTAACCTTGAGCGTGACTCGGTCGGTGCGGTTGTACTGGGTGATTACAAGCAACTGGCCGAAGGCCAAACGTGCCGCTGCACTGGCCGAATCCTTGAGGTTCCGGTTGGTCCAGAGCTGCAGGGACGTGTTGTTGACGCACTGGGCAACCCGATCGACGGTAAGGGCGCTATCGAAACAACGATGACTGATGCCCTTGAGAAAATTGCCCCCGGGGTAATTGCGCGCCAGTCAGTTGACCAGCCGGTTCAAATCGGCTTGAAAGCTATCGATGCGATGGTGCCAATCGGTCGAGGACAGCGCGAGCTGATCATTGGTGACCGTCAGGTGGGGAAAACAGCGATTGCGGTTGATGCCATCATTAACCAGAAAGGCACAGGCATTAAGTGTATTTACGTTGCTGTGGGTCAGAAGGCTTCTTCGGTCGCATCGGTGGTGCGTAAACTCGAAGAACATGGTGCAATGGATCACACGATTGTGGTTGCGGCTAACGCCTCTGATCCTGCGGCTATGCAGTACCTAGCACCTTTCGCTGGTTGCACCATGGGTGAGTACTACCGCGATCGCGGTGAGGACGCGCTTATTATTTACGATGATCTGTCCAAGCAGGCTGTCGCCTACCGTCAGATCTCTTTGCTTCTGCGCCGACCCCCAGGTCGGGAAGCGTACCCGGGTGATGTGTTCTATCTCCACTCTCGTCTTCTTGAACGTGCCGCGCGTGTTAATGCCGATTACGTCGAGGCATTTACTAATGGCGAGGTAAAGGGCAAGACAGGTTCGTTGACGGCATTGCCTGTGATTGAAACTCAGGCAGGTGATGTATCGGCGTTCGTACCAACTAACGTTATTTCGATTACTGATGGTCAGATCTTCCTTGAAGCTGACATGTTTAACGCCGGTATCCGACCCGCTATGAACGCTGGTATTTCAGTGTCTCGTGTGGGTGGTGCTGCACAGACGAAGATCATCAAGAAACTGTCTGGCGGTATCCGAACAGCTCTTGCGCAGTACCGCGAGCTGGCAGCGTTCTCCCAGTTTGCATCGGACCTCGATGAAGCGACTAAGGCACAGCTCGAGCATGGTGAGCGAGTCACCGAGCTGATGAAGCAGAAGCAGTACGCGCCGCAAAGTGTCGCAGAGATGGGTCTTTTGCTTTATGCCGCCAACGAGGGTTACTTGAAGGCAGTTGAGGTCGATAAGATTTCTGATTTTGAATCGGCGCTCCTTTCTTACATGCATGCAGAGCAAGGTGCACTCATGCAAGAGATTGCTGCAGACGGTAACTGGAACGACGATCGAGAGGCTGCGTTTAAGGCAGGTCTCGATGCGTTTGTTTCAACTCAAACCTGGTAATTAGCGATGGCAGCGGGTAAAGAAATTCGCACCAAGATCTCGAGTATTCAAAGTACTCAGAAGATCACTAACGCGATGGAAATGGTGGCGGCGAGCAAAATGCGTCGCGCACAAGATCGCATGGAAGTGGGCAAGCCCTACGCTCGTCGTATGCGCGCCGTAATTGGCCACATTGCTAATGCATCGGCAGAGTATCCTCATGCTTACATGCAGCAGCGATCGATTCGTCGCGTTGGCTATATCATCGTCTCATCAGATCGAGGCTTGTGTGGTGGTTTAAACATCAACTTGTTCAAGCGTGCACTTCAGTCCATGAAGGAGCACTCCGACGCAGGGCACAACGTTGATTTGTGTCTTATTGGCGGTAAAGGTCAGGCCTTCTTCGGCTCCGTCGGTGGCAATGTTGTTGCCAGCGTTAGAGACATTGGTGAAGAGCCTACGGTCGAGCAACTCATTGGGGCGGTAAAGCACATGCTTGATGCTTACGTTGAGGGCACGATCGACAAGCTTTACTTGGTCGGCAATGACTTTGTTAACACCATGACGCAAACACCGAATGTTCAGCAGTTACTTCCATTGGAAGCGGACGCTCAGCAACAGTACTCGCATCACTGGGATTACATTTACGAGCCTGACGCTCGAGAACTGCTAGATGGCCTGCTCGCTCGATACATCGAGTCGTTGGTTTATCAGGCGGTAGTCGAAAATGGTGCTTGTGAACAGGCGGCTCGAATGATCGCTATGAAAAATGCGAGCGAGAACGCAGGTGAACTTATCGACGAGCTTCAGTTGGTTTACAACAAAGCTCGACAGGCAGCGATTACTCAGGAGCTGTCAGAGATTGTAGGTGGCGCGGCCGCTATTGGTTAAGCGCGGTAAGCGCAGTTTTAGCATTACGACGACGCTGACGATTTGCGTCGCGGAACAAGACAGAGGACTCAAAAATGAGTAGTGGAAAGGTTGTACAGGTCATCGGCGCGGTTGTTGACGTAGAGTTTCCCCGTGACAGCGTACCGAAGGTATACGATGCCCTGACTGTCACTGATAAAGGCCTTACTTTGGAGGTTCAGCAGCAGTTGGGTGACGGTGTTGTACGCGCGATTGCCATGGGTTCATCCGAGGGCGTAAGTCGCGGACTTTCCGTTGATAACACAGGCGCCCCTATTTCAGTGCCGGTCGGTACGGAGACGCTGGGACGCATCATGGATGTGTTGGGTAATCCTATCGATGAGCGCGGCCCCATTGGTGAGCAAGAGCGTTCGTCGATTCACCGTGCTGCGCCAGCCTACGAAGAGCTTGCTGCATCAGAAGAGCTACTCGAAACAGGCATCAAGGTAATCGATCTTGTCTGTCCGTTTGCAAAGGGCGGTAAGGTTGGACTATTCGGTGGTGCGGGTGTTGGTAAGACCGTCAACATGATGGAGCTGATTAACAATATCGCGACGGAGCACTCTGGCTTGTCTGTGTTTGCGGGTGTGGGCGAGCGTACGCGTGAGGGTAATGACTTCTACTACGAGATGCAGGAGTCGAAGGTGGTTAACGTCGAAAACTTACCCGAGTCCAAAGTGGCGATGGTTTACGGTCAGATGAATGAGCCACCCGGCAACCGTCTGCGCGTGGCACTCACTGGTTTGACCATGGCGGAAAAGTTCCGTGATGAAGGCCGTGACGTACTGCTCTTTGTCGACAACATCTATCGTTACACGCTGGCGGGAACCGAGGTATCGGCGCTGCTAGGTCGTATGCCATCAGCGGTGGGCTACCAGCCGACACTGGCTGAGGAAATGGGTGTACTCCAGGAGCGCATTACATCAACCAAAACGGGTTCGATTACTTCGATCCAGGCAGTTTACGTACCGGCGGATGACTTGACTGACCCCTCTCCTGCGACAACGTTTGCGCACTTGGATTCAACGGTAGTACTGAGTCGTGACATTGCAGCTAAGGGTATCTACCCCGCGGTTGATCCACTCGATTCAACCTCGCGTCAGCTTGACCCGCTCATCATTGGTACCGAGCATTACGAAGTCGCTCGAGGTGTACAGTCGGTACTTCAGCGCTACAAAGAACTGAAAGACATTATTGCGATCTTGGGTATGGATGAGCTGTCGGAAGAGGATAAACTGACCGTAGCGCGCGCACGTAAAATTGAGCGCTTCCTGTCACAGCCATTCCACGTGGCCGAAGTCTTTACTGGCTCTCCCGGTATCTATGTATCACTGAAAGATACGATTGCGGGCTTCAAGGCGATTTTGGCAGGTGAGTATGATCACCTCCCTGAACAGGCGTTCTACATGGTTGGCTCTATCGAGCAGGCTGTTGAGAAAGCCGAGAAAATGAGCGCTTAATCGGAGGCGTCAATGGCACTGACCATTCACTGCGATATCGTTAGCGCAGAAGCTCAAATCTTCTCAGGCCTTGTAGAGCTGTTGGTTGCCAGCGGCTCGAACGGGGAGCTTGGCGTGACGTACGGGCATACACCGTTACTCACGGATCTAACGCCCGGCGCGGTTCGTGTGGTGCTTCAAGGTGGTGAGGAGGAGGTCTATTACGTGTCTGGCGGTTACCTCGAAGTGCAAGGCGACGTTGTCACGATCCTTGCGAACACCGCTGTGCGTGGTGATGACCTCGACGAAGTGGCGGCTGAAGAAGCCCGAAAAGCTGCGGAAGAAGCACTGGCCAATCAGAGCAGTGAGCTCGATTACGGCCGTGCATCCGCTCAGCTAGCCGAGGCAGCCGCCCAGTTGGCTACCCTCAGAAAACTCAAGAATCGCGCGGGGCGTTAAACCCCGCTTCGATCACTCGTTGCGAGCTGTCGTTTCTGTCTGATCAAACCGATTTGGAATTTTTGCCATAGTAGTTGTCATATGGCTGTGCGATGCTTTTAGGACAGTTCACTATTGATGTCCGAATGCTCGAAGTCATTGTTCTTGCCGCGGGTCGCGGCACTCGAATGAAATCCGAATTACCAAAGGTACTCCATCCGATTGGTGGTAAACCTATGGTGGCGTGTGTGCTCGATACGGCTCGCCAACTCGGGGCAGAGCGACTACATGTCGTTGTTGGTCACGGCGCATCGCAGGTGTCCGATGCAGTTGCAGCGCCAGATGTTGAAATCTATGTTCAGTCTGAACAGCTGGGTACCGGGCATGCCGCGCTGCAGGCTGCCCCCTCTTGCCATGCCGACAGCACGGTTCTTATCTTGTTTGGTGATGTTCCACTTTTGTCGGCTGGTATTCTGGCGGACGTTGTTTCCGCGGCTGAGACACAACCGACACTGTTAGCCGCAACGTTGGAAGACCCGACGGGTTACGGCCGGGTTATCCGAGGCTCGGATGGCAGTTTTGCTGGAGTGGTTGAGCAGAAAGATGGTTTGTCTCACGAGTTAGAGGTGAGAGAGGTCAACACAGGCGTCCTTGCCGCTCGCGGAAGTGAGCTAGTCGCCTGGCTTGGCCAGGTAAAAAATGACAACGCTCAGGGTGAGTTCTATTTACCGGATGTGTTAAGTCTTGCGCAGCAGGATGGGAAGAAGGTGAGTGTCGTGGTGACCGATAAGTCGAATGAAATTTCCGGTGTAAACGATCGTGCACAACTTGAGGCTCTAGAACGGGCACATCAAAGGCAGAAGGCCGATGAGTTGATGGCTGCAGGCGTACATGTCATGGACGCAAGTCGCTTGGATGTCCGTGGCAGCCTAGTGTGCGGAACTGATGTGGTGCTCGATGCGAATGTGTTGATCGAAGGCGAGGTTCGCCTAGGTAATGATGTGTTAATTGAGCCGAATTGCGTGCTCAAAGACTGTGTGATCGGCGATGGCACTATCGTGCGTGCGTTTACGCATATTGAAGGCGCGGCTGTTGCAGCACAATGCCAGGTCGGGCCTTACGCGCGCTTGAGGCCCGGCGCTGATCTGGGTGATGGGGCGAAGGTCGGTAATTTCGTTGAAGTGAAGAATAGTGCGTTTGGTGCTGGTGCTAAAGCCAACCACTTGGCGTACGTTGGCGATGCCAACGTGGGCGCAGGATCAAACATTGGCGCCGGAACGATCACCTGTAATTATGATGGTGCTAATAAGCACCGCACAGACCTCGGTGACAATGTATTCATTGGTTCCAACAGTACGCTTGTTGCACCGCTTACAGTGGAGAACGAGGGTTTCGTTGCCGCGGGCTCTACTGTCACTTCAAAAGTCGGTGAATCGCAGCTCGCTGTTGGGAGAGCAAAACAGCGCAACATAGATGGGTGGAAGCGCCCAGAAAAGCCCAAGCGGTAGGAATTTGTTATGTGTGGAATAGTCGCCGCGGCAGCTCAGCGAGAAGTCTCTGAAATTTTGCTCGAGGGCTTGAGAAGGCTTGAGTATCGAGGTTACGACTCAGCGGGCATGGCGTTGATCAATAACGACCACGCACTCCAGTTGCATAAATATTCGGGAAAAGTGAAAGCACTGGAAGACGCTAATGCGCTCAATCCTATTGTCGGTTGTCGAGGTGTCGCGCACACGCGATGGGCGACACATGGCGAGCCTACCGCTGCGAATGCGCATCCTCATATTTCGGGTGACCGAGTTGCCCTGGTTCACAATGGCATCATTGAGAACCATGCCAGTCTTCGCAATGCGTTGCGTGCCCGGGGCGTAGAGTTTCGGTCAGAGACCGATACTGAAGTTATTGTTCACCTGATTAATAGCAGCCTGGAACAGGGCGCTTCGCTCTTCAATGCAGTTCGAGAAACCGTTGCCCAATTAAAGGGTGCTTATGCGATTGCGGTTGTAGACACTGAGCACGAAAATGAAGTCGTCGTTGCGCGCGAGGGTAGTCCCCTGGTGCTGGGTGTGGGTATAGGCGAGACTTTCGCGGGCTCCGATACGCTAGCACTTCGGCAAGTTACGGATACTTTTGTGTATCTTGAAGACGGCGACTTTGCCGTATTGAAGCCAAGCGGTTTTCAAATCTTCGATGAGTCAGGCGCACCGATCACACGCGAAAAAACGCGCTCGAAGGGCGGTGATAAGCAAACCGACAAAGGTGAATTTGAGCACTACATGCTCAAAGAAATTTACGAGCAGCCGGATCGACTTCGAGACACATTAACCTTTGACGCACTCGATGATGCGCTATTTGGCGACCAGGCCGCAGCCATTTTTGATCAGGTACAGGCGGTTCAGATCATTGCCTGTGGAACCAGCTATCACGCCGGCCTCGTCGCGCGGCATTGGCTTGAGGCGATTGCGGGCGTGCCTTGTCAGGTTGAGGTTGCCTCGGAGTTTCGCTACCGGCGCTCGGTTGCCCTGCCCGGCACCTTGGTGGTGACCATCTCGCAGTCGGGCGAGACCGCCGACACGCTCGCGGCCATTAAACACCTGCCTGATGACTATGCACTCGCGAAGTTGGCCATCTGCAATGTCGATCACAGCGCTATTGTGCGCGCCAGCGATCTCGTATTCCTCACCAAAGCGGGTCCTGAAATTGGTGTAGCTTCTACCAAAGCATTCACCACTCAGCTTGCAGCTCTGATGGTACTCATGGCCTGCATTGCCCGACGTCAAGCAAAGAACGCGTTGGACGAGTCCTTGGTTAAGCAGGCCATTGCCGAACTCCCGGCTGCCGTGGAAGCGACAATTGCCCAGGACGCCAAGATTAAAGAGTTGGCCAGTCACTTTATCCAGCGTAATCATGCGCTGTTTCTTGGGCGCGGGGTTTACCACCCTATCGCTTTGGAGGGTGCGCTGAAGCTTAAGGAAATCTCCTACATCCACGCAGAGGCTTTCCCAGCGGGCGAATTGAAACACGGTCCGTTAGCCTTGGTTGATGACAAGATGCCCATCGTGGCTGTGGCGCCGAAAGACGATCTACTCGATAAATTGAAGTCCAATCTCGAGGAAGTTCGGGCGCGTGGAGGTCAATTGTTTGTGTTTGCTGATCAGGCCGTTGGTTATGAGAGTGGTCCAGGAGTCACGGTTATCGACGTGCCGTCGGTTACAGAGCTGGCTGGGCCGATTGTTTATACGGTGGTACTACAGTTGTTGTCTTATCACGTGGCTGTGGCGAAAGGGACCGATGTTGATAAACCTCGCAATCTGGCAAAATCAGTCACAGTGGAGTAGTTTCGTTTGCCGAATTAATTATTCGGCAATCTAAATAAATCCTCTACTTTACATCCAAGAGTTCTGGAGATTTTTAAAGCAAGAACAGTAGAGGGGACATATATTCCATTCTCAATTGCATTAATGCTTTTTCTAGAAACATCAGCACTCTCAGACAACTCCTGTTGCGTTAATCCTGCACTCTTACGAAGTTTCTCAAGATTGTTTAAAAGTTTTTTATGATCTTTGCCCAAAATTATTTCTTTTCGAAGTCTTCAACCGCATTTGTTAATTCTTCACTTGTGTTTGGGTAAAGATAACCAGCAATTATTTGTCCTAACCCAATAGCAGCAACTAGTGCCCCAACACCCTTGAGCACTGAACCCAGGAAAAATACACCAAATAGAAACAGACCCACACCAGTAAATAATGTAACAACCCCACTTCTTCTAAAATC
>CACCPA010000004.1 GCA_902547755.1 Halieaceae bacterium | reverse complement strand
ACGTTCACATGGCTCCGCGGCCGCAAGTTATGAAATTTCTCGTTTGAGATGCGACGATACAAAACAGTCGAAGTCCAAAAACCAACCAGCGAGAGCGATTAGCCGTCGCGATACATTTAATACATGCTAATTGCGGGCAGTCGAGTCAGTGGAAAAGCGCTAAAAAGAGGCATGCCCGCACCAAAATCGCGCATTTCGTCTGTCGAAAACCGTGCTTTCCTGTGGGGTTACAGAGTTGAATTCAAGATTACGAAAGGAAACTCCGTGCTAAAGAGGGCGTGAAATTGATAATTTATACAAGGCCCCACTAAACTCGTTTTTGACGACCCGGTGCTCTGACCTCTCCGTGATGCGCTCCGGCCGGTCTAACGGATTAGTTATTGACAAGTTTAAGCGCACAGAGCCACGTGCTTGATAAGAAATGGAATGGCTCATCGACAGTACTTTTGATCTAAACTGGTCTTGCCAGACATCCTCGCCAATCGATTCGAGGGTCTCAGTATGCCCTACTAAACGCATATCAAAACTGAGCTGTCCTTTCTTAATTCGGAGCGTCGCGTTCCCAAAATGACGAGCGCGCTCTGGCAACGTCGTTGCGCGGGTTGGTAACTGCGCCTCACTGTCAGAGTACGTGTAACGTAAGCTTAAACTTGCTTCATCGATCGGGAGCTTGGCGGTCGGTAGGGAAAAGTCAGCTGAGACCTGAACACCTGATATTGATGCACGCGATCCATTCTCGATAGAGCGAATTCGGTAGATATCTCCCCTAACGAGACCGCTTACGGTCGAGCGGTAGATAAAATCGTCAATCGATTTTTCATACAGTTCCAACCAGACTGTCATGTCAGCTTTTCGATACCGCAACCCTGTCGATACTGTGCTAATTCGAGCAGGTGCCAGAGTTGGATTACCTTTGTCGATACGACGAAACGCTTCCATTTCACGGCTGTAATTTACGATATCAAAGTATTGAGGTCGCATTAGCTGCTCGTGCCATATGAGATTAAAACTCAATCTATCATTTATGTTGTAACGAAATTCAAAGGACGGAATCCACTGTTTGTATTGGTTATCTGCAGGCACTCGAAAGGCTTGAAAGCCATCGAAAGTATCAACCACTGATACGCCAAAAATACTCACCTCGGCTATTGACTCCGAACCCACAGGAGCCGTCGACTGTCCACTGCCACTCAAGGTGCCTAGTGTATTGGTTGATGTTCTCTCTTCTCTAAGCCCTACCGAGGCTGTAAAGCTAGACCCGACTATTTCGCCATGGATGTAGGCAGCGCTGACCGTTTCAGTAGACAAAAACTGCTGCTCGATGCTCTCTTTAAACGACAGAAACTCGTTTATCAGGACTCGGGGGTTATTAGGGTCAGATACCGAATTCCTTGCATCGCCATGATTGATAGAGGGTGGCAAACTAAATCTGTTAGTGAGTATCGTGTCGCCTTGGCGCTGAGAAACCAGTTCAGCCATACTGAAAACGCCGTTTCCAGAGGGCTGATACACCCAGCGTTGATCATCGGCTGAGCGCTTTTTGGTGCGCCAACTGCCTCCAATCGAGAGAAAAAACTGACCGCCCGCCCAATCACGCTGAGTATCCCAATCGAATGCAAATGCGTTATCAGTGTCGTGGGTTTCTGTATTTAAAAACCGGTAGTCTCGGAATATCGCCTGAGACGCGTCGACAAGGGAGCCACCTTCTAGCGCTGATATCGATGGTAGGAACGCATCATCTGTGGAATAGGTGATAGCGACTTCGGGGGTCATAAAATTCCATGGCAGCCACTGGGAAGAGTTTCTCCAATCTGCGTGGTATGCCCTTACCTCAAAAAGGCCTACGTTAAGCGTCTGTCGATACGTCAACTGGTATCGCGCAATATCACGCTGAGTATTCCACTCGTGCTGATAATGCCGCAGCGCTGCACTGTCGACCGACAGGTCAGTGATCGTGTCGCCGTTTGAAATTACTCTCGGGTCATTGGCATCAAACGAACCCGCGCCAAACTGCGCTTCAATTTTAGTTCGAAACGCGCTGTCCCGATAACGTGTTAAAGCTGCTTCTGCGGTGAATGATCGATCGCTACCAAGGTTCCAATCAAATCTGAAGTTACCGACAGTACTATTCGCAGCTATGCGATCACGCGTATATGCCGGGAAGCTGAGAAAGCTCAGATCTCCGTCGGTTCTGCGCCAACGCCCTTCATATTGGTCAATTACACGCTGGGACGCATTGCGGGCGACTTGTGCGGAAAAGGTGATCGGCCCGAGCATCCGCTCTGCTTTTAAGAGCCCTCCTAATCGATATTTTCCCGCCTTGTCTTGCTGGGTAAACGACACAGTTAAGTCAGAAGAGGGCTTTCCTTGCACAGGCTTCTGCAACCCAAAGAAGGCCCGAGAGTCAACGCCCTCTGCATCGAGAAATGCCTCTTGGTAGAAACCCAAGGGCTCGGACATCTGAAACTCCGATGACAAGAAGTTTCGCTTCAACAAAATTCGGCCACGATCACGAACGCTTTGTGTTGTGGCGTCGTCCTCGTTGTCACCTGCTACGTCTCTATCCGACGCCTCAGCGGCAAGTGTGGTTGGTGCAAGCAATATCCACACCGCTACGAAAAGTGCCCAGCGCATTGCGCATTTCTCCCTCGCCCCGCACGTTTTGAGCAGAGACAGCAAAGAAGTCCTCGACGCTCGCTGCAAAAAGAACGCCAGCCACAGCAGAGCCACCTATAAAGTAGGCTAGCGGATTTCCAAACCTCGAAGATCACCCGCATGACGCCACTTCGCCATCAGATTGAAAAATTCGATGGGGCCACCGCCGTAAAACGTGTTTTGTGACTCGAACTCCACGTGCCCCTCGTTGTTGTAATAACCCGGGGTGCAGGACTTCTGGAACTCTTCGGTCTGCCTCGCCACACGTTTTATGGTATTAATCCAGGCCTTCTCTGCCTTCTCTGATGCGTCTACGCGGGTGGCACCACGTTTCTTCATCTCACGTAAAATGTAGGCCGTCTGCATCGCATTCTCATCGAGCGCGAAGGTATAGGTTGCCGTAAAGCCCGACTGCTGTGGCCCGAAGAAAAAAGCGTTTGGAAAGCCTCTTGTGTGGAGACCGTGGAAGGTCGCCATACCGTCAGCCCATTTTTCGGAGATGGTCTGGCCATCAACCCCAGTGATGGAATAGCCAGCCCGGCGCGAGTAGTCGGTCCCGACTTCGAAGCCTGTGGCGAACACAATGCAATCGACCTCATACTCGGTGCCGTTGGCCACCACCCCTCTCTCCGTGAACGCCTCGACACCTTGGCCGTCCGTGTCCACTAGCGTCACACTAGGGCTGTTAAACGCCTGCAGATACTCGTCATGGAAACAGGGTCGCTTGCAGAACTGTCGGTAGTAAGGCTTCAGCGATTCGGCAGTCTCCGAATTATCAACAACAGCCTCGGCGCGTGCTCGCACCTTTTCCATTTTGGCGAAATCTGCCATCTCCATTTTTTCCTGAAGACCCATTTCGACCATAGCTTTATCGGTAAGATACTGCTTAATACCGCGCTCTTTACGCGCTCTGGAAAACGCCCAACCCAGACTCCACAACAATAGACGCCAGCCGCTGGGTCGGTACTGACGCAGCTCACCAAAAATATCCCTAAACGCTTCGGTCCAACCATCGCGCACCAGGTCTTCTTTGACAGGCATACCCGCCAAAAGTGATTCAAAGTTCGTCCGGCGCTTGTGATGCCAACCCGGTGACTGAGACTTGATCCACTCGGCGTCGATGTCCGTGTTGTTGCGCACATCAATCGACGAGGGTGTCCGCTGGAAGACACAGAGTTCCTTCGCACCTGCAGCTAAGTGCGGCACGCACTGAACAGCGGTTGCACCTGTACCAATGACCGCCACGCGCTTGTCAGCAAGCTTATCGAGGCCGCCGAAAGGACCGCCGCCGGTATAGTCATAGTCCCATCGACTGGTATGAAACGTGTGTCCTGTGTAGCTATCGATGCCAGGTATGCCAGGCAGCTTAGGACGATTCAGCGGGCCATTTGAGTGAATCACAAAGGTCGCCTTGATGATGTCACCGCGATTGGTTCGTGCGATCCATAGCCCTTCCTCTTCCGACCAGTCAGTGCTCAGGATCTGCGTTTGCATGAGCGCAATGTCGTGAAGCTTGTACTGCTCAGCGATGACCTGACAGTACTCGAGCGTTTCTGTCGCATTGGTGTAGCGCTGCTTAGGAACGAAGCCCGTCTCCTCGAGGAGTGGGAAATAGACCAGGGACTCGATATCGCAGGAGGCGCCAGGATAACGATTCCAGTACCAGGTGCCTCCAAAGTCACCGCCTTTTTCGACAATCAGCAAGTCGTGAATGCCTGTGTCTCTCAAACGCGCAGCGGCGAGCATACCGCCGAAACCACCGCCGATAATGAGCACCTCAACTTGCGCCTGAAGCGCATCGCGTTTGAAGCCCGGCTCAACATAGGGATCATCAATGTAGTGCGAAAAATCGCCTGTGACCTCGATGTACTGATCATTGCCGTCGGCTCGGATACGTTTGTCGCGCTCGCGGCGATACTTAGCCCTTAAGTTATCGGGATCAAACGAAAAATTCTGACTCGCCGCAGACATGTCAAGTTTTCCTAGCTTAGATGCTCTTAACAGTATCTAACATTTCTATCATCGTCACTAACTGGTCGCATCTTTATCAAACAGGTTTTAGAGACATACCGATGCCAACTGCACTAGACTAAAGTCATAATTTAATAACGAGTACCAAAAAACATGACATTTTTGATTACCCCATTTTTACGGCCCTACCTACTTGGATTGCTGTTAACCGCAAACGTCGTCTTCGCTGAATCCTTTCCCGTAAAAAACCCAGCGTCAGAGGGCTTTTCACCCGATCGACTTGCTAGATTAACTGAGATGTCAGAGCAATATGTCGCTGAAGGTCGCGTGGCTGGAATCGTAAATTTGGTACTTCGCAATGGTGCGGTTGTCCATTTCGAATCGACCGGGACGAGGGGTGCCTTCGATGAAACCCCCCTTAAAAAAGATGACCTGTTCCGCATCTACTCCATGACAAAACCGATTACTGCAGTTGCTGCTATGCAGTTGTATGAGCAGGGGAAATTCCAACTCAGTGATCCTGTCGCAAAGTTTGTTCCTGAGCTCGCCGAACTGAAAGTGATCAACTCTGAGGGAGAGCTTGAACCGCTTCGACGGGCCATGACCATGCATGATCTCCTCCTGCACACCACGGGCTTATCATACGGCTTTGCTCCAATGAGTGACGTGGTAGATCAACGTTATCAGATGGCTGACCTATGGGCGTCGTCGGATCTTGACGATTTCGCATCTAGAGTCGCTCGGTTGCCACTTAAATTTCAGCCTGGTGAGCGTTGGCATTATTCAATCGCGGTGGATATCACTGGACTTGTGGTGCAACGACTGTCGGGGCAGCGCTTTGATCGTTACCTGAAAGAACATATTTTCGACCCACTTGGAATGACTGACACGTTTTTTGAAGTTCCCACTGAAAAGCGCGATCGGTTTTTGCCCAATCATTTTATTGACCCTAAGACAGGAAAGCTCGCTGACACGATAAACGCGCCCGAACCTTTCAATTATCGAGATAAAGTCGCAATGATCGATTTCCTCGATGTCAGCTTCTTCTCGGGAGGTGGCGGGCTAGTCTCTACTGCGTCCGACTATGCACGCTTCGCAGAAATGCTTCGCAGGGGTGGAGCGTTAGATGGCCAGCGCATTCTAGGCACCAAAACAGTCGCTTTTATGACCAAAAATCATCTCAATAGTAAAACAGTCGTCGATATAGCTGGTGAAACACCAGAAGCTTTCCGGTCTCAGCAACACTTAAATAACTTAGTTAGGCCCGATAATTTTGGCAACCAATCAGCCTCCGCCATTGGACGTATAGGGTTTGGTTTCGGCCTGGGCTTTGGAGTTGTCACGGATTCAGCAGCCATAGGAATCATGGGCAGTGACGGCGAATATAACTGGGGCGGCGCTGCTGGGACTGTGTTTTGGGTAGATCCAGAAGAGGAGTTAGTTGTGGTGAGTATGATCCAACTTATGCTTTCGCCGTGGCCGCTACGCTCAGACTTGAAAATAGCTATTTATCAAGCTTTAGAGGAAAGCTACGCGGAGTAGACAAAATTTGAATTTCTAGGCCGATACTTAATACCGCGCAGATTAATATAGTCTTTACAGTCTGCACTCGTTAACCCAAGCCTTAATGTCGCGTGCGGTCATTCTAGATAAGTCAGGGAACGCAGAAATAAATAGGTCCGCTGCGTGCATAGTCCCCATCACCTGACGGCAGTGCGCTTTGACCCCCGCGGATAGCAATAATCGGTAAAACTCTACACCCTCGTCCCTCAATGGATCGCATTCATTAACGCTAATCAACGTTGGAGGGAATGCTGCTACGTCCTCGGCTGTCGCGAAACTCGGCCATGCCACGGGATTTCTGCTCTCCACTTGCTCTATGCCATATCCCATTGGAATCAGATTTGAGCCTACCGTGATAAAGATACCCTCGTTCTCGATACTTGATGGCAGATCCTCAGCGGGCCACGTACCATTGATATACGGACACAAACTATATAACCCCGCCTGCTTTTCGCCATGTCCGTCGCGAATCAGTTGCATAGTCGTCGCGATGCTTAGGTTTCCTCCGCCGCTCTCGCCAGCGACTACGATATGTGTTGCGTCTATCCTCAGATCGGGTGCTTTATCGTGTGTCCATAAAAAACCAGACACGCAATCATTAAGACCCGAAGGGAAGGGTGCAATCTCACCACTGGAGGACGGGCTAAGACAATTACGGAAATCGACCATCATTACCGCCAACCCCTGGTGAGCAATCAACTTACCCCACGCGCGGTAATTAGCATCAAAGCAAGATGTAAATGCCATACCCCCGCCGTGAATATAGAAAACACAAGGTAATATCTCATCAGAGTCTGGGCGTATAAACTGCATGTCCACACTATTACCGTCCGGCGCAGACACAATAGTTTTTCTATTTATTACAAGTCCGGAAGAGGAAACCGCGGCTTCCTCATCAAAGGCTTCCATCATTGCTTTCATGCTCTCGGTTTTAAGCAGTTCCTCTGGACTGTTAACCTTTGCAAGGGCCTCTTCACGGGACTCGACGTCACCGAACTTCGAGATTACTTGATCGATTGCCTCAAGTATGGAGGCTTGTCTCGGGTCGAGTCTACGATCGGCTTTGAATCTGTTAGTCACTATCACAACTCCAATTAAATTAGGCGTATTACAACGCCTCAATAAAAAAACCGGCTTTTGAGACCGGTTCGTTAAAGATGAGGTTTTTAGAATCGGTGTTTTAATTCGAGACCATAACGACGCGGCTCGCCCCAATAAGAAGCTGCCATGCCCAGACCTTGATCAATACCGCCAATTTGAATATCTCCAGCTTGATCGAGCATGTTGGTCACGTAGTCTTTATCCAGAAGGTTATTTACCCAGAATGAAATGCTAGTTTTATCATTCGCCATCATCCACGACACTCTTCCATCCAAGAGCCAATAGCTTGGTTGTTGCGACGAAGGAGTATTAGAGAGGGTGTAGGAGATCGCATCCGTATAGGAGGCGCCTATGGAAGATACTACTTCGCCAGAATCTTCCAAATTCATGATGTGCATAAAGCCAAAGTCGAATGAATAAGTAGGACCGCTTCCAAACTCAGTGCCACTTAAATCTCGCTCCACCTCTTGGCTTGCGAGAGAACCATCACTTGTCACAACAGTCACATTGTCCATAATCGTGAACTCGTCGTATTCACCCTTCACGTAGCCCAACATGGCAGTGAACGTCAACGAATCACTCAGGCGCGCTGTGCTCTCGATCTCAACTCCGTATAGCGTGGCCTTTTGCGCATTAATTAGGTCCGCCGTAGGTTGGCCGTCAACAAGTCGACCAACTGTTAACTGCTGATTTTTATATTGATTATGAAAAACCGTAGCGTTTAAACGCAATTTCCCATCCGCCAAGTCAGACTTCATGCCCAGCTCATAGTTATCGGCGGTCTCCGGCAGATACGAGCGCATACGCGTATCTTGATTAAATCCGCCACTTGAGTAGCCTAAGCTGTAGCTACCATAGAGCATGACGTCATCAGAGGCTTGATAGCTTGCAATCACTCTGGGCGTCGTTTTGCTGTAGGAAACCGTTTGTCTGCAACGATCGCTCGCCGCCGCGAGAACCCCCGGCGCGAGCTCTACCGTCGGCATTCCAGGACAGAAGTAAAATGAATCGGGCTGCCCATTAAACAGGTACTGAACCCTGGTAAAGTCTCGATCGTCCTTTGTATGTCGTGCTCCAAGCGTCAGATCCCATCGGTCACTTAAAGAGACTGTGGCCTCCGCGAAGACAGCTTGGTTTTCATTGATAACGTCATAAATTTGGCCCCGACTGCCAAATATTTGTGCACCTAATGCCGCCGCACCCAAGGTTCCGCCAGCACCATCAGGCGCGTAGAAAAATGGCCATACCGCAGGGTCAGGGGGTAAAACGTCACGAAATAGCGGAACATCGAGGGATTCAATAGTGTCCTCCTCAAACCAATACGCACCGACCACCCAGTCTACCGAATCCGTGACCCCAGATAACCGAAACTCCTGCGAAATCGCCTCTGTGTCGCCATAGTTATTCAGTATTTCTAGCATATTAGAGCCAGCACCATTTCCCATGACCCAACCCCACGAACCATTAAAATGTTCAATGTCGCGCTTTGATGTAATTGAGTCCATGGTCACCGGACCAAAGTCGTAACTTAGGTTCAGGACTAGGTTGTCAACCTCAGCACGGATATTCTCGTCATTACTGGTATCTATCGATATGTCTCGGGTAGTAGCGAGGCAATTGTCTCTAACGCTATTAAACGTCCCAAAAATGGTCGCTAAGCTGAGTACGCCCCCTCGCCCGAGTGCAACCATTGGATCATCAGTCGCATGCCAGTTACAGCTTCCAAGTGGAGCTCTCTCGTCTGCCTCAAACTTACTATAGGTAAGCTGAGCATCTAAGCTCTCACCTTCATATCTAAGTGAAAGTCGGGCGTTAGTGGAATCCTCATTGCCACGATCTTTTCCCGTGACCGAGTTGATCATAACGCCATCTGCCTGCTGACCAGATATGGCAAGTCGGGCAGCCCAATTTGCGCTTAATGGCGCGTTAACGACCAAACCATAATTACTCTGACCATCATTGCCAGCTCCCAGCGTTATGTCAGACTCGAAGGCTTCAGAAGAGGGTCGATTATTGATAATGTGAATTAACCCTGCGGTCGTATTCCTGCCAAAGAGAGTCCCCTGCGGGCCTCGAAGAACCTCTACACGATCTACATCATTGAAGTCGATTAGAGCGCCCTGAGGTCGACTGTAGTAAACGCCATCAACGTAAACGCCAATCTTGGGATCCTGCGTCGCAGCCCAATTGGTTTGCCCAATACCTCGCATAAACACTTGAATGGAAGTCCCATTTACGGAGCTATAATCAATGGCTGTGTTTGGACTTAATTTTTCTAAGTCGCGGATCTCCATCAGATTTCGGGTTACGAGCTGCTCCGCTGTCAGGGCAGTAATGGGAATGGGCACTGACTGAACACGCTCTTCGCGTTGTCTGGCGGTAACAACTACCTCCTCAAGAAGTTGCGCTTCTGCTGGCTCAGACAACAGAATTACCGCTAGAGCAAAGGCACCCCAAAAGGAAAGCACTGACTCAGATTTTCTGTGAGAATAGATATCTTTCTTCAGGCTAAACAAACCAACCACGCGATCCATACGATCAATAATCGAATTCATGTTTTGTCCTCTGTGTTGCTTATTTTTATTAGCGCACCTTTGCCATTTCGGCCGGCACCCACACGGCGCTGGTGTACTTATGAGTAAAAGTAATTAGAAAACTAGTGAAAATCAAACAAATGATACGAACAGTCGACTAGTAGCAACCGTACTTTCAACGCTTTAGCCACGTTTTGAACGTCGCATACTTCATATGCGTTTGAAATTGATGTCGACCGGAGAAACTCCGCAGTCTTGGTATGAGTATATTTGATACCATCGGATCAAAGTGTGTTGTCGTAACTTGAAAAACGGAGCAGTCGCTATGAACGATATGGCACAAGGACGCCGCCGCGAGCTCACTGCTGATCAGCAATGGGAACAATTCAGTGTATTGAAGACGGCAGAGGATTATGTCGAGAGTCTTCGAGGGCGAAACCTTGACGTTTATTTTCTAGGCGAGCGCCTCAAGGAGCCCGTAGATCACCCAATTGTCAGACCCTCCATCAACGCGATGGCGGAGTCGTATATTCTGGTGAATGAGGACCCCGACTTAGCCACCGCGTGGTCAACCATCTCAGAACAGCAAATCAACCGCTTTCTCCATGTACCCGAATCGGCTCAGGACCTAGTCCAAAAAAATAAGATGCAGCGGCGCATGGGTCAGCTTACTGGCACCTGCTTTCAGCGCTGCGCTGGGCTCGATACCTTGAGCGTCCTATTCTCAATTACCTACGACATCGATAAGAAATACGGCACGCCCTATCACCAGCGCTACGTTAACTTCCTGAAGAAAGCACAGACCAACAACTTGATTGTCGGTGCCGGCATGACCGATCCAAAGGGTGATCGCAGCAAACGGCCAAACGATCAGGCAGATCCAGACCTCTTCATGCACGTCACTCGACGCACCGATGAGGGGCTCTACGTCAAAGGCGCGAAGGCGCATATGACCGGTGGTCTCAACTCGCACTGGATTTGCGTCATGCCGACCATGAATATGCTCGAGGGCGATAAGGACTACGCCGTCATTGGCATGATTCCAGCCACTGCTCCAGGCCTTACCTACGTCTATGGCCGTCAGTCCTGTGACACGCGAGCACTAGAGACAGGCGACATCGACAAAGGAAATGCCAAGTACGGCGGACAAGAGACGCTCGTTATTTTTGATGATGTCTTCATACCGTGGGAGCACGTATTAATGGATGGTGAGTACGAGTTTGCTCAGGAACTCGTATCGCGTTTTACCGCCTACCACCGCGCGAGCTATGTCTGCAAAACGGGATTGGGCGATGTCATGATTGGTGCCGCATCCAGCGTTGCAGAGATGAATGGTGCAGAAACAGCTAGCCATGTGCGCGACAAACTGGTCGAGATGACACACCTCAATGAAACCATTTACTCGTCGGGTATTGCCTCATCCTATGAGGCAACTCAACACGAGAGTGGTGCCTACATAAACGACCCTATTCTGGCCAATATCTGTAAGCATAATGTGACGCGCTTCCCCTATGAGATCTCGCGACTTGCCCAGGATCTTGCAGGCGGGCTCATGGTGACACTGCCATCCCAAGCAGACTTCGAGCACGAGACGATTGGCCCTCAGCTCGATAAATACCTACAAGGTAAAACGTCGGTGACAACGGAAGATCGAATACGCATGCTGCGGCTCATTGAGAATATGACCTTAGGCCGCAATGCAGTGGGCTATTTGACCGAATCCATGCATGGCGCGGGGTCACCGCAAGCGCAGCGTATTCAGGTACTCCGAGAGACCGATTTCGGAAAAAAACAGTCGCTAGCACGGCGTCTCGCGGGCATTATCGCAACTGACCGCGATTAGCATTCACACAAGGCTCTGAAACGGGGGCAGACCTGAAGCCCGGGTTGCCTCGTTGCTATTAAGTTATGTCTCAACTTTTAACTATCGTCCGCTCGCCCTACTTTATTGGGGCCGCAGCCATCTTTTTTGCTTCGTGCATGAACGCCATGATCAAGGGGCTATCCGTGTACGAGAGTGTCTTGGTCATTACGGCCTGGCGGTATGCCCTGGGCGCTACACTGGTCATCCTGCTCTGGTTTATCTTCCGACCTCCCTTACCCGGCTGGTCCGCTGTTCCGTTTCACGTGTTCAGAGGCTTTTTTCAAATCTCGGCTGCAAGCTTATTTTTTTGGTCGGTCACCCAAATACCACTGGCCACGGCCGCGGCATTAGGACTCACCGGTACACTGATGATTGGCCCGCTCGCATGGCTACTCATGCGCGAGCCACTCAAACGTGATGTCATTGGCGGTACCTCGGTGGGCCTCGCCGGTGCCCTGTTTATCGTCAACACCGAAACCCAGCTGCTCTCGGGGCAAATTGATGGCCCCGTGCTGGGCTACCTTGCACCCATACTGGCCTCGCTCTGCCACGCCCTGTCTGTTGTCCTACTGCGGTTTCGATCGCAGAGCGAGGACCCTATCGTTGTAGCCTTCTTTGCTAATACCTTGCCTGCGCTTTATGTGCTGCCCGTGTTCTTTTTGATGGATACCCAACCCACGGTTGAACTCTTCGGTGACTATGTGCTGTCTGCCTTTTTTGGTGTGAGTTTCTGGTCTCTCACGACCATTGCCTACGCACGTGCTCCCGCAGCCAAACTTGCGCCTATGACTTACACCCAGCTGATATGGGCGGCCCTCATCGGTTTTTTCTTGTTTGGTGAACTGCCGGGCGCCTCAATGTGGTTAGGCGCGGCAATAATTGTCGCCGCTTGTTTTTATGTCATGCGATCGAGTAACCAGGTGAGCTGATGGCATTTTGGTCTCCCCAGCCGTCGGTGAAAGACGAACGTAAATTTGAGCTTGTTGCATCAGAACAAGCTTGTGTGGGACCCGCAGGCTATGAGTTCATTATGGGAGGTGTTGCCCAAGCGGCTGCGATTGAGGCCGCCGAGATCGTCTCTGGTAAGCCGCTACTTTGGTCAACGATTCAGTTTGTTAACGCTGGACTGCTGAATCAGTCGATCGATATTGAGGTTGAATTACTGGGTGGTGGGAGGAGCATTAGCCAGGTGCTGGTAACGCTCACTGCTAACGATACGGTGCTTCAAACCCTAACTGCGGCACTCGGAGGTCGTCAGGGGTCTGAGCGCCAGTTCGTGAACATGCCCCAGGTTGAACCGCCAGAGGACTGCCCGGTCAAAACCGATCTTGATCACAACAATGATCAGGATCTGATCGCGCAGTTTGAGCGGAAAATAGCCATAGCAGCGCCTGATGAAGGGTTGGGGGCGATGTGGATTCGCTCAAAAGACACACTGCCTGTATCGGCTGGATTATTAGCCATCACGTCTGACTTTATGCTTGGCCTGCATCCGGAAAGCTTTCGCGGTACCAGTCTCGATAACACCTTCAGGGTTTTCTCGACACGCCCAACAGAATGGATGCTTTGCGTGACTCAGATGTCAGGCTTTCGAGACGGTGCGGCGATGGGCGTGACCCACCAGTTTACTCAGGACGGTCAGTTACTCTCGGTTTCCAGTCAAACGGGGTTGCTTCCAAGATCCGATGATCGCCGTTAGCTATTGGCTGGATGCGGGTCAGTCTTCAGCCCTGAGCGTAGCCAGATTCTGCTCGTGCTTTTTCCGGTCCACCGAGTACAAGGACAAGCTCGCAATCATCATCATCCATAAACTGAAGATGACAGGCACATACAGCCAGCCAAAGCTACTCAGTACCGATTCTGGCACCTGATCAGGCGTCGCGCCCGCGGGAAACTGACTGACCGTCAGTAGTACGCCAGCCACCGCTGCACCAATGCCTTGCGTGACTTTTCGAATAAAGGTAACCGAGGCAAAGAAAACGCCCTCATTGCGCCGCTTCGTTTTGATTTCCGCCTCCTCAACCAGATCGGCAATCATGGATGAAGATAAGATCTGATAGATAATGATGAGCGCCACATCAATGACCGTAATGCTCAGTACCAACGGGAATAACGAGGGTTCTGAGTTGTCTGGCATCAAGCCAAGCAACCGCAGAAGGATGGGGGCAGGTGCCACGGTAAAGGCCATTAAGCCGACGGTAATCGCGCCTCGTTTTTTACCGAACTTTCTAGAAACTACCGGCGCGATAAAAAACGCAAGCACCGCTGATATGACAACACTTAGGGAAATGAGGCCAATCTGTTCGGTGGTGAACTCCCAGAAAAAGGTCGAGAAATAGAAGTTGAGGGTTGTGGAAACACCGGCTGCCACCGCGCCAAACAACGCCGCCAGAAACAGGGCCAGAAACGAACGACTGGCCAAGGTCTCGAACACCTCCCGATAAATCAAGCCAATAGTCATCTGTCTTGGTGGCGGGGGCGCCTTCAGTTCGGGGATCATCTTATGTGTCCCCATGCTCGACAGCATCATGGCCATAAAAATAACCATCGCCGCTATCGCACCTACCTGACCGTGCCCCTCCACATTGAACATCCCGTTACCGATGGTTGCCGTGGGTACTAAAATAAAAATGGTCGCAAAGGCACCCATCAGCACTCCACCGGTCCAACCGAAAAAGTAGCGATAGCTCAACATACTGGTGCGCTCATCATAGTCGTCGGACATTTCTGCGACGAGCGAGGAGCTTGGAATCTCGTAGACGGTGACCAGAGTTCTTACCAACACAGCGATCGTAACGATGTAGGGAAAGAGCGCATCTCCCTCCAACCCGGAGGGTGGATTCCAGACAAAGTAATAGGCGATGGCAGCCGGAAATGCGGCGGCATACATAAACGGATGGCGCCTTCCCCAACGCGAGCGCGTGTTGTCCGATAAATAGCCAATGAGCGGGTCGCTGAGTGCATCGACAATGAGCGCGATCATCAGGGCAAGGCTTACGAGATAAGCACTGACCCCCATGACCTGGCTGTAGAAGATGAGAAAGAAGTAATCGAAGCCGTTGCTTTTCACCCCAAACGCAACAGAGCCGAAGCCATAGGCGACCTTTCGTCGAAGACTGACCCCACCATGATCGCTCATTGCGACTCCTCAGCGTTTGTTATTTTTGGCGCTTTCGACTCGAGATTACCCTTTCAAACACTTTTAAAGAAGGTTTGTGTTGCCGCTTACTACCGGAGTCCAGCTATGATCTGTGAGATAGAAACCAAGGTATTGACCATGAAACACACACTCTTTGCTCTGACCCTTCTGCTGACCCTTCATGCCCAAGCCGTGAGCTTGTCACTCAATGATGTCCTTGCTGACCTACCGGTCTTGGATGATTCACTTCCAACACCCAAAGAGGTCACGGGCATCGATGTGGGAGAGCGTCACTGGTATCACTATGAAATTGTGGCTTACCTCGATGCGCTTGCCGAGGCATCACCGCGAATGACCGCACTTGGGGAGCACGCCCGAACATACGGCGGTCGACCGCTGGTCAGCTACGCGATATCAACACCTGAAAATATCGCAAGACTCGATGACATTAGATCGGCACGCGCCGCCATTATCGATCCTGCCGCCGATGTCGTACTCGCAGACCAGCCCGCGGTGCTACACATGATGTACAGCATCCATGGAAATGAGCCCAGCGGGGCCAACTCGACACCGCTCGTTGCCTATTACCTCAATGCTGCGCAAGATGAGGCACTGCTAGACCAGCTTAAAGACGTGGTGATTATCTTTAACCCCATGCTGAATCCTGACGGGTTGGATCGATTTGCCTACTGGACGAATGGGCACCGTGGTATCAACCCAAGTCACGACGCAAACGACCGCGAGCACACCGAGGCGGTACCTAATGGGCGGACCAACTACTACTGGTTCGATCTTAACCGCGACTGGCTGCCTCATCAGCACCCAGAGAGCCGCGGGCGATTGGCTCTATTCCATGAATGGAAACCCAACGTGCAGCTCGACTTTCACGAGCAAGGCAGCAACAGCAATTTCTTTTTTATGCCCGGCAAACCCGAGCGAACCAACCCACTGACACCCGAAATTAATCAGACGCTGACCGCCAAAATTGGTGAGTTCCATGCGGAGGTATTTGACGGTGAGGGTATTCGCTACTTTACCGAAGAGGGGTATGACGACTTTTTCATGGGTAAAGGATCAACCTACCCCGATCTCTTTGGTACAGTGGGTATTCTCTTTGAGCAGCCCTCGTCACGAGGCGCTGTGCAAGACACGGTCAACGGCGAGCTCACATTCCCGTTCAGTATCTCCAATCAGTTCCGGGCATCCCTGTCCTCGATTAAAGCGACCGCAGCACTGAAGGATGAACTCCTTAGCTACCAGCGAAGCTTCTACGAAAATCAGCCAAAGCGCCGAGGACACTACCTCGCAAGCGCCGCCGGCGATCCAACGCGACTCAATGAATTTGTCCGCATCCTGCGGGGGCATCAGATCGAGGTTGAAAGGTTGGCGGCGGACATGACGGTGAACGGCAAGACATTCCGAGCCGGTGAGGCAATTGCGATTCCACTCGACCAACCTCAAGCAACCTACCTTGAAACCCTATGGCGCGAGCAACTGGAATTTGAAGAGAACGTCTTTTACGACGTATCGACCTGGACACTACCATGGGCCTTCAATCTCACTCACACACGTGACGCGGTTCGCAATGTGAAAACGGCGCCGCTGGATACCAGCGTCAGTTCAGGCTCCGATACGACTGAACTTGCCGCGTCGCCGATCGGTTATCTGATTGACTGGCGCGACTCAAAAGCCCCCGCTTTGCTCCATGACTTGCTTGAGACTGGCGCCAATGTGCGCGTGGCTAAGGCGCCGTTCACAGCACTCACTACCGAAGCTGGGAGCCGGCGTTTCGGCTATGGAACGCTGTTCGTTGCGCCACCCATTAAAGGTGACCTCCCCAGCAACGCCGTAGCGCTGCTACGAGAAGCAAAAGCGACAGGCGCGCGCATATTCGCTGCAGCCAGTAGCTACACCCCTGAGGGCATTGATCTCGGTAGTCGAGGCTTCTCCGTGCTGTCGCTACCAAAGGTGTTACTTATTACGGGCCCCAATACCTCGGCGTACAGCAACGGTGAGGTGTGGCACCTACTCGACACACGCGTCGATATGCCAGTCACCATGGTGGATAGTCACCGATTAGGGCGAGTGGATCTGTCGAATTACAGCCACGTGATTATGACGAGCCCCCTTCGCTCATCAGGCGCCGTGAAACAAATGGAAAGCTTCGTTAGACAAGGTGGCATTTTATGGGCTCAAGGTGCCTCGACCGTAGCCTGGGCTGCTGAGAATGATCTTGCCGATGTCACCTGGCGAAAAACAGCTCAGCAAACTCAAGCCGACGAGCTCAAAGCTGCCGCCAAGAAAGGCGCTAGCGCTCAAGAGCAGGCGAGCAAGCTGCCCGAGAGACGGTCTTTTGCGTCGGCGTCGGACGAGTACGCATTCACACTGGTACGCGGTGCGATATTGGCTGGGAATCTCGATGTGTCGCATCCACTGGGCTATGGCTATGACTTGGAGGAGATCGCTGTCTTCAGAACCACGAATCGCTTCATGAATCCCGCTGACAACGCCTACTCGTCACCCGTCGTTTACACGGATAGCCCACTGCTCTCCGGCTATATGTCGGCAGAGAACCGAGCGCTGGTGGCGAATTCGGCTGGCTTAGTCGTCAATGAATTGGGGGCGGGTGCCGTTGTACTAAGCCTGGATAGCCCAACGTTTCGTGCCTTTTGGTGGGGGTCACAGCGCCTACTCGTCAACGGCATCTTCTTTGGCGACCTATTGGAAGAGCCTCGCTGAGCGGGGCTTTACCAATACAATGACACCTCGTCGGTAAAAACGCGCACTTCACCGCTTAAAACCAGCAGTTGTGGAAAAGTAACCTAGGGTTTCATTGGGTGATTCGGTACTCTGCGCGCCATAGATTCTCGGCCGTCAGATGCCGTAGTCATGGGTCTTAGGGGGATCGTGCATTGAGTGAAAAGATAAAGGTACAAAAGCCATTAGTCGTGCTTCACGGTGATGAAATGGCGCAGGTCGCCTTTACCGAGATTCTGGCGCGTTTTGTCTCCTTACCAATCGATATTGAGCTTGTCGAAATCGACCTGTCGGCACCCAAGCGATTCACCAGTAACGGACAGGTCATCCATGAAGCCATCGCCGCACTAAAGAAGCATGGCGTCGGGATCAAGAATGCGGGTATGACCGTTAACCGAGCTCAGCTCGATGACTTGCTCGCGAAATACCCCGAAATTACCGAGAGTTCACTCGACCCTCTGGCGACCAAGTCACCCAACGGTGCCATCCGAAAAGGCATTAGCGGCAACATCACCCGCGAGGATATCGAATTTCGCAACCTCAAAAGTGTTCGCCCCGACTGGATTGATCGCGATATCGAAGTCGACACCATGGAGACCGGGGGCCTGGACTTCAGTTACAGCGAGCTCTCAAATGCCACGGGCGTCGCCAAAGTCATGTTTGTCGGCTCGAGTGGCGACCCAGTTGAGTTACATCGTCGGTCCCTTAATAAGGGCGATCCCTGGATGCTGGCGACAAACGATCTCGATGAGGTGAAGGCGTGGGCACACCGCTTTTTCCAACGCGCCATCGTAGAAAACCGCGATATCTACCTCGGACTAAAAGATACGGTTGTGTCGGGATATGACGGCGTTATGCGCGCGGCCATCGAAGAAATTTACGAGCAGGATTACAAAGACAAGGTCGCAGCAGCTGGACTGAGCTACCACTACGAATTGATCGATGCCCAGGCAGCTCGCATCGTCTCCAACCCACCTGAGCGCGCACTTTGGGGTGTGCCCGACAACGTCAGTGGAATGAAGCTCTTCAAGCTCGTCCAGCAGCTCAAGCGTTACGGTTTGCCCGAGCGCAAAGCCCACGTCTCTATTTCCCGCATGAGCGCCGGTGGTGGCGACCAATACGGTAGTTACAACACACCCGCACCCGAGCAAGGTGTCATCAAGGTCATCGTCGACGGTGAGGAGAAGCATGCGCGGCATGTCGAGGAAGGCGATCCCATCCTCTTTATGTCAAACGACCGAGAGGCTATCAAGGACTGGGTGAGCCAAGTCTTCCAAGACGCGGCGCTCAACAAGAAAGAAGTCTACTTCGGCTTAAAGCGCGAGTTTGTTAACTACGACGAAGTCTACAGTTCGATCATTCTCGAGATCAGGAAAGAGCTGGCAGCGCTTGATACACCACCGCCGTCGTTCATGATCATGCGACCCTCTCGACAGCTGAGCAAAATGATTTGCGATCCGCCTCGGTGGGGCCTGTATCCGGCCCAAAACCTAGATGGAGATATCTTCTCCGATATATCCGCGGCCTTGGGCGGGAGTCTGGCAACAGCGAGCTCGGTGATCACCAGTAAAGATGGAACCAAACTGTTCGAGGCACCTCACGGCACAGCTCACGATTTGTATCTGCGCTATCTCGAGACCGAAGGTAAAGAGGCCAACTTCAATTCGTCAGCCCTGATTTTTGCTGTTGCAAGCGCCCTAGAGGAACTCGCAACCAGAGAGGATAACGCCGCGCTCAATGACTATGCAGCACGCCTCAAAACAGCGCTGATCGAAACGGTCGCGCAGGGGACCATTACTGGCGACCTAAAAGGCAAAACCACATCGACCGAGACGGAGCGCATTGTCGATATGCATGGTTTCCTCGATGCCATTGCGGACAACCTAACCGCGTAAGTACTTGGCTAAGGTGTTAACGGGCTTAGCGGCTTGCCGCTAAGTCTCTTCAGTAGCAAATAAGTGAGCAGTCCAAACGGGCCAGTCATAAGGGTGAAGAACAGGCAGGGAATCACAAGCCAATGGCGCAAGTCGTGAGTCTGACTGTCTCTGACGATCCATGCGCCGATGAAGAGATCGAAGGCTAAATAGTGAATCCACCCTGCAAGCAAGAGCGCATCAACACTGAAGAGGGCCTTAACCTCCGCTAGCGTGCCGAAGCCGCCCTCTGCTGGCGCCTGTCCCTGGAAAGAAAACATCAGATAGGCGTAGGTTATGCCCAAAAGAACTGGAATGATGACGCTCGGTAATAGGTCTCGAGCGACGGACGACCTGGGCAAAAATAGGAGCCCCAACCAGCCCACCATAGCGAGCCCGCTGCACAAGCTGAATATCGTTTCTAAGGCCATTGTTTTTATTCCTATGTATCGTAGTAGCCATCTGCTAGTGACCACGCCACACTAACAGATCACTCGATACTGGAAATACCGTCCATGAGCATCTCCACTCAGCAAACTCCAATCGATACCGGCATCGGCCGAAAGCCTGAGGCAGCTGAAGTCATGGAGAACATCGACCTCTCGGGTAAAACTGCCGTTGTCACGGGTGGCTATTCTGGTATCGGCATCGAAACTGTTCGCGCTTTGACCAACGCAGGCGCAACCGTTCTCGTTCCCTCACGCGACGTTGATCGTGCAATAAAGACGCTAGATGGGATCATCCCGGCTGAACATATTGGTTTCATGGACCTCTCGGACTTACTAACGGTGGCCCGGTATGGAGAGGATTTATCGAGTGCTTACCCCGTCATCGATCTCGCCATCTTCAATGCAGGTGTCATGGCGTGCCCACTGGATCGCACACAGCAAGGCCTAGAGTGGCAGTTAGGCGTCAATCACATGGGTCATTTTGCTCTGTTACAACGGATCATCAATCCCCTGCGCGCAGCCAATGGTGCACGTCTGATCACCCTGTCGTCCATCGCTCATCGCATGGGCGCCGTCGACTTCTCAGACATGAATTATGACCAGCGTCCTTACGATAAGTGGCAGGCCTACGGCCAGGCAAAATCGGCCCAATCCCTTATGGCCGTCGAGCTTGACCGCCGAGAAAAAGATAGCGGCATACGCAGTTTTTCCGTCCACCCCGGAGGCATCTTCACCCCGCTTCAACGCCATTTGGGCAATGCGGAAATGGCCGAGTTTGGATGGACCGACGCCGATAGAAACCCGTCTGCCGTTGCAGAAAAGCTATTCAAGTCACCTTCGCAAGGCTGTGCTACGTCGTTGTGGGCTGCTACTGCGGTGTCATTGAACGGCATGGGTGGCGTCTACTGTGAGGACTGTAATATCTCCCGCGTGGTGCCGGACGACAGCAACGACTTTACTGGCGTTAGACAATGGGCCGTAGCATCGGACATTGCTGAGCAGTTGTGGGCTGAGACAGATCGAATACTGGCGAGACTCTGAGTTTCTTTACCGCTCTGAGCGCAGGTTCTTCAGAGTAGATGACGTCGCATCTTAAATCGAAGGCAAAAAAAACGGGCGCCAAGGCTCCCGTTTTCTCCAAACGATTTTTTAGTAACTTAAAAACGGTACTTGATGGAGCCCGTTACTGATCTACCGATAATATCGTAAGCACCGATCGCTGCAAAAGAGTTCATACCATAGGGCACGTCTACGTCAGTGACGTTACGAACCGCGACAGAGATATCCAGTTGATCACTCATCGAGTATCGAGCAAACAACGTGTGCATGAAGTACTCATCGATTTTTGGAATATCATAGGTACGTGGCGGCGCCGTGTTACTCTTCTTTGCACCACTTAAGTACATCGTGCGCCAGTTGAATGTCCAGTTGTCGAGCATATACATCAAGTTCACGTTACCACGCAATGAAGAGTTACCAATCAAACCTTTGGTATCCCCTGCATCGTCACCCGTCACTGACACACGGCTGTCATTTAGATCAAAGAAATTGGCGCGAAGTCGGAATTGGCCAGGTATGCTGACTGATGGAGAGGCGGAGCCCCCGGGAATTACTCCGGAGAAGTTAAGGTGGGTGAGATCGAAACTCCAATCAAGCTCGGACTGATAGCCCTTCAAAATGCGATATCCGGCGTTGACAAAGCCTGTCTGGAATCCATTAATCTGGAATGTTGCTGGATCACGCGTAAACTGGCCGCAGGCAGGTGCATTCAAATTGCCACCATCGTAACAGCCCGCCATGATCGTCGTCAGGCCCAAACTCTCAATTGCGTCATTGAGATAAACGTCAATGAAATCAACCGAAAACGTCAAATCTTCAACAAAACTCGGTGTGACCACAACACCAATCGATTCTGACTGTGAGTTCTCATTGATCAGATCGGGATTACCACCTGTGAAGCCCTGCTGTGACGCGTTAACAATGGTTGATTGAAAGCTTGTGGGGTCATAATCGTACCCTAGCGAAGCCGCTTCTTGTGCGCACAAGGCAGCCCGGCCGCCTTCGACTTCACCCTCATCAACGTAGCGGAAATCACAGGGGTCGTTTGCGAATGCGAATGTTTCTGCGCGAGGCAGAAACGCTTCTGCAATCGCAGGTGATCGCACTGACTCAGTGTCGTTGGCGCGAAAGGTGATGTTGCCAAAGCGCGGCACGTCTAAAGCGAGGCGAAGACCAATATTATAAACTTCACCGGAGCCCGCTGAGGAGTGATCGACCGTGCGGAAAGCACCTTCTACGTCAAAGGCAGACACGATTGGTAAGAAGTCTTCTGCCAGGAGCGGCAAACGCGTCTCGATGTAATACTCTTCTGTGTCGAAGCCACCATTGAGCGCCTCAAGCGCCGCAGTTCGGCCAAGTCCATTTGCCAAGAAGTAATCAGGCTGATAATCGCCTGCCTCTTCCCGCATTTCGTAACCAACCGCCATCTGCCAATCACCTCCGGGCAACTCTATCAGGTCAGTAGCCAGGTTGCCGGTAACGACTCGCTGTGTAAGCTTTGAGTTCTCGTAGCCTTGCAGGGTGACGTAATCAATGACTGCGGGGTCGGTCACGTACCCAAAGATGTTCAGCGGAACACACTCTGAGTTACCGCTAGCACATACGATATTGCCGCTTCCGTCGACAGTCAGATCCAGTGCTTCCCGGTAGTTTTCTTCAACCAACTGCGTGTTATTGGTCTTACTGCGGCTCTCACCGCGGTTCCAAGACACGTCCCAACGAACATCTCGGCCAGCGAATTCAAACTCGCCCTCTAGGCCAAGCACTAAACGGAGCATATCGGTAGTGCCGTCAGTGCGGCCGCTTTGCGAGAGATCATCCATGGCCTTGTGGAAACCAAACGATGTCGCACCAGAACCCAAGTTATCGAGCAGCACTTGACGGTCATCAGGGTGGAGGAATGGATAATCAATAGGCAAGATCAGCGTCGCAGAACTACCGCCGAACAGACCGCTCTGATAAAAAGGCTGGCGGTTTGGATCAGCAGACGAGCCGTTATAAAAATTCAATTCTGCATTGGCCCGAAGATTGTCCGAGATCTCATAGTTCGCAAACATGTTGACCATGTGCCGCTCAATAGGTGCTCGGATAGAGTCATAATCTTGAAGTAGGAGGCCGTCGCCACCAACGAAGTTGATCAAGTTACCAGTCGGTTGACCAATCGACATAGGTACCAGGCGACCGTCCGGACTAAATTGCAAGGGATTACCATTTGCATCAGTAATAACGTTCAGACCCAAAGCATACAAAGGCGTGCCGCCTAGAGCTCCTGCCGATGGGCTCGGTATACCCGTTCGCGTAACAATAGGTATCGATCGACCAGGCGCATAAAAACGCTCGGTGCCCGTTGAAGGATCACTGGCGTCGTAATTGGGGTTTTCAAAGTCGTAATAGTAATTACGAAGATATTCACGATCGTTGGCAAGCACCGCGTCCGTTTTGTTGTACTCGTAGCCCACTGCAATGTTACCGCGGCCATCAGCAAAGTTTGCACCCGCCGTTACGCCAATTTGGTGCTCCCACGCGTCGTTTTCGCCATCGGCAACGCCAGAAGTGATATCAATCTCGAAGCCTTCGAAATCCTTCTTCATGATGACGTTAATGGTTCCCGCAATCGCGTCTGAACCGTAGATCGGTGCACCGTTCGCAGAAATCACGTCGATACGCTCGATCAACGCTGTAGGGAGTGTATTCAAGTCAACCTGTGAACCCGCCGATGCACCAAATGCTGTTGGCGCATTACCAGATACCGAACGGCGACCGTTGATCAGCGTCAAAGTACGCTGGCTTCCAAGACCATACAGGTCTGCGAAGGTTTGACCTACGTTACTGCCGCTCGACTCAGCCAAGCTGGTGCCCGATGGTGTGACGAGTGGCAGTGAGTTAATGGCATCAGCGGTGTTTACAAAACCACCCTGAGCGATGTACTCCGCATCAACAACGATATTCGGTGTTGTTTGCTCGAAGCTTGTTTTTTGAAGTCGCGTACCGGTAACGACGATCTCTTCGAGTTCGTCAGTCGCCGATTCGTCAGCTTCGTCTTGGGCCAAGGTAACTCCGGGGGACACAAGCGCAACGGCTGTGGCCAACGAGAGCAGCCTACGCTTACCCGCGTATCGTGACGTGAACATATCAGTGTGCTCCTGAATGACGTTTTTATAGGCATGAAAAGGGTCACACCCCGTCGAAAGGTAAAGGAAAGGAAGCCACTACGCCAACAATTGGTCAAAAAACTCACACTCAAAGGGAAAAAATATCTCTCTGGTATGCGATTTTCGGGTTACAACTTTTTAAAAGCGTAATTTTTAGCGCAAATTCCGTGCTGGCTTAGCTTTATTATGTTCTGCCTTAATTCGGAAAAACGACCCTACATCCATGCATATCCAATTCATCACGACCGGCGGCACCATCGACAAAATCTACTTTGATGCACTCAGCCAGTTCGAGGTTGGCGACTCACAGGTCAAGGCAATGCTGACCGGCGCACTGGTTGACTTCAGCTACGAGGTCACAGCCATCATGAAGAAAGATAGCTTGGACATCACAAATGAAGATCGAGTAACTATCCGCGCTCACATTGAGGCGAGCGAGCACGGTCACTTTATCGTCACCCATGGCACCGATACGATGCCTGAGACCGCAGCGGCGTTGCGTGGTATTGAAAATAAAATGGTGGTGCTAACGGGCGCACTGACCCCCGCGCGTTTTCGAACGACTGATGCCGTCTTTAATATTGGAATGGCGGTCGGCGCCCTTCAAACCGCGGCGCCCGGCGTCTACATCGCCATGAGTGGCCAAGTCTTTGAAGCGGGACAGGTTCGGAAAAATCGCGAAGCCAACCGATTTGAGTCCACGCTCGATTAACGCAGGGGCTTTTCGCTCAACCCTTAGGTCGCCTAGCTGTCAGCCGCTCGAGCACTCGGTCAGTTTATTTGTGCAATGAGGCCTCGCGCCTCCGACCTCGACGCCCGCCCGATGGGGCACCGCTAGCAGGCAGATCCGGCCAGGCAGGACCCAGCGCTTCTGACATGGACTTAGAATCCAGTGGTCGCGGTAGTGTCGAATTCAACGCATCGACCATGGCAGCGAGGTGCTCAGGGGTTGTGCCACAACACCCACCAATAACCGTTGCACCTGCGTCACGGGCATACAGTGCGTACTGAGCCATCAGTTCAGGGCTGCCATGAAAGTGAATTTCACCGTCGATGTACTGAGGAATCCCGCAGTTTCCCTTGGCAATGATCGGCAGACCAGTCTCCGCTCTCATCAACTCGACTGTTGAGTCCATGAGCTCTGCAGGACCAATACCGCAATTCGACCCCATCAGATCTAGGCCTACATCACGGGCGAACGCTGCATACTCCGTGGGAGTCACACCCATCATGGAACGCCGCGCAGTATCAAATGTGAGTGTTGCAGCAACAGGTAAACCGGTGGTCTTTGCTGCTTCAGCGGCCGCCGCAACCTCTTCCTTTGCAGACATGGTCTCAATCCAGAGAACGTCAACTCCGCCCTCGGCTAAGGCATGAGCCTGATCACTAAAGCAACTGACTGCCTGTTCATAGGTAAGGTCGCCCATGGGCTCAAAGAGCTCGCCCGTCGGTCCCATAGAACCAGCAACAATCCCCTCATGACCCGAAGAATCCGCGAACTGGTGCACAGCCTCCCTCGCTAGATCTGCCGCCGCCTTGTTAATCTCGCGAACGCGATCCTGGCTTTTATGTAACTTGAGCCTCGGTGCATTCGCACCAAAGCTGTTGGTCAATATAAGGTCCGCGCCTGCTTTGAGGAATTCGCCATGCAACCAAAGCACTTCCTCAGGTCGCTCAACGCACCACAATTCGGGTGGGTACCCAGCCTCTAAACCGCGACCAAAAAAATTGGAACCCGTAGCGCCATCGGTAACGCACCAGCCTTTCTTTTTGATGAGGTCATTAATGCGATTTGACACTGAAATATTTCTTAATGTAACTGCATTTACTCGGCGGGGAGATGCTAAGTGTTGTTTATAACAGCTTCAACGGATTACGACACGGAAATACCGAAAATCACTACGCCGAGTCTGAGGTATCAAATAAATGCATTCGACGTAACCAATACGTAAAAGGGACTATCGCTAGCCCCTTTTACGTTTAATCACGCCAGCAATCCCAGACTTAGTCGTTGTCCGTAGCCCGATCGATATTCATGACCAACAACTTCGCATGCGCTTGAGAGACGCGATCGCCTCGGCGCTTACTCGCTAACTGATCGCGAAGTTCTGACAGTGTCAGAACCGCGAGTGCTTGCGCTGTGCTGTGATACTTAGCCGCACCCTTTTCGCTCGCCATCATGGCTAGCCGGTCGACGTACTCTGCCTGGAGATTGCGCCGAAAACTATTAACGCTGCCTTTTGCATCCGCTTCAAATACGGCGTCGGTCAAGTCTTCGAAGACTTCGACCAGCGGATACTCGTTTCCGTACAGTTCGGTGTCCGTGATCCGCTTCAGCACCGTTGGATGGAGCAAGTGATCAAGGACCCGCTGCTGGGCCGATAGAACAGCGCGGTGAACTTTAGGATCCTCGGTTGTCCCGCCGTGCTCAAACCCACGCCTCTCGGGCGCTGCCTGACGCCATAGCCCGCCATCAACGTCAAACGCATCGGGACCGAACAGTTGCTCCGCGAGCGTTGCCATGGCCTCTTTCTGCCGGTCTCGCTCAACCGGAATAAAGGGCTTCGTCGCACCTTCTTGACCAACAACCGCTCGGTCAACGTAGACGCCACCAACCCAGCGCGAAATGACGCCTGCGTTAAGGCCCCAGAAACGGACCAATAAGGCAACACCATCGACAACATCTTCGTAGGAGTCACCCTCATCAGGTGTCCAATCAGCCGTCTTATTCAATGCGTCATGCATGATCTGCATCTGATTCGATGCATAGGCAATGGAGTCTGAGCTGTTATCGTAAATATTGACCCGAGGATCAATACCGGTTCCGGGGCGACGCATATCATCGGCATCATTCCCGAATGCCAGAGCAGATTCCGACGAGCGCGAAGCGATAGCCTCGAGTCTTGCCGCTTCAGCGTCCGCATCATCCAAACCGGGTGAATACGCATACTCGATATACCAGTCGTCATACGGACCGGGGGCAATCGTATAAAACAGTGTTTGATCTTCACGGTTTGGCGCGTAGTTAACGGCAGGATAGTCCATCACTGAGCCGGAGATGATGCCCGACTCAAGTACCGCTGGATCCTCGAGCTCCTCAGGTGACAGCAACTGCGTCGCCTTCATGTTGTGGTTCATACCAAGGGTATGCCCGAGCTCGTGAAGGATGAGGTAGTACATGCGATCGCGCTTGAGCTGCTCCTCAATCGGAGCGTCGCCGCCCGTCATCTGAAGTGCAATCTCTGCCATCAAACCGCCTTCGGCGATCGTTCGGCCAACCGAGCAGAGCCACGCGTCGTGGCCATCGATCATCATCGGCTCGACGGCCTCCCCCTGAATAAGCTCCCGCGTCAATTTGGAGCGGTTCAAGAAGGAGTACTCGAGCATGATATCTGCACCCAGCAACTGTCCCGTGCGAGGGTTGGAAAAGCTAGGGCCGTAACCACCAAAGGGCGGTCGAGGCGATGACGTCCAACGAAGCACGTTGTAACGAATATCACCCGCATCCCAATTTGCATCGTCAGGCTGGACTTTGACCGCCATGGCGTTGCTAAAGCCAGCATGTTCGAACGCCTTGTTCCACTCCAGCGCCGCGTCACGGATCAGGTCGCGCCACTCGATGGGCGTCGTGTTTTCAATCCACCAGGTAATAGGCTCCACGGGGTCAGAGATGTCGGCTGATGGGTCTTTCTTAACCAGATGCCAACGCTCCAGCAGATCGCGGTAAGGCGCTGAATCAGTCGAGGTAAGGTCAGTCACCTGTACGTTAAATGACCCAAGTCGTGCGTCGGCAAATCGTGGCTGGTAATCGTTGTCGGGAACCGCAACCAAGGTGTGCAGCACCGTGATCGACACATTACGTGCATCAGTCACTGCATCGCTACCACCGTTCTTCGGCTTGGGATTATTGAACACGTACTCGACTTCCACAGCCGAGTTTTCAGGATAATTTTTCAGCTCAAGGATCTGGCTCTTGTCGGAGTCCATCTTACCTACACGGAATCTATCACCATCATCATCACCGCCGCCTCCACGAACCACGTTGGCGAAGGTTTCAGAAAGAAACAGCGAGTCTGCATCGATCAAAATATCGTCCGAAGCCTCGTCTTCAGCCGCAACGGGCAAGACCGCAAGCACCGCTCGAGAAATGTTCTTGTCGGAGGCACGGGAAATCGCGTTATCAGGGTCGAAATAGTAAGCCGTGTTCTGGCGTACAAACTCGACTTTGTCGAATCGGCGCTCAATGGTGAAAATAAACTGGTCACCATACGATCCCGTGAATGCACCGGCATCAACCACGCCATTCATTGTGTGTTTGAAGTAGATAAATTCCTTGTTGATCTGATCGCCTGCGATCAGCATTTTGGTCGCACCCGTCTTGGGGTCTCTGAACAGCGTGAAGAGACCGTCGAACCGATCGGAATCTTCTGTCAGATCAGCGATGGTTTTAGGTTTTTCTTCTTTTTCCTTAGCTTCGCCATCATCTGAAGAATCCGGGGCCTCTTCTGTCGCAGGCGCGGTCTCTTTGGCCTCAGGCGCCGCCGGCGCATCCTCGGCAAAAACGGGTGTAGCGAGTGTGAATGTCAGAGGAAGCACCAGCAGCAGCTTCCAAAGATCGATACGCTTCATGTTCTTTCCTTTTTTGTGAGTAACGTGAACGTTTTACGGGCGACGTGAACGAGGCCCCCTCGAGCGCTCAACGAGGCGACTCAAGATACTCCCAGCTACCACTAGAAATCAAAGAAATCCGCTCAAATGCGTCATAGGCTCATCGTGCAAAGCACCACAAGAGCAGTACACTGCGGGCTTCAGTCACGGAGAATTCACTGATGCCAAGCCTCTATCCACCCTTAGAGCCCTATCGAGCCGGATATTTGTCGGTAGGTGATGGTCACTCAATCTATTTCGAAGAGAGCGGCAATCCTGAAGGCAAGCCCTGCGTCTTCGTACACGGCGGTCCGGGTGGGGGATCGTCACCCGCAGCAAGGCAGTTCTTTGATCCTAAGCGCTATCGCATTGTTCTCTTTGACCAGCGCGGCTGCGGTCACTCAACCCCCCATGCTTCCCTAGAAGCCAATACGACCTGGCATCTGATTGCGGACATGGAACAACTTCGCGAGGAGCTTGCCATCGATCACTGGTTGGTTTTCGGCGGATCGTGGGGCAGCACGCTCAGTCTTGCCTACGCGCAAAAACATCCTGAGCGAGTCACGGAACTGGTGCTCCGAGGTATATTCCTACTCCGTCCGAAGGAGATACGTTGGTTCTACCAAGAAGGTGCGAGCTCGTTGTATCCGGACACCTGGCAAAACTATCTGGCACCGATTCCAGAAGATGAGCGATCGGATCTCGTCAGCGCCTTCCACAAGCGCCTGATTAGCGACGACGAAACCGTACGCCTAGCTGCAGCCCGTGCCTGGTCAGTCTGGGAGGCATCCACCAGCTTCCTGCATCAGAACGCTGATTTCATGGAAGAATCAGATGCGCCTGAGGCTGCATTGGCAATGGCACGCATCGAGTGTCATTACTTCGTGAATGGCGGGTTTTTTGATTCGCCCAATCAGTTACTCGAGAACATCGACGCCATTCGTCATATACCTACCGAGATCGTTCAGGGCCGTTACGACGTTGTTTGCCCACCCACCACGGCCTGGGAACTGCATCGAGCTTGGCCCGAAGCGAACTTCCGCATGGTTGCGAATGCGGGTCACTCTGCTTTCGATCCGGCCAACGCCAGTGCATTAGTCTCGGCGACCGACCGATTTTCAGGTGCTTAGTTAGGTGGTTGGTCAGGCGCTTAAGTGGTCGGCTTAATCGCTCTAACGGCCACGAAACTTTTGATGAACTGATCGATAGGCTCACTGCCGCCCCAATCATCCTCATACAGGCCGGCAATCAAAAAACCGGCATCGAGCTGACCACCCAGTTGATCTCCCAGCGAGTGCACAAACTCAATGGGGGCGTCCAACCCAAACCAGGTCTCGCGCTCTTCATCGCTGAGCTTCAAATCAGAGTGAGGCATAGAAAACTTCAATTGAAACGTACCCTGCTTTTCAAGATCGGGATCGAAGAGTCCGTGAATCGGTTTCACAAAACCACTGACGATAGAGCCACCCGGACACAAGACACGGTAGGCCTCTCGCCACACGGGCTTAATATCCTCAGCAAAGCAGTTAGAGCACGGATGAAAAATAAAATCGAACGCGCCGTCTTCAAAACACGACAAATCGGCCATGTCGCCCTGAATAGTCTCAAGCTCGAGGCCATCGCGATCAGCCACCATCCGGTCCTGTAACAACTGCTTATCGGAGGCATCAAAAACGGTCACGTTGGCGCCGGCCGCGGCCAGGATAGGACCCTGCTGGCCCCCGCCTGATGCGAGGCAAAGGACGCGGCAAGATGTCAGTGACGGAAACCATGACGCCGGTACCGGAAGTGATGGTGTCAGCACCAGCTGCCAGTCGCCGTCTCTCGCCTTAGCAATGGCTTCACTGCTGACAGGGACCGTCCAGCGATTGCCCGACTCGACCAGCCGGTCCCATGCGCGCTGATTGAAATCAAAAACGCTCATCTGCTACTTCTAAGTGCAGTCATAGCGGGAAGGCTCATCGATAGCGTAAGTTGTCGCGACTCAGCTCGCTGAGACGACTCACACCCATCAAGCGCATGTCACGCTCTATCTCAGCCTTCAGGTTCCCAAGTGCACGCTCGACTCCGAGCTGTCCCGCTGCAGCCAGCGCATAAAGATACAGGCGACCGCCAGAAACCGCCTTCGCACCAACTGACAAGGCCTTAAGGACATGCGTTCCTCGCTGAATACCGCCCTCACAAACGACGTCAATTTGATCGCCCACCGCGTCACAAATTTCGGCCAATTGATCAAAGGGGGCGCGCGAACCATCCAGCTGTCGCCCGCCGTGATTCGACACCATGATACCGGTGCAACCGATGTCCACAGCACGCTTGGCATCTTCAACGGACATGATGCCCTTCAAGGCAAATTGTCCGTTCCATTGTGAGCAGAGCTTCTCGGCATCCTTCCAGGACATCGTCGGATCTAACATGCTAGAAAAATATTCACCCACCGAGACCGCCACATTAGTGCCCTGCTCTACGTGACTAGAGAGATGCGGCATATCGAACTTTTCTTTGGTGAAGAAGTTCCAAGCCCAAGCGGGGTGTGTCGCGAAACTCCATGCCGATTGAAGATTCAGTCGAGGCGGTGACGTGAATCCGGTTCTCAGATCGCGCTCCCGATTGCCACCCGTGATGGTATCGACCGTCAACGCCATGACGTTAAAGTTCGCCGCGCGCGCACGCTCGAGCAACGCATCATTCAGGCCTCGATCTTTGTGAAAATAGAATTGGAACATTTTCGGACCGGGTGCGAGCTCGGCAATCTCCTCAACCGCGACCGTCGCCAGGGATGAGACGCCAAACATGGTGCCAAACTTCGTCGCCGCCTTAGCAACAGCGCGCTCTCCCTCATGGTGAAACAATCGCTGCAATGCGGTTGGCGCGCAGTAAAGCGGCATTGCCAACTTCTGACCCATCACCTCGACTGACATATCGACGCAATCGACGCCGTTCAGCACATTCGGTACAAGATCGACCTGCTCGTACGCCTCGGTGTTACGCCGATAAGTCACCTCGTCATCGGCGGCACCATCGATATAGTGAAAAATAGGGCCGGGTAGACGCTTGCTTGCCAAGCGCCGAAAGTCGCCGAAGTTGTGACAGTCGGTTAAACGCATTACACATTTCCTGTTTGCAGTGCACCTTCTGCACGGCATGATAAAGCAGTCTTGGTTAATCGCAGAATCGTGAGCGTAAACTGAGTACGGTTGTCGAGTAAAAAGGGCCAGGCAAAGTTGAAACAACAGAACTGGTAAGACGCAAGGTCAGGGGACATTGAACGCCTCTTGAACTTGCCACTGATGTCGAACGCGCTGGAGTCCGGCGCGCATTGTTTAGGATAGGAAAACACTATGTCACTCATTAAAAAATTGGTTTTGATCGCGGTTACGGCCTTCTCTGCGCAGAGCGCTGTCGCAGGCCTGTTGATGAAGCCCACCAGTGACCCCGATCTGGTTTACACCGGCACCATTTTAGAAGGGACCTATTCGGACAGTGTCTCAAAGCCCTCGGTCTTTTTGGGCTTTGAGGCCGGTCAGCGGGTCGCTACCCCCGCTCAGATCAGCGCGGCCATCAAACAATGGACAAACGAGTCCGATCGACTGAGGGTCATTGAATACGCGAAGACACACGAAGGAAGACCGCTGTTCGCTGTCTTTATCTCCTCGCCGAAAAATCTATCGCGACTAGAAGCCATCGAAGCGGACATCACGCGACTCTCCGACGCGCGCGCTATCACCGACAAAGAAGCCAATGAGATCATTGAGAGGCTCCCTGCCGTTGCCTGGATGGCCTATTCCATCCACGGTAATGAGACCTCGGGTGCCGATGCCGCTTTGGCGAGCATCTATCACCTCCTCGCAAGTAACGATGATCAGGTAACAGCGATGCTAGACAACATGGTCGTTGTCATCGATCCCATGATGAACCCCGATGGCCGCGCCCGATTCGCTAAGTCGCTTGAGCAGTATCGAGGTACAGCACCTAACGTCGATGATCAGTCATTGCTTCACACCGGTGACTGGCCGTTTGGTCGGACAAACCACTACTTCTTCGATCTCAACCGTGACTTCTTCTTACTGACGCAGCCGGAAACGCGGGGGCGCGTGGCACTGATCAATACCTGGCGACCACAGATCATGATCGACGGCCATGAGATGGGAGCACAGAGTACCTTCCTGATGGGCCCACCCCGTCAGCCGCTGAACACGAACATTGATACCGACCTGCAAAAATGGGCTGTCACCTTCTCCGAGGAACAGGGCGCCGCATTTGACGATCGGTCCTGGCGCTACTTTACCGGTGAGTGGTTTGAGAATTGGTACCCCGGATACTCGAACTACTCCGAGTACCGGGGCAGCATGCACATCCTCTACGAGCAATCGCGGATGGCCGAAGACGGCGTTAGACGTCCGGAAGGGACCGTTCAGACCTATATGGAGTCGGTGCACCACCAGTTTGTCAGTACCATGGCCAATCTCGAATCACTGGCAACGCACTCCCAAGCGATGTATCGCGACTACTGGGACGGACGCAAATACAACGTCTCAGCCAAAAGTAAGTTCGCGGATAAGAGCTACGTCATTTTGGCAAACGATAATCACGGTCGAATGGCTGCGTTGGTAGAGCGCCTCGATGCGCAGGGCATTGAAATGTTTACCAATGCTGCTCCCCTTAAAGTGGCCCGTGCTACCACACAGCTCGGTAGCGAAGAACGCGGGTTCACGATCCCGAAGCGCAGCCTGATCATCCCGAATCGCCAACCCGATGCACCCTTGGTTGCAGCGATTCTCGAATTCGATGCGGAAGTCAGAAAATCCGTTCTTGTTGAGGAGCGACAGCGAACGCTTCGTGACGGCTCATCGCTCATGTACGACACCACCGCATGGAATTTCAGCATGATGTATGGGCTTCCAGCGGTCACTGTTCCTGAGTACCTCAGTCAGGATCTGCAGCCATGGCAGAACGCAGCACCCACTATTGACGTGGCGGCCGAAGCCATTGCCTGGAGCGTCAACGGCGAAGATGACCGCTCAGTGGCGTTCGCCGCACGGCTCATGGAGTCAGGCGCGCAAGTACGAATCATCGACAAAGCGACAGAGCTATCTGGCAAAGCGCTGCCTCGTGGCTCGGTCTTTGTCACCGCCATGGACAACCCAAAGCTCGATAACCTGACAGACCTGATTAGAGCAGAAGCAGAGAATCTTCAGCTCACGGTAAGTTCCATCGGCTCGGGATATGGCGCTGGAGACTTACCCGACTGGGGAGGCGCCCACTTCCGATTACTGACGCGCCCACAAATTGCCATTCTGAGTCAGTCGGGTTTTAGCAGTTATGACGTGGGTTCAAGTTGGTGGGCTATCGACACACACCTGGGTATCCGCCACAGCCAGATCGATGCGGCCTACCTCTCTCGTGCCGATCTGCGGCGCTACAACACCATCGTCATCCCCAATGGCTACCGGCCCATGAGCGGCGCTGAACTCGGCGCACTGCGTGACTGGGTTAAGCAAGGGGGCACCTTGGTCGCACACGACAACACTGCGGCGAATCTGGCGCGAGAAGGCGGCATTGGTGGAGTGCGATCAGTCGGCGATAGCCTCAGTGAAGCCCAGGAATACGACATCGCCCTGCAACGCGAGATATTGGCGACGGATGATGCTCTCGATATGACAACGGTGGCTGCGCATCGCGTTAACGCAGACGTAGGGTACCCATGGGATCAGGGCAGCAAGGCGCTATCGGCCGACGAGTTAAAGCGTCGTGACGCATGGCAATCGCGTTTCATGCCATCGGGTGCCATGGTCGCTGGACGCGTCGATAGATTGCATTGGATGACATTTGGCACCCCAGAAATACTGCCCCTGCTCTACAGCGAACAGCCGCCACTCATGACAAAAGGAAGGCAGCAGTCTGTTGTCCGGGTGGGCGCATTACAGGCAGATACCGACACCACCGAGGCCGCGACGCTGAACTGGTCGACGACTCCACGTGGGAAGGCACTGTCAGTGCGTATGAGTGGCTTGCTATGGCCGGAAGCTGCGGCACGCATCGCGAATTCAGCCTATGTGACGAGAGAGCGGGTGGGTAAGGGTCAGGTTATTCTGTTCTCTGGTCAGCCAAACTTTAGGGGTTCAACACGAGGCGTGGGTCGCATTTGGTTGAACACGCTCGTTTACGGTCCTGGTTTGGGTACATCGGCCCGGATTGAGCTTTAGGATCTGCGCGTTTCATAGACAGACAATTGCAATTCTGAGCGTCTTGCCGGAGGCTTAGCGCTGCTCATAGTTCATCTAACGCAATAAGGAGAAGCGGTATGCCGCGAGTAAATTTGGAGGGTAGCTCCTCAATCGTCACCGGAGGTGCATCGGGGATTGGAGAGGCCTGTGCCCGACAACTGGCTGACCTAGGCTCTAAGGTCGTTATTGCCGACCTCAATGAGGAGCGCGGTCAGCAGATCGCCCAGGAAATTGGGGGAGCCTTCGTTAAGTGCGACGTGTCCAGCATCGAAGACGCGGATGCCGCAGTCGCAGCAGCCGCTGCACTGGGCCCCTTGCGCGCCTGTGTGAACTCGGCGGGCTTGGGTGCCGCAGGACGGACCGTCAGTCGAGACGGCGAGCCCTTCCCGCTCGATAAGTTCAGCTTTGTTATCAAGGTCAATCTGATTGGCACCTTCAACATGCTCAGTCGCGCAGCGGCGCAAATGGCGAAGCAGGAGCCCTTGGATGACGATGGTGGCAGAGGCGCGATCGTTAACCTCGCATCAGCTGCCGCCTTCGATGGACAAATTGGTCAATGTGCCTACTCGGCCTCTAAAGCCGGTGTCGTGGGTATGGCGCTACCCATCGCGCGGGATCTCGCCGCCGTGGGTGTTCGGGTCAACACGGTCGCCCCTGGCTTAATTGACACGCCCATTTATGGGGAAGGTCCGGAGTCAGACGCATTTAAAGCACACCTGGGTAAGTCAGTGCTGTTCCCCAAGCGTCTGGGTAGCGCAGAGGAACTCGCGTTCTCGGTCATTGACTGCATCACCAACCCGTACATGAATGCAGAAGTCATTCGATTGGACGGCGGCATCCGAATGCCACCAAAGTAAGCTTATAAAACGCCGGCTCAGTGCCGACTGAAAGCCTCGCCTCATGGTGGGGCTTTTTTGTTTCTGGCTTCGCATGATTTGAGGCCAGCGCATCGTTCTGGGACGACTGGGTCAGAGACTAAGCGCGGGCAAGGGGCGCTCTAATGGAACCAAGGTCTCTCGATACTCGTACGAATAGGCGCAATTTGTCACAGAATGAACGGTGTGCGCCGTGAAGCCCCGCATTTCGTGTTTCACTTGGCATATTCACCTAGTGCTATTAATAAGTAGCCAACTGTTCCTCTTTGCAATCGCAACGAGCGAACTAACTCACTCACACATCGGAGTCTCTAATGGAGAAGCCCACGTTCAAAGAGGAATCCCTCAAATATCACATCGAGGGAAAGCCCGGAAAGCTTGAAGTCAGAGCAACGACGCCGCTTGAAACCCAGGCTGATTTGGCTATGGCCTACTCGCCCGGTGTTGCACATGCCTGCGAGTACATTGTCGAGGATCCGCTAAACGCATCAAAAGTTACGGCTCGAGGCAACCTCGTTGCGGTCATCAGCAATGGCACAGCCGTATTGGGCCTAGGACCCATCGGTGCACTGGCATCCAAGCCTGTCATGGAAGGCAAGGCGGTGCTCATGAAGAAGTTTTCAGATATTGACACCTTCGATCTTGAGATCGATGAACGTGATCCCAAAAAACTCGTCAATATCATTGCCGCTCTTGAGCCAACGTTTGGTGGCATCGTTCTGGAAGACATCAAAGCACCCGAATGTTTTTACGTCGAGCGTCAGCTCCGCGCGCGTATGAAAATTCCCGTGTTTCATGACGATCAACACGGAACGGCGGTGGTCTCGACAGCGGCCGTCATCTCTTGGCTAAAGTTAACCGGCAAAAAAATGGAGGAGGTCAAACTCGTTATCTCCGGTGCAGGCTCTGCCAGCATGTCATGCGCAGACCTCATTGTGAGTTTGGGGCTCAAGCGTGAAAACGTGTTCATGTGCGACAGCAAGGGCCTCATCTACGAAGGCCGAACCGAGGGGATGAACGAATTCAAAGCGCGTTACGCGCGTGATACGGATAAGCGGACGCTTGCTGAAGCCATGGAAGGCGCCGATATCTTCTTCGGTCTCTCAACCGGCGACTGTGTGACCCAAGACATGGTCAAGCAGATGGCACCCAACCCCCTCATCTTGGCCATGGCAAATCCGAATCCAGAGATTGATCCGGATCTTGCGCGAGAGGCAAGACCCGATGCCATTATCGGCACCGGTCGATCGGACTTTCCTAATCAGGTGAACAATGTCCTTTGCTTCCCCTTCCTGTTTCGAGGCGCACTCGACTGTGGCGCGACAACTATCAACGATGAGATGAAGATTGCCTGTGCTTATGGTCTCGTTGACCTCGCGCAGCAAGAAGCTTCAGAGGAAGTTGCACTGGCCTACGACGGTCAGTCGCTCAAGTTTGGTCCGGAATACATTATTCCTAAACCTTTCGATCCCCGTCTGTTTGAGCGAGTGCCCGTGGCCGTTGTCGAAGCGGCGATGAAGACCGGTGTTGCCAGTCGCCCGATAGAGGACCTTGAGGCGTATCGCCAAACACTCAGTAAGCATGTGACGCGCTCAGGTATGTTCATGCAGCCTGTTGTCAACGCCGCCGCCAACAGTGGCCTGAAAATGGTGTACTCGGATGCCGAGAATGAAACCGTACTGCGTGCCGTCCAAACCGTAGTCGATGAAGCCATTGCACGACCCATTCTTGTGGGACGTCCCGATGCGATTAATACGTTGATCGATGATTTGGGGTTGCGCATCAAACTCGGCGACGATGTCGATGTCATTAACCCTCGTGGCTACGACAAGTACGACGAGTATTCACGCGACTATCATGAGATCGCTGGGCGCAATGGTGTTTCCGTGGAGCGCAGTAGTGTCCTATTGAGGACCGACAGCACTGTGATCGCCGCCATGGCGCTCCGTAACGGCGATGCAGACGGTATGATTTGCGGAAAAGTGGGTCGCTTCACTGACCATTTCCAGACCTTGATATCCGTCATCGGCACCCAAGGCCAGGGGGTTCGCGCCTCGACCTTAACGACGCTGCTCTTTGACGACGGTCCGCTCTTCCTGACCGACTGTTTTATCGACCTCGATCCGACTGTTGATCAGATTGTTTCAAAAACACTGTTAGGTATAGAGCAGGTGCGGCAGTTCGGAATTACACCTCGGGTGGCCTTGCTGTCACATTCCAACTTTGGATCATCCAACGCTGAATCTGCACGGAAGATGCGACACGCGAGTAAAATTTTGAGAGCACAACTTCCCGATGTGGAAATAGATGGCGAAATGCACTCACTGACCGCGCTGGACTCTTCCTATCGTCAAACCATCTTCGCTGACAGCCAACTCCAATCATCGGCCAATCTCTTGGTCTTTCCCGGGTTGGACGCGGCCAATATTGCACTAGGGTTGTTGCGTCAGAAAGCAAATGGGCTCTTGATCGGCCCTTACATGTCAGGCCTGAAACGACCTGCGCACATCATGTTGAATTCGGCAACGCCGAGAACCATTTACAACGTGACGGCCATCGCGGTGGCGGAGATTGTAGCCAAACAGGGGTAAAAAAAATGGCTGCGGCGTGTTAGTCGCGGTCATTTTCCTCGGCATCGAGATCAGACTCGCACTCGTCGACGATAAAACTCTGCGTGCGATCGCGGTCGAATAACTGCTCCTCATCCTTCGCCAGTTCACGCTGCGCGTCCTCTGCGCTCATATCTGCCATGGCTGCTTCCATGGAGTAGTAGTTGTCAAACCACACTTCCATCATGACATCGAATCCAGGTGTGTCCGCACCATCACCTGCCAAAATAGGGTATCGACGGATGTACTTAAGCGCATGCGGGCTCAAGTATTTCTCGCCCAAAACCCGATGGCGCGACTCGTAGTAGTCGCGAAACTCCTCGGCCGATAGATCGGGTCGTTTAAACAGTAACGTTACTACCTTGATCATTCTGCAACCTCCCCCGAGTTGTGGCGGACACGATCGTAACCACCTCTTCGATCACTTCATTGAAGAAGACACAACGTGATTCGCACCCTCAATAGCACCAAACCGCTCAGCTCGCTGACTGAATATATTCTCTGGACTGACGGACTCATGACGACCTGATTCATCATCTGGATCAGAGTAGAAACCAAGCACATAGCCGCCCTTGGAATAGCCAATGAGCGCGCGCAGCTCAGGACTCAACTTACTCGCATGATGGGGTGGACAGGAGAGGTACTGGTTCTCCTCCTGCCGCAACCAGCTGAGCGCGTAATGCATAAATACACCGGTACGCACCTGGTCAGTGGTCACGTTAGCCCCCCCGCCATGAAGCACAGTGCCGGTGTAACAAAGCACTGACCCGGGAGCCATGTCTGCGTAGGCAATCTCATGGGGCGCAGCTAAGCGGTCCTTGTCCCACAGATGCGAACCCGGCACGACCTGCGTCGCGCCATTGTCCTGTGTGAAGGGTGTGGTTGCCCAGATCGTGCTAAACAGGGGCTCCACACGGCGGGGTAGATAACCACCCCATATGCCGCGGTCGCGATGGAGTATTTGAGCACTCTCGCCCGGCGCTATCGCCACAGCCGACGTGAAGTGCAACTGAATATCGTCACAGAACGGCGCCAAATACTGACGTGCCGAAGCGAGCATCAATGGATTCACAGCTACGTCCTGACACGCTTGGGAGCGAGCAATCAACGCACCGATACGCTGCGTTTTGTAACCGGTGAATTCATCGCGTCCGAATACTTCCGCTGATAAAAAAGGGGCTAACTCCTCATTCAGTCTACCTACGTCGTCTGTCGCCATTAGACCATCGATGATGACAGCGCCGTCGCGCTCCAGGACTTCGACAATTGCGTCGGTCGTGGCGTCGGCGTTGAGGTGTTCGATCGTTGCCATAGTGCCCTCGCTTTATTCTTCACTTTTGTTATTGCTCTTTTTTTACAGCTCTGTTCATTGGTCATTCGCGATCGCTACTGAGCATACTAAATGACTCCCTGAGGGTGTCCATAGACCTATCCTATTGATCAGTACCCCTGCGCTAGGCAGACTCAATGGTTCAGACAGAGGAGAGTGGACTATGACCACACCCAACGCCGTTCATCACATGGCCATCTCAACGGCCGATATGAAATCTCAGATTGCGTTTTTCTCAGATGTGCTTGGCATGTCCCTGCAAGGCTTATTTTGGATGCACGGTGTACCCAATGCCTGGCATGCCTTTTTACAGATGGGCGACGCATCGTTCTCCTTTGTTTTCATTCCGGGAAATGAGGAAAAAGAGACTGTCATGGGTCAGACCCATGCTGGCACGGGTGCCGGGTCGTCCGCACCGGGCACCATGCAGCATATTGCTTTCAACGTTGACACGATGGAGGAGCTGCTGACGATGCGTGACCGCATACGCTCGCGCGGCGTACCCGTGTTTGGGCCACTCGATCACGGTTTGTGCCACTCGATTTATTTCGCTGGTCCAGAGAATCTCACGCTCGAAGTCGCAACTAGCGACCAGGTGGAACACCCGCTTGATAATCAAGGCACGTGGATCGACACCGACGTTGTTGCGCTTGCTGGTATTTCTTCTGAGGAACTACAACAGTACATGGCACCGGCATCGTATGAAGGCCAGGGCGGCACCGTCGAACAGCCCGATTATGATCCGGACAAGCCGCACCTCGCTTACCCGAAAGAGGCGTATCCGATGATGCTTAAGATGGCCGATAACGACTTCAAAACGCGTCCTGAGGATCGAGTTCCACCGAGCCTGTCAGCTGACGCCTGAAACCTTATTAGACAGGGAAGTCGTAGTCCCGCAGCCAATCTAACACCACGCCTGTGGCCTCGGCTGCGAGTTCCGGTTGTCCCATGTAGTAATGATTGGCGCCCTTGATCTCAACTTTTGCTTTGTATTCATGCGCCACAGCATCGAACAAGGCGTCCATATGGCTCGGCGTGCAGGCATCATCGGCCGTATTTCCCACGACTAATACCGGCTTGGTTACCTTCGCCAGACTGGTTGGACCACAGGCATTTGCATCATCAAAACTCCATTGCGACAGCCAAGATCTGAGGGTGCAAAAACGTGCTAGCCCGACGGGTCCGTTATTCACGACCTTAGGGTCTCCCAGATAACAAGTCCCGGGCACCCTATCATTCGGATCAATAGACGAATCGAGCCAGCGCGGGTCGGCCATCGTGCCATGGGTCACAAAGGCGAACTCCTCGTTTTCTCGGCCGGCGTCCTGCAGTTCAGCGAGCTTGTATTTTACCCACGCGGTGATTTTGCGATTCCGGGCAACCTGTGCGGCGCGATAGCGCGCCAGAAAGTCGGCCTCATACGGCGGTGTGATTAGGCCCGAGTAAAGGTCAAGATCCGGATCCCGCATGTCAGGATCGTTCTCATCTGTGATCGCGGGGTCAATCCACTCAGTGAGCGTTCCGTGCCGAGACACGTGCGCTGCCATCATGACCACCGCATTAGCTGGCACTAGACCGGCAGCGGTGAGATCGGGGCCACCACCACAGGGACTGGATGTTACTGTCGGGTGCTCAGCCTGAGCCTGATAAAACGCTGACAGCGATCCTCCACCACTCCAGCCCAGAAGAACCACATGCTTGTATCCAAGTACCTCGCGTGCGTGACGGACAGCGGAGCCCAAGTCCGCGGTCACTTTTTCCATATTGAGTGCGTAATCAGCGCCACGGTAGCGGCTGTCGCAGGCCAGAACGTGAACACCAGCGCGTGCGAACTGACTCATCACTGGCAGCCATCCGGTGCCGCCGATGGGATGCATGGTGACAAGGCAGGTCTCTGATGGCTGCTCGGTACGGATTAAAGTGCAAAACACCATGACAATGTCCTCGGCGCCGCCATAGGTTTCCTTAAACGACGACTTCTCAACAGACACGATGGGGAAAGGCTCTCTGATGACGCGAACTGACATGGTGCTTATCCTTTTTTTCTCACCATAACACCAGCCGTGGCGAAGTGAGGAATCACAACGCAGCAAACCCATTGATCGCTCAAAAGTAATCTCTTTTGGAGCGATATCGCGTAATCTCTGCACCGCTCATTCTCAATGACAAGAACCAGACATACTCGAGGTAACACCCATGTTCAACGCATTACTCGCCACCAAGGACGACCAGCACGAGGTCGCTGTCACTCAAATCGATAAAGCCGCGCTCGCTGACTCTGGCGTGCTGGTCAAGGTGGATTACAGCACCATCAATTACAAAGATGCGTTGGCGGTGACCGCGACTGCGCCGATCATCAGGAAATATCCTCTAGTACCCGGTATCGATCTCGCAGGGACCATTGAGGAGAGCGATGACCCCGATTGGCAGGTGGGAGACCGTGTGGTTGTTAACGGCTGGGGTATGGGTGAAGGTCATTCAGGCGGACTGGCGCAATACGCTCGTGTACCTGCGAGTTTTCTGGTGAAGCTCCCCCCAAACCTTAGCTCTCGCCACGCGATGGCCATCGGCACCGCCGGATACACAGCCGCTCTCTGTGTCGACGCGCTCGAGGCGCAAGGCGTCACCCCGGACCATGGCGACATTCTCGTCACCGGTGCCAGTGGTGGGGTGGGAAGTGTGGCAGTGGCGCTACTTGCCGCCCGAGGGTTCTCGGTTGCTGCGTCCACTGGCAAACCCGACGCCGCCGATTACCTGAAAAATCTCGGCGCAACATCGATTATTGACCGCCACACACTCTCGGAAGCGGGCAAACCACTGCAGGCAGAGCAATGGGCGGGTGTCGTCGATGCTGTGGGCGGTAACACCTTGGCAAATGCCTGTGCACAGACACGCTACGGCGGTGTCGTCACCGCCTGTGGCCTTGCGGAAAGCGCAGCGCTCCCGGCGACCGTCATGCCATTTATCCTGAGAGGTGTGATTCTGCGCGGCGTTGACAGTGTCATGGCACCGAGCGGCCCACGTCTGGCTGCTTGGGCTAGACTGGCGCGTGATATGGACCTCGAACGCCTCGAGACCATGATCACCGAAATCCGACTGTCCGATGTCAGCGAGGTGGCACCAGATGTGCTCGCAGGAAAAGTAACAGGACGATTATTGGTTGATGTTAATCGCTAAGGGTTCGGGCTTGGTGAGTTCCGCGTAAATATCCGCAAGCGGCTCTGCTAGAGCAACCGCAGACTCATCAAGCGTTAAACCCAGCCTGACAATAACGAGCTCCGCCTCGGGCGCCACGATAACAAACTGGCCAGAATTGCCACCGGCATGGAACGTATTTTCGGGTAGTCCGGGGTAGTCTCTGAAGTGCGTGTTCAACCAGAAGCTCAAGCCGTAGAAATCCGCGGTAGCGCTGGGTGCTGCGGCAAGCTGCTGCCAGCCGCTCGATAAAACTGCATCACGCCCATGCCAAGCATCGAGCCACCACTGACCGTACTTGGCCCAATCACGAGCAGTCAGGTACGCAAAACTAGAACCCACCTGCACACCGCTGATATCGGGCTCGAGCAACGGGTTGTCGAGTCCCAACCGCTGATTGACCTCCCGATCAATCCAGTCTACGTAGGCTTCTCCCTCTAGCGAGGCCTGCCATAAATACGACACGACATTGGTATCGCCACTCGAGTAAACAAACTCCTGCCCGGGATCAACACGATGGCCCTGTGCCAGCGGTACCTGCCACATGGGTACGCCGCCGTAGAGCATTTCGGTGACGTCATCCCCCGGCAAATAGCGCTCATCGAAATCGAGCCCGCTCGCCATGGTAATGAGATGCTCGAGGGTAAGTGCGTCGTCCACCTTAGACACCGCGGCTTCGGGGGTTCCCAATGCTAACAGTCGCTCTTTAACTAGCATCGAGAGATCAATCGCACCCCGCTCAACCTGAATCCCTACCAATGAGGCCATGAGGCTTTTGTTCATTGACCAGCCCTGAAGACGAGTGCGGGGACCGACCGGCGCAGCATAGCGCTCAGACACGATCTCTCCGCCTTGCATGATCAGGACGGCCAAGGTGTTTCTCCCGCCGCCCGGAAGCTCTTCGAACAGCGCATCAATCGCCGACTCGACAACGGGATTGCGCGATTGAACCGTCTCGGCGGCGACGCTACGCTCGACTCGCTCCTGCTCGAGTGCCTCGGGATTTGCCGCCTCCTCAGCGTGAAGGGTGCAGCCGTATCGATCGCGATAGCTCGCCGTTGCTGTTGCCGTCAATATGGAGACGGTTGCCGATGTCTCGCCTACCTCGGCTTTAACAAATCGATCCATACCAGCAACGGTTTTCAGCCTAGGGATAATGTCCTTTTCAAGCAGAAAGTCGGCTGGTAGGTGGCTGACAAAAACACCCGAGCATAGTTGTTTGGCGGAATAACCCACACCAATTTTAGCCGCACCATGCAACAACCAGAGGGCGGCCGAGGCCGCGAAAATGACGATACAAATTAGAACTCGAAACATAGAACTCACGTTGAGGTTGCAGGTACCTCAATCTACCTCTGCTAAACAATGACTGTGCGTTAAAAACACTTTACTGAAGGAACCAACCTAAGGGCAGACTACTGGATCAATCGACGATGGTGTGGTTGGCATCTCGGATCTCACGCAACAGCTCGATGATCTTGGCAAGTGCGAGAAACAAAGCACCGGATGCAACAAACGTCAGCGTGCCTATAAAACCCAGTACGGCCACTAACTCAGCGGCATGATTGACTAGCACACCAGGCATCGCAACGCCCGAGACAATGCCTACCAGAATCAACAGGTAACCGACCCACTTCACTAAGTCTTGCACGCCCGTATCGCGCTTCAGCACTATTCCATCAAGGTTGATGTCGTCGCTCATGGTTTATTTCCACTTACTCTCATTTAACGCTACCCGTCATCATGCAAAAAAGCGAGTGCACTATGACTCGAGCCTACGGAAATAGTCTCGAGCAGCGGTCATCACTTTGGGTGCCAAAATAATGGTGCTGACCATGGTGGGAAGCGCCATCAGGCCATAACTGCCCGAAATGAGATTGAAGACGACATCGACGCTGACGCTGGCGCCGAAGACAACAGCAGCGATAAAGAACCATCGGAAGTACGGCTGCCACTCGGCACCTGCCAGAAACCCGAAACACTTAGCACCGAAATACCAACCGGTGAACATCGTTGTAGTGCTGAGTATGAGCGCAACAAACCCGAGTGCTAGCAGCCCCACCGTCCCCATTTCGTTCTGCACTGCATTGGCGGTGAGCGTGATGCCCGACAGCTCCCCCGGATTCTGCCACTGACCTGCAAGCAAAATGACAAGCGCCGTACAGGTACACACGAGCAAGGTATCGAAAATGGGTCCCAGGGTGGACACCATTCCCTCACGAATGGGCTCATTGGTCTTCGCCGCGCCATGCGCCATCACCTCGGTACCAACGCCCGCCTCGTTAGAAAAAACACCGCGACTGACACCAATGAGCATGATGCCCACAAATCCACCACCCACCGCCGTAGGATTAAACGCTTCAGATACGATCAGCCATAATAACGACGGCACCTCCTCGAGGTGAGTCATCACCACGTAGAGTGTCATCGTCACGTATACGATAACCATTGTCGGCAATGACCGAACGGCCACCATGGCAACGCGCGGCAGTCCCCCAAAAATAACGGTCCCCACCAATACGGCGAGGACGAGTCCTGTCGCCAGACCAGACCACGCCGGCGGTGCTCCATCAAAAACTGTCTGCCCAATCAGCGCTGTTAATTGATTGGCCTGAAACATCGGTAATGTGCCGATAAGGCCGGCAACTGAAAATAGAACAGCCAATGGATAAAAGCGCCGCGGCAAGGCCTCGCGGATGACATACATAGGACCGCCCTGCAAGTTACCCGCACTATCAAGACCACGGTACATAACGCCGAGCGAACAGGTAAAAAACTTTGTCGCGATGCCAATCACGGCGGACATCCACATCCAGAATACGGCGCCCGGCCCACCGGCAACAATCGCCAGCGCTACACCTGCGATATTGCCCAAGCCCATGGTATTGGAGAGCGCAGCAGCAAGCGCCTGAAAATGCGACAACTCACCCTCTTCATCGGGGGTGTCATAGCGCCCCAACATGACAGCGAAGGCGTGACCCAGATTTCGGTACGGTAAGGCCCTGGATACAACCAGAAAAAATGCACCGCCCCCCAGTAAAAGAGCCACCATCGGCAACCCCCATACCGCGTCCGCAAACGCGATCGACCACGCCTCTAATTGCTCAAATCTCATTATCTCTACTCTCACCAGCGGCCGAGGGGCACCAGAGCCGGGCCGCCGGCTCTGGTCTTCGAGCACGATACTACAAGTAGAAATCTGACACACAGTGCATCGGATGACCTACGCGTCGCGTTGGTTTTACTGACTATACCGTCTTTTTTCTTTGTGGCCCGAAGCAATCCCTGCCATTATTTCTGTCACATCGTAGCCCGACAAAACTAACAACAGAAAAACGAGGGACACCATGACCGAACGTCGCTTTGCAGGGAAAACAGCGCTCATCTCCGGGGGAGCATCGGGTATTGGACTGGCGACAGCAAAACGCTTGATTGCTGATGGAGCGACGGTCTGGATCTCGGATATCCAGGACGAGCTTGGAGAGTCGGTAGCCGAAGAAATTGGCGCCACCTATGTCCATCTCGACGTGGTCAATGAAAGTGAATGGATCTCGGTGGTTGAGCTCATTGCAAGCCAAGGCCAAGGGCTTCACTTTGTGATGAACAACGCAGGCATTGCCGTCAATGGAAATCTCGAGACTGAGACCTCCGATGGCTTCATGCGGACCATCAACATCAACCTGCTCGGCGTATTCTTGGGATGCAAAGTCTGTGCGCCATTGATGGAGGTATCGGGCGGAGGCGCCATCGTTAATGTCTCATCGATCTATGGCATGGTCTCGTCGTCCAAGGTCATAGCTTACTCAGCATCAAAAGGTGGCGTGCGCACAATGACCAAAGCCATAGCGCTCGATCTTGCCGAGAGACAAACAGGCATTCGAGTTAATTCAATTCACCCGGGATTTGCGGAAACGCCGCTGGTTGAAAATGCCATCGCCCAGCTTGAGCCCGAGGAAGGCGAACAGTTCTCAGCTCGACTCGCAGAGCGCGCGCTATTAGGTCTTGCAGACCCAGATCAAATTGCAGCAGCCACTGTGTTCCTATTTTCGGACGACAGTTCCTTCATGACAGGCTCTGAACTGGTTGTTGATGGTGGGTTTACTGCCGCTTAATACACGTCTTAGACATCGCGGTGCAACCGATGACATGGATTCACATCCAGTGACGCCACTTGAAATAGCCCAACAGCACAAGGCTCATGGCGACACATAAAACTATGAGTTGGTTAAACGCATCTGGATCATCGATCCCGGGAACACCGCCCACGTTGACCCCGAGTAAGCCGGTCAAAAACCCTAAGGGTAAGAAGACGACGGCAACGATGGTAAATACATAGGTCTTGCGATTCATTTCATCAGCTAGGCGAGCAGCCAGTTCTTCCTGCGCTAGCATCGCGCGGTCACGAATCTCATCGAGGTCTTCTATGTATCGAATGAGCCTGTCGGTGATGTCCCGAAGTCTGACTCTGAAATACTCATCGAGCCACCTCGGCGTTTCCGAGCTCAACCGGGTCAGCGCCTCTCGCTGAGGGGCCATATAGCGGCGAAGCGTTAAGGCTCGTTTCCTAATCGCGACAATCGCCTGGCGAGTGAATACCGGGTCGTCACTGTCGACTCCAGATTCTGCCTGCGTCAGATCGTCTTCGAGCTTGACCATGGTCTCAGCCATGTCATCGATAATATTTTCTATCCAGTCCACCAGGAGCTCAGGTATTGAGCTCGGTCCATCCCCAGCTGATAGCTGTGCAACGAGGCGCTCAGTCGATGGCAGCTGCCGTAATCGGGCGCTCATGATGCGCGTTCCATTTGTCGAAATTCGAACAGAGACCATGTCCTCAGCGCCATTGTCCGAGAGGCAGTTAACGCCTCGCAACGTAACAACGACGTTATCGCCTCGTCGCAAAACACGTGGGCGGGTCTCCTCGCTGGTAAGCGCTCCGACCGCAATCGCATTCAATCCCCCATCTTCCGACAGCCACTCAGCGACCGAAGGGTGCCCCGCATCGAAGTGAAGCCAAGTGCCCTCTATTGCATCTGGTGCGGCCATGAAGGAAGCCAAACCATCGTGGTTTAACTTGAGTGCGTGGATAAGACCTTCGTGAACGGTAGGCTGGCACTGGCTACTCACGGGCTATGGGCTCTTAGCATTAAACAGACAGAATAAAGTCACTCAAACTGGGTACATTGGCAACCCGTTTTAGCGCCCAACACCTACTCCACTCGAGGTGGTTGGCCAAATGTGCAGACAGTTTCCACACACAACCCCACATTCGGCCGGAGGCGCACTATGATGACGTCAACTCGGCAAAGGTACATGCGATGAAACATCTGATATTCAGTCTTTTAATGATCTTCGCGGCCTCTAAGGCGGCCGCGGATTACTCACGAGACTATCTTGATACCGCCACCCTCCGGACAGTAGACGCGGGGGGGACATCGATTTCGTACAGAGTGTTCAATGAAGGCGATATGAATCCTAAGCTATTGCTCGTTATGGGCCTCGGCGGGGCAGGTTCAGCCTGGGGTGATGCCTTTATCCAGAATGTGGAGTCCCGCGGCTTTGAGATCATTGTCATCGATAATCGTGACACGGGAGGTTCTGATCTCTTTACGGACTGGGGCACCCCCACCGTCTGGTGGCAAATACTCAAATATGAGTTGGGCTTCAAGGTTAGCGCCCCGTATACACTCGACGACATGGCCAGCGATAGCATTGCCGTGCTCGACGCCGAGGGCCACGGACAAGTGCATGTTATGGGTGTATCGATGGGCGGCATGATTGCGCAGGTGCTTGCCGCAAACTTTCCTAACCGGATAAAAACGCTGACATCGGTGATGTCCACCACCTTTGCACCTCACCTTCCACCGCCCTCTTCGGCAGCTGAGGATAATCTCAGGGACTTGGCTGGTGGTGACGCGGAGATCTCACGTGAAGAGCTCATGCGTGCACGAGGGTTTCACCCCGAATCAATGGAGCGCCATTTAATGGCCATCTTCAAAACAGGTGATCGTACTGAAGAGGTACAGACAATCACAGCGCCCACCCTTGTGCTTCATGGCTCAGAGGACCCTCTGATCCCACCAGCACACGGAGTGCACACAGCCGAGCAAATCGCTGGCGCTCAGTTTGTCTTGATCGATGGTATGGGGCACAACCTACCCGAGCCTTATCACGATCAGATCGTGGGGCTGATGACAGACCACATTGTGGCTTATGATCAGTGATCAACGTAGATCTGAAAACCAAGGCGGTCATAGATGAATTCACGACATTCCCTCTCATCGGTAATCAGTGCAGCACTAGGCTCTACTAACTTGCTTAAAGCCACTGTGGTCTCGCTCGCACTGCTGCCAGCCATGAGCTTGGCTGATAACCAGCGAGCTGCGATCGACGCGCTGATTGACGGTCTTCACCAAGATGCCCATGAGGGTAATTTCCAAACCTACTTTGATCGTTACACGCCTGATGCTGTGTTTTTAGGCACGGACAAATCGGAACGCTGGACCATAGACCAGTTCAAGGTCTACGCCGAACCCGCATTTGAGGATGGTCATGGGTGGACGTATTCGGTCAAAGAGCGAAACTGGGAAGGTGAAGGCACTACCCGATGGTTTGATGAAGTTTTGCACAACGAAAAGTTAGGCCATTGCCGAGGCACAGGTGTGGTCGAACTCATCGATGGCGAGTGGAAAATCGCCCACTATGCACTGACGATGCTGGTCCCAAACGACATTGCAGCTGAGGTAGGCGCGCAAACACAGCGCGCAGATGGGGTTTAAAAAAGTAAAGGATGCTTTCGAGCGCCGCTTCACGAAGCCGATGGGCATGACGTTGAGTTTATCGGCCGCATCATCGGTATGTCATTCGGGGCGTTCCCCCCTCTTTATTGGGAAACTACCCGGAGTACGAGGGTCCTCCGGGCTACTGCAGTATCCTTATTCCTCCGAGTCAGTGACTTCGCCGTCCTCGGTCCACTGGTTGTACCAGGCCATCATGTAGGCCATCGTGCGCATTGCGTTGGACGGCTTTGAGTTTGTGCCGTGATATTCCTCGTTAAAGCGCATCAGTTGCGCCGGGACTCCCTGCACCTTCAAGGCCGCATAGTATTCCTCTGACTGCGCCATCGGGGTCCGCAGATCCTTCTCTCCCGTCATGACCAGTGTCGGGGTGGTCACATTGCCGACGTACATGATCGATGAATGCTTCAACCAGTCGGTCGGGTCTTCCCAAAAGGGCTTCTGGAAGAAGGACAGCGTGAAGAAGGGAATATCGGTGGTACCCATCATGCTCAGCCAGTTGACGACCGGACAACGGACAGCCGCCGCTGCGAAACGATCGGTATGGCCGATCATCCAGCTGGAAAGCACGCCACCGCCGCTGCAGCCACCGACATACAGGCGCTTTTCGTCGACATAACCGGTCTCAAGTGCCGCGTCGACACCCGCCATCAGGTCGAGGTGATCGACGCTTGGATACGCGCGGCTGATCGCCTGTGAAAACGCCTCGCCGTAACCCGTGCTGCCGCGCGGGTTGGTGTAGAGAACGACGAATCCGTTCGCCGCGTAGATCTGATAGGTCAGATTAAAGCGGCCCTGATACATGGCAAACGGGCCACCATGAATCTCGAAAATCATCGGGTATTTCATCTCAGGATCGAAATTCGGCGGCCTGACAATCCAGCCATGTGCCATGCTTCCGTCTTCCGCCTCGAACCAGATTTCTTCCTGCTCACCGAGCGTCTTGCCCTCCAGCAGATCGGCATTGACCGCTGTCAACCGGGTCTGTTCTCCGGACCGGGCCAGCGGAAAACGGTAAATGTCGCCGGGCTCGCTGAAGCTGCTGATAAGGCCGACACCGACATTGCGAGCCTTGTCAGCCGACACCAGCGTTGCAACCTGCTGTCCGGAGGTTACCGGAGTGACCCGTCCGTTGAGATCGCTTCTGAAGACATTGACGTAACCGCGATCCTGGGCAGTGAAATAGATCTGTCGGTTGTTGTCGTCCCAGATCACGCCGTTAGCCGGCCGGTCGAAGTCTTCGGTCAGGTTGGTGGAGTTGCTGCCATCGGTGTCCATGACAAAGAGATGCGGCATTTCATAGGTTTCTTTCGCTTCCGGGTAACCGGAATAGACGACGCGTCTGCCATCAGGCGACAAGACTGGATCGGTCCAGTAGCCGATGCTGTCAGTCAACATCTCCCGTCCGCCCGTAGCGACATCGATGGCGTAGATATGGGACCGCCGATACATCAGATCATTGTTCGGATCATCGAGGCCGTCAAACAGGATTCGCTTGCTATCTGGCGTCCAGCTTAAGCCCGCCCCCGAGAACAGTCCGTCGAACTGTGCACCAACGTGCCATTCGCCTGAAGTCAGCTGACGGGCCGTGCCGGAACTGGCCGGCACAACGAACAGGTGGGAATACCCCGGATCGCGGAAACCAACGCGATCCTGACGGTAGTGAATACGATCAAGGATGCGAGGTCCCTTGGTCCACTTCGCGCCTTCGGGTGGCGAGGGAATGGAGACATTCCACTTGTTCTTCGCCGGAACAATAGCGACGAATGCGATATGTTCGCCGTCGGGTGACCAGGTCGGCGACGCCGGCGTCACAGTGACGTTCGTTACCTGGGAGATCGCACCCTCATCATCCATCCATCGAACGAATATCTGGGGCTTGCCGTTCTTATCCGGACCCGTGAAGAGCAGTCGCGTACCATCTGGCGACCAGCGCGGATTCGAACCCTTCATCAAGAATCGTTCACGCTCGCCGTCGCTGTCCATGATCCATAACGACGACTCGAAGCGATCATTAATCTTGTCGATGTATCGGCGCGTGTAAACGATCTCTCGGCCGTCCGGCGAGATGCGCGCGTCGCTGACTCGCTCGGCTTCCAGCCAGTCGCCGACGGCAAGAAACTCAGATGCGTGGTCATCGGCATGGGCAATGCCAAAAGTGAATACGCTGATGACAAAAGCGAAAGCTCTTAAGCTCATTCAGACCCCCTAGATTGTGCGATGAACCCTGAAGTTTTTTAGCATGGTCTGACAATATTGCACAACACGCCTTTTCGAACGGACACAAACAAGGCGGGTAAAGCCCCCTTCAAGGAGGCTTTCCAAATAACTCGACTCGGTTTCAGAGCTGATTAAAAAGTAGTATTGATAGAGAGTCGCACATTGATCGGCGCACCGACTGACGCTTGGTGCGTACTGTGTGCGTTCGGAAAATAAAGTTCGTCGGTCGCATTTTCAATATTGAACTGAATGCTCGTGGCAGGTGACACCTCATAGCTCACCGCGGCGTCAACCCGCGTGTAGCTTGGCAGTACGGCAGTATTGCTGTTGTTGATAAAGCTCTCACTCTGGTGCGTCAGACCCAGACCAATATCAAGTCGCTCAAATACAGCGAATTGATTCCAAATGGAGAACATGGAGTCCGGCAGTTCGCGCGGCGCAAGGCCAGTGGGACCCTGCCGATTCACCTGTTCACCATCAAGTGCGCTGTAGCCCGCTGATACTGTCCACACGTCATTGACTCGACCCTGGAGCTGGAGTTCAAAACCATCGATCTGTGACTCGATGACGTCCAACGTGGCAGGATCATTGTCCGAAACTTGGGGAGAGCGCTGCTCAATTTCGAACATTGCTGCAGTGAAACTCAGCCCTGATTCGAAGTCGTATTTAACGCCAACCTCACGATTGCCGAAGGTATTGGGACCCAGCTTATCGTTGTTGCCGTTGATATTTGCAAATTGCTCCCCACTGCGCGGCAGAAAAGATTCGCTGTAACTGGCATAAATCGAGAGAGCCTCTATTGGCTTATAAACCAGGCCAAGGCGCGGTGAAACCTCGCTGTCTCTGCGTGACCGAACTTCATCAGCCACAACATTGAGCACGTCAATATCAAAGCTGTCGTATCTAAGCCCAGCAACCAATCTACAGTGATCGGTCAATTCAATCTCGTCCTGTAAATAAAGTGAGGTGACATCAATCGATACACGAGTGTCGTCGTTAATATTCTGGTCGAAGCGATTCGTTGCGACGTTACCCAACGCGTTAATTCCGGAGCCACCCAACACACCCAAATTTCCCGATATGGTGAATACCTCCTTGTCGTCTTGGGTGGTGTCCCAAAAGGTATTCCATCGATCCTGGTTACTGTTCGTCGATATGAACTCAACACCAGCAAGAAGGGTATGTTCCAACCCACCCGTTTCCAGCTCGCCAACTAAATTCCCTGACAGTATCGTGTTCTCGCGCGTCGTCGTGTCTACGTAACCATCTAAGGTAACCACGCCCGGACTAGCGTCCTGATTGTAAGAGGACGCATAAAAATTCTGGTAGAGCTTGTCGTAGTCACCATAAAACGCTGACAGATTACCCTTTAAGGTGTCGGAGAATGTGTGTTGCACTACCGCACGCCACAAGTGGGCTTTGAGCTCTGTAGTGTTCACATCGGCATCGCCAAAAACAATGTCCTGGAAGGACTCCACTGGCCGTCCGTTTGAGCCCGTTGGGATACCTCGATCGATGAAGCGTTGGTGATCAATGTATTCGTATGACAGATCAAATCGGCTATCACCTGCCTCAATTCTCAACGTCGGGTTGATTCCTAGTCTCTCGCCGTCGTAGAAATCTCTGTGATTATCAAGACTCTCGAACATCGCGTTTACTCGAAACGCGGCACTCTCGTTAATCACAACGTTAGTGTCGATTTGACCGCCCACTTCCCCGAGACTATCCGCACTGACTTGCGAAGCCGTGAACGACTCGTCCAGCAGCGCTTTTTTCGTAACTCTGTTGAGCACACCGCCCGTTCCACCGCGTCCGAACAAGAGCGCGTTGGGGCCCCTAAGCACTTCAACCTGCTCTAAGTTATATAGCGGTCGAAAGTACTGCACGTCATCTCGCACACCATCAATGTAGAAGTCAGCAGTAGACCGAACACCCCGGAAAACAACCGCGTCTCGATGGCCTTCCCCCTGAGATGTCGTGACCCCCGGCAAATAGTTGATCACTTCACTGATGCTATTAAAGCCACGCGCTCGAATGTCTTCCGCAGAGACAATGCTCAGGCTTTGTGGCACATCCAAAATTGGCGTCGGAGTTTTCAGAGCGTTAATCGTGTCGGTGTATAGGTACTGCCCTGAAACCAGTACCTCTTCGATCACTTGGTTTTGAGCTGTGTCTACTTGCTGCGCCAAAGCCGCGCTAGACATTAAGCAGCTGGCCACACTTACACTGACGAATTTTTTTGGGAACATTGGACTACTCTCTTTGTTGTTATCGTAAATGATAATGATTCGCATTTATAATTGCAATAAGAAAGTTCGCTGCTATTTTTATGACATAACACCCATCAAGGTCGCGCAGTGCATGCGACACATTAAGGCGCGGATAGATAGAGGTTTAGGAAGTTCGCCCGTGACGCATCATCAAATAAATGGCAGCGTGGGGGTGAGAAGAAATAGGACTGCTTTTCAATCAACCATGGAGGGAATACAGAATCGATAGTCCTTGGTACCGCTGGTAATGCAGTACCTGACCACCTTGGGGCCGTCGCCATCATCACGAACAATGCCGGAGAACGGTGTCATGCCGGTATACCGACCAATCTCCCCCTTTGAATCAACATCACCGGCAAATCGGTAGCCATAGGTCGCTTCAACACGGGCAGCCGGAACACGACCCTCCAGTCCCCGATAACACTTAAGATTTTCAAAAATGACCGACTCTGGGTCACCCATTCGCTGTGTAATGAAGGGGGTAGCGACAGCCAGACAGGTTTCCTCTGACATGGATAAGCCAAAGTCAGCAGCGTCTATCTCCTGCTCTGTCGGCGCTGATGAACAACCCGACATGACGACTGCCAATAAGATCATTGATTGCCAAAGCTTCATGACGACGCATTCCTATAATAGGCTTCACCCTTAACAGTAGACAGAGATCTGCAATCAAACAAGCGCAAGGCGTAGCTCGGGGGATGGTTCATGGTGTGGATTGGGAGTGTTTTGCTATCGGCGCTGGTCATGTTAGTTACCTACCTGGCACCGGCAGCGGAGATCGCCGTTACCAGTGATTCGCCGCCCGGGTTTTTACTGCTATGGACGCGCTACTCAGCACATCTAGCCTTCGTTTTTCTCTTATTGGCCTTCTCTGCTAGCACCCTAAAAGCCTTTGCAAACAGCGCGCAAACCCGAGGGTGGGTGAAATACCGAAGACAGCTAGGTCTGGGATTTGCGACTGCGCATACTTTCCACTTGGTGGCGCTCATCTTGTTTCTCAGCAACCTGGAAGGCTACAGCGTCGATACGTCTGTTGCAGTAGCGGGCTTCGGCTATGTGGTCACCGCCTTGCTATCGGTAACCTCCAATGATTACAGTATTAATCGACTAGGCCCTGCTAAATGGAAGCAACTCCACTCAGTCGGGATTTCCATACTAATGCTGTACTTTTTCGTCGCCTTTTCTGGCCGATTGCTGACGGACTTCGCCCCGATCTACGCAGTTTATGTTGCTCTCATCGCGACAGCTGTCGTCGCAAAACTCAAGGTAAAGCGACGCATAATGACGGCCGCTACTGACTGAAGTAGACGTTCCGCAGGAAAATCGTTTTGTCGGGTGCTTTCTCCTGACTGAGGAAGGCAACGATATTGGTAACGTCGGTCATGTCCGTACCACCATCGATCTCAGCTATGGGTAAACTAATTGACCGCCAATCCCCATCGATCTCGTAATCAGTTCCCGGCCCGAAGCTCGCAAAGTTATTCACTTGGTCGCCACGCAAGAAATTTCCCGTCTGGAAACCCAGACTGAAGTTCACATCGCTACTGCCACGGATATCAAAGTGCATCTGCCCCTGACGGAACTTCGATAAGTTCTCGCCAACATCGGCATCGAGCTCGAGACTGGCACCCCACCAGTCACCGGCGCGCGTCTCAACGCGGACCTCGCCATCCGGCAACAGTTCAATGGCAGTCGTTCCCTCCCATGGGGTCAACTTTAATGCAGCGCTAGGCGCACTCGCATCCAAATCAGCATTAGAGAACTGGTTGTGTACTACAAGCAATTTTGGTTCGGTAACTACCTCGCCCGGTGTGCGATCAGGGTTTGCTGTCTCTATTCTCCGTACCGCCATCTGGCTTCGAAACGGAGGCGTCATCGCACTTGCTAACAGCGCCTCTCGGTCACCGCCAAAGCTCTTTCGCAAGGGCTGGCCATCGCGGGTCAAATCAGCAAAAACGCCACTATCAAACTCATCCCACAAGATGTATTTCACTTCGTTGTTGAGCGTGATCAAGCCGAAGTGGTTTTCGGAGTCTCCAGGGCTATCTGCCTTTTTCCACTGCTCATCAAAGGCCTCAAAGTAAAAGAACGAAATGCCCTCCTCATCCGTCCAGTCACGCAACAGATCGTGAAACACTTTCTGTTTGAACTCATCGGCTGCTTTCGAGCCCGAAGCTCCGTAGGCTGTTTCGTCGATGCTCGCCCAGCCTGTCTCTCCAATATGCATGGGCTTGCTGACGCCGACCGACGCCATGTACTCAGCCACAGCGGAATACTGTTTTCTTGCGTACGCGATGGCGCGCTGCATTGTCGCCTCAGTCATCACTTTGAACGGCAACGACTCTTCTTCAGGAAGCACGCCCCAGAACGAGGGGTTATAAAAAGAATCGTGGAATGGGTAGGTGTGAACCGAAACAAAGTCGACAGCCCTCATGAGCTTCGTGAGCTCGTCAGTGCGGTAAATCGGATTACCGCCACCCCAAGATTCATAGTTATCTGAGGAAGTGATCCATACGTCGGGAGTAAGCGCGCCCGATGCTTTTGCTTCTTGCAGGTGGTTGACCCATTTCAGGATCGTTTTGGGATACACAAAGTAGGTCACCGCCCACTGGACCATTGCCTCGTTGCCAACGGCAATGGCCTTCACGATATCCGGGTACTCATTCGCCAAGCGGATGGCAGTCGCAATCTCTTGGCTGTTGTTTTCGACATTACCTTGAGTGTGGTCCGGGCCCGTACCCTCAACCCAGGCATTCGTCTCTGGATTCCATATAGCCTCGGTCCAGGCGTTCTTCGACTCGATCCAAGCACCGAGCATGACGTACATTTCGAAGCTAGGATCGTCAGACTTTACCTCACGAATGGCCTGCAGCAAGCGCTTGGCTTGAGGAAATTGGGACGTGTTGTAAGTGCGCAATAGCTTGATATCCATTGCACCCAGAATTTTCACATCATCAATCAATTGCTCAACTGTCGGTCCATCCTCACGACTTAATCCACGGTAGCCGCCGTAGGAAATCGCTTGGTAATCAGGATTTCCAAATATCATCTCAGGCGCTGGGCTCGAGACACCCTGCTTGTCGACAGTACAAGAGGCCAGCGGGAAACAGACAACAACAATGATGAAGACACAGCACATTAAGGCTTGCATACGAAACGGACCGTTGCAGAGGAGAGTGAATAGTATGAAGTTGCGCGCGTTCTGGCGCAGTAATAACGAAATTGACCGACCTTATCGGCAACCCACTTCATCGCAAATCGTCGCGTAGCAGAATCAAAAAAGGGGCTTCAGCCCCCGTCTTAAAATCAAGTTGTGCTCCGTCTTAAGGTAGTCGTAGTCATCGAGTAACGATTGTGGCCCTAGCCAATGCCTTGCATAAGAAGCGTCGTAGCTACACACAGCATCACCAACCAGGTCACGATGTTGCCGACCATGCCAAAGATGTTTGGCACCTTCGCTTGCTGGATACCGTAGGCGTGAAAGACACGCGCCACGAAGAGTGTGCCACCAAGAATGCTGATGGTTTGCGCCGATGCACCCATCACTGCCATGACACTCAGCCCGACCAAAATAATCGGAACGTATTCCGTGTTATTGCCATGTGCTCGCACCGCTTTTTCAAGTGCGACCGGGTCTCCCGAGTCTCCCTTGAAACGATGGCGCACGACGTTAATCGCTAGTACCAATGTAAGAAGAAGGTTGAGGCCGACATACAGTGCCAGCGCGCTAGTTTGTGCTGCTTCCATCCTGCTTGATCTCCATGAACAGATGATGAGTAAACCGGCTTTTTGTTTATTTAATCGCTAAACGGCATCATTACTGTGCCTTTATTTTAAGGCGCCGTAAACGATGTTCTTCAGCTGGCCACGAAAGTTGAAAGTCGATGACGGTATCAGCTGCGTCATGAAAATCACCTGCAGATCCTCCTCGGGATCAACCCAAAATATCGTCGATGCTCGTCCGCCCCAATAGAAATCTCCGGCCCCCACAGTGCACGACGCAACCTCATCTAATGTGGAGGCAAAACCGAGACCAAACCCGACGCCCTCGTTAGCCGTTTCAGAAAACGCCCCCAGCGCCATCTGAGCCAGCGACCTACCGCTCATCAGGTGATTGGCCGTCATGAGCTCCAGTGTTCGGCTCCCCAATAGCTGATAACCGTTGAACTGCCCTCCCTGTCGCAACATCTCGCAGAAGGCCATGTAATCAGCGGTAGTACCAACCAAGCCACCGCCGCCAGAAAAGAAGTTTCGTTTGTGTCGGTAGTGACTGGTGTGAGGGTCGTCCTCGAGTAATACCTGTTTATCCATCGATCGCATGTAACACGCTGCAAATCGATCAAGCTTTTCGTCAGAGACACGAAAACCAGTGTCTACCATCCCAAGTGGCTCGAAAATACGTTCACGCAGGAACACCTCGAAGGGCTGGCCAGAAATAATTTCAACGAGCGCGCCACACACATCGGTGGCAAGGGAGTAGCACCACTTGTGGCCGGGGTCATAGAGCAGAGGAACACGTCCCAACTTATCGGCAAACTCGAGTAAGGTCTCACCACCACCTCGGGCGATGCCAAGATTCTGATACGCCTGATCGACGGGACTCTCTAAACCAGGCAACAGACCACCGTAGGTCAGACCCGCCGTATGACTCAATATGTGTTGCATGGTTGCCGGATTGGCCGGACGGCGCGTCACCATCTGCCCCCCCTCTTCACGCTCCCACACTTCCTGGCCTCGCCACGAGGGAATGAATCGATGCACCGGATCCGTTAGCTGGAAACGGCCCTCTTCCCAGAGCATCATGAGTGCTACGGATGTGATGGGTTTCGACATCGAGTAGATGCGAAAAATCGTGTCATCCTGCATGGGTTTGCCGCGCTCACGATCCATCAAGCCCATCGAATCGAAATACGCCGGAATACCATGTCGAGAGACAAGCACCTGACAGCCCGGTATTTTTTCTGGCTCGATATAACTGCGCCGAAGGTGCTCTCCGATGCGCGCCAGTTTGGCCTCTTCAAACCCAGCGGCTTTTGCGTCTACTGCAATTGTCACTCGTCTTTCCTTATTTATTATTAGTTAATTACGCGTTGCCAGAAGCGTAACGGGTAAGGGCATCAAATGCGACAAGGCGGACGGGCTGCTGATCTTTGAGAATAACGGGTGGCTGTAATACATTGCCCGCGTCACCGACAGGTTTAACCGCTATGAATCTCCAACTACTCGTTCTCGATACATTACGCCAGACGCCCCATTGGCTATTGAGGCTGTTTGCCGGTGCACCACTAGACATTGACGGCAATCGGCTCGATATGAATATGCAGGTGCTAGCGAAACTATCTGCACGCGGATCGAGTACATCGGATGCGCCTCCTAGCGTTGATGACATTAGGCGAACAGCCGCCGAGTTCAATGACTTGAACCTGCCCACGGTTGCGGGCGTTGCGGTCGAGGACACGACGATCGAGTTGTTGGGTAATAGGCTAAACGCCAGAATCTACCGTCCACCCTCCAGCGAGAAACTTAAGCCAGCTGTACTCTTTTTTCATCAGGGCGGGCTGGTCATCATGGACCATCTCACGGACAACCACTTCTGTTCGCTACTTGCGGCCCGATGCGGGGCTGTCGTTTTTTCTCTCGATTACCGGTTGTGCCCCGAGAATGCATTTCCTGCACCCATCGAGGATGCCAAGGCGCTTTGGGAACACGTTCAGGCCTTCAGTGACGACTACGGCATCGACCCTGAACTGGTTGCGCTGGCGGGCGACAGTGCGGGCGGCTTGATCAGCAGCACGCTCGCACTGATTCTGCGAGACGAGGGTGGTCGTCAACCTAAGGCCCTGTGTCTGGCCTACCCCTGGGTCACTACCAACGATGAGAGTCAACCGAGTCTCAGTAGCTGTGCAAATACCTTCCCTCTAACGACCGACACCATGCACTTCTTTAACTCGCAGGTTTTTCCCAACGACCTCAATAAAGATCATTCATGGGCAAACCCATTGCATGCAGAGAGTCTTACTGGCCTCCCATCGACCGTCATCGGAACCGCGGGCTTTGACCCAATCCGCGACCAGGGGAATGCCTTTGCCAGCCGGCTTGCAAAGTCAGGAAACGAGGTCACGCATTTTTGCTTCGATAGCCTGACACACAGTTACCTTATGTTTGGCCGAGTCAGCAATGAGGCAGAACGTGCTTGCGAGACGCTTGCTGTCGCTCTCTCCAAGAGACTCAAGAAACCGGACCCAGACGATTTATCCGACCAGTCGGCGGGTTAACCATCGACTGACGCCCATCCCAAAGAGTCGGCTCAATCGGTGCCATCGTCGGGTTGATGAGCCCAAGACATGATGAAGCTCGCGACGCTGGGTCAAGCCATAGACTGCAGAGGCCACATCGTCGGGCTTCATCTCCCACTTCATATTCTCGATGTGCCGAGGATCTAGCGAGCGTCCCATTTCAGTGTCAATGACAGGCGGCTTAATGCAGGTCACATAAATATCGTCATCTTCCCATTCAATATTCAGCGCCTGAGTGAAGCCATCCACATAGAACTTGGTCGCACTGTAAACAGCTAACAGAGGGATACCGTGGATACTCGATGCGGAACACAGATTAATCACCATGGCCCCGTCGGTGGCTTGCAGGAGAGGATGCGCCGCATAAGAGACCATGGTAAGCCCCGTCACGTTGACATCGACCATCGCGCGAATCTGACTCTCCGATTGCGACATCAACTCGCCGCCAGTCAGAACGCCCGCGTTGTTAACGAGCACGTCGAGCCTCCCACTCGTCGCCTGCGAAAAAATGGCAATAGCCTCTTCGATGGAAGCCCTATCCCTAACATCACAATAACCGGCAATGGCGTTTTGGAAATCCGGTTCACACAGCAACGCCTGACAACGCTCTACATTTGTATCAAACAAACCTACCTGATAACCCTGACGGGCGAACCGCCTTGCAATGGCCAGTCCAATACCTTGGGCAGCGCCGGTGATAAATGCTGTCTTCATAACTCACCCCTTGGTGCTTTCATACGATGACTGTTTATTCTTATTAGGTCTTATTCTTACTGGGTCATTTTGGTGTTCATCGATCCTAGACGACCCAATCAGTAGAGCATGGATAAGGTAATCGCCTAACACCACATAAAATTTACTTTTCACCCAAGAAAAAAATAATGATACTGCTGACCTCAGACAAAGCGATGTAAATAAAAATAATGAAGTGGCCCCGTCTCGGCGACGCTATCCCTCAACGAAAGCACCCTATTCGCACGCTCATCGGGCGCGCGGTTTTCAAGCTTATTGGGTGGAAGCTCGAGGGAAACCTGCCCAATAAATCCAAACTGGTGCTTGTGGCGCTGCCGCACAGCTCGAACTTTGATTTTATTTTGGCGCTGTCTGTCATCTGGGGATGGGGTCTCAAGCTCAACTACATGGGTAAGCACACACTTTTTAAATTTCCGCACGGCTTCTTCTTCAGAGCTGTCGGCGGTATACCTGTAGACCGGCGATCGCCTCAAGGACTGATCGAAAAAATGACGAGCGAATTCCACTCACGGTCGTCACTCATGCTCGGTATTGCACCTGAGGGGACCCGTAACAGTGACGGGACGTTAAGAGCAGGCTTCGCCCGCATTGCCAAAGCGGCATCAACCCCTGTTGTGCCAATCATTGTTAACTACAAGACAAAAACGCTTACTTTGGGAAAGCTCATCACAGATTTAAGTGAAATCGATAGCATTGTCGCGGCCGTAAGAGAGCAGGGACTGACTGGTCAGCGCCGAGCGCCCGCGAAGCTTTAGTTACACAAGCGATTCGTTGACCTCTTTTGCCACGTTTTCAAATAGGCCAACCAGGTGGCGCGCAAGCGGTGTTGTGTAGGTTTCACGCTTGACGAGCAACGCGCTCTTCCACTCGACAGACATCGGTAGCGGCAACTCGATCAAGTCCCCCAACTTTAACTAGGCAGCGAAGACGGCCCTTTAATCCATAGAAAAGGCCTTTAATGGAAGAGTCAGCGATACCAACGCATTAGTTTTAGTACTAAATGCTTGTTACGGTACAAAAAAATAAAGGGACAACGGTCAGTATGGACACACCAAGCATAAACATCTGGGGGACCAGCACACCGCGAAGCTTTCGACCGCTGTGGATGGCTGAAGAGCTGGGCATTCATTACGAGCACAAGCCCATAGGACCGAGGACCGGCGAGACGCAAACTCCCGAATACCAGCAGCTGAATCGCAAACAGAAGATTCCTTTTATGCAGGACGGCGACGTAAAGCTCTCGGAGAGTCTGGCGATCTGTCGCTACCTCCGAGATCAGTATCCGTCGGAGCGAGTACTCACACCACAAGACCTCGTTACCAAGGCAAAAGAAGACGAATGGTGCTGCTACATTTACGGTGAGTTAGACGAGACCAGCTTGTATGTGATGCGTCGCCATGGCGATCTCGGCATGATTTACGGCGAGTCTGAAACGACGGTCAACGCGTCGCGTGCCTATGCCGAGAAACACTTTGAAGTCGTAGGCCAGCTGCTGGAGAAGCGACCTTATTTGGTCGGTGACCAATTTGGGCTTGCCGACCTCTTCCTAATCTCGTGCATTGACTGGGCGAACGCCTACCACGTCGCTCTGCCCGAAAGCCTGCATGCCTATCATGCTCACATTGCTGAACGCCCCGCGTATATGCGAGCCATGAAACTAAACTATCCTGACCTTTTTGGAGGTAACTAATGGGCGCCTTAGACGGACTGAAAGTACTTGATTTAACCAGCATGGTCTCGGGCCCCGTGGCGGCCATGATGTTGGCCGATCAGGGCGCTCGCGTTATCAAAGTAGAGCCTCTGGTGGGCGAGCAAATGCGGCACATTGGTGGAAAGCACAACGATGTCTCGCCCGCCTTTTACTCGTGCAATCGCGGCAAGGAGTCGATTTCTTTGGACCTTAAATCCGAAGAGGGTAAAAAGATTCTCCTCGAACTTGCGGCTGACACCGATGTCTTCATTCAAAACTTTCGCCCCGGCGCGATCGAGCGAATGGGCTTTGGTGAGGATGTCCTTCGAGAGATCAATAAAAAACTGATCTACGTCTCGATCAGCGGCTTTGGTGAAAGCGGCCCGTACTCGCAAAAGCGGGTGTATGACCCCGTCATTCAGGCACTGTCAGGCGCCACCGACATCCAAATGGATCGGGCTTCAGGGCGGCCACAAATGTTCCGCATCATTCTCGCTGACAAGGTGACGTCACTGACCGCGGCACAGGCGATTAGCTCGGCGCTCTATGTGCGGGAGAAAACCGGAGAAGGACAGCATATCCGTTTGTCAATGCTGGAGACGATGCTGTCCTTCTTCTGGCCCGAGGGAATGGCTGGACTCACCTATGGCGACATGGAGTTCGACGTGACCAAACTACAGGGCACTCAGGACCTCATCTACGAAACCCAAGACCGCCATATCACCGCAGGTGCCATCTCGGACAAAGAGTGGGTGGGCATGTGCCGGGCGCTCAATCGCGAAGACCTCATTGAGGACCCGCGTTTCAAAACCGCTAGCGACCGATTTGTGAATGTCGAAGAGCGCAAAAAAATCACCGCAAGCGAAATCAAGAAATGGACGAGCGATGAAGTACTCGAGCGACTGGATACCGAGGGGGTCCCTTGCGCGCCACTACTTACACGCATGGAATTGATGGGTCACGACCAGATCCTGGCTAATGAATCTATCGATAAGACCGATCACGACGGATTCGGTCAAGTCCGTCAGGCACGCCCGGCGGCACGTTTTGACAAAACACCCAGCGAGATCGCAGGGCCTGCGCCAAAGCTTGGCGAGCACGGTCCAAGTCTGCTCGCAGAACTCGGCTATGACGCAGAGACCATCGAGTTACTCATCGAGAACGGTCGGCTTAAGATTGGCCACTAAGCATCGGAGAATAATGATATGAAAAAAGTATGTTTGATTATCGGCGCGGGCGCGGGCATTGGCGGCTCAGTTGGTACGAAGTTTGCCGCGAATGGCTATCACGCCGCGCTCTGTCGTCGAAGTGACGTTGAGGGATTACAAAAACTCGTTGATGGCATTGAATCGAATGGCGGAACCGCTTCTGGTCACATGCTAAACGCCGTCGAAGAGGGTGCCATCGAAAAACTAGTGGAAGAGGTTGAGCAAATCGGCCCCATCGAGGTAGTGCTGTTCAACCTGGGTGCGCAGATTGGTAACCGATCACTCGAGACCACGGCACTAAAAACCTTTGAACTGGGATGGAAAATGGCTTGTATGGGCTTATTCCGACTGGCCAAAGCGGTGCTTCCAGCCATGGAAGCCCGCGGCACAGGCACCATTCTGGTGACCTCAGCCACAGCTGCGGTTCGTGGTAACGCCGGGCAGCATTCACACGCGGCTGCCATGGGCGGCCGACGCATGCTCTGTCAAACCTTAAACGCGGAATACGCATCCAAGGGAATTCATGTTGCGCACATCATCGTCGATGGCGCCGTCGACGCACCCGATACGCTTGGAAAAATGCTGGGTGCTGAGATGTTCGAGAAATTGCGCGAGACGCGTGGCAAGGAGCATGACGGCCTAATACTGCCTATCGAAATGGCAGAGACCTATTTCCACATCGCTCATCAACACCGATCGGCGTGGACACACGAGCTGGATTTGAGGGCGTACTCAGATTTAGCATGGTGGAACCACGCGCCTTGATCTAACAAGAAACAAAAGAATAATTAGCGGAGAACACGGAATGACATTAATCGTCACCCCCTCAGGACAAGCCTGCGGCGCTCGCATCGAAGGCATCGACCTCAGGCAAGACCTCACCGACTCACAGATCGCCGAACTCAGACAACTGTGGCTCGAGCACAAGGTCATCGCCCTACCGAATCAAGCGCTCACGCCAGAAGACCTCGAACGAGTAGCACAATATTTCGGTGAAGTCGGGGAAGACCCATTTTTCGGCCACATCGATGGCTACCCCAACATTTGTGCGATTCAACGCGATGCGGACGAGAAGACCCCCATTTTTGCCGAGATCTTCCATACTGACTGGAGTTTTATGGCAGTACCACCCGCAGGCACAGCGCTGTTTGGTATCACGATCCCACCTCACGGTGGAGACACCTTGTTTGCTGACCAAGTGAAAGCCTACGAAGAAATGTCCGACGAGCTTCGCCAGAAAGTTGAGAGCCTCACTGCCATACACTCTGCTGCGCTCGGCTATGCCCCCGATGGCGCCTACGGTGACGGCGATCAAGCAGCTGGTCGCAGCATGCAGATCAAACCAAGCGAAAAAGCACGAGAAACCTGTCCACACCCACTTGTGCGGGAGCACCACGAGACTGGCTCGAAAGCGCTGTTTTCATCCGCTGCTTACATACAGAGTTTTGAGGGTATGTCGTTAGAGGACTCACAGGCCCTCGCTATGGAGTTGTATGTCTATCAGACGCAGGAGAAGTTCCAGTACCGCCACAAATGGGAAAAAGACATGCTGGTGATCTGGGACAATAGGTCCCTCCTCCACTCGGCAACGGGCGGATTTGACGGCTACGACCGACGGCTGCATCGCGTCACCATTGCGGACACCCAGTGGTAAGCGATAAGAAAATCGCATGATGGGGGGATACTGAACGATGAGTACAGATAAGTTTGTCGCGCAGCTCGCGGATGCCATCAAGACCAAGTCAATCTGGCCTGAATTTCCCTCCGGCGTTACCCTCACCGAGGCCTACTCGCTCATCCCTCATCTGACGAGCCTCATCTCCGGTGAACAGTCGGCGGGGATTAAGGCTGGCGTCACCAACACCGACCTCCAGGCACTGTTTGGTCTGGAAGAGCCTTTACTTGGCCTGCTTTACCAACAGAGTGAAACTGAGAACGCGGCAACACTGTCACACACAGCCAGTCGTCGTATCGAGTGTGAGCTGGCTATGCGGCTCAACAGTGATGGCAGCCCCATCAGCATCGGCCCCGCCGTGGAGTTTGTCCGCTTAGACTTCTCTAGGCCTGAAGATTTGACCCCCGGCAACGTGACACTCTGCAATTTGGGCGCAGACCAATTTATTTTAGGTGAGATGAACGCTTGGGATAGCTTCGACTTCACTGCGCTTGCGGACATTGAAATTAAATTGATCCGGGACGGTGAGATCATACTCACGACCTCACCCCTCGATTCTTTTGGTGGTCCAAAGCCAGCGCTTGATTGGTGTATAAATAAAGCGAACAGGCTTGGGTTTACGATACCCGAAGGGGGAGTACTGCTAGCTGGGACCAACGGAGCTGCGATGGAAGCTGATCCGGGTCATTACCAGGCCAGTTACGGGCCGTTGGGGACGATTGAATTCACCATCGCGTAAGTGACGAAGACGCGACCGCGCCGCAGTCAGCAGCCGTCACTTGGCGCATGTAGATAGCTTTACCCGAGGCTAATCATCAACAGGTCCCGGTCGCATAACAAAACAGCAACTTAACTGGCGTCATCTGCCACTTTGCGAGTAACGTGTAGTTCGACCATCAAAGAAAATAAGAGATGTCGCATATACTCACTCTCCCTCGAGAAACTAACCAAAAATACAAGCAGCACCCGTACTAGCAAGGTCAAACGGTTCCTGGCGGTCGTTGTGACCAGTGGAATGATGGTCAGCCTTGGATGCAGTCAATCGGAGACTGACAGGTCACACCGCTATGAATCGACCGTGGTAAAAACCGAATACGGCATTCCGCACATCACGGCTGAATCCTGGGGTTCTCTAGTTTTTGGAGAAGCCTATACAGCAGCGGAAGATCACGTCTGCAATATGGCGCTGGCACTGGTGCAATCGCGCGGTGAGAGCGTCGCAATTTTTGGTCCGGGACCCCGCAACCGAAATCTGAGTGGAGATATTGTCGTTAAGGCACTTGGCATCCCCGAAAAGCCCGGCGAGGCGCTTGCGGCACAAGAACGTCAGATCAAAGAATGGATTGAAGGTTACACCGCCGGATATAACCAGTTTGTTAATTAGCGCACCGGCAAGTTTGGTTCATGGTGTGATGAAGCGACCTGGGTACGACCGGTCACGGCAACGGAGTTCATGGCTCAGTACGTTACCTTGGTCTACACCTTGCCACGAATTGCGGGGGCGATCACAGCGGCGGCACCACCAGCCCCTCAGACCGAGATGAGTGCTGCAATCGATCTGCTCGAGTTGGCGCCACCGCTACGCGATACGCTCACGGACATGAAGCTTAGCGATATGGGCTCTAACGCCTGGGCGATTGCTTCCGAGCGGTCAGAAAACGGCAAGGGGCTGCTGCTAGCAAACCCGCATTACCCCTGGTATGGCATTGCGCGATTCTGGGAGAAACACCTGACGATCCCCGGCGTCTACGATGCCTATGGTGCTGGTTTAATCGGCACACCAGGCGTCGCTATTGGCTTCAATGAAGCTGTTGGTTGGTCACATACGGTATCGAACTCGAGGCGCACCGTGATCTATCAGCTCACACTCAATCCTGACAATCCTCAGCAGTACCGGTGGGAAAATGAATGGCGCGAACTCAACTCAATGACAGTGAGCGCTGATGTAAAAACCCAGGAAGGGCTGAGCAACAAAAAACATACTGTCTGGTTCTCGCATTATGGTCCATTGATGGCCCTGCCAGGACTGACAGACGACCCCCTCACAGCGTTTGCCGTCCGAGATGCCAACGCAGAAAACCTTCATACCTTCGCACAATGGCAGGCCATGGGCAGTGCGAAAAGCATGGATGAATTCATCGAGGCACATCGCACCTACAATGCAATGCCTTGGGTTAACACGATCGCGGCTTCAGCAGATGGTCGCGCGGTTTACATTGATAATTCCAATGTCGGTGCCTTAAGCGAGGAGGCCATTCTCAGCTGGCATAACACCCTGAAAGCGGTCCCTAAGCTTCAGTATCTCTACCTCTCGCGAGGACTCGTCATCCTCGATGGCAGCAAGCAAGGTAATGAGTGGCTAAAAACAAGTTCTCCGGTGCCGCATACCGAGCCATTTGAGCGTCGGCCACTCATCGAGAGTAATCAGTATGTCTTCAATGCGAATGACAGTTACTGGCTCAGTGATCCGGACAAGCCAGCCACGGCACTGTCACCCCTCTACGGCCCCACCATGACACCCCGGAGCCTTCGCACGCGCATGAATATTGCCTTACTGCGCCCTGATAGCCCGTACGGACACGCCGGAGAGGATGATAACTTTACGCGCGACGAAATTCAGACCGCCTTGTTCAGCAATGAAAGCCTGACCGCCGACATGCTCCTGCCTGAGCTGCTCGCCGCCTGTGATGTAATGCCTCAGCGCAGCATTGATAAGACCACGATCGATCTGACCGATGCCTGTGACGTACTCGCCGCCTGGGATCGTCGCTTCAATAGCGAGTCGCGCGGTGCTGTGTTGTTCAGAGAATGGATCACGCAATACCCCGCAGACGAAACGTCACTTGGCTCATCACTGTTTCAACAGCCCTTTAATCCCATGGAAGCCGCTACCACGCCCGCCGGACTTGCTAATACCGAACTCGCGCTCGACCGACTCGCTCGTGCGGTAGTACTGCTTGAAGGTGAGGACATTGGTCTCGATACGGCGCTTGGTAATCTGCAACTAGGGCACCGGTCTGAGCGTCAATACCCGGTTCATGGCGGCAACCGGCACGAGGGCATTGCCAACCTGCAAATGAGTACCACCGTGGGAAACAACCAAACCGAAACGCCCATCTTTACGGGCAGCGACGAGTTTGCTGGGAACAGCAACAGCTTATCGAAATCAGGCTACAACGTCGTTCATGGTTCCAGCTTTTTCATGACGCTTGGCTGGAATGACTCAGGCCCAGAGGCCGAGGCCATACTGTCCTACTCACAGTCAGGCGACCCGGAGTCTCCACACTTCGATGATCAAACCCAGCTCTATGCCGAAAAAACTTGGCGGCCAGTTCGCTTCACGCCGCGCGACATCGAAACCCATGCTGTATCACAGCGGGTACTTCGCTCGATTGAATGCGCACAAAAAAGCCCGCAAAAGCGGGCTCATAAATCCTAACGCCCACCCTTAATCGGGCGCATTCCATAAATCCTCTCTGATATACCGGGACGCTAACATATAGAGCATTCCCGAGATAAACATGGCGGTCGGGATGATGTACATCATGGCATAGCGCAAAGAGTCAACGCCGTACTGATCTACCAGTGAATCACTTACTAACCCAACGGTTGTGGGTCCCATACCCAATCCAATGATGTTCAGAATGAAGAACAATAAGGCTGAGGAGACTGCTCTCATCTTAAGGCCCACCATGCTGTGGACACTCGCAATGGTCGCGCCGAGGTAGGCATTTGCAAGAATCGAAGGAATTGTCATGCACATCAGCGCTGCGTAGGGACCGTCGACCCAAAAAGTAGCTATCTGGAAGGGAACTGAAATGGCTGCAGCACATACGGCAACCCACATGTACCAGCGCTTGTCATTCTTTCCTAGCTTATCTGCGATAACACCTGATCCGAAAACACCGATGGCGCCGCCCAAACCAATAATGAGCGCAAGCCAGGTACCGAGCTCGCCGGTTGGCATTTGGTGAGTTCTGATCATGAATGATGCAACCCAGTTGGCCGTGCTGTAGCCAGCAAACGCGTTCATCGCTGCACCCAGGGCCATGAACAAGAACGAGCGTCGACTCAACAGAACCTTGAACACCGTCATCATTGATGGGTTGTCACCGGTCGATGCCTTGTTTTCAGCAAGCCCTCGAATGGGTTCAGGCACTGTGAGGTAGAGGACGAGAGCTAGCAGCACACCGGGAACACCAACGACGAAAAACGCGACACGCCACCCGAAAAACTCGTTCAACCAGCCACCAAATAAGAAGCCGAATAAGATACCAATGCTGATGCCCGTTGAGTAAAAGCCAATGGCGCTGGCGCGCTTCTCGGGCGGGAAAATATCAGAGATCATCGAGTGAGAGGGTGGGCTGCCGCCAGCCTCACCAATGCCCACACCGACCCGCGCCGCCAGTAGCTGCCAGTAGTTTTGAGCAAGACCACTGATCGCTGTCATACCACTCCAGATAGTGAGTGAGATGGCAACGATGTTTCGTCGATTACTCCTGTCGGCAAGGCTCGCAATGGGCAAACCCGCGAAGGTGTAAAACACGGCAAAGGCAAAACCTGTCAGGAGCCCAAGCTGCGCATCGCTCAGCATCAAGTCAGCCTTTATCGACTCCTGCAAAATCGAAAGTAGCTGTCGATCAATGAAATTGATGCTGTAGACAATCGTTAGAATGCCAAGGGCATAATACGCCGCCTTTGCAGACGCATATGGATTGTTTGCGTTTTCTGCCGAGGCAGTTGAGTCAGTCATGAAATGCCACTATTTGAATTATTGAGGTGACGAGCCTGTTCCCAGATGCTCTTGGAAACTAAAACTACACGACGCACTGACTAAGGCATAGGTCTGTTGTGAAAAAGAGGTCTGCAGAACTCAATTCGACCGCCTTTCACTAAAAATCCTATGCACAGTGACAATATGGGGACCAGTTTTGGGCCGGAAGGACCGTCAATCCTGTTTACTGCGCCGAGCGAATTCGCTGAAAAAAGGGATAACCCGCTGCGATAACTGCAGCCGTTACCAGTAACTGAACCGGGTATTGAATGGCCGTGTAGAGCACGGTCCACCCTGTGATTGCGAGGAAGATCAGTGCGGGAAGCGGGTACCATGGCATGGTAAATATCGACTCGTCGCGGGGGCGACGTGCGCGTCGCCTCCTGCTGACAAAGACAGCCACCACAGTGAAGAACGTATTTGCCGCCATTACCAGGCCCGCAAATAACAGGATCTGCTCGAACGTCGACGTCCACAGAAACCCGAGGGCAACCAATCCCATGAACACAATCGCGTGTGTAGGCAGACCGCCTTTATTGGTTTTGCCTAGCCATGCAAGGCCTCGATAATCCTGTCCCAAACGCTGAAGTGCTCGAGGTCCCGCCATGATCATGGCACTGACCGTCGAGATCAGAACGCCGGATAGAAGTAGTGAGACAACGAAAGCACCGCTTTCTCCCAGGACAGTTTCAGCCACGATAAAGGCAACCTCGACTTCACCCGTCATCGATGAAATAGATGCCGAGGTCAAAAAGGCAGTGTTGAGCAGCACATACAGTACGGTGACCAAGGCACAACCCACGATCAGGGCTCTTGGCAAGTCCCTGTGAGGATGCTCCAACTCACCCAGGATATAGGTGGCAGCGTTCCAACCCGAATAGGCATAGGTCACATAAATCAAAGCGATCGCACCCGCACCGGACAGGATCTCACCAGCATTCAGCAGTGAAGTGCCTGTGACCTGATGTGAGAAGTCACTACCGGCGGCGAATGCGGTCAGCACAAAGGCAGCAATCAGCAGCAGCTTAAGCAATGTCAGTAAATATTGACCGCTAGAGCTCTCACGATACGTACGTGTGTGAATGAACACTATGAGCGCGATCAGTGTTGTCGCAGTAATCTTTGGCGGTAAGGAGGGAAAGGCGGTGGCGAGATAGATACCAAATGTCAGCGACGCAAGTGCGATGGGCGCCGCAAAACCGACGGTGGCTGAAACACAGCCCGAGAGAAACCCAGCATAGGGATGAATCAGCTCAGTCAAAAAGTGATATTCCCCACCCGACGCCGTGTGGTGGGCACCCAATTCGGCGTAGCACAGGGCGCCACATAGCGCACAAAGACCACCCAACACCCACAACCATAGGATGGCGCCAGTCGACTCTATTTCCAGCAACTGAAAGCCGAGCGAGGTAAAGACCCCTGTGCCCACCATGTTAGCCACGACGACCGCAGTAGCCACCTGAACAGAATAGCTGCGCATATGTTTGCCTCACTCGAAGAGACCTCAGATCTCGATCGAGCATAAAGGAGAGAGTATGCTGGCCGCCACCACTGTGGAGATTACCGGTGCGGATCGGCCTTTTTTACAATCGCGATATCTATGCTCATGCGGCGCTGAATCAACTGATTCCTAAGCTCAGCGATCACGACCTTGGCATGTTTTACTCCCAGCGAGTGGGCAGCGCATCACAAACGCGTGACCCACGATTGGTAGCATTAGGGCAGGTAGAGACAGACTTTGCGACAGCGCCCGGCTTGAGCTTTGAAGCAATGGCCAGCAAGAGCCATTGCGGCGAAATCGAGATCACTGACATCAATGGCAGCGATCTGAACCTGCTTCGTGCATTCGATGCGGACCTCCTGATCAGTATACGTTTCGGGCAAATATTCAAAGCCGAGGCTATCGCCCAACCACGCATTGGCATTATTAACCTGCATTCAGGTCTGTTACCTGAATACAAGGGCGTCATGGCCAGCTTTTGGTCACTGCTTAATGAGGAGCCCCGTCTGGGCACAACCTTGCACTGGATTACCGATAAAAAAATTGACTCAGGTGCCCTAATCTCGACCCGCTCCCAGCCCGCAAGATCATCTGAAACCTATTTCAAACAAGTCCTATCGCTTTATCGCCCGGGCGCAGAACAGATTTGTGAGGCGGTCGATCAACTACAGTCACTCGCTTCAACCAAGGGTGACGATCTACCCTCCGGCGCTTACTACAGCTTCCCCACCACGGATGACATCGATCGATTCGAAGAGCGCGGCTGGCGTCTTTTTGAAGATCCCATCCAGAAGTCACGCTGAGGCATCTGAACGGAAGTCGAAGCAGCCCTCGTAGACTGCAACGCGACCGCTTTCCGTCTAGACTCATCGACATGATGTTTCATCGCCCTCGGAGATAAACCCATGGTTAGAAATGGCGCTCGCCTTTTTTTTGTAATGTTAACAGTGCTCACCGCCCGCACCAGCTTTGCCGATACGCTACTGGTTTCCGGCACCATTTACACGGCAGACGATGCCAATAGCGTGGTTGAGGCCGTGGTCATAGAAGAGGGCCGTTTCACCTTTGTGGGTGATTTAGCAACAGCGCAAAGTAAGGCCGGCGTTGGTCATCGTCACATCGCACTAGGAGCTGCCACCGGCTACCCCGGTTTCATTGAAAGCCATGGGCACCTCAGCAGTCTCGGCGAGGCCATTACCAACCTCGACCTCAATGGCGTAGACAGCTATCAAACGATTGTCGGAATGGTGGCCGACGCGGCCGCAAAAGCGAGTCCCGGGCAGGTCATCAAGGGTCGAGGATGGCATCAGAGCAAGTGGTCAAAGGAGCCGAGCGTTACGGTTGATGGCTTCCCAACGCATCGATCTCTATCTGAAGTCAGCCCGAATAACCCTGTCTTTTTGGGTCATGCCAATGGCCACACGGCATTGGTTAATCAAGCGGCGATGGATGCACTGAATCTCAACTACAGCACACCAACGCCGGATGGCGGTGTCATCGTCAAAAATGGCAAAGGCGACCCCACCGGTATTTTGCATGAGAACGCAATCGACCTGGCTCACTCCCTCACTGCGCTATCAAAAGAGTCTTCCAAGGCGGCGATACTTGCCGCACAAACACATGCGTTTCAATGGGGCATCACCAACTTTCATGATGCTGGGGCCGGCTCGACCGACATCGAGGCACAGCTTGCGCTCGATGAATCGAAGCAACTGAAATTGCGTATCTACACCATGATCAGTGCGCAAGATGAGGCATTAACAGACTATTGGTTGGCTCGACCTCCATTAATTGCCGACGACAACTCGCGCTTAACGATCCGCTCGTTTAAAGCCGTAATGGATGGCGCATTAGGGTCGCGGACAGCTTGGTTACACCAACCTTACACCGACGACCCAGGCACTTCCGGCGTTCAGACCTTCGATGAGAGTCGCCTCGTAGAAATCATGAATCGGTCGAACACCCATGGCTGGCAAATTAATACCCATGCTATTGGTGATAAAGCCAATACGGTCGTGCTCGAGGCCATTGATGAAGCGTCGCTTACCGAGCGGGATCACCGCTCGCGAATCGAGCATTCGCAGCATCTGCTCCCTTCCGATATCGATCGCTTCTCGACGCTCGGAGTTATTGCCTCGATTCAAGCCATTCACATGAGCTCAGATCGCCCCTGGGCCATTGATCGACTCGGCAAGGAGCGTATCGAGTCCGGCGCCTACCTGTGGCGAGACCTGCTAAACGCTGGGGTCCACATCGCAAATGGGACCGACGTCCCTGTCGAGCCTATCAATCCTGTTGCCAATTTTTACGCGTCGGTGGCACGTAAGACCCTCAAAGGTTTGCCAGCTGAGGGGTACGAAATCGGTCAGAAGCTCTCGCGACAAGAGACACTAAAATCGATGACGCTCTGGAATGCCTACGCAGCATTTGAAGAAGCCGAGGTTGGTTCGATCAGCGTCGGTAAACGGGCCGATATGACGGTGACAGATCAGAATCTTATGACCGTCGATGAAACCATGATCCTCGCGACTAAACCCATTATGACCATCGTTGGGGGCGAAGTAGTGTTCTCCTCAATGTGATACGCCCCCCTTAATAGTAGGCATAAAAAAACCCGCCGAGGCGGGTTTTTGTTTGTCTATGCCAGATCGGCTTAGAAAGTGTAGCGTGCCTGTACGTACCAGCTGCCACCGTTGAAGCCAAATGGGCTGTCCTCTGGGTAAAGCTGACCAACACCGCCTTGCCCTGGGTTTTCGGCTGGGTACTTGTCGGAGAGGTTCTCAACACCCAATACCAGCTGGAGTTCTTCCGAGTAATCATACGCAACTTGGGCGTCTACCAGAGTGGTAGCGCCAACGTTGTATCCGTTACCCGTTGATCTCCACGAACCGTAGTAGTTGGCACGGATCATAGTGCGGAAGTTGCCCTGCATGTGACTCCAAGCGACGTTGCCTTTCCAGTTGGGAAGCAAATCTTCCAGCGCTTCAACACGACCACCGCTGATGGGGTTGATGTTTCCCCGATCGGTAACAGTTGTCTTGTTATAGTTCAGCGCAACAGTCACCTTTGATTCGCCGTCGGCAAATGCGAAGTCAGTGCTTCCTACCAGGTCGATACCCTTTGTTTCAGTATCGAAGCTGTTTGTGAAGAAACGGAACTGCTTCAGATCTTCAAGACCTACAAACTCCTGACGGTTGATTGTGCCAGCATCGCTCAGCCCGGTTAGCGCATCGCTAACAGAACCATAGTTTGAGCCGCCTGCGAAGTTCAACGCGTCAAGGAAGTTAATGTTGGCACCCAGTGCAACACGATCGGCCACTTCAATGTTGTAGTAGTCGATTGTCCAAGAAGAATTGTCGAAATCTACTGCAATACCGATCGAGTAGTTATCAGCTTCTTCTGGGCCCAATGTAGGTCGACCATTGCCTTGGCTCTCGATGAAGTCGGCAGCCAACTGACCGGGCGCTGAGAACAGTGGCAGTGTACCCTGATCTGTCAACGCACCATTAACGATCTGAGTCGTTACGTTAGTAATGCTTGCCTGACCTGCCGTCGGAGCGTGGAAGCCCGTAGAGATGGCACCGCGAAGACGGAACTGGTCGGTAAGTCGAACAACACCCGCAATCTTGTAGTCAGTGGTTTCACCAAAAGTACTGAAGTCCTCATTACGAACCGCAGCCTGCATAGTGATCGCATCAGTGATGTCAGCTTCAAGGTCAACATAGAACGCTGTTGAATCCTGAGACGCCGATGTATTTGCAGGGAAACCACCAAAGCCGTTTGAGCTTGATGAAAAGCCCTGGCTGGCCAATGGTCCCAGCGCATATGACGCAGCATCGCCAGCGAAGAGATCGAACTCTTCTTCACGATATTCAGCGCCAAAGGCGACGTTCAAATCGGAAGCAAAGCCGACGTCCATTGTGTAGACAAAGTTCGCGTTGTACAGCGTCTCTGTCTGCTCCTGACCACCAGGAACGAAATCACGTGGCGTATTTGGACCCAGTGACGCGTTGATGGTGTTGCGGATGAAGAAATCAGAACGATTTGAACCGCGCTGAACACTCACGTCATAGGCCAGGCCTGTGCCGTAATCGAGCTCACCACGAACACCGACAGCAATCGCTGAATCTTCATTGTCGCCACCAAAACGTGGCACGAAGCCCGCAGGAATAGTTTCAATGAATGAGAAGCAGTTTGCGTCTGCAGTTACCTGTGAAAGGAACGTAGGATCAGGTGTGGTGCCGCCTTGACCACCCAGTGGGATGCCGTCAATACAGCTGCTACCACCGTCCATGTCACCAACCAAAACCGAAGGCACACCACCTGCAGATGCTGCCAAAGCCATGCCTGTCAGAGGGTCTACCGTTGGACCACGATAGACACCGCCACGCTGCCCTGTTGACGCACCGGGCGTGAGATTGCTTGCGCGACCGACAACGTTACGATAGAAAAAGCCGCCCGTTACAGTTCGCTCAGCATGGTTACCGAAGGCGTACAACTCGGTTGAGTCGTTCAGTTCGATTGCCGAGTTGAAGAACAGCTTGATGTCGTCTTCGACATCGGGCTGGCCCCAGTACTGAGGTACTTCGTTTGTGTAAGTGTTAATATTCTGGAAGTTCGTCACTGGCGAGTAGCCATTGGCGATCTGGTAAGCAATATCATCACGAACGACTGCACGTACTGTTCCTTCAACGTCACGGATTTCACCGGTAACGTTAAGGAAGCCGTTGTCACCCAGAGGCATGCCGAAGTTCGCAGCCACCATGTAGTTAGTACCGTCCCCTTCGAAGGTAGAACCGTACTTAGTAACAACTTCGAAACCTTCGTCGTCATCACGGAGCAAGAAGTTCAACACACCCGCGATGGCATCTGAACCGTACTGTGAAGAAGCACCATCGCGGAGTACTTCAATCTGCTTGAGTGCAAGCGATGGGATAGCAGCGATATCAACACCCTGCGCACCGTCAGAAATACCGCCGCCCAGGAACGAAATGATCGAACCACGATGACGCCGCTTACCGTTAACCAGAACAAGTACGTTATCAGGTGACAGACCGCGGACGTTGGCAGGACGAGAAATGGTCGCTGCGTCACTAATGGGCTGTGTGTTTACGTCAAAAGACGGTACCGCTGTACGCAGCATGTCCTGAACGTCGGTTGATGCGTTGTCACGGAACTCGCTGCCGCTAATAACGTCGACAGGTACCGGGGAATCGGCAGCTGAGCGATCAGCAACACGGGTACCCGTGATGATGACCTCTTCAATCTCGCCGTCCTGCGCAATAGCTTGTACAGGCAGTCCCATTGCTAGGGGCACCGCCAAGGCTAGAATCGCAGCTCTCTTTTTAGAAAGAATATGAGTCAAGTTCAATCTCCTATGGATTTCTGTGATGGTTGAGTGAAACCTTTTGTATAAAAAACATACATACTAAGTGTCATAAAAATATGGCACTGCTCTCCACAACATCTACCCAAGCCGGCAAAATAAAGAGCAGCGCGCGATAATACACACAATTGTGTCAAACGCGAGCGTTTCAGAACAACTTACGCGGACAAACTAATGGTGAGTTGGACAGAGAAAACTGTCCATCAGCCGACTTTTCTCTGCCCTAAGATAGGTGTGGTGGGAGACAGGAGACGAGGCTACATCGTCTCCTTTTCTTTCCAATAGGCTTCTACGGTTTGCGCGCCAAACCCGGCGATTGCCTCAAAAAATGCTTCTGGATCTACATGGCGCATCTGGGCAAGACCCATCTCCATTTCCTTAGCATAAATATATTCGGGTTTGTCAGCTGCTACTGCTTCCCAAATACACTTAGCACAGTCCATAGGGTCGTCACCCGCATCAATCACAGCGTCCGAAATTCCTCTTTTCGACCCGTCACCTGCTAACGCATTGCGGGCAACATCCGTCGCCACTGAGCCCGGTAAGATATTGGTCACCTTGATGTTATGAATTTGATCGACCTCCGCGCGAAGCGCGTCCATGTACCCGATCAATCCGAACTTCGCTGCCGAGTAGGCTGTTCTTAACGGCGGACCGATGCGTCCTGCCACTGAACTGATTGCGACAATATGTGCACCACCCGCCTCCGCCATTCGCTTAAGTTGAAGCTGTGTCAGCCAAATAGGTGCAATCAGATCGATATTGATTAGCTCGGTGTAGACCTCAGGTTTTGCGTCGATTGCGAGACAGCGCTGGCTGATGCCCGCGTTGTTCACGAGGATGTCGACTCTACCTTGCCACGCCCATGCCTCGTCGACCTTGCTCGCTAGCACGTCGTAATCAGTCACCTCAAACGGCAGTACTAGGCAGTCGACAGATAGCTCACTGGCGAGCGCCTCAAGCGCATCGATACGACGACCCGACAAAATCAATTTCGTATTCTGTTGTGCCGCAGTTTGGGCCAGGGCCTTGCCGATGCCTGACGAGGCACCGGTAATCCAGATTACTTTATCTGCTAAGGCTGTCATGTTTATTCCCTGCTGTTTGTCCAATTTATTGACTTAGGATGACATGTGAAACCTGTGCAATCTATCCCTGACGGGAGATTTCGCGTCTCATCAAGCTTGCATAGTATGCTGACGCTGTCGTCGATCGTTACCGCAGGAAAAGAGCTTTCATGTCTACCGAAAAGCCGCTCTCAGGCATCAGAGTTATCGAGCTCGGTCAGCTCCTTGCAGGTCCATTCACCGGCGCCATTCTTGGGTACTTCGGTGCCGAGGTCATTAAGATTGAGCCACCGGGCGGCGATCCCCTGCGTCAATGGCGAGAAGTTCATAATGGCACGTCTTTCTGGTACCGGTCGCTGGGAAGAAACAAAAAGAGTGTCGTGCTCGACCTCAAGACAGAAAACGGTCGCGACGTTACACGACGGCTATTAAAAACCGCCGATGTGGTTATCGAGAACTTTCGGCCCGGGACCATGGAAAAGTGGGCACTGGGCCCGGAAGACATCAAACTCGATAATCCGGGTCTCATTTACGCTCGCATTTCCGGCTATGGACAGACGGGGCCATTCTCACAAAAACCGGGCTACGCTTCAGTGACTGAGGGATATGCGGGCTTTCGTTACATTAACGGTCACAAAGATGAACCACCGGTGCGGCCCAATATCTCACTTGGGGATACGGTTGCCGCGATTCATGCCGCCCTCGGTGTGACGCTTGCCATCATTCAGCGGTATCAGTCGAATGAAGGACAGGTTGTAGATGTGGCGCTTTACGAATCTGTCTTCAATCTGCTGGAGGGCATCATTCCCGAGTACGACGGCGCTGGCGTTATTCGTGAACCCTCAGGATCAACGATCACAGGGATTGTGCCAACCAACACCTATCGTTGCGCAGACGGTAAGTTTGTCGTCATCGGTGGCAACGGCGACAGTATTTTTAAGCGACTCATGTTGGAAGCTGAGCGACCCGATATCGCCAACGACCCAGCACTCGCTCAAAACCCGGGGCGCGTCATTCATCAGCAACGAATTGACGACGCGCTGTCCGGTTGGTGCGCCGCACACACGTCAACAGAAATCATCGATAGGCTCGAAACAGCCAAGGTGCCTGTGGGGCCGATCTACAATGTAGCCGACATGCTGGAGGACCCCCATTACAACGCTCGGGAATTATTCGAAACCGTCGAGATTGATGGTGAACCGCTCAAAATTCCTGCGATCATGCCAAGACTCAGGGACAGCCCCGGGGGCACCGAGTGGCCTGGTGGCGAAGTAGGTGCTCATACCCATGAGGTACTGTCAGAGCTACTGGGCATGTCAGACGACGAGATCGCCGACTTATAACAAGAAAGACTAGCCGACGGGTTAACCCAATTTCTGCCAACTGCGGGACACCCACGAGTAACTGCGTCCGTAATTATCTGCGCCCAAGAGTCGATTTGCGGTGGTAACGGCAGTAAGGAGGTGCTCGAGGCTCACACCCGTATTGACGCCCATGCTTTCGAGCAAGGTGACGAGGTCTTCCGTCGCCAGATTGCCCTTCGCGCCCGGCGCAAAAGGACAGCCCCCCAGGCCTCCGATGGCACTATCAAACAGTCGGACATCGTGTTCCAACGCGGCAAATACATTAGTCATTGCCATCGCGCGGGTATCGTGAAAATGACATCCCAAAACCTCAGAACCATGTTGTGCAACCAACTCGGATACGAGTGAACTGACCGCCCTCGGATTAGCGGCTCCAATCGTATCGGCTACCATTAGCCGTGAGGGCCGACAGCGCATCAACCGGTTCACCTGATCGATAACGGTGGCTGGGGCGACTAGCCCTTCATAGGGGCACTCGAAGGCGACCGCCAAATAGACATGTATGTCGACCCCATCCTCTAAAGCGCGTTCTAAAATAATCTCGGCGGAACTGAAGGTGTCTTCAAGACCTTTACCAATATTATTTTGGTTCATGAGTTCGGTCGCAGAGACCACCAAGCCCATCTCGGTGATGCCCGCGGAGAGGGCCAGCTCATACCCTTTCTGATTGGGCACCAAGACACTGTATATGCAGCCACTGTTGGGTAAGGCTGCAACCAACGTATCCGTGTCTGCCATCTGAGGGACCGCTTTAGGAGACACAAAGGAACCGACTTCTATCTCGGGAAGTCGTGCATCGATCAGGGCTGTAACCAGTTCTAGACGAGCCTCGACGGTCAGATGGACGGGCTGCGATTGCAAACCATCCCTTGGACCTACTTCTTTTATGGTAACTGTATCGGCCATGTTGAGAAGGCTACGCGCCGGGGCTGAATAACGCCATAGTGCTAGGTATTTACCTGCAACATCTTGTGATCTGCCCAGAATGGTAAGCGACTCTCTTGACCCTTGGCTAACGGGAGGTCGTCCTGCGCCCACAGCGCCTCCCATATTCCGACTTCTATCAAAAGTGCCTGCAAGCCCGATCGTAGATCCTGTGGCACCAAATTGAATCGCGAGCGGAGCTCAGACAGGCACCACACACGATAATGGGAGCTTCGGGCCTGCGTGTAGCTCACCCCATCAACTTCGGCGGTAAAGGTCGATTTTCCCTGCCGAACTGCCTCGACGTTGGCATTCAAGTAGGGCAAGTAGCCTCTCGCCATGTGTTTCAGCAACGCGCGGACATCGTCAGGAATACCCTGAACCAGGTCACCTTGTAAGCTTTCAGGACTGCTATTCCACAAACGCATAACCCACTCCAGCGTGTTGGGTGCCGTATGCCGAAGTAGCTGAAGTGGTATCGGATCCAGAGCGAAGTGTCGAAAGAAGGGTCCTGAGAAACCGATGTCAGCCAAATTGGGTCGATCGCCAAACAGAAAACGACGTTTTGAGAAGATGGTCTCTAACTGGGAGAACAGTGCCGCCACGTCGGCCTCAACACCCGCCACAGCCGCCGGGCCGATACCGTCGCCGCGAGTATAACCATTGCGCTGACGCCTGCGAAGCATAGTTCGCTTTACAAATAGTGGCAGAGGCAGGCCACCCATCACTTCGCGAGCCAAATGACCGGACGCAAATCGCGCGCCCTCCTCGTAATACTAGCAGCGGTAGTGCATGGCGGGACGCCACCACCACTCATCAGCCCAGTCCTCCAGTAGGAAGCAGACGAAGGCCTGCACGGGATCATCCGGAACAACGGGGTTATCAGGATATTCACCCTCAAACCACTGAATCATCGCAGTGGTATCCGTCATCCAGCGACCATCAGGCAGCTGGACCGTTGGCATTTGAGAAATCCCGAGAACCTTCTTATTTCGCGCCTCTTCCCCGGGGAAAACCATGCTTTCCAAGCGATAGGGGATACCCTTCAGCCGAAGTAATTTTCCATTTTGCCGGTGAAGTAGGAAATGCTCGAACCGCGAAGTTCCAATATGTCGTGGTCAATATTTTTTCCCATAGCGCGTCCGTGTATTTGATCATCGCCTGAAAAAAAGGCCGTAATAAACGGCCCTAATCAGTACAAGGTATCCTCGCCCAAATCGCTAGAGATGCGTCTTCAAGAATTGAAGGTAGGCCTCTGAGGCTGTAATCCGGTTTACCCGCTTTCGGAAACCGTGTCCCTCGTCCTCAAACAACACGTATTCGACGGGTACGTTATTGGCGCGCACCTCATCGACGAGCTCGTCACTCTCGACCTGCAAAACACGAGGGTCATTCGCGCCCTGAACGACGAGCAACGGTTTCACAATATTCTTGGCATGAAACAGAGGCGAAATCGCGGTCAACCGATCGGTGTCGGTGGCGGGGTCACCCAGCTCGGCGTAGAGCGCGGTTCTAAAGGCGCCCCACCACGGTGGAATAGACTCCAATGTCCTGAGCCAGTTAGTCACACCAAAGATGTTCACACCCACTTCGAACGCTTCTGGCTCAAACGCTAAGGCAGCAGCCACCATATAGCCACCGTAAGATCCGCCGATGATGCCTACGCGCTCACCATCAATCCAATCGTAAGACGCCAAGAAAGCTCGAGATGCGACCACATCTCCCAGGTCCGCCTCCCCGTGCTTTAAATCATCGAGGTGATAGAAGGTTTTTCCGTAACCGCTAGAGCCGCGGTTGTTGATCTGATAGACCGCATAGCCATGGTTTACCAAATGCTGAATGGCGGCAGAATAGCCCTTTCGACTCTGACCACCAGGGCCGCCGTGGACCCACACCATGGCGGGCGCCGGATTGTCTGCGGAAGCTTCACGGGGTTTGTACAAAATACCCGGGACTTGTAGCCCGTCGTAGCTGGCGAAGCGAACAACCTCTCCCTCGACCATAAAGTCGCTGTTAATCGCTGGGTTCAACGCCTGGGTTAGCTGCACTGCATCGCCACCTAAGGGCATGTGGTACAGATCATACGGCGCAGTGTCGCGGTTCAAACCGAAGGCAATCGCGGTCTCGTCACGGTTAAATCGTACTTGCGCCAGGTCACCATCGGGGACATTTTGCAGCACCACAGCATCGCCCGTCGCCAAATCGGTCAAGGTAACGTCCGTGCTCGCGTCATTGTTTACGCCACTGACACGGTACCGTCCACTCGGAGAATAGCCGACATACATCACGTCCCAGTCATCAGCGACCAACACCTCACGTTCGCCCGTCTCTAACGACAAGGTCCACGCCTGACTGAATTCACCGAACTCGTTGGTGGAGTAAATCAGCTGACTGTTATCCGGCGTGAAACCCATCGCCGAGTACTCGATGTCACCCTCGTGTGGCGTGATGTTGACCAGCTCCAGCTCATCGGCCGTTACATCGATCAAGAAAAGGTCACTGTCGGCATTGCTGTTATTTCGGGCATACGCCACCCATCGGCCGTCCGAACTGATCGAGCCCAAATCGAGCCCCTCGCTGTTCTCGAAGAGGACCTCGCGTGAGTAGTCAGCGGCCCTATAGCGGTACATATCAAAAGCAGCACCGTCGCGCTCATTGCTAAAGACATAAAAGCTCTTCCCATCCGAGGACCAGCCGGCAAAGCCCGCTTTATGGCCTTCGCCCGGTGTCAGGTCAGTCACCTCACCTTCAGGCGTCATGACGAATACGTGGGTTAGCTCATCACCATTACCGTCCTGCTGATAAATAAATCGATCGTCCTCGGGAAACCACGAGTCCGCATATACACCACGGTCGTCAGACTGAGTGAGCGCAGTCATCTGCCCCGTGGTGACGTCCAATCGATAGGCGTTATACACACCGGTCTCATCGGAGCTCACCAATAGATCGCCGCTCGTGGCTGAGAAAGCATAGGGCCCAGCACCGCCCATGCGATAGCTGGTGGTCTGGAAGAATTGCGCAGCCGTGTAGGTCTCATGCGAATCGTCGGCTGTCGCGGCCGCTCCCTGCTCCTGCACATCGTCTGCTGAGCATCCAGTCAGCAGCACGGCGAGCAATGAGGCCACACCTAAATGAGAAAAACGTATCATGCCATGGTCCCCCTTGGTGTTATCGAGTGATTTGTATTGAACAATCGATGGTAGCACCCGACAATTCAACAGAAGCTTCGTTAATGGAGCCTGTGATCAGTTCATTAAGCAGCCGAGGACTTACTTCAGAAAACATCGAGGTCACGCGCTGAAACCACGGTCCCGTTGAATTCACTTTTCACCTCATCGATGAGCGTCTCGTGCGTCGAACCCCACAGCAGCTGGTGATACAGGATAAGCAACTTCGGTTTCACCTCCACCGCCAAACGCCCAAGCTCCGTGGTCGAAGTGTGATTCTTCGCGTGGTATTTCTGCCATTGAGGCTCCTTCTTTGCAAAGCCCTCTTCGCTATACACCTCATGAATGAGCACATCGGCACCTTGTGAATACTGCTTCAACATATCGGAGGGCGCGGTGTCACCAGAAATCACAATCACCGTGTCAGGTGTTGTGAATCGGTAACCCCATGCCTCCGGCCAGCTACCGTGTGGTACGCGGAACGCCTCCACCTTTACATTGTCATCCTCAAAAACCAGGCCCGTTTCTCGGATCTCTTGAGTCTCAACACGCCAGCCCTCATTATTGGCCGGCTGCTCGCTGTAGAGCCGATAGCGAATATCTTCCTCATAGGCCTCGAGCACTTTATCGGCCATATGCTTGGCACCCTCAGGACCGAACAGTTTCAGAGGCTCGTCACGACCCATTGTCCAGGCTGTCAGGATGAGGTCGGGCAGGCCCACGGTGTGATCTGAGTGGAGGTGGGTTAAAAAGGCGTGCTTTATTTTCTCAACAGCCAGGCCCTCCACAGAACCGCCGTACTCGGGTGACATGGCGGAGGCTTGGCGCACAACACCGGGACCAAAATCGATCAAGTAGGGCTCATCATTCACAACGATGGCAACAGAGGGTCCCGATCGATCGGGGAACGGATTGGGCGTCCCCGTGCCCAGCATGACAATCTGTGTGGTCTCAGAATCCAGTGCCTCTGCCACAGCGCCATAGGACGCTAGCAGGCATCCAATCACAAGAACAATGGTCCGAATCGCGCCTTTAAACATACATCCTCACTTAACTGCCTTCGCTTGATACTCAGCGTGATAGTTGACCTTCACTCGTTGTGAGACCTCAATGCCCATTCTCGCCATATTGCAGAAAGAATCGATACCGTTGTTGGGGAATCCTCTGCGAGTCCTATGAATATTGAATTGGTCTGATAAAGACTGTACAAACTGACCCTCTATCGCCTGCCGGCCGAGGGTATAGCCCAGAAGACCACCCCAAGTCGCTGCCGGGTTGTCGGCATCCCAGCCGGCCAAGACCGCTATTTTCAGCGTCTCTTTAAGATCACCCTCGCCATAAAAGAGCGACACCAAACTGGCAGCGAAATTGATGCCCGAGGCAAAACAGCCATTGCAATACAAGCCTCGTGAGGTGACATCGTAACCATCTCGCTGTTCAACTTGGTAGCGCCGATAGATCGCATCGCGCGTTGCTTCCCACGGTAGGCCAGCTGCATGCTGGCGTTTCACGAAATCGAACATAGCCGCGGGCACGGAGTCATCTGGCAGGTACTGCCTAGCGGCGATGGCGATGCGATTAAGACGTTCCGGGGACAGTTGACCACGAGGTTCCATTGCAGCCAGGGCATGCATGATCACGTAAAACTCAGACACAAGAACCGCGTCCCCATACCCCGCTGTGCGAATTGGGTAATGAGCAATATCAAGAGCGACATGGGGTGCACCCGGTGACAGCAAACCAAATATCTCGGTCGTCAGCTGAGCATCGATCATGTCGCCGTGCGGATTGGCGTCTGGATGGGCTGTTTCTGGCGGTAAGTGCCCTTCTAACATGAGCGTGTGCGCGCTCTGGTTAGATACCCAAAGGAAGTTCTGATAACCAAATTGGTCTTTACCGTATGGCGTGGGTTGCGACTCGTCATAAATATGTCGCACCCAAGCTTCACGAATTTGTATCGGCGTTAATTTCGCAACCTGCTGGTGATACAGGGTCCATAAATAGATGTACTCGATATCCGTGTCGTCATCAGCCCCCCAAAACTCGCTAGGACCACGAAGCACGAAGTCGATATTGCCAGAGATGTCGCTGGGAGTTTCACTCCAAATGGCCGGCTGATCGGGCATACCCCAGTCTTCTCGCGTGTAAAAACGGCCGTGCTCACCGTCACCCCCAATCTTATCCATCTCTGTAACAAGGCCTGTCCAGTTACCTATCGACTGACCCAGCCAGAATCCCTGCCACTGATCTGACCTGACATCACTTATTGGAGTCTCGTTAGCATCACAGGCCGACTCCCCAACAGCGGGCTGAGCCAATGGGGAGATCGCCAGAAGAAAGGTGGAAACAATTGGTGACAACGTCTGCGAGGTCAGTCTCATCCTTGCTGTTTTCTCTCCGTCATTTCGCTGCTTCTTGTTACTACTTCTATGGGCTATCTGTGAGGCAGTACTGCCGATCCTCATGCGCCCCATCCGTGCGTGCCTGACATAACGTATGCAAGCAGTGTAACTCCAACCCAGCCAAGGTACTCTAAACACACAGTTGAGGAACAACACAACAACACGACTGAAACGTTTGAGATACTCGTGAGCCAGAACGTCCGCGACTTTTACCATCTGCACAACGACTCCACATCGGTGGTTATCGACTGTCGCCACAACCAACCCGTGCTCGGCTACTTTGGCAATCGTCTCGTGACAGTCAATGTATCGATGCTCAGCCAGCTCGATCGACATGAGGCGCCGGCTTCTTTACCGATCGAACCCGCAATCAGTCTGACCCCGACCATAGGCGAAGGCTTTTTAGGTCACCTGGGACTCGAGGTACATCGAAGCGCAACACAGTGGAGTCTCTCGCCCAAGTTGGCTGAGGCTAACGCAACTCAATTAAATCTAGAACTCACCAGCCGATGCGTCGTCTCAGACGTGGAAGTGACTTATCAATTCAAGCTGGATTCCATTGACTCGGTTCTGCGTCTATCGGTCAGGGTCCGCAATCTAAGTGGTGAGGCGACGCTTTTCATCGATAACTGCGCGGTGACACTTCCGCTGCCCGATCAACTAAGCGAGCTAGAGGAAGTCACTGGCAGATGGGCGTATGAGTTCCAGAGCCAGCGCCATGCCATTACCCGCTCAGCTTATGTGCGAGAAAACTGGACGGGGCGTTCATCGCATCACATGAATCCAACCCTCACACTCTTCGAGAAAACGACGAGCGCATCCCATGGCGATGTACTCGGAGTCCATCTAGGGTGGAGTGGTAATCATCAGATGCGGATAGAGTCGCTGGCGGACGGACGGCAAATGCTTCAGGCCGGAGAGCTGTTACGACCAGGGGAACTGGAGCTTGGGCCTGGCGGGGAATATCAGAGCCCTCATCTATATCTCTGTCATAGCAGTCAGGGGCAAAACGGTCTGACGCACCAGTGGCATCAGATGATTCGACGGGAGTTTATTGCGAAGCAAAGCCCTGCCAGCACGAGACGTCCCGTGCAGTTGAATACCTGGGAGGCGCTCTATTTTGCTGTCAGTGAGTCCTCGGTGCTGGCACTGGTGGATCAGGCAGCAGGCCTAGGAATTGAACGTTTCGTGCTGGATGATGGCTGGTTCCTGGGGCGCGACGATGATCGTCGTGCGCTGGGTGACTGGGCAGTGGATCCGAAAAAATTTCCAAACGGACTGGCACCCATCATTGAGGCTTGCCACGAGAAGGGTATGGAGTTTGGTCTCTGGATCGAACCTGAAATGGTCAGTCAAAAAAGCAAGCTCTACGAGACTCACCCGGAATGGGTGCTGCACCATCAGGGAGTACCACTCAATGAAGCACGACAGCAGCTGGTTCTTGACCTCTCGCAGCCCGCCGTTGTCTCGCATCTATTCGATGAGATTAGCTCGCTCCTCTCAGCGCACTCCATCGCCTACATCAAATGGGATATGAACCGGGACATACATCAAGCCGGAAATGGGGAGGGTCGACACGCGTCGCACCGGCAAACACGCGCACTCTACCAACTTCTGCACCGAGTCAAAAAAGCCTTTCCGGAAGTCAGCATCGAAACGTGCGCATCGGGCGGTGGCCGCGCCGACCTTGGAATACTCGAGTACACCTCACGGGTGTGGCCTTCGGACACGAATGATGCCCTCGACAGACTTCAGGTCCAGCGAGGCTTTCAAAACCTCTTCCCACCTGAGCTCATGGGCTCGCATGTTGGACCCAGCCCCTGTCATATAACAGGTCGCCAACACAGCATGGCATTCAGAGCAGGCGTCGCGTTTTGGGGCCACTTGGGCGTGGAAGCCGACGTTCGGCAGTTATCTGACGCCGATCATCAGGTGCTGTCCGAGGCCATTGCGCTTCACAAACATCACCGCAAGCTCATTCACGGGGGAAGCTATCAGGTTGTAGATCGGCCCGCAGGCGAACAGGCCTGGATGGTTCTCGCAACCGATCATTCAGAGGCACTGGCTGCGCTTGCGATGTTAGAAACGCCATCAACGCCGTTCCCCAGCCGGTACCGATTTATCGGGCTGGACGCCGACCGTCACTACGAATTGAAGCTGGTTTGGCCAGCCGATTTGCGTCGCCTGCTAAAAAACCACAAAGACGCACTGACCGACACGCATTGGAGCGGCGACTGGCTAATGTCTGTTGGCTTATCGCTCCCCATTCTTCAGCCCGAGTCGTTGCTGATTTACCACCTCAAGGCGCTCTAATTGCGTTTTGATGCGCGAGAAATCTCGCCTAGTTAAGGCGAATAGCCGGGTCGAACGCCGGCCGTGTTCCGAAAATGAGTCGACTCACTGTGAGTGCCGAGAGCACACAGAAGATGACGGTGAAAAACATCATGTGGATGTAGTGAAGTGGCGCCCAAACGAATGAGAAGAACCCGTAGAGTAAAACCCCAAGCACCACCGCAATGATAGCGGCAGCCGCCGCAACATCTCTGAACAGTAGGCCCACAATAAAGGCAGACAGTATAGGCATGCTCAGCAGCCCATAAAGCTCTTGCACCAGATTAATAATGCTGTCCGCCGTGGCGTAGACGGGAACCATCGCGAGCCCAATAACGACAAACACGAGCGTAATAACTAAATTCAGGCGTTTGAGATTAGCTGATGCATTGATGAAGGGCTCGTGGATATCGCACACCCACAGTGTGGTCGATGAATTCAGGACACTGTTCACGCTGGTCAATACAGCCGATGCGATCGCAGCCGCGAAGGCACCCGAAAGCCACAGAGGCAACACATCACCGACGATCGTCCCGAATGCAGCATCACCGATGTCACCATACAGCTTGTAGGAGACGAGCCCCGGTATGACCACCAGCGGCGGAATGATGAAGAGACGAATGGCGGCCGCTGCGAGCACACCCTTTTGTCCCTCTTCTACCGTCGGTGAGGCCATTGCTCGCTGTGTGATGGTCTGATTGGTTCCCCAATAAAAAATCTGGATGAAGACCATGCCTGTCAGCAAGGTATGCCAAGGAATCGGGGAGTCGTTATCGCCTATCAAGGTCAGTCTCTTAGCAGGGATACCTGAGAAATCAAAGTCGATAGCCGACAGGGACAGCAGTACAACGACGACGCCCAGTGTTAAGAGCAACACACCGCTGTAGGCATCAGAAACAGCCACGGCGCGCAGCCCACCGAGTACCGCATACGCAGACCCCACGAGGGCAAAGGCAATGGCAATCCACAACAGCGGGATATCGACGTTAAACATGGTTTGAATAAACAGAGAGCCGCCGTAGAGCATTGCGGGGATAAAAATGAACAGATTTCCCAGCAAGAATAACAAGCCAATCAAGGCGCGAATTCGGCGATCGTGGTAGCGCTTTTCAAGAAGCTCGGTCGTGGTCGTGCAGTCGTAACGGTAGTAAACGGGCAAGATGACTTTACCCAAAATGACTAGCCCTACCACAGCTGCCAATTCCCACCAAGCCAAGAGCACCATCTGATTGCCGTTCATGCCCACCAGCTGATCAGTACTCAGATTGGTCAATGTGATAGAGCCCGCAACGACGACCCAGCTGAGACCTTTACCGGCAAGAAACACCTCTTCTCGCGCGGTGCCCAACCCACCTTGTGCGGCCAGGTCAGCGCTTACTTTGCGGTAGGTCAACCAGCCAATGGTGGCAGTGATCAATACAAAAACGGATAGCTGGAGTGTTTCTACGGGCATGGTAATGATCGCCGAGGCAAGAAAAAAACGTCGTATTAGTTGAGGGTAACACCGCAAAACGCCAGCGCCTATTGAAGGCGTCTCAGTGAGTACTTATCCTCAGAGCTCACTTTAAAAGGACATCCCGTGACCGCGACAGAGTTAATCAATGTGGCTCTGACCTGTGTCCTTTTCATGGGCATTGTTGGCTGGATCTCGTATCAAAAGTCCCGAAGCTCGGCATCAGACTCCGAGGGCTACTTTCTTGCCGGACGAGGCCTAAGTGCGCCCTTCATTGCAGGCTCGCTGCTACTGACTAACCTGTCCGCTGAGCAACTCCTCGGTCTCAATGGCTCGGCCTATGGCTACAACATGAGCTCAATGGCCTGGGAAGTGACAGCGGCCATTGCTACCGTGGCCATGGCCTTTTTCTTCTTGCCAGGTTACCTGCGCGGCGGCTTTACAACGTTGCCTCAGTTCCTAGCAGACCGATACGATGATGACGTCAGAAGACTCAGCGTCATCCTGTTCTTACTGGGCTACGGATTGGTGACCATTCCAAGCGTGCTCTACTCGGGCTCCGTCGCTGTTCTAAAGCTCTTTGATGTACCCGAGCTCGTGGGCTTGAACTACAGCACCTCACTGGTAGTCACCGTATTTCTCATTGGTGCCGTCGGCGCGCTGTATGCCATTTTGGGCGGGTTAAAAGCCGTCGCCGTCTCAGATACATTGAACGGCATAGGCCTCCTTATCGTGGGCGTCACGGTGCCGGTTCTAGGCCTTAAACTTTTAGGCGGTGACCTGGTGTCCGGCATCAACATCGTGGTGAGTCAACACCCCGAAAAACTCAATGCCATTGGAAGTGCGAGTGATCCCACACCCTTTGGTACGCTATTCACGGGCATGATCTTCGCAAACCTTTTTTACTGGTGCTCAAACCAATACGTCATCCAGCGTACGCTCGCCGCGAATAGCTTTTCCGAGGGTCAAAAAGGCGTCTTACTGTCCGGCTATTTCAAGGTGCTGGTTCCGTTTTTTATGATGATCCCCGGGGTCATTGCCTATCACCTCTACGGTCCGGGGCTCGGCTCGATTGATCTCGCGTATCCGCAGTTAGTAAAAGACACCTTGCCTGTCTGGGCGCTGGGATTTTTCCTCGCGGTATTGCTCGGCGCTGTGTTCAGCTCCTTCAACTCGCTCATCAACAGCGCGGCAACCATGCTGACGCTTGACGTCATTCAGCCCCTCGCAAAGAAGCCGTTCGCTGACACCACACTGGTACGCATTGCGAAAGTAGCGAGCGTAGGTATCGCAGTCATTTCGCTAGGAATTGCACCCCTACTCCAATTTGCACCAGAGGGTCTCTGGCAGATCATTCGCATCTTTACGGGTTTCTATAACATTCCCATCATCGCCGTCGTGCTCGTAGGTATGCTCACAACGCACGTGCCAGCATTAGGGGTAAAGCTCGCGATTGCATTTCATATCGTCGCCTACGGGCTGCTTCAGTTCGTGTTTAAGGAATCAGTTGACCTGCACTTTCTGCATCTCTATGCGATTCTTTTCGCCGCCGAGATTGGCCTTCTACTCTTGGTGGGGTGGTGGCGGTCCAAATCAGACACGCGCAATGAGCAGGCACCCGAGGACGCTGAAGTGTTTCGCCCACCGCCAGTCGATATGACCCCCTGGCGTTTTGCAAGGGCATGCAGCTTCTCACTCTTGTCGTGCGTGGTTTTTCTCTATCTGTTGTTTTCGCCCGTTGGACTCGCGGGCACCGCGGGTGAGGATGGCGGGTCTACGTTCCTTGCGCTGGTAGCTGTTCTGCTCGCGTTGAATAGTGTCGTATGGTGGCGGTCAGTCGCCATTGCACGCGCATTGAGGTCATCGCATCCGTGAAGGAACAGCTCGACATTATCATCTCTGACTTACAAGCGAGTATCGGCTCGAATGCTCCTGAGTCAGCTAACGCGAATGAGAGCGAGACGGGAGCAAGCATGCCTGGCTACGCCATTATTGGTACGGGGATGATGGGCCGAGAGCACATTGGAGCCATCTTGCGGCTAAAGCAGGCGCGTATCGTCGGCATTTTCGATGAAGACGCCGGAAGCGTTAACCGTGCAATCCGCGAATTCACTCAGTCGGAACATGAAGCACCAGCCGTCTACACCGATCTCGATGACCTCACTAATGATGACCGCGTTGATGCCATTTTGATTTGCACGCCCAACTTCACGCATCGGCAAGTATTCGACGCTGTAAAGCACACGGGAAAGCCAATTTTTCTCGAAAAGCCAATGGCAACGACGTTAGAGGATGCCATCTACTTATCGGAGGCATCGCTCAGTTACCCCTCCTCAATTCTTCTTGGCATGCAGTATCGCTACAAATCGCAATACCAGCTGGCGTTAAGCGCAATAAACAATGGCGATGTCGGTTCTGTGAAGATGATCAGCCTCTGTGAATATCGGCCGGCCTTTCTTCCCAAAGTGAAGGAGTGGAATAAATTCGCTATTTATTCAGGCGGCACCTTAGTTGAAAAATGCTGCCACTACTTCGATCTCATGAATCGCATTGCGGCCTCGCTGCCCGCTCGCGTATTTGCTTCAGGTGGTAGGGCCGTGAACTTTACGGATTTCAGTTACGAGGGCCAGGCATCGGACATCGACGACCATGCACTCGTTATCGTCGAGTATGAAAATGGGGTAAGAGGCCAATTTACGCTCAACATGTTTAGCGAGGAGCTTTACGAGGGTCTCACTGTCAGCGGGGACCGCGGCACTCTTCGGGCAGAAGAACAGGCGAGCTTTAAGCCCGGACGAGGATCCTCCTCCAAGATCACGGTCGAGGTGCCAGGGCATGCCGCCTACGACGGCTTCGATTGTACGTTCCCGGAGGCAATTGAATCCGGTGGACATTACGGCTCTACATTGTTCGAGCACGTACGCTTCGCCAAAAGGGTTCAAGGCCAACAAAGCGATGGTGCCTCCTGTGCCGAGGGGCTGTGGGCTATCATTACGGCATGGATGGCACAGGAGTCTGTAAGGACTAATACGGTGGTTGATGTCCGAGAGACCCTTGCCCGTCTCGCTTTAGACCCATTTGGTGAGGGTCTCATTCCCGATATTAATCAGCGCCCCACATCAGACGAGGTGAACCCTTCATGACCGTGCCGCATGTGCCCATCCTCAGCCCAGAGCTACTGCCGATTTCACTCGGCACACCCTTGGATGGCCGCTCAAAAACCGTAGTCAGTGACCTCATCAATCCCCACGGGTTTGTGGTCTTCAGAGGCTACGGCGTTAGCTCTGATCAGGAGTTCCACGACTTCATCGAGTGTTTTGGTCTCCCCAACTTCACCTATGCCGAATCGTTCTCTAACGCTGTCAGACGCAATCGCACACCACACGTATTTACCGCGAACGAGGCGCCGCCTGAGATCGAAATTTTTCTGCATCACGAAATGGCTCAAACGCTTGTCTTCCCCGGTCAGCTGTTTTTCTTTTGTGAACAAGCCCCGACCGAGGGAGGAGCAACGCCCATTGGTCGATCAGATCTCGCGCTTGTCGCACTCGAGAAATCCCGACCAGATTTTGTGGCAAAACTGAAGAGTTTAGGCGTGCGGTATCGCAATGCCATGCCCGACTCTGCGGACCTGGCATCAGGTCAGGGTCGCAGCTGGAGAGACACGCTCAACGTGGCGGATCGGAAACAGGCGGAGCAGCGCCTCACAGATTTGGGGTACAACTTCCGATGGCTGGATGACGGCGGGATATCGGTTCAAACGCCAGCGCTACTAGCGGTGGACGAGTTCGGCCGGGGTAAGGACGTATTCTTCAACCAAATTGTGGCTGCCGCAGCCGGCTGGACCAATGACGAGAGCGATGAAGAGCCGCGCCTGTGTTATGGAAACTACAACCGTATTGATCAGGATGATTTAGATGCAGCAATAGCCGCATGCTACGAGCACACCGTGGACCTAGAATGGCAGACCGGCGACATCGCGCTCTTAGATAACCTAAAAGTCATGCACGGCAGGCGACCCTTCTCGGGTAACCGCTCTATCTTGGCGTCACTCTGCACGCCGATATCGCGTCCAAGCCTCGCCTCATAACGTTAGCGACACAGTCCGAAAAAAGAGACCGCAAAAAACCACGAAAAGTGTTCGAGCCTTCCCGGCGTCACTAAAACCTACGTTACTTAAGCGGCATTGCTAAAACCGGCACCTCGGAAAACCGACACTACCAAAAATAGTTACGACAGTTTGAATGCTGCCATCGCCTCGTATTGCACCATCATATCCGCAGCCAAAGCACGATCTGTCTCATCAAGCTGTGGCGCTGACGAGGGCGGCAATGAAAACTGCGTTGATGACTCCACCGCCCCGTACCAATGCGATGCCCAGACGCCGTCGGTCGGTCTGCGTCCGACCTTCCACTGAGTCATTGCACCTTCGCACCAAGGTACATCAAGCGCCGCGCAGAGCTGCCGAAGCATATGCGCCGGATTGTTCAAAATATCTAGGCTGTCAACCACTGGTGGACGCTCCCCAGTGATGGCAGTGATCTCATCAAACAATTCGCACTGCCGAATAATGCCAATATCCTCCGCCGACACGGAAGGCATCTTCTGCCGATAAGAGGCAATGACTCGTTCGGGCGAGCGAATCAAAAACACATGCTTGAGATGACGGGTCCAGGAGAGATCCACGCCCCGGGGCATGTGGTGGGTCATATGTTTCTCATATTGGAGAGCAGCAGACGACTGGGCAGACAACGCATCCACGACCCCCGCTCGGGTCCCTGGCTGACTCGCGATGATGTCATCCCGCACGGGATGATCGGCGCCTGACTCGAGCAAATAGCAGGCGTAGAAAGGCTCATCAACCACAACACAGTCGGGGCGTGAGTCCCATGAACGCATCATGGCCGTAGAAATATTTCGAGGGCCCGACCAACCGGCGATACGAACCGTCATATCAGCTACTACAGTTCTCCGGCAACGCACTCTCGCTGACAACCAATTCTTTGTACAGCGCCTGGAGCCGATCGACCATAGGACCGCGCTGCGTGTGTGTCATGGTGCGGCCATCCACTTCAAAGACGGGCGTTAAACCCGCAAAGGTACCCGTGACAAACGCCTCGTCGGCACCATAGACCTGCATTAGCGAGAAATTCTTTTCGAAGACTGGAATACCGTTCGCTTTACAGACATTGATGACATTGCGTCGCGTAATGCCATCGAGACAATAATCACCAGATGACGTCCAGACCTCTCCATCACGCACGATAAAAAAGTGCGTGGAGTTGCAGGTAGCGACATGCCCGTGGGGATCCAGCATGAGTGCCTCGTCATAACCCGCTTTAGCCGCCTGAATACAGCCGAAGATACAGTTCAGCTTTGAGTGGCTATTAATCCTAGGGTCCTGCACGTCGGCATAACCACGCCGGGTATAAACGGTATACAGCCGTAAACCGCGATCATTAAGAGTCGGATCGGGGGCTTTGTATTCGGGAATGATGACAATGGTGGGGCCCCCAATAGTTACCGCTGGATCCTGGTAGGGAGTCGACTTAATACCGCGGGTAACCATGAGCCGAATATGCACATGGTCTGTCATTTGGTTGGCCTCAAGTGTTTGGAACAACCGATCAGTCAGATCCTGCTGCGACAACCCCATATCGAGATCGAGCGCCTTGGCTCCCTCCCAGAGACGCTTAAGGTGCCGACCCAAAAAGGGAATGGCACCGTTGTGCACGCGCAGACCTTCCCAGATACCATCGCCCAAAATGAAACCGCTGTCGAACACGGAAACCGTTGCTTGTTCGCGAGGAATCAACGCTCCGTTGATATTGATAAGTATCGATTCATTACGGTCATCGGGGGCATAGGTATGCGTACTGTTTGCCATTACGGGTTACTCCTGCAGTAGACCGTTAAGTCTGCTGATTGGCCAACGTGGGCGCAACCATTTCACGGGTAGCGGCCATTGTTGAGGATTACCCAAGTCACTGCGACCTTGTCGAGCCAAGAAGCAGGAAAATGATGGATAACCGGTTTCCAAAGCAAGATTTCATGCGGTTTTATGGTTCATCGCACTGAAAGTCCCAGTCGTCGAATTTAACTCCCTTCAAAATGGCCCGCTGTGAGATAACAAACTTGGATGTCTCCCTATTTTAATTTTAAGACCGAGATCAGTAACAGGATTTAACTATGAATTCGATGACACGGATCATTTCCCGAGCACTGGTAGCTAGCCTGCTAGTCTTTATCGCTGCATGTTCCGACAGCGGCGACGGTGTTCTCTACAGCGGCGATCTGCCAAGTGCTCCTGAAGCGAGCCTACCAGCGCCAGAACCATCACCCGGCAATATCGTCGAGGTGGCCACGGCCGCAGGAAGTTTCCCTACTCTGCTAGCAGCCGTTGAGGCCGCTGGACTTGTGGATGCACTGTCAGATGGCGGCGCTTCACTGACTGTATTTGCACCGACCGAGGAAGCGTTTGCGGCATTGCCCGAAGGTGCTCTTGATGCGCTGCTAGCAGATCCGGATGCGATGGCTGACGTTCTTACCTACCACGTACTAGGCAGCGAAGTTAGTGTCACTACCGCCCTTGATATAGCGCCGTCGAAAGTCGAAACGGTTCAAGGTGGCGACGTTGCTGTCACATCTCGGTCTGACGAGTACCTATACATTAATACGTCCAAAGTCGTTGACTACGATATCGAGGCATCCAACGGTGTTATCCACGTTGTAGATTCAGTGATCTTGCCACCTGATCTGACGCCCTCCGCACTCACAATTGCAGAGATTGCTGCTGCGGATGAGGATTTTGAGACCTTAGTTGCTGCAGCAACGGCGGCGAACTTAGTAGGCACCCTGAGCGACCCTGACGCTGATCTCACGCTGTTTGCTCCGACTGATGCAGCGTTTGAGGCTCTGGGCGAGGAAGCGGTTCCTTTCCTACTTGATAACCTTGAGATACTCGAAACGGTTTTGCTTTATCACGTGCTCGGAGCAGAGGTCACTTCTGTAGACGCTATCGTAGCCGCGGGCAGTTCAGTAACGATGGCTAATGGTGAGGAAGCATCAATTGGCTTCGGCGAAAGCGGCCGAACGCTGATGATTAACGGTGCCAACATCACGGTTACAGACATCGTTGCTTCAAATGGCATCATCCATGTTTTAGATGCTGTTCTTGGCGTCGATGAAATTGAAATCGGTGATGAAGACACAGGAATTCTGGGAACCTGGATGCTTGCTCCAGAGGCTGGCTCGCTTGGCGTTGGTCCAGCAGAATTCGATGTATCTTGGTGGAATGGTGACGATGGTGTCATTGCGGCTCGCGACTGCCTTTATGACGATGAGTTCGTTTTCAGCCGTGACGGTTCATTTGCCAACATTCTCGGTGACACTACTTGGGTAGAAGGCTGGCAGGGGGGTACTGACTCGTGTGCTGCGCCTGTTGCTCCGCATGATGGAAGTGGCGCGGCAACTTTTGAGTATGACGAGGAAGCAATGACTCTGACTCTCACCGGCCAAGGCGCATACATGGGTATTCCAAAACCCGTAAACGGTGCTGAATTAGGCTCACCTGCAGAAGCGCCCGGCAGCGTCATTTACAACGCATATCCACAGGAAGATGGCTCCCTCGTGCTTACAGTAGAAGCTGGCGCTGGTGTTTGGTGGAACTACAAGTTCATCAAGACGGCTGAGCCACCGCCCCCATCGCCCTTCATGGGTACTTGGACCATGGCACCTGAAGCCGGCTCTCTAGGTGTTGGGCCCGCGGAGTTCGATGTGTCTTGGTGGAACGGTGACGCCGGTGCCATTGAGGCGCGCGCGTGTTATTACGACGACGAATACATCTTCAATCCGGACGGTAGTTTCCGAGTGGAAACTCAAGGCGAGACTTGGGTAGAAGGTTGGCAAGGTGCCGCAGAAGATGCATGTGCCGCGCCGGTCTCTCCACACGATGGTTCCATCGCTGCAACTTGGTCACATGATCTAACAGAGGGGACACTGACCATCAGTGGACAAGGTTCATACGTCGGACTTCCTAAAGCCGTGAATGGTGCAGAAATTGGCTCCCCAGCGGATGCACCCGAGAGCATCACTTATAATGCTTATCCACAAGAAGATGGCTCAGTACTCGTTACAGTGGAGGCAGGTGCTGGTGTTTGGTGGAACTACAAGATAGTCAAGACGGCTGAAGCGGCGGAGCCATCGGTGCTTGCAGGCACCTGGTATATGTCACTTGGTGATGGCTCACTCGGTGTGGGTCCATCAGAATTTGATGTCTCCTGGTGGAATAACAGCGCTGAGGTAACAGAGACGAGAGCTTGTTATTTTAACGATGAGTACGTCTTTGGCGCCTACGGATCGTTTGCAAACGTCCAACAAGATCAAACTTGGGTTGAAGTCTGGCAGGGTGCTGCCGCTGATTCGTGTGCTGCTCCTGTCGCGCCTCATGACGGCTCAGCCAACGCGCAATTTGCATACGATGCCGAAGCGCAGACTCTGACCGTTTCCGGCTTGGGTGCTTACATTGGACTACCCAAAGCAGTTAACGGAGCAGAAATTGGCTCGCCCGATGATGCAGCTTCTAGCATCACCTACAATGCTTACCTCAATGATGATGGCACCATGGACGTCACCGTTGAGGCGGGAGCTGGTGTTTGGTGGAACTACGTTCTCACTAGGGACTGAGTAAAGCTCATTAGCGAAGGCGGCCATAGGCCGCCTTTTTTTATTTTCCGTCCTCGTGATTTTTTCAATGTGCCCTTCTACATAATGGTGTATTGCCTCTCCTCCCTGTTTCACAGACGCGCTCTCCACATTGCACGGATAAAATGAGTAGACACTCAGCTAAAAGCCAATAAGATATGGCATAACGTGTGTCAAAATATGAGGCGATCATGCAAAAGCGCTACATTGTGCTGTTTATCATCTTGGTCATGGCGATTGTGGGCTTCGGTCAACGCGACAAGCTCGTAACCCGACTGCTACAAGTCGGCATCGACAGGCAATTCTCAACGACCACTCTAGGCTCGCTTGGCGATGGGCTTCACGTTGGACTGTGCGGTGCAGGATCCCCGCTACCTGCGCCCAAGGCGTCAGGGCCCTGTGTTGCTGTTGCGGCTGGTGGTGCACTTTATGTCGTCGATGTCGGTACTGATAGCCCGCGCAATCTTGCCCGCATGGGTTGGGCAGCAGCCGCACTTGAGGGCGTGTTCATTACTCACTTTCATTCTGATCACATTGACGGGCTCGGCGAACTGATGACCCTGCGTTGGGCTGGTGGTTCCTTCGATTCGCCACTGCCTGTCTATGGGCCTTCAGGTATCGAACGAGTGGTTAATGGTTTCAACGAAGCCTATGCGCAGGACTTTATCTATCGTCAAGCGCACCATGGAGACGCTGTTACACCGTTAAACGCCGCGGGCGGTACTGCCAAACCATTTCTCAAACCTGCCCCAGGTCAAACGGCTACGTTAGTCGATAGCGACGGTCTGAAAATTGAAGCTTTCTCAGTGACGCACTCGCCCGTTGAACCTGCTGTCGGATATCGATTTACCTACAAAGGCCGCACAGTGGTGATCTCCGGCGATACGATCAAAGATCAAAACATCATCGAGATGTCGCGCGGAGCTGACCTTTTAGTGCATGAGGCACTCGCCGCCAACCTAGTCGCTCTTATCAACGAAGGCGCTCGCAGTAATGGGATGACTAACCTGGTGAGGATCACACATGACATTCCTGACTACCATGCGACTCCCATGGATGCGGCTGAAACAGCTGCCGAGGCGGGAGTCGGTCATCTACTCTACTATCACATCGTCCCCGCACTCATTGTCCCGGGTCAGGAACGCCTTTACCTCAATGGCGCTGACGCCGTATTTGAAGATTTCACCATTGGCTATGACGGCGTGGCTTTCAGTTTGCCAGCCAACAGTGACGACATTATCCAGATAAGTGATGGTCTCTAACCCACTAGCAAAGGTACATCATGACCCACCCGCATCCAGCCATTAATGCTCACTTGGTCTCCATTGCCTGTGCGCAAAACGGACAGAGAGAGTAATGGCTATCACTATTTGCCGATGATGCGGTGGTGCATGATCCGGTGGGCCCATCGCCCCATGATCCAACCGATGAAGGGTTTGCGGGCAAAGAACGTGTAGAGGAATTTTGGGACCTGATGATCGGACCCAGCACGATGGTCATCACATCTCACAAACAGATTGCTGCGGGTCCCGTCGATTGTGCCTGCATAGCGACAGCGACCAACCACGTGGGGAAAGACCTGAGTATCGACATAGAAATGATCGTTACGTATCGGGTTAATGGCGAAGGGTTGATCACCTCACTTAACGCCTATTGGGATCTGAACGCCGTGGCGGAGCAGCTTGGCGGATAAGACACAATACACCGCTTACAATGCCTTCAAGAGTGTTTAACCGACCGCGATTCGGTTAGCATCTGTCAACACAAGAAAAAGATAATCGAGGGCAGGAATCATGGAAAACCTTGAACAATTCAGGGCCGAGACTCGCGAGTGGCTAGAGGCCAGTTGTCCGGAGGATATGCGTCAACCTATGCGGTCGGATGAAGACCAGTGCTGGGGTGGCCGTAACTGGGTATTTACAAGCGAGGGCCAGAAACTATGGCTTGAGCGCATGGCAGCAAAAGGGTGGACAGCACCACGCTGGCCTACTGAATACGGCGGCGGTGGTCTCTCTGGCTCCGAAGCCAAGATCTTGGGCGAGGAGATGGCACGCATCGGTGCTCGGCGCCCGCTGAGTAGCTTTGGTTTGGATATGCTGGGCCCAGCCTTGTTGCTCTACGCAACTGAAGAGCAAAAGCAGCAGTACATTCCCGATATCATCAACGGAAAGATTCGTTGGTGCCAGGGTTACAGCGAGCCCAATGCAGGATCCGATCTTGCTAGCCTGCGCACGAAAGCCGAGGACATGGGCGATCACTACCTGATCAATGGCTCGAAAGTCTGGACCTCGTACGCCGATAAAGCCGACTGGATTTTCTGTCTGGTTCGAACTGACTTCGATTGCCCAAAGCATGAAGGCATCAGCTTCCTGTTATTTGACATGACATCCGAAGGTGTCAGCACCAAGCCTATAAAGCTGATCAGTGGCACATCGCCCTTCTGCGAAACCTTCTTCGATAACGTTCAGGTCCCCAAGGCTCAGCTTGTAGGGACCCTGAATAAGGGCTGGGAAATTGCCAAATACCTACTGACGCACGAGCGCGCCATGATTGGCGGCTTCGGACTTGCGGGCGGCGGCATGAAGGGCATGGGACAAATGGCAGCCGCCAAGCGTGGTACCAAAGATGGTCGGCTTCGTGATGCATCGCTCCGCTCGGAGGCCAGTTCCTTTGAGATCGATGAGATGGCGTTTGGTCTAACCATCGAACGTATTACCGACGAAACCAAAGCGGGCCAAGGAACAGGTGCGTCATCGTCGATTCTTAAGATGTATGGCACCGAGCTCAATAAGCTCCGCCAGGAACTGTTCATGGCCATTGGCGCGACCGACGCGTTGAACTTTGATACTGATAGTAAAGGCGCATTGGTAAGAAGCTGGCTTCGAAGTAAAGCCAACTCGATCGAAGGCGGCACCACCGAAGTGCAGCTGAACATTATTGCCAAACGCATTCTGGGCTTGCCAGCGTAGGGGGAAACACCGTGGTAATGATCTTAAGTGAGGAGCAACAGCTCCTCAAAGATTCGGCGAAAGCGTTCCTGTCAGAGAGTGCTCCGATTTCTGCTCTGCGCGCTATGCGCGACGCAGGTGAGGACCACATGCCTGAGCTCTGGACGAAAATGAGTGAAATGGGCTGGCCCGGCATTGTCATTCCAGACGCTTATTCTGGCCTCGAATTCGGCTATGTTGGTGCAGGGGTTGTGCTTGAAGAGATGGGACGTACGCTTGCGCTCTCCCCCTTCCTTAGCTCAGCAGTCGTCGCCGCAAGTTTGATCAACCAGCTGGGGTCAGAGCAGCAAAAAGAGAGGTATCTACCGGGTATTGCCTCTGGTGAGTTAACCGCGGTGTTGGCGGCCGATGAGACAGGCTACTTCGATCTCTCTTCGATTGAGACGACAGCATCCGCGTCCGGCGATGGCTATGTGCTCTCTGGTAACAAGCGCGGTGTGATCGACGGCCACAATGCCGATTTATTACTTGTTGTCACTGGTGGAAACGACGGCATGAGCGTCTTCGCAGTAGAAAGGGGCGCCGCAGGCGTATCCTGCGAGACCCGCCTGATTGTCGATAGTCAGTGTGCCGCAGACATCACTCTCGATAATGTGATGGTGAGTGGCGATGCGCTCCTTGGAAGTCTCGGTGGTGCCTCAGAGGCCATGGAATTCACCATTGATGTCGCGGCGGCGTGCTCTGCGGCCGAGATGCTCGGGATTTCCATCGAAACCTTCGAGCGTACCGTTGGCTATCTCAAGGAGCGTGAGCAATTTGGCAGTAAAATAGGGACGTTCCAGGGTCTACAGCACCGTGCCGCACAATTGTTCGCTGAAATAGAAGTCAGTAAGTCTGCAGTCTTGGCCGCGCTTCAAGCCCTCGATGCCAACAGTGGAAAGCGCTCTGTCTTAGCGAGTATGGCGAAGGCCAAATGCTCAAAGGTCGTGCGCAATGCCACTGAGGAAGGTGTCCAGATGCACGGCGGTATCGGCATGACCGATGAGTTCGACATCGGCTTCTTTATGAAGCGCGCGGCTGTTTGTCGACAGGCGTATGGTGACTATCATTTCCATGCAGATCGCTTCGCGACCCTTCGCGGCTATTAAATAGAAAGGTATTAACCGGAAAACCCGCGCTTAGTGCGGGTTTTTTATGTCTGACCCTAACGTGTTGATGCGAATAGGGCTTTTTCCTCGTCATTCATTTCAGCCGGTATAGACTCGAACAGGGGCGTTGAGAGGTAGCGCTCACCCGTGTCTGGGAGCATGACCAGAATCACGGATCCCTCAGGTGCAGTCTCGGCAACCTCTACGGCTGTCAACAATGCTGAACCACCCGAAACCCCAGTGAGAATTCCCTCATTAGCCGCGAGATGCTGCGCCATCGCCATGCCCTTCATACCATCGACCGGTCGAACTTCGTCAAAAAACGCGCTATCGATGCCTTCCTGAAGTACTTTGGGAATGAAGTCGGGAGTCCAGCCTTGAATAACGTGTGGTTCCCAGGCCGGATGACTGCCATTAGGCGAGTCATCAGCGTTTCGCTCCTGTGGTAGCCCCGACCCGAGCAAGGTGGCGTTATGTGGCTCTGACACAATGATTTTGCAATTTGGACGTTCTCTGCGAAGTGCTCTCGCGACACCTGTGACGGTGCCGCCTGTACCGTAACCTGTCACCCAGTAGTCCAGTGGTGAGTCTTCAAAGTCGGCGAGAATTTCGCGCGCGGTCGTCGACTCATGAATATCGGCATTGGCCGCATTCTCGAACTGACCCGCGAAAAACCAGCCATTGTCCGCCGCCAGCTTTTTGGCCGCGTCGTACATGCCGATGCCACGTTCCTCTTTCGGCGTCAACACAACCTTTGCGCCCAAAAATCGCATCAGGCGACGACGCTCGATTGAGAAGCTTTCAGCCATGGTAATGACAAGAGGGTAGCCTTTGGCGGCACAGACCATCGCAAGACCAATGCCAGTATTTCCTGACGTCGCTTCAACGACTGTCTGTCCGGGCTTTAGCTGTCCCTCTCGCTCAGCAGACTCAATAATGTTCAATGCGAGCCGGTCTTTAACCGACGAGAGCGGGTTAAACGACTCCACTTTCACAAACATCGAGACGTGCGCAGGTCCCGTTCTATTAAGACGGACACAGGGCGTGTCACCCACAGTTTGAACAATATCGGTGTAACGCCTGCCACGCCCGTCTGTTTTGTAAATCGTCATTTGAATGCCTCCCTACAAAGCACTAATGTAGCCCGAATACTCATCGCATGACCACGTTTCTCACACTTCTCCTTCGCCCACCATAAACATTAATAGCTTTGCGCATTGATACCCCCCGGGGGTATTTGACCTCCGATACGCCTGGGGGGTATTCTCATACCAAATTGGAGTGTAACCATGAAACAAGAAACTCGTGCCAATGTTGATAGACGACTCGCGCGCATCGAGGGCCAAGTGAAGGCACTGCGCCGAATGGTGGGCGAAGACCGATACTGCATTGATGTCGCTCAACAGGTCCAGGCAGCGAGAGCAGCGCTGTCCAGCCTCGAGTCGATCATTTTGGACGATCACATTTCGACCTGCGTCCAACATGCACTGGAAGGTGATAACCTCGGTGAGCGAGAAGCCAAGATCGAAGAGCTGATTAAAGTCATGCGAGGAAAGAAATGAGAAGCGCGGTTCTAGGGATCGCTATGGCGTCACTGACCATTCTCACCTGCTCAGTAGTTCAGGCTCGTCCAGTTTCATACGCGGGCGGTTGGACACTCATCGAAGTGGCGAACCGAGCATCAACAGCAGGTCTCGTTCACTATTCTCCCGCGCATAACTTTTCAGTTGGACTGCGTCATGAGTGGCAACGCGCGGATGATGTGAAGCTCACGGCAATTCAGCCAACACTCCTCGTAAAACGATGGTTTGGGAGGGAGTACCAGGGCAACTTCTACTTAACAGGGGGACTGGGAACTGCAAAGGATGAGTCGCCGAATAAGCTAGGCTCAGATACTGCCTCCTTCGTCGGCGTCATGGTCGACTGGGAAACACGCACGCTTTTCGTTAGTTACGAAGCGCGCTTTCTCGAGCAGGGCGCGCTGGGCAACCAATCAATGCATGAAGCGCGTTTCGGATGGGCTCCTTATGCTGGCGATACGGGAGAACTCCACACATGGCTAATGCTCGAGGTTGATCGACGTGAGCATTTTGAAGACAAAACAAGCGTAACGCCGCTGCTTCGATTTTTTAAAGGACCAGCTCTACTTGAACTCGGTTACAACCTAACCGACCCAAGCCCACTGGTTAATTTTACTTACCGTTTCTAACGGAGGACTTATGAATAAGACAATTTCACTCTTAATCGCAGCGGCGCTATCAACATCCGCTTTTGCAGACGACGGCAGGCACGAGATGAAGCATCAGGGTGGCGACCAGATGAAGCATGCCGATATAAATCATGATCACGGTGCTGAGCACGACCATGGCGCTAATCATGAGCATGAGTCTCATGACCACAACGCAATGGCGCATGATCATGGGGATATGGGGATGAAGGCAGCCACCATCTCCCACACCGATGAGATCTCTGCAGCACTCGCCATTGGTGGCGCTCCTGTCGTAGTCGATGTGCTGGGTGTTGTCTGCGACTTCTGCGCAACGGCCATGAACAAGATTTTTAGCAAGCGCGATGAAGTTGCCGCTATCTATGTCGATCTCGATAAGAAAACGCTCAGTCTGGTAATTAACGAGGGCTCGGATCTCTCTGACAAGCAAATTGAGAAGCTTGCCAAGCAGGCCGGTTACCGCATCGCAGCCATCCGACGAGATAGTGAGGCAATGGGCGGATGAACCCCGTTGATCGCCGGACGCTGATCGGGCCTACGCTGTCACTATTTGCTAGCACATCAACCCTGCTGTGCTGTGCCTTGCCTGCCCTGCTGATTACCTTGGGCGCGGGCGCACTGATGGCGGGTCTGACCGCAACATTTCCCGGCATCATGTGGCTATCCGCCAATAAGGGACCACTCTTCATCGCGTCGGGTCTTTTGTTGGGCTTGTCGGCCTTCATGCAATGGCAGGCCAGAAACGCACCTTGCCCTGTCGATCCAGAGCAAGCGGCGGCATGCATGCGACTACGGGCTCTAAGCCGACGCCTTCTGGGAATATCGGTTGGGGTATATGCTACCGGCGTTTTCTTTGCCTACCTCTGGCCGATGATTTATCTGTAGTTTTACAGCAGCGAAGTTTACTTCGATAACGATGCATTGCTGTGGCCATGCAACCCCGGTCCGCGAGCACCCACTAAACTAACCCTTAGAGGTACGTCTCCAGGGAATCATTACGTATAGGGCAATGCCGGCGATGGCGGTGAGTAGCGCCATCACGGAAAATAGCTTGAGCAGCCAGGTGCCAATGTCATCGCGGTCGTCGTAATCCATGATGTGGAGCATCCACAAGAAGTCCCATGCTCGCCACGCCAAATTTCTAATGGCGACAATATCGCCCGAGCGAGGATCGACGTAGACTCGAAGGGACGGATTCTCCGCGCTATAGGCACGCCACAAAGGAAGTTGGCGGCCTCTGTATTCGGCCGCTTCTGCGGCGGTTGTCACCCACTCGGTAATGTCCACCGTAATGTCCGTTTTACTCGACACCGCTGAAATCGCCTGCTCTGACGTCAATAGAGACACTGGCTGGCCGTCAGAATACAACCACTCTGTAAGACCTGACGCCGGGTCTGTTATACCAACCACAAGCTCGCCTGGCAGTCGGGGTTTTATGAGTATTTGGCTTGTCGAAGCGACCGGGAAATCAAATTTGGCGAGGTCGATGGACTGAGTTGGCGGCGTTAGACGATGCGGCTCACCCCGCACCATCGTGATATCAATAAAGGCAAAGTAAATGCCACTCACCGTCCACAAAAGGAGCTGAATGGCAGTGACTACGGCCAGACGCCGATGCCAAACGCGAAGACGCCGCTGCCAAGGAAGGGATACAGCACGATAAGGCCAGCCCGCTGCTTTCTCGGCGGACTCAGACTCGGGGACCTCAGATACCGCCACTGGTCAGTCTTGAAAAGTGGTCGAGCCTTCGCTCTTGTACAGCGACTGCTTGGGTTTTTCGAACACGCGCTGAATCATTGGCTCAAAAAACGACAGTGGACAGGTTTCAGCATCGGGATCAAAGGCAGGCGCATCATACTTTTCAATGAACTCGAGCGTCTGATCATAAAGAGGATGGTCTTTAAACTGCTCCCGCATGTTCTTGTCCAAACCCAGATACTCGAAAAAATAATACCCTTGGAAGATTGCGTGGTGCTTCACCATCCAATGGTTGGCTTCACTGACGTAAGGCTGGAGTAAGACCGCAGCGATATCTGCGTGGTTAGCGGGTCCCAACGTATCGCCTATGTCATGCAGCAATGCACAGACAACATATTCTTCGTCTTTACCGTCTTTGTGAGCCAGAGTAGCTGTCTGTAAACAGTGAGTGAGTCGATCAACGGGAAAACCACCGCAGTCGCCTTCAAGCAATAACAAATGATCAATAATTCGCTGGTACAGCGTTTTGGAGAACTCCTGTACCTCGGCACCAATAATGGTCCAATCCTCGAGTGTTCCATCTTTCATGTGGTGGAATTTTGCGCGTTCCGGAACTGCTGTATTCATTTTTATTCTCCTCGCTAGCGCCAACACCAGTGAGCGCCGTTTATCTAAATCTACGTCAACAGAGTAACGCGGCTCGATCTGTTCTCGCTACCAGCCTTTGGGTGACTCTTCATCCGAATCTGTCTAGGCCGCCACCGATCGGCTAATCATTTGATCGCCCTCGAGCCACTTCAATGCCTCGCGATATTTGACTGGTGGCTTGAAACCCAACTCCGCTCGCACGCTCTCTAGCGGCTCATGCAGACGATCTTCCCAGCGCGTAAACAGCATCCAATCGGCTTCCTCCCCGATTTGTTGCCCTTCACCGATCAACTCTTTCAAATTTAGTCCGGGCTGCTCTTTTTGGCCTTTTGTCCGACCCATGAAAATAATAAAGTCGATGCCACGGGACGGCACCTGCGTGGTCATGAATGACAGCAAGCACAGCTCGCCCAATGTATCCCGCCCGTAACCTGTCATCACGTGCTGCAAGTCATGTATATCCCTCAATCGATCTCCCAACCAGCGCTGGTCCTGCCGAATTTTCTCGAAGCGAGGCGCCTCGTGACTCGATTCAATCAGACCGTCTGCAGACAGTCCCTCAGCATGGACAAAATCGTAATAGGTTCTTCCAATGCTGCCTTCGGGGAGTGCCACAAGCGCCTCTCGATCATTCAATGCATTGACGATATTAGGCTGCTCTGCGAGCAATGTTTGACCTCGCTCATCACTCCTCATGCGGCGAAGTGCTCTACTTAGAGAGTCTCCCCGCAGAGCTTCGAGAACCTTGAATACCTGACCCGTATCATCGGGGTCGCGCAGCAATCGAGAAATCGCAAGCCCAGCTTGTATTGGCTTAATGCGATTTTGCTCGTACCAGTGTCTCAACGATTTCAGCATAGTGTTCGTCCAAATATTCAGATGCCAGCCTTATGCTAACAAAACCTCATCACTTATCCCTAGTACGATAATCGGCCACTGTTTCCTTTGCAATTCGTTGCAGATACGCAACGTCGTCCGCGCTAAGTCTCCCGAAATAATCGTAGTCCAGTGCATCCACAGCTTCACCGTACAGCGTGAACAAGGTGACGTAGGCGCCCAAAAACGTCCCGCGCAAGTTTGGATGTGTGCCGTCAAACGCCATATGGAGGGAAAAATCGGGTCGCTCTTTATACGATCTTTCGAACGCCAAGCCTGCGGGGATGACCTGAGCCTTGGCCTGCTGACCCGCATGCCTGTAGGTGTCACTAATAAGATTGATCATTCCCGGTTGGGCACGTCGATGGGGTGATACGTAAGCGTGGGTCATGTACAAGAATGGTTTACCGCCGGCAGCCCGCACTTTTTCAGAGTAGTGCGACGCCGTGTCGACAAAGGTCTTGCGGGTATCAGCGGTTAAAGGCTCGAAACTCCCTCCCTGCATGATCACCGCTTGGAAAGGTCGATCTACGCCTATCTTGCCTGGAGTAAGCAACCACTCAATATCATGGTGCTGTAAGCGCGCACCCCCAATGGTCGCCGACTTATAGTGAAAGTCTCGACTGGTCATATCAGCAAAATGTTCAGATGCCATGCGCTTCACGTGGTTGTGCAGACTGTCGTTGTAATAGAGATAACTGTTGCCAATGAACAGCACGCGCGTCAGTGACGTCTCTCCTGCAATCGCTAGCAAGGGGCCTATCAGACCAAAAATAAACAGAGCGGCACTGAGTACTCGCTTAGCCATTAACTGTCGCTCGCCCGGCCCATCAAACGATTAAAAAACCAATGGCACTGCGAGAGTTGCCAACAGCGTGAGGACAACCAGTGCGACAAGATTCATGAAGAATCCGGCTCGCACCATCTCCGGGATGGTTAAAACGCCCGACGAAAATACGATGGCATTCGGTGGCGTGGCTACAGGCAGCATGAAGGCGCAGCTCGCCGCCAAGGTCACCGGCACACAGAGTACCAGCGGCTCTATCCCTGACTGCGCAGCGATAGCAGCAATGACCGGCAAAAATGTCGCTGTGGTCGCCAAATTGCTAGTGAGCTCGGTTAGGAAAACGACCAAACCTGCAGCCGCGACAATCAGCACCAGAGTGCCCAAATTTGCTACGGGAAGTAATGACTCGCCGAGCCATACTGCCAGTCCAGAGCTGGACACCTGAGCCGCTAGTGCCAACCCACCACCAAACAGAATAAGAACACCCCAAGGTAAGCGCGAGACGTCCTCCCATTCCATTAAGCGATTAGCTGACGCCTTTTCAGCCGGTATCACAAACAACAAGAGCGCAGCGGCCATGACGATACCAGCGTCGCTGAGACCCTCCAGACCCGACACGTCATTCAGCCATTTCCGGGACATCCACAGGAGCACAACTGCGAGAAACAGTAGCCCAACCCGTCGCTCTCGGCTGGTCATAACGCCCATCTCTCGACGCATGTCTGAAATGACATTGGCCGCTTCTGGGCTGGGCGGCACGTCAACGTCAAAGGCAACGCGCGTTAAAACAACCCAACCAAGCGGCAAGAGCACTAGCGCTAGCGGCAGGCCAATCAGCATCCAGTCAAAAAAGGCGATCTGAAGGCCGTAGGTTTCTTCAATAAACCCAGCCAACAGCACGTTGGGTGGGGTGCCGATAATGGTGGACATCCCGCCAATGGTGGTCGCATACGCGAGCGCCAATAACAGTGCCACCTGAAACCGGCGTTTTTCTTCATCGCTCACTGCGACCGCCTTTTCCGCCACCATTGCCGCCACTGATGCAGCAATAGGAAGCAGCATCATTGCCGTTGACGTATTCGTCATCCACATGGAGAGCAAAGCAGCAGCCACCATAAAGCCAAGAATGAGCTTTCGACCATCCGTCCCAGTGCGCAGCAAAACCGTGAGTGCTATTCGGCGATGAAGCGACCATTTCTCTACCGCAAGCGCTAAGACGAAAGCACCCATGAACAGAAAAATGGTGGGGTGCGCATAACTTTGTGCGACCGCCTTGACCGACATGACCTGTAGTAAGGGAAAACTCACGAGTGGGATGAATGCCGTCGCCGCAACTGGAATCGCTTCGGTCGACCACCACGTTGCCATCCATAGCCCAACACCAGCAACCAGCCAGGCATCTCGTGGCATCGTATCTTGCGAACCTGCGGTCAGAAACATGAGCAAGAAAAAAACAGGCCCCAACCATAAACCTATCTGCTTCACGGTCGATCGTTCCTGCGGTAAGTCTGTCACCATCAATGTGTCCCCAGAGACAAAAAGGCCCCCTTTCGGAGGCCCTGTTAAGGTGGCAAGCGATGCCACCTCCTCAGTTTTCTCAGAAGCTCATCCGCAGGTCAACGTACATGTAACGACCGTAGTCAGAGTGAGCATCAGCAAAGTAACCGAAGTAGCGGTCGGCCAATGGCGCTCGCTCGTCGGTCAAATTCTTCACACCGAGCCTGAAACGCGCTCTCGTGTCACCCATATCGAAGCGGTAATCGACGGTTGCGTCATAAGTCGTCATTGATGGAATCACGTAACGAGTCCCGTCACTCAAGGTTAGTGAGCTCTGGTAGAACGACCCAACCTGATATCCAGACAGCGACGCACCAAAGTCACCTTTACGCCAGCGCAGGCTAGCACGGTGGCGCTCTTCTTGATTGCCATCGCGTCCCACAAGATCAGCGAAGCCGTCGATTGGAATATTCGCTGGAATGGCACCACTCGCCTGACTTGCCACAAGCAGCGCTGCATCACCCGAAGCTTCCTGCTCAAACTTGTCCAGATATGAACCGTTGTAACGGAAGCTGAAGGTACCAAGATCCGTATCAATGTCGTAATAAACACCGATGTCGTAACCCTCAAGGGTACGCTTATCGAGGTTTGCGTAGGCATCGTCTACGCGGATGGCAGTACCTCCAGGACAGATGCCGGCTTCCGTAAAGGCAGCAATTTGGTCATCGTCTGGCGCATCACGAACCACCGCGGGATTGAAGGTCATCGAACAATTGGACGCGCCGGCCTGCAAGCGATAGTACAAGTCGAGAATCATGTGGTTCTCTTCGCCGAAGAGTCCAATGGTGTCGTCTTTCTCGATACTCCACCAGTCAGCGGTTAGCGTAAGTCCATCAAGCGGTTCAAAAACAAAACCGATCGACGTGTTCTCGCCGGTCTCTGACCCTAGTAATTCACTGCCCTGAGCTGAACGCTGAGTCGAGTTACGGCAATCCAGATCATAGGCCTCACCTGTGACTTGGTTAACGTACTCACAGGCCCAGTCCGTCCGCGTATTACTTCGTGCTACCAAACCCTCGTTTACCGTCACTAGGTTTGGCGCGCGGAACGTCTCTGACCACGAACCTCGAATTAGTAGCGATTCAACCGGACGGTAGCCAAACGCAGCCTTACCGACAGAGATGTTGCCATCGCTGATGTCCGAGTAGTTCTCATTTCGCACCGCGAGCTGAACATCAAGATTGTCGAGGAGCGGAATCTGTAGCTCGGCAAACATCGATGTGACGTTTCGAGAACCCGAGCTATCACCGGTGGGGCTCGAGTTTGCGACGTCACTTACATAGGGGTATGTGTCGCCCTGATAGTCGGTGAACACGATGGTGCCATCGAGTCGCGGATCACGATCGTCACGGTACTCCTCTTTTCGCCATTCGAAACCAATCAAGCCCGCGACAGAACCCGCACCCAATTCGAAGAGCTCATTATTGGAGACTTTGAAGTCGAACGTTGTCAGTTCAGTTTCTGACTTACGATAGACATCAATCAAAATGCGCTCGATGTTGGATCCCTCATAGGTAGGATCTAACGGATTGAATGCATCCATCGAAGAGTCACTCAGCGCCTCGGTCGCAAGCGTATTAGAGACACGGTTACGTGTGATGTCGTCCTTCGTTGCCTTGGCGTAAGAAAAGGCTGTTTCCCAATCCCACTCACCTTGCGAACCCCTTAAGCCCTGAAGCAGCCGAACCATGTCACCGTCGTTATCGACGATTCGCGGTACCTGGCCAAAGCGGTAGTTGTCAATGATGAGGTCGAGACCCTCAGCAGGAACACCGGCCATAGCATCATCTAACCCGGGGCCAGAGAGGCGTCCTGGGCCACTACCCAGCGGGTTGTATGGGTTGTCAGCACCCATAATGAGTTTGACCGAGCTAAAGGTCGCCGATGCGTGACGAATCAAATTGGTCTCAGACTCATAGTACGAAAGCTCGGTGAAGCTCTCTGTGCCATTCGCTAATTCATGAGTGATATTGGCAAAAAGGCTCATACGATCAAGCTCGGAGGCAAGATCGCGACCAAAGCCGTTATTGCCATTAAGGTCATAGCGGTAGGTACCCTGCCCATCCACGGCGCCACAGGTGGTGGCATTGATCGTGTACTGACAGCGAGAGTCGCCAATCGGGTAAGTTTCAAATTCACCCGCGGTATCGGTAATAACCCCGTTTAAGCTGGTTGGCTCCCTGGAGGTCCGAACATCCATTTGAGGATACAAACCGTTAGCTGAGTTGTTTCGGAATGACGTACTTCCCGCCCAAGGCGAATCCTCGGGGATACGACGTCGGAAGTCAGAGTCAGCCCAGCGTGGATCATCATTGGAGCTCACTCGATCGCGGTGATAGTAGTTGAAGAACACACCCACGTTGGTGCGACCGTCATTGAAGTCTTGACCCCATTCGGCGGTGACGCTTTGACGGGTGCTCGGCGTATTATCGAATTCCGAGTGACGGAATCGAATGTTAAACCCCTCGAAGTCGTCCTTGAGCACGGTATTCACTACACCAGCCACCGCATCGGCGCCGTAAATAGCCGAAGCACCGTCGCGGAGAACTTCAACACGATCGATACCCCAGACCGGTAGGTGGTTAGAGTTTGCCGTATTGACGGGAATAAAGCTGCCGCCCACTTCCTCGGTCTGGTAGGTCGCTGAGTTAACGAGCCGGCGACCGTTAAGAAGCACCAATGTGTTACCGGTACCCAGGTTTCGGAGGTTGAACGCTCCTAAATCACCTCGACCAGAGTTCACGCCGCCAGAAATATTTTCCGCTTCGTTAAAAAAGTTCTGTCCATTTTCAGGGATCAGCGCCAGTAACTCGTCACCCGAGTCAACGCCCATAGCCTCGATGGCCTCGGCATCGAGCACGCTAACTGCTAACGCGTCTGATATCGATGCACCCTTAATTTGTGAGCCAACGACAATGACTTCCTCGAGTAACGTTCCGTCATCTTGAGCGAGTGCGGTGGTGGATAGGACAGCAATTGCCACGGCCAAAGGGGCGCGGGCAAATCGCAATGAAGCTTCAAAGGATGTGATCATGAGTTTCTCCTGAGTGTTTGCCTGTTTTGTTATTTGTGTCGCTGAGCGGCTTTATCGTTTTATGTTCTTACAGCTTTAACGTTATACTCTGGCGAGACGTTAGTACTTGGGCATCCCTTTGGCAAGATTTATCGAGTAATTGGCTGACCCAATCGTAACTGGGTGACAACCCCGTCCTTCATGGCAAATTCACCGCTTACTAGTAAATGTTCAACGCCACTCGATAGACGGTCCCATTCGGCAAAGCTCGCATTCTCTTGATAACGCTTTGGATCCAAAACCAGAACATCGGCAATCATCCCCGTCGCCAGATAACCGCGATCACGTAGCCCCAGAATGTCCGCCGGCAAACCACTGCTCGCACGAATGAATTCAGCTAGTGACAATGTGTCACTGTCTCGAACGTAGGCTCTGTATTTTCGCGGAAAGCTGCCGAATTTTCGGGGATGACCGTCGGTACCATCACTGGAAGTTGCTACCCAGGGTTCCTTCATAAAGGTTTTGATATCGTCTTCGGTCATATTGAATGACACGACGCGAGCCTGCCCCTCAATGATGAGCATCGCCGCCGCCTCGGCAGGCTGCACTTGTAAAGCAGCAGCGACAGCATCGAGTCTGAGGCCACTCCACTGAGGATCTTCCGTCTCAACTAATAGCAAGCTGTTCGGTCCACCACGGCGATCGATATTAACGGCGATGTCTTCGAGCAGCGTTCTACGCTTGCCACTATCAGACAGTCGCTTTCGCAGTGCCTCGATGCCACCCAGCTGATACTGCTTGCTGACCACTGCACTCTTAAGTTGGGTCGATGAGGCCACCCACGGGTACTGATCGGCGGTGATGGCTAGCCCCTCAGCCCGCGCTGCCGCTATTTTGTCGACAATGTTGCCCGATTCGCCCCAGACCCCCTTCCCCAATACTTTGATATGCGCAATGTGTGCGGCTATGTCAGCGCCTCGCGCAATTTCAATGACCTCATCCACCGCTTTGTGCACACCAACACCACGCGAACTTTCGGCGCGGATATGAGACTCGTAAATTGCACCTTCAGCAGCGGCCACTTTGGCCAACTCAATGACCTCTTCTGTCGTGGCGTAGGAGCCGTCGGCGTAAAAAAGCCCCGTCGACAGCCCCATAGCACCCTCATTGAGGGATTCCGCGAGGATGGATTTCATTTCATCAATTTCAGAGGCAGTAGCGGGCCGCCCAGTGTCGCCCATAACGCGGCGCCGTAACGACGCGTGTCCTACGAGCTGCGCAACATTGGTGCCCGCACCGTGCGCAAAGATTGTTTCGAAGCGATTTTGAATCCGTGTAGCGCCATCGCCGTCGTTACCGATGATCACCGTGGAAACGCCCTGGGTCAGGTAGTTGGCCATCAGCGCTTTGTCTGGCGAAACCAGGTCAGCTCGCGCGTGAGTGTGAATATCGATAAAGCCCGGTGCGATGACCTTCTCGGTAATATTAATAACAACCTCGGCCTTGGCATTGTGCCCCTCCGCCAGCATCATCAGACGTCCGTCCCGAATACCAACGTCGCCCACGTAAGGCGGTGCACCAGTGCCATCAACCACCAGTCCGCCTTTGAACAAGAGATCGAGTGGCCGGTTATCGATTACCGTATCTGCTGAGAGTTGATCGAAATACGCGGACATAAAAGACTCGGCTGCCGCCCGTCCGTAAGCCGCTATAAAGACGCGATCTGTCTCATCGCCCATTTCCAAGGTCGTTGAGGAAATACCGTACCGTGTAAAGAAATAGTGCTTTGCCGCATTCACTTGAGGGTTGTCTGAGACCTGCCGCCGAACGCCAAAGTCATCAAATTGAGAGCGCATCAGCTCTTCAAATTGCGATACCCAATCCCCCAAAAGATCGGGCATGGTCGACGCAGACTGGTCGGGCTGGGTGTAGAAAACCTCGTAATGCGTGGAGTGAAAATCAATTGCCTTGATGAGCTGGCTATCGTGTCTCTCGAGCCACTGAGCGATGTCACTGTCGATAGTGCGATTTTCGGGCTGCGAAAACGGACCCCACTCACGATTCAGGTCTTTGCCCTGAACGTTGTGGCGCCAATACCCCTTATCGACGCCGTCGGGATTGATGACGGGATAAAGCAATAGTCCAACCTCATTGCGAAAGCGCGTCGCAAGCGCATCATCCTCTAATAATCGCTCGGCAAAACTGATTAACGCCAGCGCACCCGTGGTTTCGGGTGGATGCTGACGACCCAATAACAGCAGCGTGTGTTTTTTTGCGGGCGTAATAAGTCGCCAAAGCGGCCGACCCTCAACTGACGGCCCTGCCGATGAAACGGTCACATTATGCTGCTCTCTTAGGGATTCGAGCCACGTTGCGTAATGAAATGATGTCAGCAGCGGCTGTGCAGCAATGACAACCGACTTGCCTTTAGGAACCGTGAGCGAGAATCCCGCCCTAGACTTATCCTTGGTAAGGTCTAGCCTTGCCGCTGGGTAGGTTTGCCAATTCACACCATCGATACTGAAGTCCGGTGTATAGCGATGTTTGTAGTTACCGTAGTCCAAGACAATTGCGACGTCGGTCGTCACATCAGCCAGCAACCGGAACGCATACCAAGGACTGGTATTGATTGGCTCATTCTCGGGAGCGACGGAAATCGTTAACCGACCGTTGGGGGTAAACTCACAGCCATTGATATTGCCGCCCTGAAAGTCGGTCAATACCTTCACCCCAGCCTGCTGGCAGAGTGGAGGGTTAGTTTCAGCTAGCAACAAGTTTGGATAGCAAAAAAAAGCTGATAATGAGGGTACCGAAAAACGCTCTCATACTGTGTCTCTCTTATTATTCTTCAACCCGATAAATCGGGTCGGCTCACGTCATTAAGGTCGAATCGAGCTAACGGCCTCGGGGTTGCTCCAAAGGCCACCCAAGAGGTCCATGAGAGAGATAACGTACAACGCTTCCGAATCCAATACGACCCGCGTATCACCATCCACTGATCCGGGCGTCAGCGTGACCTCGCCGACCGCCGAAATAGCTGCTTGAGCAGGCGACGCTTTATCCGTTATTTCAAACAGTGCGACACGATCCACCTGAATACAGCATATACCGTCCTCAACGCCACCGGCGGCATAGGGCACAGTTAAGCGATCTACGGTATCACCCGCCAGATAGGTAAACGCATAGCGATTGTATTGTGCCGGACTGTATCCCCAGTCCAGATCAGCACCGAGCTCGATCAACCCCTGAGAAATCGGCCTTGAGACATCACTGACGTTGTAAAGCTCGAGCTTGGGAAAGCGACGCTCGCTTGACCCTAAACCCAGCAGCAAATCATCCGAGACCTCATGTAACAGATCAGAAAAACCGGGCACCTCGAGTTCACCCAAAATCGCTGGCGCACTGGGGACCGATAGATCGATAACGTAGAGCGGGTCGATGCGCTCGAAGGTCACCATGTAGGCCCGATCACCCATGAAACGGACCCCGTAAAGGTCTTCGTTGGGCTTCCCAATACGCGCCTCAGGGGCCTCACCCATCACACCTAAAACCTCAAGCTCGGGTGCATTAGCCTCCGGGCTCACGACGTAGAGCCGATGTCTGAATGAGTCCTCGGGATCACCCGTCCATTGAGTCGTAACCAGCCTCAGGGCACCTGATGACTCACTGATACGAAAATCGACATTGCCACCGCTGTAGAGATCACCCTCGAGCTTCTCTGAACCCATGTAGTCAAAGGAGTCGCGGTCGAGCAGATGCACCATCGTGCCACCTTCTTCCAAATCCCAACGGACATGAGTAAAGGCAACATAGGTCTCACCCATGTAAACCCCTGTCACAGGCTCTGACGTGCAGGCCGAGCGGACAATCTCACCAGAATTTGCAGAAACGGTAAGCATCGTCGTGATGGTGGAGTCGCCGGGCACGGGCACCGCCAGCGGATGTTCTGGATCCAGCCGGTAACAACCATCCAGCGTCAGTGGCGATACCAACTCCCCATTAATCCTTATCTCCGGTAACACATCCTCATCTGAGGCCTCAGCGAGAATCGCCTCATTATTTGCCACCTCCTCTTCGGTTTGGGGGTAGGTAACGAGACCCTCAATGTTAGGCGCATGACGCGAAATAATATGAATCTCATCGCCTGTACGACGCGAGGTTACAAGCGCTCCTTCTATGCTCAGCTCACTCGTCAGAGCGGGATTCTCAGGGTCGGTCAGATCGAAACCCTTCAAACTCACCTGCTCATCAAGCCAGCCGTCGGGGGTAGTGAATCGATCCCCATAGATGCCCCACCAGGCGGTGGAGAGCAGTACCTGAAGTCCGGTTTCAGACAAGTACATCCCCTCAGCGTTCACCCCCCCGTCGAGATCGATCACCGACTGCAATGAAGCTGTACCCGAGGTTGGGTCGGTCAGGAACAACTCGATCTGCGGCAGTGGCGACTCGCCAGGCGGCGGCAACGCTGCTTCTGCTGCCACCGGCTCGGCAATAAAACAGCAGCCACTCCGCGTAGGGGCAATTGCCAACGTCGAACCGTTGTATTTAACAATGTCGTACTCATCGACACTCGCTTCCAATGTGTAGGTGCTGGAGAAGCCGCCAGAGGAGGCATCTGCAGCCGGTGAAGCCTCCAATACCACACCACCGGTCGCTGAGCGCGTTGCGCCTATTTGCGTGAGCTTAGCTGCATAGCTGACTAGGCCCTCTCCATCGTCGTCGCTACTAACCCAGAGGCCGGTGGGGTCGGGCGCAGGGGGCTCAACCACGACGGGAGGCTGAGGAGAACCACTACCGCCACCTCCACCGCAACTGACGATAAGTGCTAGCGCTGTGCTCGACAAAAAAACCCGCCAGATCGACATTCAGTACTCCAAGAAATAGCAAAAAGTTAATCTATGGTACGGCGCTTAAATAACTATCTGTTGCCATTGAGGCAATTCCTATGTTGCGGCAAAAAGAAAACCCACGGCTGCAACGGCTGCTGCGATTAGCGCGTAGGGAAGCTGTGTCACTGCATGCTGATAGGTATTACAACCCGCGCCCTGAGCTGATAGCACCGTGGAGTCCGAGTAGAAGCACGCATGGCTCCCGAAACCACTGGCCGACAAGAGGGCGCCTATGACCAGCGGAATACTGACGTCATAGGCTTGTGCCAGAGGGAAGGCGACGGGCATAGCAATCGCGATAACACCCCAGTTTGATCCAGTGGCGAACGACACCGCCGACATGGTGACAAACACAATGACAGGCAGCATGGTGGCATTCATGTAAGGCTTCACTCCCTGTATGACATACTCGGTGAGTCCAATCCGATGGTTCGCTTCCACAAAGACAAACAGCGCCAGCAACATAGCGAGCACGGGCACCATGATTTTGATGCCGTAAGTGCAGGTATCAAATAGTTCCGACAGAGGCATCAGTCGAAGATAAGCAAAGTAGACAACCGTAAATAAAATCCCTGCAATGACGCCTCGTAACAAGTCATCGTTCATCGACAGTGTCGACGTTTCCCAATCAAATGTTGGAAGAACCGTGAAGAATAAAAGTGCGAGGATGGGCAGGAAAAACGTAGAGGGACCACCGTCTCCGGACTCCATTTCACCGTTATCACCATCGGTGGCACCTAGTTCGCCGGTAGCCTCAGCCAATTCCTCAGCCTCCCGCATTGGGCCGATCCTAGGCAAAAAACCAAGCACGACCATAGGAACAAGAAAGAGCGCAAAAATAGGGTAAAACATATAAGGAATGGACTCGACGAATAGCGAGAATCCCTGACCATCAGCGGCGACTGAATTTTTCTCCAGAAGACCTGAAAAATAGGCACCCCAGCTAGAAATGGGGATCAAAAGGCACATAGGGGCCGCGGTGGAGTCAATAACGTACGCCAGCATCGCCCGCGAGGCTTTAAACCGATCGGTTACCGCCTTCATGGATGCACCTACCGTCAGCGAATTGAGGTAGTCATCAAGGAAAATAACGAGCCCAAGCAACCAAGTTGCAAACAAGCTCTGGCCTTTAGAGCGGAGACGTTTGAGTAACAAGTTACCGAACGCCATCGACCCCCCACTGCGGACAAGCAACGCGATGAACACGCCGTAGAGGGCGCAGACCAGGATAATCCAAGCGATATCCTCATCCATTAGCACATCCCGCGATACTTCCGCGAGCGTGTCCACAAATCCGATACCGTCCATCAGTAGGAACGCAAAAATGGCGCCAGCGATAACCGATTCCAAGGTGCGCCGGGTTATAACAGCTAACACAAGAACCAAGGCCGTCGGCAGCAGACTGACAATTCCGTATTCCATAGCCCCCAGAGCCTCTCAAAACACCATCGCTTTGGCTTGAGTCTACAAGGCAACACGGTGAAAATTCACCTCAACTTGATGTTTTGATCTTGAACCGACATCCTCGCGCGTCGTTTTGTGCGCGCTAAGGGGTAAATTGCTCTGAATTCACCAAAAAACAGTAATACACGTCTCGCCGTCATCGGCGGAGGCTCATGGGGCACGACACTGGCATCGCTGGTCTGTCGTAATGCTAACGTAACGCTGTGGGCGCGCGATCCGGATGTCGTGGATGAGATTAATGGTTCGAATACCCACAGCCGCTACCTCGAAGGTCTCAATCTAAATCCTCTATTGTCCGCAACCACGAGTCTCGAAGAGGCCATAAACGACGCCCATGCTGTTTTTATGGCCATTCCCTCGCACAACTTTCGTAGTGTGTTTGAGCAGGTTGCACCTTTGGTTCATAGCGGCGCCCCCATCATCAGTATGACCAAGGGACTCGAAGCCACGACGCAGAAGCGGATGACCGAGGTGATTCACGAGTACTGCCCCGATCATCCAGTGGGTGTGCTGACCGGGCCGAACCTGGCTAGGGAAATCCTCGAAGGAAAAGCCGCAGCAAGCGTACTCGCACTCGATAATGCCTCGGCAGACTGGTTACAGCCCGTGCTCAACGTCGGTCTGTTTCGTGTCTATCGAAACGACGATGTGATTGGGTGCGAGCTCGGTGGCGTCCTTAAAAATATCATTGCGCTCGCGGTAGGTCTGGGAGATGGTCTTGGCGCCGGTGACAACACTCGAGCCGCACTCATTACGCGCGGTCTCGCCGAGATCACGCGATTAGGCACTGCGTTGGGTGGTCGCGCAGACACCTTCGCAGGGCTCGCGGGTATGGGCGATATGATCGCAACCTGCACCAGTCCTCAAAGCCGGAATCGACATGTGGGACTGCAACTGGCGCAAGGAAAATCGGTACAAGAGATAACCGACGCGATGAACATGGTAGCGGAGGGTGTAAAAAGTGCGCCCACCGTAGTTTCGCTGGCAAACCGCCACCACATCGAGGTGCCCATTTGTAGTGAGATTCAACGCATCCTCGAAGGCAAGGCTGATGCAACACGAGTCTATCGAGGCCTTATTAGAGTCGTTGCGGGCGCTGAATCAGAACCCGGTTGACGCACTGCCGAGCGGGCTGCATCTTGATCACACGATAACCTTGGAGTCCCCGATAATGCGCCGGATCCACCATGTTTTATCCGCCCTAATGCTTTGCCTCGTCGTGGGTTGCAGCACCAGCCCAACAGGCAGAAGCCAATTTCTTATTGTTTCCCCTGAGTCAGCGATACAGCAGTCCCGCGGAGCCTATCGGCAAGCCGTAGAGGCACTCCGCGCCGAGGACGAGATATCCCAAGATCGATTAATAGAGTCCCGAGTTCGTCGCGTTACCGGCCGAGTAGTTACTGCCGCCGTTGAGAACTTCCCAAAGTCTGCGGATTGGGACTGGAGTGTAGTAATTGTCGACGATGCGGACACCGTGAACGCCTGGTGCATGGCCGGCGGCAAAATGGCTGTGTACACTGGCCTATTTGACGAGCTGGAGCTTACCGACGCCGAATTTGCTCAGATTATGGGACACGAGATTTCTCACGCACTTGCGGACCATACGGCAGAACGGATGTCACGAGCAATGGCGATCCAACTGGGTCTGGTGGCCGTCAGTGCTGCGACTGATGGCAGTGGGACTGCGGGGCAAAATGCGGAGCTCTTGGCCCAGGTCGCCCTACAACTACCCAACAGTCGGGTGGCAGAACGTGAGGCCGACACACTTGGCATGCGGCTAGCAACCCTCGCCGGATACGACCCGGAGGCCGCTGTGACTTTATGGCAAAAGATGTCAGGCCTGGGAGACGATCGACCACCTGAATTTCTAAGCACGCATCCTGCACCTAACGACAGACAAGCGCGACTCAATCAAATGATCCCGGCCATGCGCGACTTGAATCCGACGGGTAAGAAACTACCCGCCACTGCGATTACTACCGTCGACTAGGTCCTGCGGTGCTGTTCGAATTGCGCGAGCACATCGGCGATAACTTGTGTCTGGGTGAGACCCCATAAGCAGTACCCCGCGGAGCCTGAGGCTAGGTGTACTTCCGTGACCGATGTCGACCCCTCGACGGGAAGCACAACCTCATCTACGCCCGTTTCAGCAGACGCCTCCACACCCTGAGGCGCCAGCCTAACTGCATAACTAAAGCCAGACTCCTCGGTGACTCCAGCACTCAGCGCGATCGACCCATCGGTACCAATGAGGTCGGTAACCGTTGCAGCGAGGCCATTTTTATTGAGCTCCGCAGCAAACGCCGACAGCGCAGGAAGTACGGTTTCCCGCTGGAACGTGATAACTGTGTTGTCCGAGGGTGCTGTTAAAAGCGCACCCAATCGAGACTGCCAGTCAACACCCGCATCGGTATCAAAACTCGTTGATGCTTTGCCGAAACTCGACTGCAGATCCGATTGCAGGGATCGCTGAAGTCCCCACAGGGCCCCCAGTAGGATTAGCGAAAAGGGAAGCGCGCTTGCAATCGTCGCGGTTTGCAATGCTCCTAAGCCACCGGTAATCAAGAGCGTAGCCGAGATCGCAGCAATGATGCCTGTCCAAAGAACACGCTGAAATACAGGCGTCTCATCAACGCCACCTGATGCCATCATGTTGAGCACCAAGGCACCACTGTCGGCCGAGGTGACAAAAAAGATAACAATCATCACCAGACTCAAGAGCGAGAGGTAAAACGTACCAGGCAAGTAGTCTAAGAATAAGAAAAGACCCAGCGGCTGATCATTTGCGACGGCTTCGCCAAACGCCAATTCACCTGAATGAATTAATTCAATGGCGCTGCCACCAAAAACGTTCATCCAAAGAACTACAAACAAGGTCGGCGCCACCATCACACCAATCAAAAACTCTCGAATGGTGCGACCACGCGAAATGCGTGCGATGAAGATGCCGACAAAAGGCGCCCAACTAATCCACCAGCCCCAGTAGAAGATCGTCCAGCCTCCCAGCCACTCAGTGTCTTCGTAAGTGAAAAGATTGGTCGACGTGGTTATCAGGTTAGCCACGTAATAACCGAAGTTCTCCAGCGTACCGCCCAAGATCAGGGCCGTAGGCCCGATCAGTAGCACGAAGCACAGGAGCGCTATCGCAAGAAAGGAGTTGATCTCTGAAAGACGTTTAATGCCAGAGTCTAGACCCAGCGCTACGGATACCGCTGCCATCGCCATGATCGCGACGGTGATAGCCAGTTTGAGACCGCCAGACTCCGGCACACCAAACAGGTAATTGAGGCCCGTGCTCAGCTGCTCGACGCCTAGTCCCAGGCTAGTTGAAATCCCGAAGGTTGTGCATACGATGGCGAACACATCGATTGCCGCACCCCAGGGGCCATAGATACGGTCACCCAAAATAGGAAAGAACGCTGAGCGCAGTGTCAGCGGCAAACCTCGCCGAAACGAGAAGTAAGCCAGCACCAAGGCCATCAGTGCGTAGACAGACCAGGCATTGAATCCCCAGTGGAGCATGGTCAGGTTGACCGCCTGATTCTCTCCGCCCACTACAGTGCCCTGACCAACCGGAGGTCTAAGGTAGTGAACCACGGGTTCCGCCACACCATAGAACATGAGCCCAATCCCAACCCCCGCAGCAAAAAGCATCGATAACCACGAAAAAAGACTGTAGTCAGGTGACGAATTGTCAGGACCCAGTCGAATGTTGCCGACGCGAGAAAATGCCAGCACGACCGATGCGACCAACAATATGGCCATCACAATCCCGTAGAACCAACTCGCATTCTCCACGATCGCTGCCTGTAGCATGCCGAACGCCGACCCGCTGGCATCGGGAAATAGGAGAACGATACCCACTGTGCTTAGCAAAAAGGCGATAGACGGAATGAATACAGCGCGGTCAACGACAAAGCCGCGATCAGACAAATTCAACATGTAACGCTTACTTATAAGAGTGTTGACGAAGTGTAACAGTAACTGTCTGGCAAACACTTCCCCAAGCAATGAAAAGAGCAAAAAGTAGTTTGCGTATCAATTATTCGCGCTTTTTTAAAATTTTTTAATTTAAAACAATAATTTACCATTTTTTTGGCCCGGGCTATACCAATGAAATGCTTTGAGCTAGAATCTTCTAACCACTCTAAAAACGGAAAAGCCCTATGTTTTTCACCAAACAGTTTGGCAAGCGTCCCTTGGCGCTCGCCGTGGCCGCTGCTATTGCGCCGGCTTTAGCGTCTACAGCACTCGCGCAAAACCTTCGGCTTGAGGAGGTCGTAGTCACTGCGACAAAGCGTGCTGAAAATCTCCAAGATGTTCCAATCTCTGTGAATGCCTTAACTGGCGATTCGATGCGATCGCAGAACATCATGACCTTTGACGACTACGTCGAGTTTCTACCCAACGTAGTGAGTGCCGGTATCGGCCCAGGTCAAAAAGAAATTTACATTCGAGGTTCAGCGTCGGAGCAATCCTCGATTACTGTGGCCCCAGCACAGGGCTCTGCTCCTGGTGTAGCACTCTATTTTGACGAGATGCCGGTATCGTTTGGTGCCCGTAACTTGGATATTTATGCTGCTGATCTAGAGCGAATCGAGGTGCTCTCAGGTCCACAGGGCACGCTCTTTGGCGCGAGTTCGCAGTCCGGCAACATGCGCCTTATTACAAACAAGCCAAACCAGGATGAGTTCGAGGCCAGCATTGATTTTGGCATGAGCTCAACGTCGGGCGGTGCAGGCAGTAACAATGTCGAGGCGATGATCAATATTCCGTTGAGCGATCGCGCAGCCATGCGTTTTGTCGGCTACAGCGACAACCAGGGCGGCTGGATCGATAACGCCCAGGGGACATTTACACCGAACGGTGACGTTATCGACCGCAATAACTCTGCCGGTTATGGGCCATTTTTTAGTGACTTCCCGATGACCACGGTCCAATCAGCATCGAACGCCGATATAGCCAAGGATGACTGGAACGAAGCCAAGTACAACGGTTTCCGAGTCGCGGGAAGCTATGACATCAACGACGAATGGAGCATGCTGGTCACACATCTGTCTCAGGAAATTGATGTAGACGGCTCATTCCTGGTTGATCCCAGTTTGGGTGACGAGAAGTCGCAGAAGTTTGTGCCTGAGCACAACCTCGATGAGTTTGATATTACTACATGGACGCTAGAGGGCCGAGTCGCCAACCTAGATTTGGTTTACAGCGGCGGGTATATCGACCGTGAAGTCGACTCATTGATTGACTACACCCACTACAACAATGGTGGTGGCTACATCACTTACTACCTGTGTAGCGGCAACATCTACTCAGGTGATAAGGCCAATGCGCCCAACAACTGCTACGACCCCACTAAGCAGTACGCTGACGTCTCTACCAACGAGCGCACTACTCACGAAATTCGTGTCAGCAGCGACCCAGACAACCGTCTGCGCTGGATGGCGGGAGTGTACATAAGTGATGTCGACACGACTCACATTGGTGAATTCCAGTACTTATCGACAAACGATGCGTTCAGTGAGCACATAGTCAACTACTTTGGCTCGGGCGCTCCGTTTGAAGTTGGAAATACGACTATTCCAAATACCGCGGGCACAAATACGGTAGGTCCTCGAAGTCCGCTGACAACGTTCTATAACGACTACACTCGAACCGAGGAAGAGACCGCGTTCTTTGGTGAGGTTGCATTCGATCTCACTGACGATTTAACGGTTGCGTTAAGCGCACGTCGCTACGATCTTAAGTCTCAGTTGCAAGGCGCTTCAAACTTCTCGTTCGGCTGTCGATATGGTGCGCCCTTCACTGATCGTGAGACACCTGCAGGTGCAGGCTTTGGCAATGCTGAGGTCACCGCAGATGGCCGCTGTAATAGTAATGCCTTCAGTAACGATGTAACGGCCCGCATGCTGACACTAGGCGCCTACGGTGCATCGGGTGATGACAACATCATCTTGAACGCAACCAGCCCCAACGGTGCTCGCGACATGTTCCGAGGTGGCGGTAGTAACGCTGCGACACTTACTGCCATTCAAAATGGCAACCTCGACATTAGCGCCATTTCGCCCGATGGCTCTACAGAGGAAGAAGATACTATTGTTCGACTATCTCTGAACTACAACTTGTCTGACGACGTGATGGTTTACGGTATCTACTCCGAGGGTTACCGCCCAGCGACGCAGAACCGTAACGCAGGGCAGCTGGCAGCAAACCAGAGTGGTGTATACGAGGGGTATGTGGTACCGGCGGTAGCGGTTACCGATACACTTGAGAACATCGAGTTTGGTATGAAGGGCGAGTTCCTCGATCGCACACTGCGCTTAAACGCCAGCTTCTACATGACCGAGATCACTGACCTACAGGTATCTCGTTTTGACCCATCAAACGTAGCGTTCCTGGTTTTCATGGAGAACGTGGGTGACGCTGAGTCAAATGGTGTCGATGTTGATTTCCAGTGGGCTGCCGGCAACAACCTGTTGATCTCAGGTGCTGCCAGCTTCCTCGACACGGAAATTACTCGTCTGAATCCTCAGTTGCAGGGTGTTGCGGTACCTGTTGGATCCGAGCTGCCTCTCGCACCTCGCTTCTCGGGTAACATTCGCGTCCGCTACGATTATGAAGTTCCCAGCATGGGCGCCAACGGCTATGTAACAGCTGCATTAATACATAGAGGTGAATCGGTAGCCGGCATCGTAGGCAGTGCGGCCTTTATGGATGACACCGCGGTCCTTGCCTACGGTAGCGCCTCCGGTTTGGGACTACAAAATGAAGGTGGCGCTTTCGGAACGGTCAACGACCGCACCGGCAACCTTCCAGCGAGTACACGCTTCGTAAACGAGTCAGCAACCATGATCAACCTGAGTGCAGGTGTGGAGAAGGACAACTGGCTTGCAGAGGTTTACATTCGTAACCTTACAAGCGAAGAAGGTGCGATCGTGCAAACGGCGGGTAAGTTTACGCCTGAAGCCACGGTCAACCGACCCAGAACGCTTGGTATGAGACTCTCTTACCGCTTCTGATTGAGAGCCTAAGTTAGTACCCTACAAAGGGCGGACAGTGTCCGCCCTTTTTTTATTTCTACTAAGAAGAAAGTTTATTCAGTGATTGCAGAGTCTATTCAACAAGCCCGAGTAGCCATGGGCAACCGAGCCTTTAGCGAGTCCCGGGCCTTACTAAGCGAAGCACTCACCGCTGAGCCCGATAACTTTGAAGCACGCTACACGCTCGCGGTACTAGAACGCGCAGAAGGTAATCACGATAAAGCACTAGCACTCCTGACCGCTATTACAGAAGAAAAGCCCGACTTTGGCAGGGGCTTTCAAGAGATGGGCTTGTGCGAACTTGCTTTGAAGCGTGAGCCACAAGCGGTATCTGCATTCGAAGAGGCTGTGGACCGTGATGGGTCTCTGATTGATAGCTGGAAGTTCATCGCTGCCTACTACCGACGAACTGGCGATCCTCGAGCTGAACAGACAGGTAAACAGGTCGAATTTCTCGCCGCACTCCCCAGCGAACTGCGGACCGTTATTAGCTACCTTGCAGCTAATCGACTCGGTGATGCGGAGCGTCTTTGCCGCTACTTCATGCAGCAGAACAAAACGCATGTTGAAGGCATGCGTTTAATGGCTGAGATCGCTACTCGAACGGGTGTATTCGACGATGCAGAATTCCTTCTGGAGACTGTGATGGAGCTTGAGCCTGAGCACTACGACGCTGAAATTCAGCTGACTCATGTCCTGCTCAGACGCCAGCGCTTTCATAAGGCACACACGCGCGCACAGTCGATGTACCAACGTTTCGATAATCCTCCCCAGCAGGTGCAAGCGCTCTATGCGTCAGTCTGTTTTGGTGTCGGTGAGAATGAAGAGGCCATCCGGGTGTATCAAGAGATGATCCGGACGATGCCAAAAGATCCTGCGCTTCGGGTTTCGCTAGCACACATCTACAACGCGACCGGTGAATCCCATCGCGCCATAGACCTCTTTAAACAGGCCTATCACTTGAACCCAAGTTTTGGGGACGCCTTTTGGAGCTTGGCAAACACCAAGTCCTATCGCTTCACCGAGGATGAAGTCAACGCGATGACCGAAAGGTTGAGTAGCGATAGCACTCCGGAGCTCGACCGCATTCAAATGCACTTTGCTCTTGGGAAGGCGAACGAGGACAGTAAAAATTTCGCGCCCGCGTTTGAAAACTATCAACAAGGAAACGCACTAAAACTTGCGGCATCGAATCACAGCCGTGAGCAGCTCGACATCCGCATCTCTACCCAAATAGATGTCTGCAAAGACTCACTGTTTGATCGCCTCGGCAATGTCGGCCATGCCGCGCCCGACCCCATCTTTATTGTCGGATTGCCGCGTGCGGGCTCAACCTTGCTAGAGCAAATACTCGCATCGCATTCACAGGTTGACGGCACGATGGAGCTGCACGATATCCTCGATCTGGCGAAGCGATTGCGTGGGCGAGATAAGGCAAGTGACCCTAGCCCACGCTATCCGCGTATTTTGGGCGAGCTACCGGCTGAGCGGTTTGAGCAATTCGGCCTACAATTTATCGAGGACACACGCGCTTACCGAGGCACTGCGCCTCGTTTTATCGACAAGATGCCAAACAACTTTTTCCACGTCGGGCTTATCAAGCTCATCCTTCCCAATTCGAAAGTAATCGATGCGCGACGACACCCCATGGCGTGTTGCTTTAGTGGTTATAAACAGTTGTTTGGTGAGGGTCAGGAATTCTCCTACGGTTTAGAGGAGATAGGTAACTACTACAAACAGTACGTTGATCTCATGAATCATTGGGATGAAGTGTTACCCGGCTTTGTTTTGCGGGTTCAGCACGAGGACGTCATCGATGACCTCGAGACTCAGGTACGACGCATTCTGGAGTTCTGTGGTCTCGAATTTGAGGAGTCGTGCGTGGAGTTTCACAAGACGAAACGCACCGTGAGAACACCCAGTGCGGAGCAAGTGCGCCAGCCCATCAATACCTCAGGCGTCGATCAATGGCGTAACTTTGAAGAATACCTTGACCCACTAAAACGTGCGCTCGGCGCGGAGCTGCTGGACGCCTATGGAATAGATCCTCCTCGATGATCTTCTCCTCCAGCAAGAAATTTATCTTTTTTGCAGTCCCGAAAACCGGAACCCATGCGGTCAGAGAGGTATTACGCCCGCTGCTAGCTCGCGAAGACTGGGAGCAACAAATGTTAACCGGGCGCATGCTTTCACCCGTTCCTGAGCTCGCTAACATTGGCCACGGTCATATTTCCTATCAACAACTCAGCCGCGCTGTTGGTGAGGCCGAAATAACAACCCATTTCAGTTTTGCCATTGTGCGCCACCCAATTGAGCGCTTTATGTCAGTGTGTGCCTTCCTCGCTCGAACGGATCCGAGCTACGCCGATGACCCCGTGGTGTGGGCCAAGCGCGCCTTTAGATATGAGCGCTTTCGTCAACGCGTTCTAGTGCGTCCGCAATCCGAGCTTCTTATCGATGATAGCGGTGAGCTTGCACTTTCTTTTATCGGTCGCTACGAGCAGCTAGAGCGAGATTTAGCCGTGATATGTGAGGAACTCGGAGCACCCCTTCCAAAGTTAAAACGCAGAAATGTCACCTCAAACGAAAAGCCAGACATTTACCGTGATGCTGATTTCGTGAGGGATTTAGAGGCATTTTACAGCGCCGACTTTAAGTTGCTCGGCTACGAGCCGAGCTAAACTCAGCGACGCGTCGCGGGCGTAAAGCGGCGGCAACAATACGTTGGTTGATAATGGGGTTAATCCCCACCTGATTTGACGAAGTCACTAGCGCGCGGGGGTCCGACTCCAATTGAGAAGCCGTTCGCTCAAGAACAGCTCGGTAGTGTGGAAACGCTGACTCACTGAACCCGTGCAAACTCCATATCTCGCGCCAGTCATGAACTAAGTCGAGCAGCAGATGCCTGTATTGGAGCATCATGGCTGGGTCGTTCCCTGCATTTGCCTCACAGTCTTCTAGCACCTGCTCTACGATCGCTAACATTTCTCCTGGGGCCATGACGGGAGCCACAGGGAACTGCTCTGTGCGCAGTTCAGGTGTTAGATGCGGGTCGTAACTAATATCGATGGGGGCTGCGTTATTTGCGGACCGCACGGTACGCCAAAATCGAGACGAGCCAGCGAGGTCGATGACCAAATGTACCCGCGAGAGGTTGCTTGCGTTGATCACTCGGTGCCGACGCCAAGAATCAAACAACCAGCTTTCACCCATCGCCATGTGTACCCACTCATCTCCACAATAAAAAATGACAGAGGGATCCGTCACGATGGGTACGTGAATACGCACACGGCTGACCCAGTGGTAGTTAAAATCTACGTGTTCAGCAACTTGTGCACCAGGCGCTAAGCGCATCAGCCTCGATCTCGCCACGACCTCTCCAAATGACGCAACGGTCTGGTGAAGATAGGGACTTTCGCAAAGTGCTCGGGTTGCCTGCATCGCACCATCAAACGCATGGTTCATTTCACCGTTGACTGAAACCAGTGGCACAGCCGAATTACCCGGCAGTCCCGACGGGTGATCGAGCCAGAAATCCTGGGGTAGGGCTTTAACTTCGCGCGCAAGCAACTGGCTATCAAAGCGCCAAGGAAGCTGAAGAAAAGGCTGATTGAATTCCATGCTGGCATTACGCCATAAAGCCGACGAAGATGACAGGTTGCACACAATTTCAATTGAATGCTTTGGGCTCAAAGTATTAAACTTTCGGCTCCCTGAAGATGATGATAACTATGCAGAACGGCGACCTACCCGATCACGTGCTCGTGGCATTGCGGCGAATTATCCGAGCGACCGATTTATACTCGCGAAAGCTCGGTAAAAAAACTGGGCTGACCACACCTCAGCTGGTCATCATCCAAGCGGTTGGCGATCTAAAAGACCCGACTGTCTCTGATATCGCGAAAGGGGTCAGTTTAAGTCTGGCGACAGTCACCACCATACTGAACCGACTAGAGCGCAATGGCATCATCAACAGGGCACGTTCATCGATCGATAGGCGCAGGGTTATTGTCACCTTGACAGAGGAAGGTCTGAACCTAAAAGGCTCGGCACCCAAGCCTCTACAAGACAGCTTCGTTGATCGATTTTCGCGCTTGGAATCATGGGAGCAACATCTCATTGTCGCCTCGCTCGAACGCGTGGCAGCAATGATGGACGCAGAAGACCTGGATGCAGCGCCGCTGCTCGCCAGCGGCGACTCCGTCATTTAAGCATCGAGTAAAGCTACGCGCCCTCGTCTTTAACCAAAGACTTCATCACAATCGAGAAATCATCGCGGCCAAGACCAGCAGCCTGAAGCGCTTGATACATCGCATTTGCACGACGCCCTAACTCAGCATCAACCGATGACTGCTCAGCCAGTTCGATAGCCAAACCCAAATCCTTTGCCATCAGGTCGACCATAAAACCAGGCTTGTAATCGTTTCCTGCTGGCGCACCTTCCATTACACCCGGCCAAGGGTTGTATACCTGGAGCGACCAGTTGTTGCCCGAGCTCACCTTCATAATCTCCGACTGGACCGAGGGATCCAAGCCGTTTGCAGCCCCGATGGCTAGGGCCTCGCAGGTGCCGATCATATGAATGGCCAACAACATATTATTGGCCGCCTTCGCCACCTGCCCGGCACCGTCAGGTCCGGCGTGAAAAATCTTTTCCTCGTTTCCCATCGCCTTGAGGACGTCTTTTGCACGGGAAAAGGCCTCGGCAGTGCCACCGCACATAAACGCCAGCGCTCCTGCCTGTGCTGCAGCGACACCACCTGAAACAGGCGTATCCATAAATTCAATACCGACACTGCGCGCGGCCGCGTGGAGCTCTCGGGCCGTCGCTGTGTCAATCGTGCTTGCATCGAGTACAAGTGTTCCCTTGGGCAAACAAGAAAAAATGCCTGTATCACCCAGCATGACGGACTCGACGTGTTTACCTGCCGGCAACATGGAGACGATCACATCGGCACCCGAAGTGGCATCGGTAGCCGAAGGAGCCGCCACCGCACCAGCCGCCACCACGTCACTCAGCGCCGACTCTGATAAATCAAATGCCGTTACCGCCCAGTCGGCTTTGAGGAGGTTTTTAGCCATGGGACCGCCCATATTCCCAAGACCGATAAATGCGACCGTTGGCATCGAATTTCCCTTTAAGACTTATATTAGTGAGTGCTTACTACCAAGGATAATCCATGCTTGGGGCACCTTCAGGCTCATGAAAAAAGGACTCCAGTAAATCACCGGGAACATCGCGCACGGCATCAAACTGCCACTTTGGCTGACGGTCCTTATCCACTAGTAGCGCTCTTACGCCCTCCGCAAACTCTGGGTGTCGCATGATATTGGCACCCAAACGCAACTCGGTATCGAACACTTCCTTCAAGGAGTAATCGACTGAATCATTTAGCTGCCTGAAGATCCACGCAGCAGCAAGTTTCGAGCCGTGAGCAAATCCATCACGCGCCTTTTGCAGCCATGCATTGTCGCCGTCATAAGCCAACAGCCGGTCCGATATCGCCACCAGATCATCGCCCGCCATCAACGCATCAATTTCGGGCATCAGTGGCTCAACGACACCTGCCGGGAGGTCTGCACCTGGCGTCATTCCTAGGATAGCGTCAACAATCGCTGTATTGGCTTCCGGATCATCGGTCCAGTCAGCCACTGCCAAAGCCGCCATCACCTCATGTCGCTGCTCGTGCGCAAGGAAGACGTCACCCAAATTGGCAAACAGCGCGTCCGCGGCGTTGATGTGCGCCGAGGTCAATGACAAGAAACGCCCGATCATTCCGGGCGTCCGATTCAAGAAGTAACTGCCACCTACATCAGGGAACAGCGCAATCGTGATTTCCGGCATACCAATGCGGGTTCGTTCGCTGACAACCCGGTGGCTGCAGCCAGCCATGACACCCATACCGCCACCCATCACAACCCCATGACCCCAACAGATCACGGGTTTAGGGTAAGTGAACAGCACGAAATTCATCTGGTACTCGCGCGCAAAAAAGTTCTCGGCATAAGTACAGGGACCACCTGGATTTTCAATAGAGGACCGACGCAGCTCATGAACATCGCCACCCGCGCAAAAGGCCTTCTCCCCCTCGCCATCAATGTATACCGCAGCAATGGAATCATCCTCGGCCCACTCAAGGAGCTTACCAAGCATGATTTCAATCATCTCCGCGTCGAGGGAATTGAGGATTCGCGGCACGTTCAAGGTCAAACGGCCCACCTGGCGATCGCCCTCGCCCAAGGTTGAAACTACTACAACTTCTTCGCTCATCGGTTCTTCCACTCTGGCGCACGCTTTTCTAGAAAGGCGTTTACACCCTCCTTTTGGTCTTCAGTTGAAAATAGCGCCACGAATTCGTCACGCTCTGCCACCAATCCAGCACCAATCGCAATGTCTCGCGCGGAATGAATAAGCCTTTTACAGGCAGCAATCGATGTTGGACTTTGATCTGAGGCGCGTTTGGCCAAATCGACGGCTGTTGCCAGTGAAGCGCCCGGCTCAACAACTTCCTCCACCAGGCCTAGCATCATGGCTTTTTCGGCCGACACACGCTCGCCACAAAGAATCATGCGCTTTGCCCACCCTTCACCTACAAGCTGTGCGAGTCGCTGGGTTCCGCCTGCGCAAGGAAGGAGCCCTACACGAGCTTCTGGCAGGGCGAGTGCCGCATGCGACTCGGCGATACGGATGTCACACGCCAACGCTACTTCGAGACCACCGCCCATGGCATAACCATTAATTGCAGCGATCGAAACGCCTCGATAATCCGCCAAAGTCTCAAACGCTGCCCCAAAAGCATCACCCATGGCACCCGCAGCGACAGGATCACCGCTAGCAAATTGGTTCAAATCAGCGCCCGCAGAAAAGAACTTCTCGCCCTGGCCCGTGATGATCAAGGCGCGCACGTTAGCCATACCATTGAGCTCATGCACAACGGCCTCGAGAGCTGGAAGACTCTCGAGATCCCAGGTATTGGCTGCGGGGTTATTGATCGTGACGCTGGCAATGCCATCCTCGATTGACACCAAAACCTTTTCACTTGGACTGATACTCATTGAATAACCTCCAGCGCGCCATCCATCAGCGCTTGTCGCGAAATAATGACGCGCATAATCTCATTGGTGCCCTCGAGAATTTGATGAACTCGCGTATCACGAACATAACGCTCCATCGGATACTCACGAATATAGCCATAGCCGCCAAACAGCTGCAGCGCGTCGTTACACACTTTAAACCCGGCATCGGTGGCAAAGCGCTTTGCCATCGCACAATAGGTTGAGGCGTTGGGATCACCGTTATCAAGTTTACTGGCCGCAAGGCGAATCATTTGTCTCGACGCGACCAGGTCGGTAAGCATGTCGGCGATTTGAAACTGCGTGTGCTGAAACTCTGAAATCGCGCTATTGAACTGCTGTCGGTCTTTCACATAAGCAGTGGCATCGACGATGGCCTGCTGCGCCGTGCCCACCGAACAGGTTGCGATATTGATTCGACCACCATCCAGCCCTTCCATGGCAATGGAGAAGCCCTGGCCCTCTTCACCCAGTCGATTGGCCGCCGGGACGTAAACGTCATCAAAGCTAATCTGCCGCGTGGGCTGCGCATTCCAACCCATCTTGCTCTCTTTCTTACCGTAGGTGATTCCCTCGAGATCAGCGGGCACTAGAAAGGCGGTAATGCCCCTGGCTCCGCTATCTCCTGTTCGCGCCATGACAACAAGGACGTCTGTGTCTCCAGCGCCGGAAATGAAGACTTTGCTACCACTGAGGCGATAGCTATCACCCTCTCTCGTCGCTGTGGTCCGCAGCGACGCCGCATCAGAGCCAGCACCGGGCTCGGTCAGACAATAAGAGGCCAACATGTCACCAGCGACCAGTGATGGACACCAGCGATCAACAACCGATTGCTGACAATACTTTCCGATCATTGCGGCCGCCATGTTATGTATAGTCAAAAAAGCGGCGGTCGTTGTACAGCCTCTCGCAAGCTCCTCCACAATAAGACTGGCATCCAGCCGTGACATTCCCAGCCCTCCGACCTCTTCCGGGGTATACATCCCCATAAAGCCTAGGTCGCCCGCCGCCTTTAGGGCAGATTTTGGAAACAGCGATGACTCGTCCCAATTAGCTGCATTAGGACGAAACTCTGCCTGCGCAAACTCTCGGGCGCTGGCAACGTAAGCGCTTTGCTCTTCGCTTAGCTCAAACTGCATGAGAAGACCTCAAAGTGATATATCGGGGCGTGTGTTGATTCATTTTATCCATGGCACCTCTTATCCAGGGCACCGCTCGATGCTATTGTGGCGGTAGACAGCTAGGCGCGCAAAAAAACGCGATGTTAATTTCATAATTTTTAAAAACAATGTCCAAACTCACAGCCATAACATCGGATTTTGCCAGAGCCATTGAGCATCTGGGTACAGAAGATTTTGTTCCTACAATCGCGGACGTGTTGTGTTGCTTAGTCAATGCTGACGACGCCACTGTCATTGTCTACGGTCATGAGGAACTGCCAGCCATTAGCTTTGCAAGGCCACTAGCCGGCAAGGAAGAAAGCTCACTTGCTACTTACCTCACGGGGCCCTTCCTACTAGACCCATTTTATCGTGCTGCGGCCTTCGACCAGCAGTTTGGTGTTTTTCGCCTTGCTGATCTCGCGCCCTCGAGTTTCCGGAGTTCAGAGTATTACAAGAACTGGTACAAACACTGTGGCTATGAGGACGAATGCGGGCTACTCATCCGTCTTGCCAACGAGAGCTTTATCAATATCTCCATTGGTCTTACGTCCGAAGGGGCCCGGTTCAGAGTTGGGCAAGCAAAGTTACTAGCGAGTATTTACGAACTGACGGCCTCGCTCTGCCGGCGACACTTCTTAGAGGTACTGGAAGCGCAAGAGAAAACGACACTGCGAGAGCGCATGCACCGATCGCTTGCAGCGTTTGGTGCCAGTGTACTAACCCGCCGAGAGAGGCAGGTGGTCGAACTGGTCTTGCTCGGCCACAACACCCGATTAATTGCCGAAAAACTCGGCATCTCGATCGAAACGGTAAAGCTGCATCGGAAGCATGCCTACGCCAAATTGGATATCAGCTCCCAGGCAGAGCTCTTCTTTCTATTTATGGAAGCGCTGTCCCACTGGTCAGGTGATCCTGATACCGACCCGCTCATTGCCTATCAAGGAGGTCAGTGAGTGTGACTGAGCTCTCGTTGGCTGATGGCTTTGCGGCACTCAATTGCGGCGATCTCGCCACCGCTGGCGAGGCCTGCAAACAGGCCTTGGCCGCCAATCAAAAGTACGTGCCGGCGCATTTCCTCGTGGGTCTGGTGGCTTTGGAAGGCAAGCAGCGCCAGGTTGCACACGAAGCATTTAAGTCGGTCGTTACGCTAGACCGTAATCATGCGGCCGCCTGGGCCCACCTTGCTAAACTCAATGTGGGTGAAGGCAGAATCGCGGCAGCTGAGTCGGCACTGCGTGAAGTCCGCAGAATTCAGCCCAGCGATCCCATGGTGATTGAGCTGACGGGTACCGTGCTCAACTCACTCGGTGAGTACGAAGCCGCCGAGCTCTTTTTTGAACGCGCGCACCAGATGGTTCCCCAAAGCCCGTCTGCGTTAATGAACCTAGGCAATGTGCGGGTCTTCCTTGGCAAGATTGATGAGGCGGTCGGCCTCTTCAAGCATGCCATCGAACTCGAACCCAACAGTGCTCAATGTCACTGGGGACTTGCCAACTCAGAAAAAGCAAAAGACGACACTCACATTAAAACCATGCGGGGTTTGATCGATTCAGGGCGGCAATCGAAACGGTCGCAGGGGTTTCTGCATTACGCCATAGGCAAGGAAAATGAAGATTTAGGCAACTGGGCTGATGCTTTCTCCGCCTTCACTCAAGGCGCAAAGGCCCGACGCGAAACAGTCGAGTTCAGCGAGGCTGATGAAGCAGCCATGTTTGAAGCTATCAAAGAGACTTACACAGCAGAGTGGTTAGCTAACGCTGCACCTGGTGCTGAAGATCCAGCACCTATTTTCGTCTTGGGCCAGCCACGGACGGGAACAACACTGATCGAGCGAGTCATCACCAGCCACTCACAGGTATATTCCGCGGGCGAGTTACAACAATTTGGTCTCGCAGTTCGGCGAGCGTCGCGGCACGCTGATCCAAAACGGTTTTCGAGAGAACTGTTTCTTAGCGCGGCGACCGTTAATCCCGCAGAGATTGGGCATATGTACCTCCGATCAACAGCGAAGCTCAGAGATAAAAGCCCCTTTTTCGTGGATAAGCTACCGGTCAATTACCTCAACATCCCACTGATTTTGGCGGCGCTTCCCAAAGCAAAGATTGTTCATCTCGTCAGAGGTCCAATGGACGCATGCTTTGCAAGCTTCAAGCAATTATTTGCGGACGCGTACCTGCACTCCTACGACCAATGCGAAATGGCACGTCACCATGCCCGCTACCGCGATGTGATGGCGCATTTTCGGCAGCAGTTTCCCGGACGTATTATCGATATCAGCTATGAAGCGGCTGCGCGAGATCTCGAGCCAAACGCAAGAAAGCTTATCAGTGCACTCGAACTCTCCTGGGAAGATGCCTGCTTGAACTTTCACGAGAGTTCATCCGGCGTCGCCACAGCGAGTTCGGTGCAGGTACGTGAGCCCGCGCATACCCGATCCATCGGTCGGTGGCGTCGTTACGAAACAGAGCTCTCACCGATGATGAATGAGCTGACGCGTCTCGGGGTACCCCTCGAGGGGGTTCCCTTAGATTAGGTCATGAGTATACTGACTCGCGATGTAAAGGAAGCGTGACGCTTCCCTATAAAAAATGAGCAGGTAGGCCGATAAATAGCCACAGCACACTTCTCCAACCCATATGAGGAAACCACTATGGCAAAGGTATTCGGGGCTAAACCCAATGCGCGACTCATTTTGCCGCTAGCTGTCTCGGCGGCTTTAGTAGGCACGGGACCTGCCGTCGCCCAAACCCTTGAAGAAGTTGTCGTTACCGCGACTAAGCGTGAGCAGGGCGTCATGGACGTCCCGCTAGCTATTACTGCGCTTTCGGGCGACTTTATCGAAGATACAAACCTCAACGACGTCAAGGATCTGATTTCCTACACGCCTGGCGTGAGCGGTAACTCTCAAGACTCGTACATCGATGCGGTTAGTATCCGCGGTGTAAGAACACAGGACTTCGGTGTTGGCGGCGATCCATCGTCTGCATTCTTTAAGAACGACCTTTACGAGGGCCGTAACGGTTCCGCCGTTACCAGCCTCTTTGATATTGAGCGTGCCGAGGTGCTGAGAGGACCACAGGGCTTCCTGTTTGGTCGTAACTCGATTGGCGGTGCGTTTAGCGTCCACACTCGTAAAGCTGAGATCGGTGCCGATGATGCCTACCTGGACCTCGATTTTGGTCAGCGTGGTCACTTTGTATTTGAGGGCGCAACCAACATCCCGGTCAACGACAGCTTTGCGATGCGTCTTGCAGGCTATTCCTCAAGCGAACGCGGATTCGCGAAAAACGTAGCGACAAATCGTCGTGAAATCGAACACAGCAAGATGGCTGTGCGTTGGTCTACCGCGTACGAGAATGACCGATTGTCTGTCAATACGGTAGTCGACTACGAAGACAGAGAGCAGTCTGGTTCCATGTATCGCGCAATTGATAGCGGCGATATCTGGAATGCGTTTGACGGCTATATCGTTGACGACACCACATTAGATGGTACAAGCGAGCAAATCGACTCTGACCTAGAAGCGGGTGAGGGTGACGACGGCAACTTGCTGACCATCGGCGTTTTTGTTGACTACGATCTGGGCTTCGCGACCTTGACCTCGAACACGGGCTACAAGGATCACGATTACTACTACTCAGAGGATTACGACGGCACACCGCTCAACATCAACAACTTCCAGTTCCGTCAATCGGGCCAATACTTCCAGCAGGAACTGCGCCTGACCAGCAACGATGAGGGCCCTCTCGGCTGGTACGCGGGTGTTTCTTACTATGATGAGGATCTGGACGCCGAGTTTGCTGCGATTGGTTCTGAAGATCTGATGTGTCAGTACTATTTGAACTACTACGCCGAGTACTACGGCTACGAGTTCTACAGCGGGTGCTCCGATTACTACACTGACTTCTACCCGAGTGCAGATGGCAATCTCGTTGAGACTGGCATGCTTAAGGGTAAGTACAGCGGTTGGGCAGCTTATGTCAGCATGGATCGTGACCTCAGCGAGACACTCAACGTTTCAGTGGGCCTGCGATACACGAGCGACGATAAAGACTTTGGCATCCTAGTGCCCGAGCCCGACAGCTACTTAGGTCCCTACTTCACCTATGGCTTTGCGACCGCCGAGTACATCGAGGACTCAAAGTCATGGAGTGATACCACTGCAAAAATCGCGGTGACGTGGACGCCCACTGATGACGCCTTGGTATTTGCCAACTATACCCAAGGCTTTAAATCAGGTGGCTTTGGTAGCTTCTGGATCCAAGATGACCAAGGTAACCCGCCCGCCTATGAGACAGGTATTACTCAGGGAGATGGCTATTTGCCCGGCTCATTTAGACCCGAGCAGATGGACTCTTACGAGCTAGGATTCAAGACAAGCTATCTGGACGGTGCAGGTAACTTTGACATCGTCGCTTTCATGTATGACTACAAGGATGCACAGGTCATCAGCTACGTCGACGTCGACTTTGAAGACGATGGTGTGACAGACGCCTTCTCGGGTCGCGTATTGAATGTTGGCCAAACCGATGGCTTCGGTGTCGAAGCATCAACCACTGTCGCCATGAGCGAGAACACCACCTTATATCTCTCGGTGGGCTATCTCGACACAGAAGCGACAGGTCTCTCGGAGATTTGTGGGGCCGATGGTGCCGTCGAGGGTGATGGCCTCGGTTGTGAAGGTAGTCGCGTTTTCTGGGCACCTGAAGTCACGGCCGCAGGTAAGCTCGACATCGACTTCCCCATGCAAAACGGCATGATCAAGAGCAGCATCGAAGTGTCTTATGAAAGTGAGCGCGGCGGCAGCTGGGAGGGCAATCCAGAGGGCATGATCGATGCCTACGCAGTGACTAACCTGCGTATCGGCTACGAATCAGACGACAACTGGTACATCCAGGCCTACGCTGAAAACCTGCTCGATGAGTTCACATGGGACGGCTACAACGCGAACGGCGGAATTTTGCCATCGCACTTCTTTGGCCCCATGCGTCCAAGAACCTTCGGCATCCGCACAGGCATTAGCTGGGACTAAAATCGTCTTTCAGTGAAAGCCAACTACTCGGCCAGCAAACCTTCTCGGTGCGCTGGCCGAGACGTTTTTGGAGACAGCCAAATTGCAATAAACGCGGAAGCGAAGTCAGGATCTTCCACGCTGCCGACCCAGGTTCCGTTGTAGAAAAAACGACTGATGCCTTGCTCGTCGACATCAAAGGCAATCTTGTCGCCCTTTTTAACATCAGGCCACATGGCCAAGACCGCTGCCTCCCAATCCGATCGTCGAGGATCATCAAACTCTAGATGATCCCACTCCTTCGCTGTCTGCTTGGCAAGAAAACTACCAGATATATTGCGTTGATAGGTGAGCTCAAACCGGAACGAGTGATGGGGGTCATTCCACTGACCGGTTTTAGTAAATAACTTGGAATTGAAGACCTTAAAAAATGCGACGCGGAGCTGCGAGCTTCCCACAAGAATCAACGGCCGCGCTTGCTCGAGTGTCAGCACCTCGGAGGCATAAGGCGCTGGCTCAGGGCCTTTAGCTTGGCTCAGACCTACAAGCGGGATGCCACAGAGACATAAGAACAGTACTACTCGAGCCATGGGCATTAAGCTGCTGCAAGCTCCCGCTGACTGAACTTCACCATCAGTGGCAGCATCACCATCCACAGCGGCACCAGAATTAACATCGTGGTGACATCACCAAGCGGCAATGTGACGGCACCAAACTTGGCTCCGGCTAAGTAGTTGGCAGGGGCTATCGCACCCAAAACAATGGGGCGCCAGCGGCTCTCAAACAAAAACGCCATGGCTCTTGGCAGCACGGTTGGAAAAACAAACCAAAGACATACCATCCACAACGGAAACAACGGCGCACCAAAATAATAAACACCGGTCATCGCCAGAGTAAAATCAACACCAACACCAAGGGCCGCACACGGCAGCACTCGATTGAGTTCGGAGCGAATATCTGCAACCGCCGCGTAGTGGAAAGCTATGAGCGCGAACGTCAGCAACATCCAGTCCTCTCTACCGAGGACACAACTAAACCAGGTGGTCTGGAACCACACGGCGTTAAACCAGGTTTTTTCTATCAACGTCATGTGGCTGATACGGCGTAACCGCCATTAGGGATTGCCCGCGCCGCTATTTTACGTTGTAAAACGCTGCCGTCTTATCCAGAGCCAAGGTCAGTTTTGAGACGAGCGCGTCGACTTCTTCAGTCGATGTCACAAAGGGTGGCGACATAATCATCGCATCACCCGTTTGTCGCACCATCAGTCCGTTTTCAATGGCTCTATCACGCGTGTATACGGCGCCCCCAGACTCCGGTGCCAAGCGCTCCCGCGACCCTTTATCTTTAACCAGTTCGACCGCAGCGACCAAGCCTTTTGCTCTGACCTGTCCGACCACCGGATGATCTACCAACGACTCAAGCGCCTGAGCGAAATAAGGTGCCAGGTCATTGGCAGACGATTCGAGAATCGACGTATTTTGAAGCACGTCCATTGTTGCAAGCCCGGCCGCACATGAGGCTGGGTGACCCGAATAGGTCAAACCATGCGCAAACTCACCGCCGTGGCCCAGCAAGACATCGGCCACTTTGTCACTTACGAGGCTTCCACCAAGGGGCATGTAGCCATTAGTGACGGCCTTCGCAAACGTGATGAGATCGGGCTTCGTTTCGTAAGTTTGGAAGCCAAACAAATTGCCGGTCCGACCAAAGCCACAAATTACCTCGTCAGAAATAAACAAGATATCGCGCTCATCCAAAATCTTCTGAACCGCTGGCCAATAGGTATCAGGCGGAATGATGACACCGCCAGCACCTTGAATAGGCTCAGCAATGAACGCTGCGATATTGTCCTCGCCGAGCTCATCAATTTTCTTCGTCAACTCGTTTGCTGCCCACAGCCCAAACTCGTCGGGACTCATATCGCCACCCAACTCAAACCAGTAAGGCTGCTCAATGTGGCGGATGTAATCCAACCCCTGAGTTTGCTCGTGCATGGTACTCATACCACCCAACGATGCGGCTGCGATAGTGCTGCCGTGGTAGGCATTTTTCCGGCTGATGATTAGCCGCTTACTCGGCTTACCCAGCAGCTCGTAATACCGGTGCACAAATTTGATCTGCGTGTCGTTTGCCTCGGACCCCGAGTTTGTGAAAAACACCTTATTAAAGTTGGCCGGCGCCATGTCACAGAGACGCGTCGCCAGCTCGACGGCGGGTTGGTTAGAGCACTTGAAGAAATTGTTGTAAAACGGAAGCTCCATTAGCTGATCAGCGACCGCTTTCTTGATGCCATCCTGGCTGTAGCCAAGACTGCAGCACCATAGACCGGACATCGCATCTTGAATCTTATTGCCGTCAGAGTCGTATATGTAAATGTGCTCAGCGCGGCTTACAATACGACCGCCATTTGCCGCGTAATCACGAAAATCAGTGAACGGATGCAAATGATGCTGTTGATCAAGTTGTCGTAGCTGATTCGTTTCTAAGGTCGCATTCACGGTATGATCTCCAGTTGATGATTATATTGTCCACAAGCACGCCCGGCGGCGCCTTACCCCGATCGGGTAAGAGTGCTCTTATTCAAGGAAATTCCAAAGAATGTTGGTGAACGAAGAATACAGGGGACTCGTCTATCCCTGGGGACGAAAGAGTCCCGTTGGATACGGTGAGCCACTTGAAGTCGCGCCCGGGGTCTGGTGGGTGCGATTTGAAATGCCTGGCGGGCTCGATCACATCAATATTTGGTTGCTCGAAGAGGTAGACGGTTGGACAGTTGTGGATACCTGCATGAAGCTCGACAGCGCTAAGGCGCAATGGGAGTCGCTGTTTACGGGATTTATGCAAGGAAAGCCCATCGTTCGCGTCATTTGTACTCACTTACACCCCGATCACATCGGTTTAGCCGGATGGCTCTGCGAGCGCTTTGATTGCGAGGTGTGGATGACGCGAAGCGAATACCTAAATGGCAGTCTGCTTCTAAGTTATACCTCCGACGAGGTGCCGAGTACGGCGTTGCAGTTTTACAAACGCGCGGGGTTCAGTGACGACATGATGGCGAGCTACCAGCAGCGTTTTGGCACCTTTGGAAAAATGTCCGAACCATTGCCGCACAGTTATCGACGCATTGTGGACCTAGAGACCATTAATATCGGCGATCATTATTGGCAGGTGGTTATCGGCCAAGGTCACTCTCCTGAGCACGCCTGTCTGTATTGCCCGGGTCTAAAGCTCATCATTGCCGGTGACCAAATTCTCCCAAGAATTACGCCTAACGTATCGGTATTCCCCACTGAGCCAGATGGGAATCCGTTGGAGTATTGGCTGTCCTCAAACACGCGCCTACTCGATATTCTGCCAGAAGATCTGCTGGTACTACCCGCACACCAGTCGCCATTCAAAGGCGCGAGAACACGCCTCAACCAGATTATAGACAGCCACCGTCAATCGCTTGCGAGGCTCTATAACAACTTGGCTGAGGCGAAGACCGTTCCCGAATGCTTCGTGCATCTGTTTAATCGCGAGTTAAAAGAACACGAAGTGCACTTGGCCACAGGTGAAACCATTGCGCACCTGAACTACTTGGTTCAGCGCGGAAACGTCACTCGCGACGTCAATGCCGATGGACTTTACACCTACACTGCCAACCCAAACTCGGAGTTCATCCACGCAGATGACGTCGCTGCTTAACCGGTTCATTGCGCGAGCAGCGCGCTATCTCTACCTGCGCCGCCACGAAAAGCTGTGGGGTGGTGCTCCGCTGGACCCCATTGCAGTCAGCAATCTTTGTGTTGAGCTAGACGGCCGCCAGGTAGGGTTACGCATGTACCATGGCAATGCGGATAAGCCCATGGTGATTTATGCCCACGGCGGCGGCTTCGTCGTGGGCAACCTCGAGACTCACGATCGATTTTGTCGAGCACTGAGTTTAAATAGCGGCTGTAGCCTTATTTCGATCGACTACCGGCTTGCGCCAGAGCACACCTTCCCGGCAGCGCACGATGACTGTTTTGAGGCGACGAAGTGGGTGCTCGACAACTTGGATAATCTCGCCCCTAATAACGGCTTGTTCATCCTCGCGGGAGATAGCGCTGGCGGAAACCTTGCCATCGCCTCGACATTGGCGCTTCAGGAACGCTGCGGCATCGCCGGCTGTTTGTCGATCTATCCGGCCACTCAGCATTACATCAGTGATTTACCCTCCTACACCGAGCACGCTAAAACGGGTCTTGTGCCAGCGCGACACATGCGATGGTTCTGCGATACCTATCTGAATGGTATGGCACCGGCTAATCCCGCATTGGAGCGAATGTTCCCGGGACGGCGGACAACGCTTAACCTATTCCCTAGGACACTGATAATTACAGCCGAGCGAGATCCAATTCGTGACGACGGAGCTCGGTTTGCCGTTAGGCTTCACCGATCAGGCTGCAAGATAACCTATAAGCACCTGCCCCAAGCAAGCCATGGATTCGTATGCTCTGAGGGTGACTCAGAGCATTTTAGGGAAGCCGTGCGGATTGCGAGCCAGTGGCTAGCAACACCGCTTATTCTGAAATCGCCTCAAGAAGATTTAGAATCTCCGACTTCTCAAGCTGTCTAGGACAGAAGTAGCCATCACCCTCGTCCATGGCCGCCTCGGCAATAACATCAAACTTATCGCGCTTGATGCGTGGGTCCGTCGGAGCAATGCCAACATCGGCAATCAGCTTTTCGACTTCAGCAATGAAAGCCCGTGCACGTGTCTCAGGATGACCCGAATCTGAAATGCCGGTTGCCACAGCAAGCTCAGCTAAGCGATCGACCGCCGTATCTCCGTAAAGCGTCAGTACGTGTGGTAGCACCAGCGCATTCGCGTGCCCGTGAGGTATGCCAAAATTGGCGCCTAGCTGATGCGCGATAGCGTGCACGTTACCGACATTGACCTGGTTGATGGCGACGCCTGCGTTATAAGCCGCAAGCGCCATACCCTCTCGCGCATCCATATTGCCAGGCTCCTCACAGGCCATTCGAAGCCATCGAAAAACTCCTTGAACGGATATACGGCCCATTTCAGTCCGGTTACCACGCTCCCAGGTCGAGATATAAGCCTCGATACCATGTGTTAACGCATCGATACCCGTCGCCGCTGTGATGGGCTTAGGTAGACCCACCATAAGACAGGCATCCAAAGCGACTGCCTTAGGATGAATGGCTTCACCACCAATGATCTCTTTCTTGTGCGAAGCCTGATTCGTAATAACGGCGCCCATTGTCGCTTCGCTGCCCGTACCCGAAGTCGTTGGAATCACGAACAATGGCGCTGCTTCATCGGGACCGTTGCCCATGCCCGCCCACTTGGTCATATCGCCGTCGTTATACTTCCTAAACGCGATGACTTTTGCACAATCAATAGACGAACCACCGCCAACCGCGAGGATCGCGGTCGCACCAGACTCTTTCAGAATGCGCGCGCCTTCCTCTACATGACCGTACGTAGGATCAGGGTCTACTTTGTCGTACCAAGTCAGCGTTACGCCATCGCGGTTGAGGCCAGCAACAGCCTCATCCGCCAGGCCGAGATCTCTGAGCGCTCTGTCCGTTACCACCAGAACCGAGGTATGTCCTAGCTCGACGATACGATCACATAGGCGTGCGCAACTTGCTTTGCCGACAAACGCCATGTAGTTGCCTTTCGGCTTGCCTGCGATGACTTTTGCCATTGCAAAAAAGATTCGGTTTTTGAGCTTACGAAGAAACATTGGTTTAGCCATGATTTGCCCCTGACTTTGCTGCGACACGCGATTAGCCGCTATGCTCGCCAAATTGTTGTATTTTGTTTTTAACAGTAACTCGAGGATCGATTAAGCGCCACTATGTCACACCACTATGTTCACATAGAAGACCCTGAAACCCTCGAGCTGAGAGAGGCCGAAGACCTAAGCTGTGCTGCCGACGAAGTTGTCATCGATGTGGCTTATGCCGGTATCAACAGAGCCGACGTGCTACAGCGTATGGGGTTTTATCCACCACCTGCAGATGCGAGCCCTGTCATGGGGCTCGAGGTGTCGGGAACAATCCGCGTAGCAGGCGAGCGCAGCGGCTTCGCCACAGGTGAGCGGGTCTGCGCGCTTGTTCACGGTGGCGGCTACGCGACACAGGCCAAGGCCAAAGCAGAGTGCACCTTGCGCGTGCCTGCGGCGATTGATATGAAAGTTGCAGCCTGCCTTCCCGAGGCATTTCTCACAGTCTGGTACAACGTAGTTGTTCGTGCCGGACTGAAACACGCCGAGACCTTGCTGGTGCACGGTGGCACCAGTGGTATCGGCAACATTGCAGTACAGCTAGGTAAGTCGATGAACTGTCGCGTCATTGCAACCGCAGGCTCGGCCGATAAGTGTCAGCTGCTTGCCGATATCGGCGCCGATTTTTGTCTGAACTACAACGCGGCGCCACTTACAGAGCAGTGCGCGCAACACGGTGTGTTAGGGGGTGTAGACGTCGTACTTGATATGGTTGGCGGTGATTTCGAACAATTTAATCTTGAGTGTCTTGCTGTTGATGGGCGAATTGCCTGCATCGGGCTAATGCGGGGCGGTCAGGCCACAATCGACCTGACTCAGCTACTTATGAAGCGCGCAACCTTGACCGGCAGCACCTTACGACGCCTGACCCACGAGGAGAAAGCGCGATGTTTCCGCGACGTTGATGAGCAGCTCATGCCACTCGTCGAGAGCGGTCAAATGCGCCCGCTCATGGACAAGACATTCGAACTAGAGGATGCCCTGGAAGCACAGACCTACATGTCCTTGGGTGCTCACGCTGGAAAGCTGTTGTTAAGTTGCGCATAAGCCAGGATAGCATTCTGTGCTAGTAGCTCCACAGCCGGTTAATCCGACTGACTGTTGGGCCCGTGATTTAACAACTGGAATAAGAAGCCCGAGACCGCTCCTGTTGCGGCATGTGCAAACAGTCCCGCCATTGTTCGGGTCGAGGCGACAACCACACCACCCGACCCCATCACCGCATCGAAGCTTAGATAGAATGCCATTAGCGACAGTGCGCCAATTACCGCATACGTTACCCGCGCGATAACTGTTGTCACCGCCCTATTCCGAAGTACAAGGCCCAGCAACCAAAAGCAGATGGCATGTAATATGAGGTACAGGGGCAGATAAATGGTCCCCAGACCCACCCAATCCTTGGAAATCATGTCCAGCCGGTCTGATAGGCTGACCTCAATACCAAAACCAACCAAGGTCGATGCACTCACCGATGCATTGATCACAATGCTCAGGCCGTAACCAACCGAAACTGCCACCAGCAGATTTATCACCCACCTCATATCAACATCCAATTCTTCACTCCACAGGCGCGGGAATCTTGCGCTATAGTCGGCCGATAATCCAGTTTAGGAAGACGCCTCATGTTTTCACGCCTTTCTTTTAAAGCCTTGCTCGTATCCGCGCTTTGCAGTGCGAGCTCGATATCACTCGCTACACTAAAGATGGAAACCATTGCCGAGGGTCTAGACACGCCTTGGTCGGTCGCAGAACTCCCTGATGGAGGGTTCCTGGTAACCGAGCGCCCGGGAAGCATCAAGCGCGTGGCACCCTCAGGGGAGATGGCGGCAGTCACAGGCGTACCTGAAGTCTTTGCCAAACGACAGGGCGGGCTTTTCGATGTTGTGCTTCACCCCAACTTCGCTGCTAACAACACCGTTTTTCTCACCTACGCCGCAGGGTCAGAAGACAGTAATCAAACGACCGTGGCGCGAGGAATCCTCGATGGAAACGCCCTGACCAATGTCACCGTTATCTTCGAGGTCAGCCCAACCAAGCGCGGAGGTGGTCACTTCGGGGGCCGTATGGCCTTCTTGGCCGATGGCACCATTCTACTATCGGTAGGTGAAGGCTACACCTTACGTGAAGATGCCCAGAAAACAGGCAGCCAGCTCGGAAAATTGCTACGCATGACCGAAACCGGTGAGGCGCCTGCCGATAATCCGTTTCCAGATGCGCCTTTCGTCTACAGCTACGGCCACCGAAACCCGCAAGGGTTGATCGTCGATGCAGCAACGCAGTCAATCTGGATGACCGAGCACGGACCTAAAGGTGGGGATGAGCTCAATCGCATTGAAGCCGGCAAGAACTATGGCTGGCCGGCGATTACCCACGGTGTCGACTACTCGGGCGCTATTATCTCTCCCTTTACTGAAGCACCCGGCATGGAGCAACCAGTCACCTATTGGGTGCCCAGTATCGCGACATCGGGTCTCGCGCTGTACACAAGTTCAGCCATTCCAAGCCTCACTGGTAAGTTACTCGTCGGTGGACTCAAGGCCAAAAAGGTAGTCGCGGTTGATGTGTCAGGAGAGTCACCTGTGTTAAGTGAGCCATTCCCCGAACTTGAGGCACGTGTTCGCGATGTCCGGGCTCTCAGCGATGGATCGGTCGCCGTCATCGATGAAGCCGGCGGAAAGGTCATTCGAGTCAGCCAAGGCGCAGACTAAGATAGATAGGTGGGGCGCCAGTTAGCTCGCAATGCGCTCCAACTTTCTCGCCTTCTCATCAACCTGCAATCTCCCCACAGGCGCCCACTTGCGGCGGACACCCGGCGATGGGGTTAGATAGAACAGGTCTCCGTTATTACCTGTAAAGGTTACTGGGACACCGCTTTCCCGGGCGATAGTGGCGTTGGCCTCCATGTGACGCTTTTCACCATGGACGGGAATGCTTAGCCGAGGCTTCAAGGTTTCATAAAGGTCTTTTAGCTCATCCTGGCAGGGGTGTCCCGATGCATGGAGCGTGGTCGCGGCATCATCCGCATGGATCACGCTCACGCCACGATCCTTCAAACCTTCGATCAACCGTTGTACCGACTCCTCGTTTCCGGGAATGGTTTTCGACGAGAAGATCACGGTATCACCCTCGCCCAACGAGAGATGTGGATGTGTGTCCATCATCAATCTGTGAAGCGCTGCGCCAATCTCGCCTTGAGTGCCGGTAGCGACAGCCAGCACTTCACTCTCAGGCAGGTACCCCAAGTGCTCGGCATCAATGATCGGCACCTTCGGCTCGAATACACCCGAATGCTTGGCAGATCGCACCATAATATCCAGCGCGCGCCCCAATAATCCGACACGACGCTCGGAGACGTGGGCCGCACGAAATACGCTTTGGACCCGGGCAACATTGCTGGCGAAACAGGCAACGACGACCCGCCCCTTCAATGATGTGACTAGTTTTACCAAAGCATCGCCAACCTCACCCTCGGTCGGCGATCTGCCGGGGGTTGTGGCATTCGTTGAATCACAAATGACGGCATCGATACCCTTTGCAGCGAGGGCCTTCCAGGTACTGGGCGACCAAGGCGATCCAATGACAGGTCGCGCATCTATTTTCCAGTCAGCGGTATGTAGGATCCGGGTACCCTGCGACTCCAGTAGTAGTGCGCAGGTTTCAGGGGTCGAGTGCGTTACGGGCAGCCAGGTAACGTCGAACGAACCAATAGTATGAGTGTCACCTGGCAAAACCTCGATCAATGGCGCAGGTGGAGGTGCGCCTCGCCAGGCCGCTTTTTTTCGAAGGACGGCTGCGGCAAAGGGCGTCGCGTAAACAGGACACTGAAGCTCCTGCCATAAATAGGGGATAGCGCCGAAATGATCCTCGTGCGCGTGCGTCACCACCAAGCCGTCCAACTGATCACGCTGACTCGATATGAAGGTTGGATCCGGCATCTGAATAGAGGGCCTGCCGCGGTGATCCTCACTCGCTTGCTCAAACGTGATACCACAGTCCACCATCAACCAGCGACCCTGAGACGAAAACAGATTTAGATTCATGCCGATCTCGCCGCAGCCACCCAGTGGCAGGAAAGAAATCGGTGACGTGTCGTTGCTCAAAAGGACGGCCTGCGGGCTAGTGGGTTACCAACTATAGCCAACTCTCAAGTTATAGGATTGATCAATTGCTTTTTTCCCTGCCGCGGCTGCGCCATCGTAATCGACAGTGAACTCCGCGGCGGCCTCAAGACCAAAAAAGAAAGGGAAACCGAAGCCAATAGTGGTATCCAGGATGACACTGTTGTCGTCACTGACGTTCAAAATACCAACGTGCGTCAAGTATACCTTTGAGTCGCCACCCAGGATTTCGCTTTCTCCCGTGACGTTCCAGTTAGCACCTAGATACTCTGTGTCTTGCGCGTTGAAGAAATCGGTATCCACCCAGACAAATCCAAGTTCGCCATCAAGCTTGCCCCAGGCACCATCAAATAACTTTCGCCCGTAATAAGGACCGAGATAACTTCGCATCCGAATGTCGGCAAATTTGTCGGCCTCTACCGATGCGTTGACCCCAAGGTAGTGATTAGTCCAATCCTCGAGGTAATAGTCGTACTTGGTCACCACCTGCCAATTGTCGGCATAGGGCTCACGCGAACGCACTATTTCGTTGGTGCCTCCATTGCCTTCCGTCTGGACGGAGACAACAGAGGTATCCTGCTCGATATTTGCCCGCAAGGTGATTCGATCACGCGTACTATCAAACTGCGTATTAACTGCAACATCGAGTTGATCGGAGTCGGTATTACCGCGTGCAAAGGTAAATGCGGCGGACGCTAAGCCCTCCCAGGCATAACCTTGTCCCATCTCCCACGGCTCAGGGTTGAGCTTGTCGACGTCGGCCAACTTAATAATTTCACCATCGGACAGGGCCATGATCCCGGAGGTGACCATCATTGGTGCGGTTTCGACGCGCCGACCATCTTTTAACAGCAGGGTCGACACCTCTCGATCATCGGCAGACGCCTGAATATCCTTGATTAGAGCCGTGTCGATTTTTAAGTCGCGGCTAAAGCTTGTAGATAGTGTGATTTGATCACCTCGATAATCGACGATATCGGCGACAATAGACGAGCCATCGTGGAGCACAATGCGTGCATTGGTAAGCGCGTTTACGGTCGGAGACAAAATTAGAGCCGTCAGACAGAAACCTAAGAAAAAGGTCATTCTTAACGACCAATCGAGAGATCGATCTGTGTATCGCGGTACAATCATCATTCGGTGGGTCTGCATTAGAGTCATCGAGAACCTGAGCCACTCTCTACGCTAAAACCTAACGCGGAGCGCCCAACATGCCGGAAAGTCATAAGGATACCAGTTGCGATTTATTTGTCATTGGCGCTGGCTCAGGCGGCGTCAGGGCCTCACGTGTTGCCACCAGCTTGGGTGCAAAAGTCATCGTAGCGGAAGGGCTTTATTTGGGAGGCACCTGTGTCAACGTTGGCTGCGTTCCAAAGAAGCTTTACGTTTACGGCAGTGAATTCAGCAAGGCTTTTAAAGACGCTGCCGGCTTCGGATGGCAGGTAGGTAACAGTACCTTTGACTGGGCAACGCTTCGCGACAATAAATCTCGTGAAGTAAGTCGACTGAACAGTATTTACGAGCGCCTACTCGACGGCTCAGGGGCCACGACGCTAGATGGAATGGCACGCTTAATCGACGCGCACACCATCGAGGTCAATGGGACTCAATACCGTGCCGATAAAATCCTATTAGCAACCGGGTCATGGCCTACGAAACCGAACTTTCCCGGCAATGAACACGCCATTACCTCCAATGAAATATTTGACTTGGAATCGTTCCCCGAGCGCCTTTTGGTGATCGGCGGCGGCTACATCGCCACCGAATTCGCAGGTATCTTTAACGGCCTGGGGTCAGGGGTAACCCAGCTCTACCGGGGCGACCTCTTCATGCGCGGATTCGACGGTGATATCCGCAGCTTTGCCGCCGAAGAGATTCGCAAGACCGGCGTTGACCTTCGCTTTAACACCAATATCGAATCGTTGACCGCGGTCAACGATGGCTATCAGGCAACACTGACCGATGGCAGCACACTGGTTGTGGATACGGTGCTGTGTGCGACCGGCCGCCACCCTAACATTGAAGGCCTGGGTCTGGAACACACCAAGGTTACGCTAGATAGCAGAGGGTACGTGAAAGCCAACGCGCAATTCCAAACCGAAGAGCCCAGCATTTTTGCCTTAGGTGATATGACAGGCGGCCCTCAGCTCACGCCAGTCGCAATAGCCCAAGCCATGGCATTTGCTCACACCCAGTTTGGGAACGATTCAAAAATCATGGACTACGAATTCATCCCTACCGCCGTGTTCTGTCAGCCGAACATTGGCACGGTCGGGCTGACCGAAGAAGCAGCGCGAGACTTGGGACTCGAGCTTCAGATCTTCAAATCGGACTTCAAACCCATGAAACACACCTTGAGTGGGCGCGACGAACGGACCTTAATGAAGTTGATCGTCGATAAATCGACAGATCGGGTCGTAGGTTTACATATGGTGGGCCCTGACGCGGGCGAGATTTGTCAGGGTATGGCCGTCGCAATGAAGGCCGGCGCGACCAAAGCACACTTTGATAGCACGGTGGGGATTCACCCAACGGCGGCAGAAGAGTTCGTGACGATGAGGACCCCCAGCTAATGATGGACTTAGTTTGGTGGGAAATCGTTGTCCTGATTGTCGCTGGCTTTGGTGCCGGTCTCGTCAATGTCATGGCAGGTGGTGGCTCAATCCTGACCGTGCCCATCATGATGTTTTTAGGCATGCCTGGACCCGTTGCCAATGCCACAAATCGCATCACTATCGTTGCACATAATGCCTCCGCTATCGTCACCTACCTGCGCCACGGTGTGCCCCACGCCAAGCTTTGCGTTACCTTGACCTTGGTGGCTATTCCACCGGCACTACTGGGCGCTTGGCTCAGTACGAAACTAAATAATGAGCAGTTCGAAGGTCTCTTGGCCATTGTCATGGTGGCCGTTTTGATCTTGATGCAGGCACCCCAAGCCAATAAGCAAAGTGATGCTGATAACGAGCCAAAAAACCTTCGCCTCGGCCACGTGTTAATGGCCGTCGCGGGATTTTGGGGTGGCTTCATTCAAATAGGAATGGGCTTTGTCGTCTTGCCGATTATGCACAGGGTAATGGGCCTGAGCCTTGTGGATACTAACATCCTCAAGGTCTTCATCATCTTTACCTACACCTTGTTGGCCGTGTTCGTATTTGCTGCTACTAGTGAGGTTCTCTGGTTGGTTGGCGCTATCGCCGCCATAGGGAATGTTGCTGGCGGATTGGTCGGCGCCCGATTAACACTTTCACACGGCGAGCAACTCATTCGCCGGGTGCTGACGATCGCCATCATTGCGATGATCATCAAGCTGTTGTTTTTCTCCTAGACCGCACCGCCAGCCCTCGGCAAGGCAATACACCAAGATCGCCGGTGGCATTGCCCAAAATGGCAATTACAAGCCAGAACCGGAAAGCTGCCGCTTTGTTAGCAGGTCATAGTTCAGGCGGTGACAAGCGGGCGGGTAAATCGCGGCCCTGCAAGCCAGCAAATAAGTTGGCGAGCGCAAGCTCGAACATGGCGCGTCGGGTACGCTCGGTTGCACTGCCAACATGCGGCAGCAATACGCAACCCGGGAGTTCACGAAGTTCACTGTTCAGGGGCAAGGGTTCCTCAGCATAAACGTCTAAACCAGCCCGTAACCGTCCGGACTTAATCTCAGCAACCAGCGCTGCTTCATCGACGAGAGCACCGCGCGCGGTATTAATCAGCATTGCGCCATCTTGCATCAATGCGAGTTCTCGCCGACCGATCATCCCCGATGTTTCTGGTGTCAGCGCAGTGTGCAACGAGACAATGTCAGCGGTTGAAAGCAGTGTGTCGCGATCGACACGGTCTATGCCCTCAACCGATCGCATTGTGCGATTCGAGGCAATAACCCGGCACCCAAAGCCTTTCAATCGGGCGGCAACCGCTTGCCCGATGGGACCGAGTCCAATAAGGCCAACCGTTGCCCTACTGAGATCAGTGCCCAGGAGTAAATTAGGCTTCCAACCATCACTCCAAGCACCGGATCGGATCAGCGCGTCACCCTCTGCAACACGTCGCCCCACGCCTAACATGAGCGCGATCGTAAGGTCCGCCGTACTATCAGTCAGCACCCCGGGCGTGTGTCCGATAATGACACCACGCTTCGCCGCCGTATCAACGTCGATGTGATCAACACCTACCGAAACGGTTGAGATAATTTTCAGCTGTGGAGCGAGTGCCAGCACCTTACTGCCAATGGAACAGGTCAAGGTAGTCAGGATAGCGTCGGCATCAGTGGCCCAATCAATCAGTGTCGAGGTAGGGATACTTTCTTCGCTGTCCCAGCATTGAAGCACCGCGTGCTCTGAAATCATTTGCTTTGCGACATCTGGAATCCGAAAGGTAACGACAACTTTCATCTCAGCTCAGCTCCAGTCGATTAAATTTTCGCGCAGCCGTGAACGACCAAGTGACCAGAAACAGCACCATGAGTGCACTGCCGAACCACGCAGTGCTGAAGTCGCTGGAGTTCAATAGGCCCGCAGCAAACAGCGGTCCAACGATACGCCCTGTAGAGGATGCTGATGCCGTCATGCCCATCATTCGCCCGCGATGGCTTGGGTTCACAATCTCAGAGGCAATCGCATTCAACAGCGGCAGACACACGGTTGAGCCGCAGAATGCGAAAAAAATCATTGTGGGCATCCAAGGCGTGGTTTCAGCATTGGCCACCACAAACAATGAGATCGCAAATGTCACCGAACCTACTCGCAATACATTCATATGGCCTAGCAGCTTGGTGAGTACAGCTAGCAATCCGCCTTGAAGCGTAATCATTGCGACACCCACAACGCCGAAAAAGTAGCCGACATCTTTAGGGCCCCAACTAAACGCATCGGCCACCCATAGTGGAAAGAGGTAGATAATGGCGCTGACCGAGCACGTGTGGGTTACGTACTGCATGAGTAGCAGCTTGTTTTGCCTGGGTCCAAGCACCGGTACTGGAGCCGAATCCTCTGTCACACCAGCGCGCGCCAATGTAGGCTTCAACATCCTTGCAGGCAACATGGTTTGAGCGCAGATCGCCGCCACAAGTGACATCACCGCGGCGGTGTAAAAAGGTAGCGCGAAACTTTCCGAATCGCCCGTCAACAGCCCCCCGAGGACTGGGCCTGCAATGAGCCCAAGACCAAACGCCGTGCCCACCAAGCCCATTGCCTTAGCGCGCCGCTCGGGTGGACTGAGGTCAGCCATTAATGCGGTGGCTACCGGCAAGCTGCCCGCGGCAAGGCCAGAGAGGGTACGTCCAAGATAGACCTGCCAGAGCGTATCGGCCATAGCGGTCACTATGTAAGCAATACAACTGCAAAGCAGGGCCAGGACAAGCGCCTGACGCCGTCCCGACTTATCGGAAAGCTTCCCCCAGGCAGGTGATACCAAGGCTGCGCCCAAGGCGTAGGTAATCATGATGAACGCAACATCTGTGGAATCGCCGCCTAAGCTGGGAGCCATGAAGGGGAGCAGGGGTATGACCAGCCCAAACCCAACCAAATCGATCACAATGACGAGGAAGACCAGCCATATCAGCGGGCTATGGCGCGAGGGCGTGTCAGAAACCATTAACTCTCGGTCCAGCGATGCGTATCCGGTGCGTCGAGTCCAAATAAATCCAAAGCTCTACCGACACTGTGATTAACAATGTCATCCAAACTCTTGGGATTTGCATAAAACGCGGGAAGTGGCGGCGCTATAATCGCCCCCATTTCCGTGGCAGCCACCATATTGTTCAAATGCCCAAGGTGAAATGGCGTTTCTCTAACCATCAGTACCAGGCGACGGCGCTCTTTCAGTACGACATCGGCTGCACGCGTCAGAAGCGATGAGGTAACCCCAGAGGTGATTTCCCCGAGCGTTCTAATGGAGCAAGGCGCGATTAACATGCCAAGACTTTTAAATGACCCGCTGGAAATCGATGCACCGACATCACGAACTGAGTGGACCTCAGATGCCAAGGCTTTTACCTCCTTGGCCGACTGATCGAGTTCATAGTGAATCGTAAGTTCAGCCGATTTCGACATCACAAGATGCGTTTCAATATCGAGTGCTCTCAGCATTTCGAGAGCTCTGACGCCATACACGACCCCGGATGCTCCACTGATTCCGACCACGATTCGTTGCATAGCTTTCTCACTCAGGTTCGCGCGCTAGATTACAGAAATAGAGGCTATACAGTCTCATAAATTGTACTATTTGGGCTAAACTTCATCCGCACTCACTGTTACCATATGGGCGCGGAGTATAATTAAAGGGGTGGACTGCAAAACGCAGGATCAAAGAAAGACACTGTGAAAGTTAAACTGTTCATTTCCGCACTCATTGCCGCCTTGCTCGTCATGGGCCCTGTGGCGCATGGGGCTACCCATGAGATCGTCCCCGATGGTGCGCACGAATTCGTAGAGTGCTATGGGTGCAGTAACGCCTCTGCAGCAGTGGAAGCGCCACATACATATTGTGAACCACAAATATCTTCAGCTTACAGCGTCATTACCACTGCCGTTGTACTGTCAACTCACTTCAATAGCTATTCATCAAGGGCTCCACCAACTAAATAAATCAAATCCCACATCGGTTGATTTATTTAATTTTTAGGAGTTCATTTATGGCACGCTATGCCTTACCTGTGGTTGCGTTTATCGTCGCGCCACTTGCATTTTCACAAGAGTCGACTCTCGAAGAAGTCGTAGTCAAATCATCATTTACCCACCAAGTTCAGGGACAGAACGAGAGTTCAGTAACAGTCATTTCTGGCACTGACATCACTGAGAATTTGACCCAATCGTTAGGCGAGCACCTAACTACAATTGCAGGAGTCTCATCGAATAACTTTGGATCGGCGGTAGGACAACCCGTAATTCGCGGGCTCTCCAATAATCGTGTCAAGGTATTGCAGAACAACCTGGTAGTTCGTGATGTCGCGGGCATTGGCCCCGACCACCCCATTGACTTGGATCTAGGTAACATTGAGCAGGTTGAAATTGTCCGTGGTGCTTCGGCCCTGCTTCACAGCAACGGCGCGAGTGGCGGCATTATAAATGTTGTCGACAATACGATCGCGAAATCCGATATTGAAGAACCACTCTTCACATTATCCGCTGAACAGCAAACCGGCAATGAGGGAGAGGGGTTCAGCACAGCCTTCAAAAGAAATATTGGTGGTTTTAACGTTAGCTACAGCTTCACCGGTTTCGACGCACAGGATTACGAAGTCCCAAATGGGGCCATCCTGCATGAAGAGGAGGATCATGACGAAGACCATGATGACCATGACGAGGACCATGAAGAAGACATGGGCACTCTCGCTAATTCGGACTATGAAACGAAAGCACACCGGTTTGGCATTTCTAAAACAGGTGAGTGGGGATTTTTAGGGGCCTCTTACCAAGATATCAGCTACACCTACGGTATTCCCTTTCACGGTGAAGAGCACGGCGGACACGAAGAGGAAGGTCACGGGGAAGATCACGACGATGACCACGAGAGTGAAGACCATGATGATGACCACGAGAGTGAAGACCATGATGATGACCACGAGGGTGAAGAAGATCACGACGAGCATGAGGAAGAGCGTATCTTCTCCCAGACCGACTCAGAAGTCTTCACAATCGAAGGGCTCCTTAATGTTAACAACGCACTCCTAAACAGCGTTCAATTCAGTATTCGTGATACCGACTACACGTTAGTCGAGCAGCATGCAGAGGGCGATGGTGAGGATGAACATGAAGGACATTCTGAAGAGCCAACCCTCTTTAGCAACGACTCTACTGAGGTTCAAATGATCTTTAATTTAGGCTCTGCAGAAAATCCACGTCGAGTAGTCGTGAATCAAGTCTCCGAGAAGGTAGCGGTGCTTGGCGAAGAAGCTTTCATGGAGCCTGTTAAATCTACTGAAACCACTATCGGCGCATTCGGCGGTTTCAATGTCTCTGGTTTTGATATTGATGTCGGTATTCGATACGACGATATTGAACGAAAAGGAACGATCCGAGAGATGCACGAAGAGGAGGAACATGAAGAAGAGGGACATGATGACGAAGAACATCATGACGAACACGAGGGTTTTGAATTAGAGCCCTTTACCTTCAAAGATCAGTCTGTCAGTGGTGTCGTCACAATTGGCAGGAGCCTCACCGATTCCCTGTCCGGCTCCGTAAATTTGGGTTTCGTGACTCGCACGCCTTCTGTCATGGAACTCTTTATGAATGGTGAGCACTTGGCAGTGGCGCGTTACGAAGTAGGTGATGCTAATCTCAAGCCTGAGGAAGCTAACAATATCGATTTTAACTTGTTCTACAACGATGAAACGTGGTTCGCCAGCGCATCTATTTATCGAAACACTATCGATAATTATATTTACCTACAAGATGAATCGGAGGAGGAGCACGAGGAGCATGAGGAAGAAGGTCATGAGGGTGAGCATGAAGAGCACGGCGGCCTACTTTTAGCAGAGTATATGCAAGCTGATGCAACCTTCAGTGGCTACGAAATCGAGATTGGCCGACGCTTCAACGTTGCGGGAGGCGAATTAGAGGTTCGATTGCATCGTGATCAGGTCAAGGCTGATTTTTCTGGTGGTGGCAACGTGCCCCGCATCACGCCATCAAGAAATGTTTTTGCAATGGACTACAGCCGCGGCATGACTCGCGCCATGATGGAAATTCAGGACGTCGGTAGCCAAAATTTGATTAGCAGTTTTGAGACCCCTACAGCAGATCACCGACTAGTCAATGGTCGTTTATCGCACAATATCGATCTTGGTGATGGGGCCGTGCTCACAGTTAGCGTGTTTGGCCGCAATTTGACCAACGAGATCGCTCGCAGCCACACTTCGTTTGTTAAAAATGAAGTGCCGCTTGCGGGTCGCAACGTTGGTATCAAAGCGAGCCTGTCGTTCTAATCAAAGTTCGGCGCATTGGAAACCCAAGCCAAAAGGGCTGACTTCGTGTCAGCCCTTTTTTTAGGCGCTGAGTTAGGTACTGAGCTCAGCTCGCTGCCTTCAACTGCTCCAGCATCTCACCCATCTGTTTCCAGACAGCGTTCACTGCTTTGAGTGGTCGAACCATGACTTTGAGTTCGACAATCTGATCACCCTCAAAGGTAATGATGTCCACGCCGTTTACGAAGACTTCATCCACTTTCACTGTAAACTCAAGGACGGCATGATTATCCTGCACCACCTCTCGCACGTACTGAAAGTCCTCGGACAGCGCTTTGTTAGCAGCGCGTAAATAGGCATAGGTGATTTCGCGACCTTCCTGCGGGGTATGAACCACGGGCGATATAAAAACACAGTCTGGATGAAGCAGATCATAGAGTGCCTCCATGTCCCCCTCGTTCATTACATGGTGCCACCGCTCTAATCCGTTCATACAAGCTCCTTTTTCTTTTTTATCCTTTTGGCCTTAGCCAAAGCACGGCGTCAAACGATTAAGGTTGCGAAAGCGATGCATCGTAATCGCGCTGCGCCTTCACCCTAATCTCATAAGCGGCTTGACCACGCAGTCGCTCTGAAGAGCGCATCCGCAAATCCCGGCGACGTCTCTGAGCAGCAGCTAACTGCTCAGTAAAAAACGACGCTTGGTACTCGCCCGCCAAAAGCGCGTCAATCAATGCGATATCGATACCAAGTCGATACGCAATCCGGCTGGGTCTGATCCGATTCGCATGAAATTCAGCAACCAAGCGAATCTGCTTTGCCTCACTGAGATCACAGTCACGGGAGTAACCCAAAGGCGGATTGGGCGCCCGATTGTTGTTTGGTTGGATTGCCACCAAAAAAACCCTGTCAGTCACCAGGACCCTCAACATAGGAAGGGTTTCTGGCTGTTTAAAATATCAACTTGAGCAAAATACAGGGTTTGCTGTAAAAACCCTAGTCAGTTCTGATTCGTTTTGGGGGAAACGCAGATGGGCAATATAAAGATGCCGTGTCCAGCGATCATTGCGCATCGTGGCGCCTGCGGATATCTCCCGGAACATACCCTACCCGCCGCAGAACTCGCGCATACATTCGGTGCAGATTACATCGAGCAAGATGTAGTTCTAACGTCGGATGGCATTCCGATCGTGCTACATGACGTAACACTCGAACTTACGACTAATGTCGCAGCATTGTTTCCAGAGCGGCATCGAGACGATGGGCTCTTTTATGTCATTGACTTCACGCTTGAGGAGATAAAAACGCTGAACGCGCACGAGAGGACAGACGGTCAGGGTAATCCTGTATTTCCTGGGCGCTACTCGGGCACGGGGGTTGAATTTAAGGTACCGACCTTGGCAGAGGAGATTGAAACCGTTGATCGACTCAATGCAGCATCGGGCAAACGTACAGGTATATACGTTGAACTGAAGCGCCCTGAGTTTCACGAACAGGAAGGCGTTGACATCTACCGCGCGGTCCTGGACGTTCTGATCGCATTTAACCGCCTTGGGGAAAATGCCGAGACAGTAATTCAGTGCTTTGATCCAGAGACACTGAAGCGCTTTGCCCATGAAGGAATTTTTAAAGGGCCACTTGTCCAGCTCGTTCTCACTGAGAGCATCGCCAGCTGGCGTGGCGATTTTGAGGGAATGCATACGATGTCAGGGCTAAAAGAGGTCGCAGAGTATGCCCATGGAATCGGCCCTGACGTAAATCTTCTAGAAAATATGTCGGGCGGCCCCTCCGAAATGGTCGTGGCCGCCAAAAAGCTTGGTCTTTTTTTGCATCCCTACACCTTGCGAGCAGATTCGGAATCTATACCCGGTGTAAACTTCGAGGCATTACACAAAAAGCTATTCATAGATCTAGAGGTAGACGGCGCGTTCACGGACTTTGCAGATCAAACGCGCGAACTGCTCGTACACATGGGGAAAATTTCGTAGTGTCAAACAACGCCATCCGCGTGCACCGAAGAACAAAAATTGTCGCCACCGTGGGACCGGGAAGCGACAGCGAAGACATGATAGGGCGCCTCATCGCTGCAGGGGTGGATGTGTTTAGGCTTAACTTTAGCCATGGTTCAGTAGGGCACCATCAGCTTATCGCTGAGCGCATACGACGACAGGCGAGGCACCACGATAGGTATGTAGGCGTTCTCGCCGACCTTCAAGGCCCCAAAATTCGAATTGCCAGTTTTGAGACAGGGAGTGTGTCACTCACCGCAGGTGACTCATTTCGTTTGAGCCTCACGGTGGACGGTGAGAAGGGTAATTCGTCTGCGGTAGGCATTGAGTACCAAGATCTTCCAAAAAGTGTCGAGGTTGACGATGTGCTTCTCCTTGATGATGGAAAGATGCAGCTTCGGGTAGACAGTGTGTCCGATTCTGACATCGACTGTACTGTTCTCATTGGTGGGACACTGAGCTCTCGCAAAGGTGTCAACAAGCTGGGCGGTGGTATTGCAGCGCCCGCGCTTACAGAAAAAGATAAGGCGGACATCCGAGCCATGGAGTCGATTAAGCCCGACTTCGTAGCCGTTTCTTTCGTCGCAGCAGTTCAGGATATTGAGGAAGCCAGAGGCCTGCTCCAAGAAGCGAGTGTTGATGCGGCCATCATTGCAAAGATCGAGCGGGCTGAAGTTGTAGCTGATCGCGATCTGCTTGATAGCATCATCGATGCCTGTGAGGGAGTCATGGTGGCACGGGGCGATTTGGGCATTGAGGTGGGTGATGCCGAGCTTATTGGTATTCAGAAAGACCTCATCTCAAGAACACGAAAACGCGACCGGATGGTCATTACAGCAACGCAAATGATGGAGTCGATGATTAGTAATTCGATGCCAACGCGCGCTGAAGTGTTTGACGTGGCTAACGCTGTGCTGGACGGAACGGATGCCGTAATGCTCTCGGCCGAGACCGCGGTCGGCTCGTATCCCGTCGAGGTGGTGAGAGCTATGGCAAATGCGGCAGTTGGTGCTGAAAGTCACCCGGTGGCGAGAACATCACGATATAGGCAGGACAGAGAATTTAGGTCGACCCAGGAAACCGTAGCACTCTCGGCAATGTACGGTGCCAACCACTTCCCTGGCGTGCGGGGTATTGCTACTCACACGGAAACCGGGGCAACACCTACGCTCATGTCGCGGTTAAGCTCTGGCCTCCCGATTTTTGCTCTGAGTCGCAACCCTGAGACCTTACAGCGGCTCGCTTTATGCCGTGGAGTGATCCCGCTCTATTTTGATATCACTGCCTTTGATATGCGGGACATTGATTCGCGAACGATGGAGTTTTTGAGTGATGCGGGATTTGTCACCAAAGGCGATCACATCTTGATGACCATGGGCACCTTGATCGGAAAAGCGGGAGCTACGAACTCGATAAAGCTCTTATCTATAGGCTAAAACTCCGACATACGCGACAAAACATAGTACCGCCACAAAAGGTTCATTAGACGTTAGGCCACACAGGGCCTATAGTAACGACTCGCGTGGTGATGCGTCGACGTTGCGACCGCTTCTTTTGCGTTCTCTTAGCGAATTTGTGCGTTAGCACAGTTACATTTTTAAACGATAGGTAAAACAGTATGTCTACAGTTACAGGTACCGTTAAATGGTTCAACGAAACCAAAGGTTTCGGTTTCATTGAGCAAGAAGGCGGACCCGACGTGTTCGTACACTTCAGTGCTATTCAAGGCGACGGCTTCAAAACCCTCGCGGATGGCCAAAAAGTCGAGTTCACAGTCACAGCTGGCCAGAAAGGACCGCAAGCAGAGAACGTAGTTCCTGTATAAAATTTTTTCCCGCCAAAAAAAAGGCCGCTTTATGCGGCCTTTTCTTTACCTGAGGGTGCGATTAGCCCAAATCTTTTGCAAGTTCTTCCAGACGATTCTCTTCGCTAGTGATGTACTTAAGCCACTGATCGGCATAAGACCGCGCGCGCTGATCCTTCCTGGCTTCGCGGAACGCGCGGCGCGCTGCATTGAAGTCACCCAGGTTGAAATAGGCCATGCCCAAGGCTAAACGAGCTTGATCGGGACGCTTAACGCCACCTCTGTCGAGACCACGCTTCAGCGCTTTAACCGCCTCTTTGTTCTTATCAACATCGAGGTAAACATTACCGAGGCGCGCATACAGCTCACCCTTCTCGGACTTCGATGCCGCCGCTTCCAACATGGGCAAGCTCTTGGTCACTTCCTGAGCTTGGCGCCATGCCACACCGGCTAACTCGTAATTCTTTGATTCCTTCTCGACGATATCGTCAGCCAACCCTTTCTCCATGGCTCGCGCGGCTGGGAAGGGCACTTCAGCCTGAAGATAGAGCTGCGAAAGTAAGACGATATCTTGACTGCGATCGAGAAGATTTTGCTCGTATGTTGCTTCGAGCATCGCTAATTGACGCGCCTCATCCTTCTCTTCGCCATACAAATGCGAGGCCTGCACCCAGTACTGCTTCTTGGGGTAATACATGACGAGGATTTCGAGGATATCGAGGGCTGCACGGAAGTTATCGCGGTCAAAGTGAATAAAGCGCGCTAGGTTGTACCACTGCTCTTTCGGTAACTTACCTGCGGCTTCTTCACGATCGATCGCAATCTGAATGTTCGAAAGGCTCTTATCGTAGTCCTTGAGCTGGAAGTAGCCATTTGCCAGCAACACATAGGCATTTGTACTAGGTGTGTCCGTCACTGACATCCAGGTGTTCAGCGTATCGATGCCCTTCCGCCAGTTCTCCTGAAGGAAATAGAGCTGCGCAACCGTATAGAGGGTATTGATCTCAAGCGCCAGTGGAATCTCAGGCCGCTGATCAATGACTTTCTGGTAGTAATTCAGTGCACCATCGTAGTCTTCGACGGCATAGCGAAGATAAGCATACGTGTTGTAAACGGTAGCTAGCTCGTAGCGGTTAAGCTTGCTCTTCTTGCTGGTAGCATCCAGCATGTCGTTGAGTACTGCCTCGGCTTCTGCGTACTGCTTCGCCTCTGCAAACACCTGTGCTTCAGCAAGCTTTTCATAAATGTTGTTTCGTAGAGCTGGCGTCTTGCGCGTCTCACGCTCCTTCTTGGGTGCATCCTGTGCGGTGGCGGTCGACACAAAACCAGCATCGAAAGCCTGATCGGCAACAAGAAGTAGCCCCAACGAAACGCTCGCTGCACAACCACAAACAACTAGTTGACGGAAGATTTGAGAAACCAAATGCATTATCGGCGACCTCCCTCTAGCTCGTAAGTAAACTTGTTTTGTACCCCAGCCACTTCGATAGCCTGACCGTCTACGACACGGGGCTTGTACTTGAATTTGAGTGCTGCCTTGAGCGAGGCTCGCTCAAAGATACCTTTAGGTGAACAATCCGTCTCGTTCTCCACATAGGCGTCTCGGATCGCACCTGTTGTTGTCACCGTGTAGGTCACAATGCAGTAACCTGTGATACCTCGAGTCTGCGCACGCCGAGGATAGATTGGCGCAACCTTTACGATGGGCAGGTACTCACCATCGCCAGAGGAAAGCCCCGAAGCATTAATGCTTACCTTGACGGCAACCGTAGGTGCCATATTCGCCGTGCTCATATCGAGATCTGTATCAAAGTCCAACGGCTCCATATCGGGCGGTGGCTCATCAGGGTCTTCAACCTTCTCTGGGAGCACTTCTTTTAAGTTGGTCTCAATGACCTTATCGGGAACAACGATGTCGGCGATCTTACGCGTTTTGACATCCTCTTGCTCAAACTGTGTATCAATAAGGCTTTGCATTAAATAGAACAGTCCTAAAGCGATAGGTACCGCTGCGACTGCTCCAACAATAGATCGTAATGTCGCTGGCATTTTTCTACTCGTCTATCGTAGAGAGGCATGGAGGAGCTGTGAAAGTCGACCGCAAGGAATCAAAAAGCTCCTCGACAACATATCCGGGACTGTCGTAGTCAGCCTGAATCACAATGTTCGCCCGGGGAGTCTCATCCTTTGCCGCTTTAGCTAAAAAATTAGCTCGCTCTAGTTTAATGGGGTTTTTGTTGTAGTGAATCTTGCCCTGATCATCCACTGCGAAAATGATCGTTCCATTCGGACACGCCTCTGTGGTCGTTGCCCCTGGCTTGTCAATTTCAACGCCTGGCTCCTTCACGAACGATGATGTCACGATGAAGAAGATGAGCATGATGAAAACAACATCAAGCATCGGCGTTAAATCAATTTGGCTTTCATCCTGCTGAGAAGCCGCGGACGAGCCTGCCTGGTCTCGTAAGCTCATAAATTAACCCTTGTCAGTGGCCCAACTAACGTTGTATTGACCTGCCTCTCTCGCCGCATCAGCGACATCAGCCACGATTCCCGTTGTAGCTCCTTTGGCGACCTTGATGGTCACAGGCGCCTCGGGATCTTCCGCCAATAATCGCTGGATGTTTGCACGAACCGCGCGCACATCAACACGACGGTTCTCCATCCACAACTGATTATCAGACGATATCTCAACAACGATACTTACCGAATCGTTAGGATCCTGAGGTTGGTTATCATCAGGGCGATTAATTTCTAGTCCAGCTTCCTTCAAAAAAGAAGCAACGACGATGAAGAAAATAAGCATGATGAAGACGACGTCCAGCATGGGCGTCAGGTCAATCTCCGCTCCGTCTTCCTCGCGTTGTTTGGCTATTTTTCTCACTCAAAATTCCTCGGTTGATCCATCAGTGGTCAGAAGTCAGCTGATCTTCTAACAACTGCTGCTCACGCGCCGCCATTCTCTGAAGCTGGGTATTAGCAAATAAGCCTGACAGCGCGGACACCATGCCTGCCATGGTCGGAATCGTAGATCGCTCTACACCACCCGCCATCGACTTGGCGTCACCACCACCCGTCACCGCCATCACGTTAAACACTTCGATCATACCCGTCACCGTGCCCAAGAGCCCAAGTAGGGGACAGAGAGCAACACAGGTTGCGATGAGGCTCATGTTGTCATCGATATACGTTTTGCTTTCCGACAAGAGCTTTACGCGGATCTGCTTTGCGTTCCATGACTTTCGCTCGGCTCGGCCTTCCCAGCTATTAACTGCAGCCAATCGATCGGCTTTCCAACCACCTCCGAGAAAGTAGATGAATCGCTCAATGATGAGCGTCCACATAAAGAAGACGAGGGTGGCAATAATCCACAAGACATTGCCGCCTTTCTCCATGAACGCCAAGATGGTGTCGAACAATTCCATCGCCTTCTACTCCGTGCTTAGCCCGCTGCTCAGCTACCCGCAGCCTCAGCGCGCTCAGCAACGATTCCCGTCGCCTGCTCGTTGAGAATGTGGATGACCTTCTGCGCACGGCCATTTACGACGGTGTGTAGAAGCACTGTGGGAATAGCCACCAAAAGACCCAATACAGTAGTGATCAAGGCGCTAGAAATACCGCCCGCCATCGCCTTAGGATCGCCCGCACCGAAAATTGTGATCGCCTGGAAGGTAATGATCATACCTGTGACCGTACCCAAGAGACCCATGAGCGGCGCTACCGCAGCAATGATCTTAAGGAGCGTCAAGCCCGACTCAAGCTTAGGCGTCTCTCGCAAAACAGCCTCCGCCATCTTCAGCTCAAGTGTCTCAGTATCAATGTTTGGATTCTCTTGGCTGACCAACAGTACACGACCCAACGGATTGTTTGCATTCGCCTCGCTAGACTTAAGCTGGCTGTTGACTGCCGCGCCTGTCATGGTCAGCATGATCACACGAACAATCGCCAACAGGAATGCAAAGACACCCACGGCTGTGATGGCATAGCCAACATAGCCGCCTTGGTGCCAACGCTCCTCGAGGTTGGGAGTATCAATGATTGCTGCTAGGAATGAACCGCCGGTTGGGCCCGTAGGGTCGATACCAAACTGGCTCAAACCGCTCGTCGCGTCTGCCAAAGCCGCTGCATTACTGACAGCGCCACCACCGGGCTGCCGTGGCAGCTCAGCAAGCTTTTCATTGCCGTATGAAAGGTAATTGCCGTTGACATCGATGATGTTAAACGCACCAACGCGCACAACTTCCCGCTGCGCAATCTCGCCTGAAGGCGTAGCCACATCTGCCGTGAAGCGCGAAACAACACCCTGCTGCGTGATCTCATTGAGTATCTCATACCAAACACGCTCAATTTCCGCGATCTGGGGCAACTGATCGGTGCCACTCATCTTAGCGATGAGGTCTTTCAGAAAGCCCTCGCGGCTCGGATACTCTGAACTTACCAATGAAACCTCGATATTCGAGGCCAAGTCGCCCGATGCCGCTGTCAAGTGACCAAACAGCTCTGACAGCGAACCGAGACGCTCTTTCAACTGCTCTTGCTTCGCCGCGATTAGAAGCTCGTTGTCCTCAAACTTCTTTTCAAGTCGAGCAGATCGGCGCTCTTCAGCGGCACGCTCACGCTCCGCGCGATTGAGCTCCGATTGTTGGTTCGCCTTGTCTTGCGCGAAACGCTGCTCGCGCGCTCGATTTTCACCAGCTGCCCGAGAACGACCCTGCTTTACTAATAGCAAGAGCTCGTTCATGTTTTGCGCCGCCACTTCCTGTGGTGTGGGGCCCGCCGGAACTTCAGGTGCGGCCACATCATCCTGCGCTACTGCAACACTGGCAAACAATCCCGCAACAACGAAGGTTGTCGCTTTCAAAAACTTGGCATTCATCTTAATTAGCCTCCGGTGCCGCGATAGGCATATTTAAGAGTTCGATAGTCGCCTGTTTTTTGGCGATGCGAACGGCTTTGCGAACCGCCGCTGAATAGTCTGCTGACGAGAGCGTCTCCCAGTCATCATTGTCGTTGTTCCACGCAAGCGTTTCCGCACCGTCCGTGGTTTGGGCAATCAACGCAACACGCCCAATGCGGAGCATGTCCACTTCACGCGAGGCACCATCAACTTGGATGGTATCGGAGTACGACTCAATGCCGCGTCCGTATTGAAGTTCTATCGAGTAGAGCTCGAGTACCTGACGAAACGCCTCTGCTGAGGTGACATCAGAACGATCAAGATTAGCTCGAACGGCTTCAATGTTGCCCTTACGGGTATCGAGATCAAACGGCATATCGAGATCGATAAACTGATCCAAGCCATCGAGCATCCGGGTTACCAGCGGTGGAATCTGTCGCTGGATAATGGCCGCGTTCGAAATGGACTGATCGATGTCAGCAATTCTGCGCTCTTGGTTCGCAATTTGACGATCGAGACGCGCGTTATAGACCCTAAGGCCCTCGACCTGCTTCATAACTGTCTTGTAGTCAGCCAGTAGGTCGCGTGTTTCGTCTGCTAGGCGATCAATTTTAGTCTGCGAGGCGCGCGCTTCTGCGGTGCGTTCCTTGCCAACTTGCATGATGGCCTCGAGCGAATCAGCGTTAGCAACTGCTGCTCCGCCCATGAAGCTGGCGGCGATAGTCGCAGCGCCTAAAAGTGTTTTAAGCCGAGTGATAGTCATGGGATTTGTGTTTCCTCACGCAAAAGAATTCTGGGTCCACTAGTGAACCGTTTTTCGTCGTTACGGTAAAAGTCCAGTCGCAGATCTACTTAGCATGCTCTTAATCCACTGGCCGGGTTGGGAATGCTATAGCGTAGTTTATTGCAGCGCAATGTCTCTCAGGGGCTAAACTTATCTAAAATCGTAAAAATTATGTGGATTGAGTATTTTCAAGCTCGATAACAGAAAAGTCGTGGCTGTTGCGCTCTCCCGCTGAGACCTCAATTCGGCTCAACTCGCGCCACGACTCAATTTGGTCAAGATTAAAAAACGCATCGCCATGAACGTTTCCATGGACACGTGTAAGGAATACTCGCGACGTAAATGGCAGCGCCTGCCGATAAACCTCGGCACCACCAATCACCATGACACTGTCAGCCCCATCAATTAGCGCCTGACCCTCTGCGATCTCAATAGCCTGCTCCATCGAGGTCGCCACCGACACGCCCGGTGTATGCCACGTACTGTCGCGTGTCAGAATGATATTAAGCCTTCCCGGCAGGGGGCGGCCGATGGACTCGAAGGTTTTACGCCCCATGATGATCGGCCGACCCATGGTTGTCTGCTTGAAGTGCTGTAGGTCGTCCGGAAGATCCCACGGGAGCGCGTTACCCCGACCGATGACGCCGTTGTCAGCAACAGCAACAACGATCGCGACCGGCAGGCTGTCAGACTCTCTCATATCAGACTGCCACGGGTGCGGAAATATTGGGCTCCGGATCGTAACCAACCAGCTCAAAGTCTTCGAACTGGTAGTCGTATAACGAGTCAGGCACTCGGTTTATCTGCAAGCTCGGTCTCGATTTTGGCTGCCTAGCCAACTGCGTTTCAACTTGCTCTGCATGGTTGCTATATAAGTGACAGTCGCCCATGGTGACGACAACTTCACCGGGCTCCAGACCTACTTGCTGACACAACATATGGACCAATAAGGACACGGAAGCAATGTTGAAAGGCAGCCCCAAGAACGCATCACTTGAGCGAATGTAGAGCATGGCCGATAACTTTCCGTTGGCCACATAAAACTGGTAAAGGAGGTGGCAGGGCGGCAGCGCCATGCGCCCCGCCTTCACGTTTTCTTGAGGCGACATCGTCTCGTCCGGCAGATACTCCACATTCCATGCGTGAAAGAGAATGCGGCGACTCTCGGGGCGGTTTTTCAGGCAGTCGATCACGTAATCGATTTGATTTATCTCACTGCCATCACGCGTAGGCCACTTTACCCATTGTGCCCCGTACAGGGGTCCAAGTTCGCCCTCGTCAGTCGCCCACTCGTCCCAAATCGATACGCCGTTTTGTCGCAGCCACTGTGTGTTGGTATCCCCACTCAAGAACCAAATGAGCTCATTAACGACGCTCTTAAAGTGAACTTTTTTAGTGGTAAGAATGGGAAACCCTTCGTTTAAACCAAAACGCAGCTGGCGCCCAAACACCGAGCGTGTGCCCGTTCCCGTGCGATCACCTCGATCAACGCCGTTATCACGAATGTCTCTCAGGAGATCCAAATACTGTTGCATGAAAGTCGTCCTACGTTCTAGCGTCGCGTCTGTACGCCCAAATGATAATAGCCAAGCCAGCAACAATCATCGGTAGGGACAACAATTGTCCACGTGTTAACCAGCCCAAAGCGTCGAATCCTATGTGGGCATCGGGCTCACGGAAGAACTCGGCAATCGATCGAAACACGCCGTAACCCAAGAGAAATAATCCGGCAGACGACCAGCGAGGCCGTGGCGTTCGCGTGTACCAATACAAAATGACAAACAATAGCAGGCCTTCCATCGCGAATTGGTAAAGCTGAGACGGATGCCGCGCCAGCCCCAAGGGATCGTAAGGGAAGACCATCGCCCATGGCACGTCAGCAGGGCGCCCCCAAAGCTCCTGATTAATGAAATTACCTAAACGCCCCAGCGCCAAACCGATGGGCGCCAGAGGCGCGATGAAATCGGCGAGTGCCGAGAACTCTAAATTTTTATGACGACACAAAAACCAGACGGCAATAACCACGCCAAGGAAGCCGCCATGAAAAGACATTCCCCCCTCCCATAGCCGGAACAATCGCGCTGGATCGTCAAGTAGTGACTCCGAACCATAAAACATCGCATAGCCAATTCGCCCACCTACGATAATGCCCAAGGCAGCGTAGAAAATGAGGTCATCGACCTGGGCCTCTGAGATAGGCGAGCCAGCAACACGCGAGCGCTGCCTCCCTAGCCACCAGGCAAACATTAACCCACCGACATAGGTAAGGCCGTACCAATAAATTGAGATGGGACCTAATGAGAGTGCTACTGGATCAATCTCGGGGTACTGAATCATTGTTTCCTCGCTTACCCGCGCTCACGTTGGCAAGCGCTCCTAGGCTTCACCGCTTCCTGCGTAGACGCCGAGATTTGGGTTTTGGCAAATTAAACGCCATCAATTCTGACAGCGCCGATCGATAGACTTGCTGCTTAAAATCAACCACTGAGGATATCGGATACCAGTAGCTCACCCATTTCCAGTCTTTAAATTCGGGCGTGGTATCGATGTCGAGGCGCACTGCATCGTCAGGCGCATCGAGCCGAAGTAAAAACCACTTTTGCTTCTGCCCGATGCAAACAGGGGTTTCGTTCTTTCGGATAAATTTGGCGGGCAACCGATAGCGATGCCAGCCTTTGGTTACGCCGAAAAGAGTGACATGCTCGGGCAAGAGGCCAACCTCCTCTCTCAACTCCCGATACATTGCCTCTTCTGGCGCCTCATCAGCGTTGATCCCACCCTGAGGGAACTGCCAGGAGTCCTTACCTTTGACGCGCTTGCCCCAAAGCACCTGTCCCTCGGCATTGGTCACAACAATGCCAACGTTAGGTCTAAAACCCGCATCATCAATGACACGGTCTTTCTCTGCTGTGCTCACAAAAATCCTTCGACATTGCGCATACGCGCATCTGTACTAACTGCTTAATAACTCGGAGCGTCCCACGTCGCAGGTCTCTCTGCTTGCTATCATATAGCGATCGCACCTGTAACTCACATACGTAACTTTAACGAAAGGCGGCATCATGGGCTTGGCACTGTTTGATCTAGACAACACCCTTGTCGCAGGGGACTCAGATCATTTGTGGGGCGACTTCTTGGTTTCGGAGGGACTCGTTGACCCTGACAAGCATAAAGCGCTGAACGAGCACTATTATCGACAGTATCAGCAAGGCCAGCTGGATATTGATGAATATCTGTCTTTTGCGTTGGGCCCCATGGCTGGCATGACGCCCGAAACACTCTCGGCGCTTCAAGACAAATTTCTCAAGAAGCACGTCGAACCCATTTTACTCGATGCCGCGTTCGACCTTCTGCAGGCTCACCGGGTAAAGGGAGACACCCTGATTATCATCACTGCAACAAATACGTTGGTAACACAACCTATTGCCGACCGTTTGGGTGTTGAATACCTGATTGGCTGCGAGGCCGAGCTCAAAGACGGTCGGTACACAGGCAAGCCGGAAGGCGTACCGTCTTTTGGCGAAGGCAAAGTGCAGCGAATCAAGGCATGGTGCGCCGAACATCAAACTCCGCTAGAGGGCGCCATTTTTTATAGCGACTCACACAATGACTTACCGCTATTACGTGAGGTGGCGCATGCAGTCGCAGTCGACCCTGACGACGTTCTCCGGCTGGAGGCTCAACAATGCGGCTGGGAAATTATTTCCCTGAGACCCTAATCTTCCTCATCGCAGAAGGCGGCATAATCATCCGCCGACATCAGGCTGCATCTTGAAAAACCAGCCATCGTTGAACGCATCAGAATTGACGACCTCAGGAGCTTCCTCAAGCGCTTCGTTGGTCGCTGTTACCTCACCTCCAATGGGTGCATAGATGTCTGAAGCCGCTTTTACGGACTCTACAACACCTGCCTGATCACCCGCCGCAATGGTGTCGCCCACCTCCGGGGTTTCAACAAAGACAACATCGCCCAATGCATCTTGAGCATGCTCGGTGATGCCAACCGTGACCGTCCCGTCCTCTTCACAACGAACCCATTCATGGGTCTTCGCGTAATATAGTTCAGATGGGTTTTGGCTCATGAGATGGTCCTCTGTCGGTGTCGAAAAAAGAGTAATACCGGCGGTCTAGGCTGGCAATGAATTATAAGCTCAATGCGAAAAATTCGCTGTAATTCGCTGGAAATAGAAGGGCGAATAGATGAGACTGGGGTCACTTAGCCCCAACCGCCTGCTGAACAAACCAACGTTTGGCTATGGGAAGTGCATCAACATAATTCAGCCCGACATTACGCATGAGGGTAACTGCCGGGTTTTTGGAACCAAACCCCCATTTAAATGCCTGCATGGTTGCCATCATGCCTAGGTTGTTTCCCTTGCGTTGCCGCTCATAACGACTAAACACCTGAGGCGAACACCAATCCGCACCGCGTTGATGGGCCCTGACAATCTCATTTCCGAGGGTCTGCGCATCAGACAGGCCCAAATTAATACCCTGGCCTGCCAATGGGTGAATCGAGTGCGCG
>CACCPA010000003.1 GCA_902547755.1 Halieaceae bacterium | reverse complement strand
ATCGACTCCGGAGGATCGTCATGATCATAATAAATGAGCTCCGCAGTAATACCTTCGGGCGCTGTTGAGCCGGAGTAAGCACCATAGTGTGCAACTCTCACGGGTGATCCATCGGATGATAGCGACCACTGAGCGCTATCTTCAGACGTGTGCCAACGCTCGAATTGCCAGGTATTCCTTGTTCCATCAACTACGCCATAGGTATCGAGCGTGGTCTCTAGGAACTCCATGTAAGTCAACCACTCGGGGCTCCCCGTGAGTGTGGGCAGGTTGTCATGCTTTACTGAAGCCCACTCAAGCGCCTCTTCGGGTGTCACCACCCAGTCATCGCGGATATCAGTTAAATTAGGGTGCGGGCCGGAATAGTCAGCATCGCATGCGGCTAATCCGAGTATTGCTAAAAACAGGGCTGTCGAAGGTATCTTCATGTGTGGTCGGTCTTATTGGTTTTATTGGCCGGAGAATAGCACCGAACAATGTACTTTCAAGACAGTTCGAGGCCTGTAAACTTCGACTATAAGTTCGATGTGGTAAAGCCACGCCACTGGATCCTCCAACTAAGTCCAAGTATCGTTTGTATCAACGCATGGGAGACGGAGTCTTGTTATCGGACCGCTAGCCGACATTACTAACCTGCTGCTCACGCTGCTGCGAGACAATTTACCCAGAGATCTTACTTGGCCCTTCCTGTTACTCACGCTGGTGCTTGCTGTAACCATCTGGCTGTTTCGTAGCGGTCATGGCTCGAAGGATGCGTCGGGTAAAGAGCGCCCCGCCGGTTTACTGGAATTTCTCATACCACGCGATATCTATACCCACGTATCTGCTCGTGTTGATATCACCCTTTATGTCTTTGAACGCCTTCTGCGACCCCTATGGGCCACCGCCCTCATTTTAAGTGTTGGCACCTTCGCAGAGACGCTAGTTATGAATGGCTTGGCAGACACTTGGGGTACAGGGCCTGCGCTGGACATAAGCTACGGATGGATGCTGCTCTATAGCTTGGTGACATTGCTACTGTATGACTTCATTTTTTATGTGATTCACTACACCGAACACAAAGTCCCGGCACTTTGGGTCATACATAAAGTGCATCACTCGGCAGAGGTCCTAACGCCATTAACACGTTACCGAGAACACTTCCTCGAAGGGCCCATCTACGCAGCAGGCGCCGCCTTAGCCTATGGTATTGCGGGTGGCCTATTTGGCTGGTTATTCGAGAGTGATATTACGCAGGCGACGCTGTTTAACATCGGTTTCTTTTCCTTACTTTTCGGATTCAATGGGTCATTTCGGCATTATCACGTCGCGTTTCATTACCCGGTATGGCTATCAAAATGGTTACAGAGCCCGGTCATGCATCACACCCATCACAGCTACCTGGAAAAGCACTGGGACACTAACCTAGCGGCCGTGACCAGCATTTGGGATCGACTATTCAGGACGCTTTATATCCCTGAAAAGGACGAGTACACCCCCTGGGGACTAGGGCCCGAAACGCAAGATCAATATCGGAGCTTCTGGCAAAACACAGCCGGTCCCTTCAAGGACTGGTTCGCCATGCTCACAGGCGGCTCAATGCGGACAAGCAACCCATTGACTGGAGGTGCCGCCAGGACCGATGTGAACGAGAGAGAGCGCTAATTATCGTGTTCCGAACATCGCGAGTACGCCCATGAGCAGGAGTGTCCAAAGGCCGAGGAGCCCATAAGCCGCAACCCAGCTTTTTGTAAACCCCGCATTCTGATAGAAGGCAGGACTCCAAACGAGGTCGGTAAGATTCTGTTCCGATGAGACCTGGCCACTCATCATCAGCCCAACGCCCATCGTGGCTGCCAACCCGATAACGTTCCACCAAAGCCATGAAACAGAGGGCATGGCGGCCCATAAGAAGGCATTGACGGCGAGACCAGCAAAAAAGCCAACTCGGACACCGCGTCCAGTGGCGGTTTTCGTCATTAGCCCCAAGAGGAAGACACCAAGAATAGGACCATTGATGAGCGAGCCCACCTTGTTAACCGCCACGATCACTGTCGATGCAATATCGTCGACGAAGAACGCTATCACCAATGCGAACACCCCCCAAAAGACGGTAAGTGCCCTGCCCCACCAGAGCTCCTGCGCTGGCGTGGCAATCCGCTCTTTCATGACCGGCTTCACAAAATCCTTCAAGGTGGTGGCAGATAAACTGTTAATCACGGAGTCGAGCGACGACATGGCTGCGGCGAGCAGCGCAACAACGGCTAGTCCCACCACACCCACAGGCAACTCTCGTGAAAAGAGCACGGGCAGCGCCATATTGTAATTAGGCGCATCGTTGATCATAGGTAGAGAAGCCAGAAAATCGGTGTGGGAGCCCGCGTATGCAGCCAGTCCCGCGCCAATGAGGCAGTAAAGCAAGACCAGAGGAAAACGTAGGACACCGTTGATGATCAATATCTTTTGGTTGTCGTCCTGCGTCGCTGCACACAGCTGCCGCTGCACCTGACTCTGATCGCATCCGTAATAGGCAACATAAAGGAAAAATCCACCGATCAGCATGGGTAAGAAGGCAAAGTCATGACCGTCACCGAAACCGTGATGCTGAAACGACAGAGCCGCAGTGCGCTCGGCTGGGATCTGCGCCAGCATTGACTCAAGACCACCTGCCGACCCAATCAATAAGTACGCAAGGTAGCCAAGGACGCTGGTCAAAATGATCATTTGGATAACGTCGCTAGCGATGACGGCACGTATGCCACCCAGAACGTCATAGATGATTGTGATGGCGCCAAATAAGACAATCGATTGGGCAAAAGAAAGCCCAGTAGTGATGGCAATCATGCTGGCTACGCCATAAACGGTGATGCCCGCCACTGCAGCCCGCGACAACTGAAACATGCCACTGATAAGTAGCTGCGTTTTATCGTCAAAACGCCGCCCCAGATAGAGGTAAACCGACACCAGACGCTGCCGGTGGAATACGGGAATAAAAAATATGGCGATAAAAATCATCGCTAACGGAAGCGCTAGCTCGTACTGCAACCAGACAAGTCCTCCGCCGACAACAAAGGCCACAAACGCAGGCGCACCCAAAATGCTGTTGGTCGAGCACTGTGTTGCCATAACGGAGAGCGCAATACTGATGGGGCCACTCCTGTTACCGGCGACAAAGTAATCCTCAGCAGTCTCCTGGCGACGTGACAGATACAGACTCATGGCCACCAAACCGGACAAGTAAATTGCCACGACGAACCAATCAAGCGTTGCTAGCATTCGACGCCCTCCACGTCCTGTGTAGTGGGGTGATAACCAAAACCACTGGCTGAGACCAACTTCAAACGGCAAAGGGTTGGGTGGAAACCAACGCCGATCTGCTATCACCATACACCATCCGGATTGACACAAACTTAAGGTCGAAAACAGCCGCGCAGTGTGATACCTAATAAGCAACAAAAAAAGTTATCACAACGGTTGAATTTGTATGCGCAATGCTCGCTTTTCCTGCACCTCACTCACAAAACAAGCCTTCGTTTGTATCAGCTTATTCGCAGCATCGGGTCTGACATTATCGGAGGAGACTGAGACGCCACCTTGGGATGTCTCGGCACCGAGCTACTCAGCCGAGGTTCAAGAGATTGACCTCATCGTGACTGAGGGCACTTGGATGAACCTCGATGTCTCACCCGATGGACAGCACATTGCTTTCGATCTATTGGGAGACATTTATCACATACCGATTACGGGTGGTGAAGCGACACCGCTACTCAGTGGTCATGCGTGGGAAGTGCAACCGCAATACAGTCCCGATGGCCGTTTTCTTGCATTTACCTCCGACCGTAATGGCGCTGACAACATTTGGGTTATGGACCTCGCCAATCCTGACGACAAGCACCAAATAACGCATGAGAGCTTCCGACTGCTCAATAATCCGAGCTGGCACCCGTCGGGAGACTATTTGGTAGCCAAGAAGCATTTCACAACCTCACGATCACTCGGAACCGGTGAGGTATGGCTCTACGATGCCAACGTGGATCAAGCTCTGGCGAGAGGAAACCTACAAGGCTCTGTACTGGTTAAACGACCAAGTCCCGCATTCCAGAAGGAGCTGGGTGAACCGACATTCAGCGCCGATGGGGAGTCGGTGTTCTACATTCAAAATATGACGCCCGGAAATACCTTCATCTACCACGAGGACAGCAACGGTGAAGTCATGGCGATTAAACGCTATGACCTAGAAACGGGTGAGATTGAGAAAGTCGTTGGTGGTGCGGGCGGCGCTGTTCGACCTACGCCATCCCCCGACGGTAAAACCCTAGCCTTTGTGAAACGTGTAAGAGCTGCTTCGCGACTGTTCGTTATGGATCTCGCATCAGGCGAGCAAACCATGCTGGTTGATGACCTCGACCCCGATATGCAGGAAACCTGGGCGGTTCAGGGTGCCTACCCGACCATGGCTTGGACGCCCGATGGCAAGTCCATTGTCTATTGGTCTCAAGGCCACATTTGGCGTGTCGACGTTGGTTCCGGTGAGACTCGTCAGATCCCGTTCTCAGTGAATGACACGCGTACGGCCTACCCCGCTGTTGAAGTCGCTGTTGATGTCGCTCCCGATACCCTAACCACCGCGATGCCTAGGTTCGCCACACAAAGTCCTGATGGCCAGTCTGTGATCTTTGAGTCCATGGGTCGGCTTTATGTTAAGCGCAACGATATTGAAGCCAAGCGTTTGACACGAGACACCTCTGATGCGGTCGAATTTTCACCCGCATTTTCACCCGACGGAAAGGATGTGTACTACCTGACCTGGTCGGACGACGCGTTGGGATCCGTCCGTAAAGTCAGTGCCCACGGCGGGCGGCCCCAGAACGTTCTCGCAACACCGGGTCATTATGTCGATCTCAGTCTATCAAGCGATGGCGAGACCCTGCTCTTCGCGAAACTGAGCGGCAGTGCGCTGACCAACCCACACTGGGGCAACAAACCGGGTATCTATACCTTCAACATCGGTGATGACGAGGCTCAATTTGTCAGTCGACGTGGCGGGTCACCCCACTTTGGCCCCGAAGACCGCATTTACGCCAATGAACGCGCGAGCTCTGCGGTCGGTCGCGGTAGTGATGACGCTTCCACCGAACTTATTTCCATGAATCACGATGGTGAAGACGTGCGGACGCACGCGAGCTCGCCGCTGGCCACCGTCATTCGCATGTCGCCCGTAGGCAAACACGTCGCTTATCGTGAGGCGGGACGCCTTTACGTTGCGGCGCTGCCCATGACAGGTCGCTCTATCGATCTGTCTGCCATCCCAAATAACGCGTCCGGCCCCGCTGCCTTCGCGACCGAACGTGTTAGCGCGCCGGGCGGTGAATTCATTCATTGGAACGCTGATGGCACATCGCTCGCCTGGAGCGTAGGTCCGCGCTTTTTCCAGTACAGCGTCGATGGCTCTTTGGGCACCGGCACAAACGAAGCCCGGCAAATTGCTGATCTTAGCCTCTCGGTAGACTCCGATCGTCCACGGGGACTTGTGGCCTTTACCAATGCTCGCGTCATCACCATGAACTCGGCGCGAGATGTCATTGAGAATGGCGTTGTCATCGTTGAGGACAATCGCATTGTGGCGCTGGGCGCCACTGGTGATGTTTCCATCCCCGACGGTGCATCGCAGGTCGATCTGGCTGGGAAAACCCTGATGCCGGGCTATATCGATGCGCATGCACACGGACCTTACGGACGGGACGACATCATCCCTCAAAATAACTGGTCGCTCCTTGCGCACCTGGCGCTCGGGGTCACGACCGTGCACAACCCCTCAAGCAGAGCCGCTCAAGTCTTTCCGGCCGCTGAATATCAGCGCGCAGGGAAGATCATCGGACCGCGCATTTTTTCCACGGGAGAAATCATCTACGGGGCGAAGAGCACAGGCTTTGATCCCATTGAGTCGATCGATGACGCCAAAGCCGTGGTTGATCGCCTCAAGGCTCAGGGGGCCATCAGTGTCAAAAACTATAATCAACCGCGCCGAGCGCAGCGACAAATGGTCATCGAGGCCGCGCGTGATGCCGGTATGTTGGTGGTTGCTGAAGGCGGTTCGCTGTATAACATGGACATGAATCTAGTGGCCGACGGTTCGACAGGCATCGAGCACAATATTCCCACCTTAAAAATATACGATGATGTCCGTGACTTTTGGTCGAACACCCGTGTTGGGTACACACCGACCTTAGGCGTGACCTACGGTGGATTGACCTCCGAGGATCGCTTCTACCGAGATACCGAAGTCTGGAAGCACCCCCTACTGTCACACTTTGTTCCGCCCACCGTGCTGCAACCGCGCGCCGTTCGGCGGGTGACCGCACCCGAACCAGACTACCGTGATGATGATGCGGCGGCTGTAGCAAAAGAGCTAATGGAGCTCGGTGTGTTGGTCAATACCGGTGCTCACGGACAGCGGGAGGGGCTGGCAACCCACTGGGAAATGTGGAGCTTTGCCGAGGGAGGCATGAGCCCAATGCAGGTGCTGGCAACAGCGACCATCAACCCTGCGCGCTACCTCGGTATGGATGCCGACCTAGGTTCGATCGAAACTGGGAAGCTGGCAGACTTGCAGGTGGTCGATGGCAACCCGCTCGAGGACGTGAAGAGCACTGACCGTATCACGCACGTCATGGTGAATGGGCGACTCTATCGTGCCAACGACCTCGGCGAGGTGGTGACCGGCTCACGCCCAGCGCCGACGCTCTGGTGGCACAATCAGCCACAGCATCAGATACGTTAAACCCTAAGGAAGATGAGCATGAATTTGATTCAACGTGCGTCGCTAATCAGCGCCCTATTTCTCAGCGTCACCTTTGCGACCGCAACCCATTCAGAGTCACTGTCAGCCAAGGAACAAGCCATGGTTGACTGGATCGACGCGCACCAGGACGAGGCGATTGAGCTACTGGCTGAAACGGTCAACATTGGTAGCGGAACGATGAACCACGCGGGGGTTCGTGCCGTCGGTGCCGTCATGTCACGCGAGCTGGAAACGCTTGGCTTGGCGACGCGCTGGATCGATATGCCCCCTGAGATGGATCGCGCAGGCCATTTGTTTGCCAGCAAGGAAGGTAAAGGCAAAAAATTCCTCCTCATCGGACACCTCGATACCGTTTTTGAATCAGATGATGAATTCCAGGCGTTCACGCGAGAGGGTAACATTGGACGTGGCCCCGGCATCAGCGACATGAAGGACGGTAATGCTGTCCTCGTCTACGCATTAAAGGCACTTCAACACGTTGGCGCCTTGGATGATATTGCGGTCACCGTTGCCTACACGGGCGATGAGGAGATGACAGGCAAACCCTTGTCCATCAGCCGTAAAGATCTCACAGAGGCCGGAAAGTGGGCTGATATCGCCCTAGGCTTCGAGGGTGCGATTACAACCGAAGGTTCTGACTGGGCGACCATTGCCCGCCGCAGTTCCAGTGGCTGGATGTTAGAAGTGTCGGGTAGGCAAGCGCACTCTTCAGGTGTCTTTAGCGACCGCGTGGGCGCAGGTGCCATCAACGAGGCGGCGAGAATTCTGAATACGTTCTATAGCGAGGTTCGCGGTGACTACGGCTTAACGTTCAATGCGGGCACCATTCAAGGCGGGACCACCGTGAACTACGATTCTGCTCAGAATCGAGGCACCGCGTTTGGAAAAACCAACGTTGTCCCGAGCAAAGTCATCGTGGATGGGGGCATCAGAGCGTTTTCACTTGAGCAGTTGGCGTCGGCAAAAGAGAAAATGGAAGCCATCGTGGCTAGCCACCTACCCCACACCAGCGCCTCGATCAGCTTCGTGGATAGCTATCCGCCGATGCCACCGTCTGATGGCAACCGTCAGCTCGCAGAACAACTCTCAACAGTCAATCAGGACTTAGGGCGTGGACCCATGAAGATCTGGGATCCGCTGCGGCGTGGCGCGGCCGATATCTCTTTCGTGGCACCGTACACCGATGCGCTGGCTGGTATGGGCGCGCTCGGTAAGGGCGGCCATACGCCTAACGAGAGCCTTGAACTGGACTCCATGGGACTGGCGATTAAGCGCGCGGCAATACTCATGTATCGGCTCTCGGGTCCGGCAGAGCAGGAGTAAACGGATCCTCTGTCACAACGTGTTTGGCGACTGAAACCGCGGTGGTCTCGGCGCCCTGATGTTACCAATATGCGTCGGCAGTTAAGACTAAAAACGCCCATCTGAACGGCTGGAAAGTGACGTTCAAACTGTCATACTTAACATATGACTAAAACGCATACGTATATTGCTTATTTGATGGGGGCAGGTCTGGCGATCTACTCCCAGCAAGCTGCACTCGCACTCTTCTTGGGTATTGGACTGGCATTAACCGTTGGTCCTGCTCCCTTGAACGATGCCTCTCGACTATCACGCGGTGCATTGCAGAGCGGTGTGGTCATTCTAGGTTTAGCCCTACCCTTCAGGGAGGTAGTGACCCTGGGCTCGGCCAACGGTGCTGCCGTCTCAGTGATGGTCTTGGCCACACTAGTCAGTGGTCTGATCTTATTGAAGCTGGTTCGGACCGATGATGTCAGCGGAAAACTTTTGACTACGGGTACTGCAGTTTGTGGGGGTACCGCGGTGGCCACCCTCGCACCGGTAATCAAAGCTGAGAACCAGCAGGTCGCTCAAACCCTCACGATCATCTTTGTCCTAAACGGCATCGCTATTTTACTCTTTCCTGCGATCGGACATGCATTGGATTTGAGTCAGCAGCAATTTGGCATGTGGGCTGCTGTGGCCATTCACGACACCTCTTCCGTTGTGGGTGCAGCGGCCGCGTACGGCGACGAGGCACTTACAACCGCAGCGACATTAAAGATCCTCCGTATTTTATGGCTCATACCGGTGATAATCGTGGCGAGCTACTCGATGAAGCGCATCAGCGCCAACGAGATTCGGATACCGCTCTTCGTGGCTGGCTTCATCATAGTCAGTCTGATCGGAGGCTACTTCCAGTTCGATGGCGGGGTCACCAGCCTGTTTTCACTGATCAGCAAGAGCCTATTTGGACTCGCTCTATTCCTCGTCGGTTCACAGATGTCTCTGGAGTCTCTTAAGACGATCTGCCCTCGGTTGATTGGCATGGCACTGGTGCTCTGGTCGGCTCTGAGCATCAGTAGCCTTTACTGGGTAACCACGGTCTGAAAACCCAATCGCTTTGAGTCATTTTCAGTGAGCAGATCCATTTTCTTTGCCGTTAGTCCGACAAGTGGATGACGCGACAACAGATTTTGGGCAGACTGCCGGCTCGATGGGCAGCGGCGCTCCGAAGCGCCGTAATCGTTAGCTAAGAAAAGTCTAAAAGGATGATTGATGGCTCAGTGGGAATGCATCGTTTGTGGTTTGATCTACGACGAGAAAGATGGCTGGCCCGAGGATGGCATTGCGCCGGGTACAAAGTGGGCTGATGTACCCGACGACTGGACATGTCCCGATTGCGGCGTTGGCAAAGATGACTTCGAGCTCATTCCCGGTACTGAAGATGAAGCAGAATCTGAGGACGCGTCCACATCGAGCGACACCGGACCTTCGGGTCACTCTATCGTGGTCATCGGTTCTGGACTCGCAGCTTACAGCTTGGCTAATACCATCAAGAAAACCGATGTAGATACAGCTATAACGCTCATCACTCGCGACGGCGGTGAAAACTACTCTAAACCTATGATCTCGACAGGTTTCACTAAGAAATTTGAGCCTGATCAACTGGCTACGCAGACCGCCGAAAACATGTCAGACAATCTGGGTGTTACCGTGCGAACACGCACCGAGGTTGCGTCGCTCAATACGGTCTCAAGTGAAGTCGTACTGACGTCGGGAGAGCGAGTGCCCTACTCAAGCCTGGTACTTACGCTGGGCGCTGAACTGATTCGACCCCCCATGGGCGGGGATGCCGCCGATGAGGTCATGGGGGTTAACGATCTCGATGACTACCGACGGTTCAGGGATACACTAACGCAGATTGGTGCCAAAAAAGTCGCGGTGATTGGTGCTGGACTCATTGGCTGTGAGTTCACTAATGACCTTCTCAATGGTGACTTCACCGTGGAAGCCGTCGATCCGATGGATTACTGCCTACCCTCGCTGTTGCCGGAAACTGCAGGACGCGCTGTTCAGCGAGCGTTAGAAGAAAAAGGCGCACGTTTTCATTTCGGGCCATTGGCAACGGACGTCAATCGATCCGGAGGCGGCTACAGCGTTGCCCTTAATAACGGCGAAACCATCGAAGCCGACGCCGTACTGTCTGCAGTGGGTGTTCGCCCCAGAACGCAACTTGCGGCTGATGCGGGGATTGAGTGCGGACGCGGCATTAAAACGGACCGATACCTGCGCACCAGTGTCGAGAATGTCTACGCCATTGGCGATTGTGCTGAAGTGGAAGGCCACGTCCTGGTGTATGTGGCACCGCTCATGGCGGCTGCGCGTGCGCTAGCGGCCACGCTAACTGGCACACCGACGGAAGTGGCCTACCCTGCTATGCCCGTGACCATTAAAACACCCGCCTGTCCGGTCTGTGTGTCACCCGTAGGGCGTGACGCCGACGGTGAATGGACCATTGAGGCTGATGGACAGAACGTCAAAGCCTTGTTCCACAGCCCAGAGGGTGACCTACTTGGCTTTGCGCTGACCGGCCAAGCGGTGAAAGAGCGTATGCCGCTGACCAAGCAGCTGCCTGCCATTCTCTGATTTATCGGCCAGCTCAAGTAAAACTAATAAAAAAGGCGCCATTGCGCCTTTTTTGTTCTTTTGCGCGAACGCTCTAGCAGGCCTCAACCAAACCGGCGGCACCTTGGCCTCCTGCAACGCACATGGTCACAACACCATAACGACCACCGGTGCGTTTCAGCTCACGCAGAACGCGACCCACCATCCGCGAGCCCGTCATACCGAAGGGGTGACCGATGGCGATACTGCCGCCATTCACGTTGTACTTGGCATTATCGATATCGAGGAAGTACCGGCAGTAGAGGCATTGCGATGCAAACGCCTCGTTTAGCTCCCAGAGATCAATATCGTCCTGATTGAGGCCCGCTCGCTTAAGTAGCTTTGGAATCGCAAATACGGGACCAATTCCCATCTCGTCTGGTTCACAGCCGGCTGTGACAAAGCCACGGAAATAGCCCAATGGCTCGACACACAATTGCTCAGCGCGTTCGGCACTCATGAGAAGCGTCATTGAGGCGCCATCGCTCAATTGTGATGAGTTACCAGCGGTGACGCTGCCACCTTCTTCAAAAGCCGGCTTGAGCATGGAAAGTCCATCGAGCGTGGTGTCGACACGATTGCACTCGTCGCGATCAACCGTCACATCTTTGAATGTCTCATCCACGCTGATGACTGATTAAGAGACGGTATTAAAGACACCGCTGGTTCAGGCTATGTAGAGTGCGAGGGATCAGCCCCTCGGATTGGGCCTACCAGTGTGTTTTCCGAGTAAAGGGCTGCTCTGTTAGACATAATTACCATCATTCACACGGAAGAGATGGGTTTCGTGCGTAAACCCGTATAATGCTCTGCACCACTAGCGGGGCGCAGAAACTCGCATTTATTAACTGGGATCCACTATGAACGACCTCACGTCTGGCAAACCTTCAGCGATAAAGAGGTTACTCGTACCGCTATTGATACTGGCCTTCTCTGCTGTGATTTTTGTTGTCCTGGTGAATAACCAGCCGACACTAAAAACAACCGTAAAAGAGCCGGTCCCTGTCGCGATTCGCGCACTCGATATCAACCTCGCTCCCATGCAACTTAGCGTCAGCTCTGAGGGAAACGTTCAGCCCAGCGTTGAGACTAAACTGGTGGCGCAAGTAGCGGGTGAAGTAATTGAACTCTCTTCCCGCCTTGTCGCCGGCGGGGACTTTAGTAAAGGCGATGTTCTGCTAAAGCTTGATCCGCGAGACTATGAAATTGCACTAGCGCGATCCCAATCCGCACTGTCCCGAGCGCAAGCAGAGCAACGCTACGCCGCTGAAGAAACTGGGCGTATTAAATCACTGTACGGTGAAGAGTTAGCGAGCATTGCACAACTACAAAGCGCCGAGCGCTTATTAGCGGTTGCGAATGCCGCCTTGGACGATGCGTCTGCGGCGGTGAAACGAGCTACCGTCGACCTCGAGCGTACGGTCTTCACAGCCCCCTTCAATGGTCGTGTGCGCGCAGAGAACGTGGATATTGGCCAGTTCTTATCCAAGGGTGCCATGATTGCGACCTTGTATGACACCGATCGGCTCCAAGTGCGTCTGCCTCTGGCAGATGCTCAACTTGCCTACCTAGACCCGAGCTACGCCCAAACCGGACTGGCTGGCGAAGAACCCGCTGATGTTGTGCTGACTGCTGACTACGCCGGAGATACGCAGTCCTGGTCAGCTAAACTGCTTCGAACGGAAGGCGACATCTCGACAAAAAGTCGCTTTTTACATGTCATCGTAGAGGTGAACGAGACGCTCAACAGTAACGGCGTCCAATTGCCCGTCGGACTCTTTGTTGACGCTGTCATAACTGGTCGGACCGTAGATAATTTGGTCTCTGTGCCACGAACCGCCCTGCGACCTGATAACTCGGTGATGGTGATCGACGACGGTAATCAGCTTCACTTCCGCGAGGTGACCGTATTCAAGCTCTCTGACAGCGATGTGCTTATCTCTGAGGGACTTGCCTCAGGAGAGCGCATCAGCATCTCTCCACTGCAGTTTGTGGTTGAGGGCATGCCCGTCACAGTGATCGACTGAGGCCCGCCAATGCCTAAGCTCATAGCCTGGTTTGTCGATAACCCCGTTGCCGCCAACCTATTGATGTTCATCCTGATTGGCTCGGGGTTGCTCGCGCTTAACGATGTACGCAAAGAGGAATTTCCAAACGTAGAATCACCTGTCGTCATGGTTACTGTCCCCTACTTGGGCGCAGCGCCGGCCGAGGTAGAGACCGGCGTGTGTACGCGCATTGAGGAGTCCATCGATGGCATCGAAAATATCGTAAAGGTCAAAACGACGGCTGCGGAAGGTCAATGCAGTGTCGCCGTTGAGTTGGAGATGGAAGCTGACCAAGCCAAAGCGCTTGACGATATCAAAGCGCAGGTCAACGCCATCTCAACCTTCCCCACGAATACGGAGCGCCCCATTGTTTCCCAGGTAACCATGCGCAGCCTTGTGGCTCAGATTGCGGTGCACGGTGATACGGACGAGCGTTCACTAAAGAACATCACCGAGTCGATCCGTAAGGATCTGCTCGAACTCCCCGAAGTCAGTCTTGTCGAGACGCTTTACATGCGTGCGGATGAGATCTCTGTCGAGATATCAGAAGCCACTCTTCGCAGGCACCAGCTGACATTGGACCAAGTCGCGCATGCCATTCGAAGTTCAAGCATTGATATACCCGGTGGCTCAGTGAAAGCCGACGCTGGCGAGATTCGCCTGCGAGGCACCGGTCAGCGCTACTCGGGAAAAGAGCTAGAAAACGTTGTCGTGGCGAGAGAGCCCGGTGGCGGTCGTCTGCTGCTACGAGATATCGCAACCATCGTCGATGGCTTTGAAGATATTGACCAATACGGCGAATTCAATGGCGAACAAGCCATGATGATTCAAATCTCGCGTATTGGCAGCGACGATGCCATTGAAATTTCGGAAGCCGTTGTCGCCTACGTTGAGAGTAAAGAACGAGAGCTACCTGAGGGCATCCACTTTACGATGTGGAGCAACGAAGCCGTTGAGCTTGTCGGTCGACTCGGAACCATGATCAACAACGCCTTTGGCGGGCTGCTGCTAGTGATCATCAGTTTGTCGCTTTTTCTTCGGGTGCGGTTAGCCTTGTGGGTTAGCGCGGGCATACCAGTCGCTATCTTTGGCGCCCTCGCCTTTTTCCCGAGCGCAGATTTGAGCATCAGCACACTTTCTCTCATGGGCCTACTATTATCGCTAGGCGTCGTTGTTGATGATGCCATCGTGGTCGGCGAACGCATCTATACGAAAGAGCAAGGTGGGCTCGACCCGCGTTTAGCCGCTATCGAAGGTACAAGCGAGGTTGCAGTACCCGTCTTCTTTGGCGTTTTGACGACCATTGCCGCATTCATGCCGCTGCTGAATGTTGATACTAATCTAGGGCAATTCTTTTATTCGATTGGCGCAACGGTTGTACTATGCCTGATTTTCAGCATCGTGGAATCGCAGCTGATCTTGCCGTCCCACCTAGCCCACCGAAGCAATACGCGGCGCCAATCTGGGTTTGGTCAACGGTGGGAAGTGTTTCAAGACCGAATTGCAGGTTCCTTGGAGCATTTTGCGACACACCGCTACAAACGATGGATTGAATGGGGCATCGACAGCCGCTACACAACCTTATCTATTGCCCTCGCGATGATGATCGTCATGGGTGGTTCGATGGCAAGTGGTCGCGTCGTTTTCCAGTTCTTCCCGGCTGTTGCGGGAAACAATGTGGTCGCACGCGTGGTCATGCCCGAGGGCTATCCACTGGCAGGCACGCAAGCCGTCATTGCGAAGATTCAAGCCTCTGCGGCCGAGACCCGACGAAGAGTCGATGCCGAGCGTGAGGACGGCAAGTCGGCTTTCAAAAACGAGCTTTCCTCGGTTGGCGTCAGCATTACGCAGGGCGCGATTGTGATGGTCGGTGCCATAGGCTCTAACGTTGCCGAAGTCTCTTTGAACCTTGTTCCCTACCGCGAGCGCGGCGGTATGACACCTCAAGAAGTGGTGAATCTCTGGCGGGACCTGACACCCCCGATTCCCGATGTCGTTGAGCTTAGCTTCTCAGCAGATGCCGTCTCCATGGGTGCGGATATCGATCTTGAACTTCGAGGCCGAGATATCGAGCAGCTGGGACGCGCTGCCAACGACTTGACTGACACCCTTGCAAGTTACGGTGGCCTTTACGACATCAGCAATAGTTACCGTACCGGCAAACGCGAGCTGGCCTTGAAGGTGCTCCCTGAGGCTGAGGCTCTGGGACTGACTCAGGCGGATCTTGGTAATCAGGTCCGAGATGCGTTTTATGGACGCGAGGCGCAGCGCGTGCAACGGGGCCGTGACGATGTCCGAGTCATGGTGCGCTTCCCTCAAGATGATCGTCGTTCGCTCGCCAGTTTGGAGACGATGACTATACGTCTGCCTGATGGGACCGAGGTCCCGGCCTTATCGGTCGCCGAAATTACGCCTACGCTTGGCAACTCAACCATCAACCGAACGGATGGGCAACGAACCATTAACGTGATTGCGTCAGCGAACCGTGAGGTTGCACCACCCGAAACCATCCTTGTTGAGATGTTTAGAAAGCACGTGCCGCAGTTGATGGAAGATTTCCCAGGAGTCACTGTGTCTCAGGCGGGCGAAGCCGAGGAGAGAACCAGAGCCCTGAGTGGTTTGGTGAGTGCCAGTCTCGTCGCACTAATGGTCATCTACACCCTGCTTGCAATCCCACTGAAATCCTACTTGCAGCCGCTTGTGGTCATGGCCAGCATCCCGTTTGGTTTCATTGGCGCCATTCTCGGGCACCAGATCATGAACTATGACCTGGTGTTCTTCTCGCTGCTGGGAATGATCGCACTCGCCGGCGTTGTCATTAACTCGAGCTTGGTACTCGTCGACTTTATTAACCGTAATCGGCGACTGCATGGCATGGGGCTCAGGGAGGCGGTCATCGACTCGGGCATGTCCCGTTTCCGGCCTATTTTCCTGACATCGGTCACCACGTTCATGGGCTTGATGCCGCTCATGGTCACCCGTGACTTTGATACAGCGCCCTTCGTACCCCTTGCAGTGTCACTTGGGTTTGGTGTCGTCTTCTCTACGGCAGTTACTTTGGTATTGATACCGGCCCTTTACGTCATTCTTGACGACTTTCTCACATTTATCCGAAACGAGTCAGACGAAACCACGGTATCCGCTCAGAGCTAGGGAGTTTCGCTCGTTAGCCTACTCAAATGCGGGATAGTGTAAGAACTCCATTACTAAACACACAGGAAAATCAGCACACCATGACGAGTGCAGCTAACCGATGAAACACCACCGGGGCTAGTGCTATCGGGCGATTTCATGAAAAAAAAAGCCCACAGTTTGCGCTGCGGGCTTTTGATCAGGTGGGTGATCCTTACATTGAGTAAGAGAGACCCAAAATGAAGGTGCGACCTCGCGGGCCGACGGGCCACGCGTTCTGTGTCGCATAGGGCTCTTCGTCAGTGACATTGTTGATCGCTGCAAAGAACGACAACTCATCGCTATAACGGTAGTTAGCGTTCAGGTCAGTGATAACCATTGACTCGAAGAATCCGGCATCACCGTATAGTGCCTGGTTGTCGCCCAAACCGAGGACTTCCTCGATTTCGTCAACACCCTGCTTGCTCTGGTAAACGGTCTGCATTCCAACAGTTAGCGCACCGTACTCAACCGAGGCCCCAAGGGTCGCCGTTGTCTTCGGGCGCTGAATTTCCTGAATTTCAGGGTCGACATCAGCTGCGTCAAGCGGGTTGAAGAAACGATTCAGCTGATCCTGATGCGATCCAGTCATACGGAGACCAATAAGGTAGTCGTCAACCGCAAACTCGTAAGACGCCGACACATCAAAACCTTCCGCTTCAAGATTCGCAAAGTTGATTTGTCCGGTTTCGAGGAAGTTCAAACCACCGTCCGCACGCCGTGTAAACGCATCACAGAAGCCTAGGCTAGGGTAGTTGGTGGAGTCATAACAACCCTTGAGGATGTCGCCTGCACCAACAGCCGAGATCGCATCTTCGATGGCAACATCCCAGTAATCTACTGTGATAGTAAGGCCCTCAATGAAGCTAGGTGTCAGCACCAAACCGATGGTATCGGTATCTGCAGTTTCTACGCCCAGATTCGGGTTGCCGCCAGACACTCCGTTAAAACGCGCTGTCAGTGGGTTCGCCCAAGCGTACTCACCCGCTTCGTTGTAAATAGCAGAATTTGCTACGCCAATCGCTTGGAGCGCTGCCGCGCAGTTTGCCTCACGAACCGACGAACCTTCGTTGATTCGCAGCGCATCACAGGGGTCTTCATTCTTGTTGATGAAGATTGGCAGACGTGGGTCATACAGCTCGGAAATATTTGGCGCACGCACAGCCTCAGAGGTTGTGTAGCGGAATCGGATCTCATCGATCGGCGCCCAGGTTGCACCGAACTTCCATGAAGTCGCTTCGCCCAGCGTCGAATAATCCGCTTGCCGAACTGCCGCATCCACTGTTAACTCACGTGTAAAAGAGCGATCAGCAAAAATGGGAAGGCGAATTTCCGCGAACACGTCAGTTACATCGTAATCACCCGACGTATTGAACTGCTGGGTGTTATCGAACGAAGTGAAGCCGAACAACCACGGCGACACCTCACTGACCTGCACTCCAGGGGTAAAGGATGTTCCCGCCGGCAGGATACCGAGCGTCAGGGGATCCAATTGGTTGTCACTTGACTCATCGCGGTACTCGAGACCAGCTGCATAACCAATGGGGCCATCCAGCAAACCACTGAGTACGTCAAACGAGCCAACCGCTGTAATATTCAGAACAAACTGCTCTACTTCGAGCTCATTTGTCAAACGCTCAGTGATAAAGTCCTGTGCCTCTGGGCTAGCAGCGTAAGTGCCGAAAGGATTAAGCGGCTGACACTGACCATCACCTGGTGTGAATGTGTAGTAACGATCACTGTAAAAGCTACCCTCGGTGTAACCATTTGCCCACGCGAAGTAGTCGATGGGGTATGCAGCTGTTGGATCCAAATCTGAGCGACAAACGGGGTTACCATTGGCGTCCGCCACTGTATCCATTGCTGCGTAGAACCGGTCAAGCAGAATGCTGGTTGATTCCGACTTCTGCTCAAAGATGCCCTGATTCACAGCAAACTCTACGACGTGATCTTCACTTGGTTGCCACTCAAGTCCCGCTACGACACGGGTCGTTTCGCGCGTGTACTTGGAGCCATCTTCATGCCAATCGAGCGCGTCTTTTGTGAAGATAAGATAGCCCACCTGATCCATAACAGGCTGAAGTTCAGCTGGTAGGTAAGGATTATCGGGTGTTATCTCTAGGGTATCGAAAAAACCGTCGTACTCTGAGAACGTATTAGTCTCAGCTTTCACGTACTTGGTCTCAAGAAATCCTCTCAAGCTGTCGCTAAATTCATAGCTCACATTAAAGTTGACAACCTGACGATCCGTCTCCGGGTACAACGTATCACTGTTGTGATCGGCGTAAGCACCATCACCACCCGTACCGAACAGGCCGTCGATCAGCACACCATCTTGATTTACGCGAACACTGCCGTCTGCATTAGTTAACCAACAACCAGCTAGGTAGCCCACTCGACCACCCTCTGATTCCTGACAGTCGGCAATACCATTCCCATTAATATCGACATAAATGTCGCCACGACCGCCGAATCCAGGGGCAATTGAGCCCTCGTGTGAAGTCAGCCAATACCGGGGATCACTTACGACCGCGCGGGGTGGGCCGTTGGGGTCGGGGTTGTTCAACGTAGTCGCAATACCGTTGTTACGTGACCATGAACGCTCGCCATATAGAATACCACCGTCGTCCTCGGCACTGACAGTCAACACAGCATTGCCGCGACCGTCGGCAAAATTCGTGCCCCAAGCGATATCGAGAACGGTGGTTTCACCAGCGCCGCGCTCTGGACGTCCTGTCGCCAGATCAATCTGCAGACCTTCGAAGTCATCTTTCAAGATGAAGTTCACAACACCGGTCACCGCGTCAGCACCATAAACCGCAGAGGCACCACCGGTCGTCACTTCAACGCTCTTGACCAAGGCACGGGGAATCGAGCCTACGTCAACCGCTTGTGACCCACGGAAACCAGCCACGTGACGGCGGCCATTGACCAGCGTCAAGGTTCTCGAACCGCCCAAACCTCGAAGGTTAAGGCTGTTTGCGCCGGTTGATGAGTTCTCTGCAGTAAGGGAAGAAACAAGCGCGGGGATATCAGCAACGATATCGGCAATGTTGATTTCACCTGACTTACGGATGTCTTCCTCTGATACCGCCTGAATGGGTACTGAAGAAATGGCGTTAGAGTCAACGGGGATACGGGATCCCGTAACAATAACTTCTTCCAACTTTTCCTCGGCTGAAACCGCAGGTGCTGCGGTGGCAACGGCTACTGCCAATGCTGCCAACGCAAACCCAGGCTTCCGAGACAATGACTTGATCATCTTAGCGTCCTTTCATGGTTTATTTGCTCGATCCATCCATAGGATTGGACCGCGCGTTTTCTCTAGTTATTCGGCACAAATGTGCCTGCGTTACATGTCGCACCTAGCAGTATATAGCTGTGCACAAATGTGACAAGCTAAGGGCGCACCAACAGAAAAATTGTCAATTAAAACAGGGGCTTGTGATTTTTCATGCTGATGAAATTTCAACGAAAAGTCCCAAAATGGTGAAGTTACGTATGGAGATGCACCAAGTTGGTGCCAAACGGCTTTTGTGCTCACTGCTATTCAAAGCGTCGTGGAGCGCCTTCAAAAGCCCTCTACCGCGCCGGATAACAATGTCAAACAGGCCACCGCACGCTCGCCCGCTGTCTGCGGAACAAAGATATGATCGTGATAAAAACCCGCAACCACATTGGCGCTAATCGCCTCGGAAGCGAGGGCTTGCGACACCGCAGCAGTGAGCCCCACTGCTTCTAAGCTCGAGTGAATGTTCAGTGTGATGCGTGCCATAGGCTCACTGCAGACGTCAAACTCCTCGGCTCTATCCCACGGGACAATCAGTGTCGTACCTTCAGTCTCACGGAAGGTCGCGAGCGCATGCTCCGCCACATACTCGCGCGAGACCTCACCCACCGATACGAAGGCCCATACCTGATCATCTAGAGAGGGTGACATCTGCGCGATCAAGGTCAGTAGATCGGACTCGCCCGTGCTCACAACTTCATTCGTACTCATCTACGACAATCTCGATGAAATCAGCCCCAACCGTACCACGTGGGCCATGACTCGCCACACAATCGCTTGACCACTATGGCCTAGCATTCACCGAAGCACTGTCTTAAGGTCAGTACTGGTAAGGTGTAAACGCACTCGCTATTGTTAGTAGCCATAGACGGAACCCGCAAAGTCAGACAAGCTGTAACACTACTACCGAACATCAGTCAGCCGACGAAATCGACCGTGTTTGCTCTTTGGGCAGACTAAACGCCCTGCCCTCGCGTGCCAGTGCGTGAGCCACTTCATAGGTGCCATCGACACTGCCCCGCATGCCGGAGAGCGCGGGCGGGTAATAATCAGGACCCAGCGAGTGAGAAGGAATTAAACCTTGCGCGAGTGCCTCAAGTGGCGACAGGTGGAGTCCCGCCGCACCCAGGGCCATGCCGTTTATAAAATCACGGCGTGTCAGTTTTGGGTTGATTGGGCGCTTCATTGCTTAATTCGTTGCTCCCCTCGAATGCTGTTTTAAACCGTCTTGAACTCTCTTTAAGTGGATAGTGGCCGCGGTCACATTCTTCTCAAGGCTTGCGGACACTTCGCTTTGGTTCTGTCATCACCATAGGCCCACGATGACCAAAAGTAAAAGCGCTGGCAGTCATCACCGAGTTGTCGTTTACTAAGACCAAGGGAGCTACATGCGGCCCGCGAGTAACCAAAATAAAAACCCAAAATCAAAAGATAGGAACGAAAATTGAAGTCGACCGTCAAAAAGATCCTACTTCTCGCAATCCCGGTGGTCCTGCTTTGTGGGTGGTTTGCCTACGACTACTTGATGACCAACCTCAAATTTATACCCACGACTGCCGAAGAGCGCGCGGCGATTCGAGCTGAAATAGCAGCGCAAGACGAAAACGCCTTCTATAAACCCGCGCAAAGTCCCCGTTCAGTCCAACCGGCAAACCCACTTAACAACATCTACTTCGGAGACCTGCACATCCACTCGAATCTCTCTGCCGACGCTTACCTCTTTGGTAACCGTCGCGATCTCGATGCGACCTACCGGTTCGCCAAGGGTGATTCCGCGACGATTGAGACCGGTGAAGTCATCGAACTTACCCGGCCATTGGACTTTGCTGCGGTCACGGATCATGCGGAGGGCTTTGGACGGGTCTCGGCGTGCTTGGAGCCAGCGACGCCCGAAATCGCGAAAGACTGTGAACTGGTCAACAACCCCAATTTACTCTCGTTTCTCGAACTAAGAGCGAGCGTCGAGAACCGACCCTTGGTCGAAAACCTCAGTTACTTTGGCAATTACAAAGCGGTGGAGCGCCGGTATCACCTTGATACCTGGGAGGCGATAAACGCCGCGGCTGAGCGGCACAACGAACCCGGCGTCTTTACCACATTCGCGGCCTACGAGTACTCTCCTGCCATGGTCGATCGGGGTAAGCACCATCGTAACGTCATCTTCCGCACGAGTGTCACGCCGGATTATGCCGTCTCTGCCTACGATGCCGACTCGGAGATTGATCTTTGGAAACAATTGGATGCTTCTTGCAGTGAAGGTTGTGAGTTTTTGACGATTCCGCACAACCCGAATAAGAGCTGGGGCTTGGCCTTCGCCAGCGAGACGATTGATGGCATCCCGTACACCCGCGATGACTGGCGTCTTCGGGAGAAATTTGAGCCTCTGGTTGAGATGTTCCAGATCAAGGGCAACTCCGAGTGTGTACTTGGCTTTGGTGCTACCGATGAAGAGTGTGGTTTCGAGCAGTTCTTCCCTGTCTGTGAGGAAGGACAGGTCACCTTATGCATTCACCCGACATCAATGGCTCGAGACGGCCTTAAGAAGGGATTAGTTTTAGAGGAGTCCCTCGGCTTTAACCCCATGAAGTTTGGCCTCATGGCCTCCACTGACACGCATAACTCGAACCCAGGTGATGCGGAAGAATGGGACTATCGCGGTGCGAACTCGTACATGGGCTCGCCTGCCAAAAATCGACTCGAGGACGGCCTGCGGCAACCTAAAGTGGTCAACCCGGGCGGTCTGGCTGCGGTGTGGGCACCGGAGAACACTCGCGACGCGTTGTTTGATGCTATGAGCCGGCGCGAGGTCTATGCGACCAGCGGAACGCGCCCGACCTTGCGTTTCTTTGCCGGTGCCGATTTACCCGAAAACCTCGCGCAGACGGGTGATCTTGAATCCGCCTATGCCAGCGGTACTCCCATGGGCGGGACCCTCGATGCTGATGCCGGCACGCCGCGACTCTTCGTGTGGGCAGCGCAAGACCCTGACCATGCGCCCTTAGCGAAAATACAAATCATCAAAGGCTGGCTCGAGGACGGAGAGGCACGTGAAAAAGTCTTTGATGTTGCCTGCGCCGATAGCGATGCCAGTGGTGCCTGTGTTTCGACCAAAGCACCGGTCGATCTCAGTGACTGTTCCTGGTCTGACACCGCAGGTGCACCTGAACTACGCGCTGACTGGGTAGACCCAGACTACGATGCCGCTCACAACGCGTTTTATTACGCGCGGGTCATTCAGATACCGAGCTGCCGCTGGACAACCTATGACAGTTTAAGGTTAGGACTGGCGCCACCGACCGATGTGCCGGCCACAATCACTGAAATGGCCTGGAGTTCACCGATCTGGGTGTCAGCGAGAGACTGAAGCACCCGTCAGACGTCGGTGGTTTGGTGCTTTTAGAGACTTTTTTTTTTGGGGCTTTTAGCGACCTTTAGTTGCTTCTGGTGATTTTTAGCTACCGGTTTCTGGCATGTCTTTATTGCCGGCATCGTCCTTCTCGGGCGGCGTCAGAATGAGCTTTTGGGGTTTTTCTTTCGACTTGCCCGGAGGCTCATTCGTATCCCATCGTACACATCGATCGATGGCTACAGTGCCCTGCGGATTATCGATGGTGTTGGCCGAACTGTATTCGCCCGCAACAACACCGGCCTTGGGTACCACTTCCTTGCTCAAACACTTCGGGAAGTAAGGTGCGCTGTCGAGGCCCAGTTCTTTTTCAAGCGCAGCGACCTCGCGCTCCTCGGGTGTGGCACAGCCCGCTAGCGTAAAGCCAGTGATGACAGCAACAAGACCAACGTAGAAGCGCATGGGCAATACCTCTGCTCGATTACTCAAAGCTTAGTACGGCACCGCGGGTTTTACGAGGGCAGACTCCTCAAAAGAAGCCAGGGTAGTACTGTGGTTAAGGGTATCTCGAGGCGCATCGCGATTGAGACATTACTTGGTCAATACGAACCGTACCCTATGCGCGCTGCCTCATATCTAATGCTACAGGCACTACACTGCCCCCTATGCCGAACCCGAGTAAAGTGAGCACCGAATCCCACCTATGCTCGCTTGTAGACAGCATAGGCATTTATTCTGCATTGGGCCTTTTCGGTGGAATCGGCTTCGGTAATACTCTCTTGTAAACAACACTGATAAGAACCATTTCATATGACCCGTAAAACAACACACCGCACCCGATTTACCCTCGTTTTTGGCGCGCTCGTCAGTTCGATGAGCACCGTGGCCCTGTTTGGATATTCAGCGCTTGCCGCCGATCTTCCGGCCTTCAACGCTGTGGACGTATTTGAGATGGAATACGCCAATGACCCTCAAGTATCGCCTAACGGGTCTCGTGTGGCCTACGTCAGAAGCTCCATGGACATCATGACTGACCGCACGCGTCGGACCATTTGGGTGGTTGATGTTGATGGCGACAACCACCGCCCTTTGGTCAGTGGCGTGGGGAATTTCAGCTCACCACGATGGTCGCCATCTGGTGATCGGCTGGCCTACCTGTCAAATACCGAAGGCAAAACCCAGTTGTTTGTGCAATGGCTCGACGGTGGTGAAACCGCCAAAGTAACCACCCTGCCCCAGTCGCCGCGCAGTATTGTGTGGTCGCCCGATGGCAAGCACATTGCCTTCACCCGCTTCGTACCTGCACCACCGCCAACGCTGGCCGATATGCCAGCCAAGCCAAAAGGCGCAAAGTGGGCTGAGCCGGCAACCGTGGTTGATCGCATGACCTTCCGATTCGATGGTGGCGGCTACCTACCTACGGGTAACCAGCAGGTGTTCGTCGTGCCCGCCGACGGCGGTACCCCGCGTCAGATGACCTCAGGGGATTACCCCATCAATGGGTCGGTCTCGTGGATGCCTGACAGCCAGTCGATCGTCTTCTCAAGCAATCGACGCGAGGATGTCGAGTACCACCCTCGTCAAAATGATTTGTATGCCGCATCAATAACCACGGGGGAGCTCACACAAATGACAGACCATGCCGGTCCTGAGGGCAATCCTGCGGTATCACCTAACGGTCGATACCTTGCCTATACGTCAGCCGCCGATACACGGCAGGGCTATAACCGCGCCGACCTACGCGTCATGGATTTAACCTCGGGCGAGAGCCGCTCGCTAACGGCTGATCTCGATCGATCGGTGTCCGATATCCAATGGGTAGCTGACAGCAAGAGTGTCTGGATTCGCTACAACGACTTGGGCATGGCGCGCATTGCCGAGGTTGATCTGAAGGGCAACCTCAGACAAGCCGATGTCGCGCTGGGCGGCACTGCACTGGGTCGTCCTTACGCCAGCGGCTCGTTCTCCGTCGGCGGTAAAGACCGCATTGCCTACACACTGGGTCGCGACGATCGACCGGCAGACCTCGCGCTGATGCGATCTGACAAACAACCCATTCAGCTAACCGATCTCAACAGCGACCTCATGGGGCAACGAGAGATGTCGCGGGTTGAGCGCATGGTCTGGCCCTCTTCCCACGACGGACTCGAAATTGAAGGCTGGGTTATGAAACCACCCGGCTTTGACCCCGAAAAACAATACCCCATGATTCTGGAGATTCATGGCGGTCCCCACTCAGCCTATGGCCCCAACTATTCGACCGAAACTCAGCTGTTCGCGGCGGCAGGCTATGTGGTGTTCTACACCAACCCCCGCGGTAGCACGAGCTATGGCGAGAAGTTCGCGAATGAAATCGACTTGGCCTACCCCGGTTACGACTACGATGACCTGATCTCAGGTGTGGATGCGCTCATCGACAAAGGCTTCGTCGATGGCGAGCGACTTTTCGTTACCGGCGGCTCCGGTGGTGGCGTCTTAACCGCCTGGATCGTGGGTAAGACCGATCGATTCCGCGCGGCAGTGGTCGCAAAACCGGTGATCAACTGGGCAAGCTTCGTATTAACGGCCGATCTCAACTACTTCTTTGCCACCACTTGGTTCGATGCGGCCCCTTGGGAAGATTATGAGAGTTACTGGAAGCGCTCGCCGCTGTCGCTGGTGGGTAATGTCTCCACGCCTACGATGTTGCTCACGGGTGAGGAGGATTACCGAACGCCGATGAGCGAGACCGAGCAGTACTACCAAGCCTTAAAGCACCGCGGCATTGATACGTTGATGGTCCGCATTCCCGGCGCAAGCCACAGCATTTACGCGCGGCCCTCCAACCTCATCGCCAAGGTCAACAATATCTTGGCGTGGTTTGAGCACTATCGGACGATGGAGGAGACAACAGAAGGCTGAGATCGTCTCTCCCAAGATAATAAGAAACAAGTAACGACCCACAACCTCGAACAAGAAAACCCTATGAGATTTTTTTCCATACTTTTCGCTCTGTTAATCGCAGGCGCCACACCGGTCTTCGCTGATCACCACGGCACAGAACAGACGAGCACAGACCAAACGAGCGCAAAACGCTCCAAGCAAGAAATACTAAGAGATCTTGGGAAACGCTTTGCAGAGGCTGGCGTAAGTCCCGTAATGATGACTGATCAGGAGCGCCGCGTTGCACTTGCAAATACGCACTTAGTGGCGCCCGTTCGGACACTGCCACCCTCACCAAGTGCCTACCCCCTCAACATCGAACTTACACCAGAGATTGCAGACGTTGTGTATACGTTCGAAGACGAGGCTTTTACCGTCAGAAGCTTTCTTGAGCGCCACGAGTTGATGGGATTCGTGATCGTCGAGGGCGATGAGATTCGCCTTGAACACTACGCCGAGGATCATGGCCCCGCGGTTCGCTGGAACACCTTCTCGGTCTCTAAGTCGGTAACTTCAATGCTTATTGGCGCTGCTATCAAGGACGGCTATATCAAAAGCGTTGACGAAACAATTGAGACTTACCTGCCTCGTATGCGCGGCAGTGAATACGGTCGTATCACCATCCGACAGGCGCTTCAGATGAGCTCGGGTATGCGCTGGACTGAAAATAATGAAAGCCCCGACTCGAATGCAAGCAAAGGAGCGTTAACATCAGGCCTCGCACTTACAGACTTCTTAGGCACCCTGCCGCAGGTGCATGAAGCCGGAACAACATTTAATTACAGCACCGCAGAGACCAATCTACTGGGCGAGGTCCTGCGTGCCGCGATTGGTAACAACGCCGCGGAATACCTCGACGGCAAGATATGGCAGCCATTTGGGATGGAGCACGAGGGCAACTGGCTCCTTGGCGCGCCATTCGGCGGCGAGACTGGAGGTTGCTGCATGAACATGACACTCCGAGACTATGCTCGCGTCGGCTTGTTTGCGAAACATGACGGCGTACTACCATCAGGCCAAAGAGTCCTACCCGAGGGCTGGATGGAAGAATCGCTGACACCCTCGAAAGCTTATGCGGGCTATGGTTACCAATGGTGGCTTTATGAGGGCGGCGCCTACTCAGCCAGCGGCCTATTTGGACAGTCAATATTCATAAGACCTGATGCCAACTTGGTGATCGCAGTTCACAGCAATGGTCCGGCAAGCAGCTCTACCAGCGTCTATGGACGCCATCTCTACACCGTACTGCAGGCACTGGGGAGGCACTATGCCAAACCGTCGTATACTCCCGAACACCATGGCGCCGACTAACAGAGGTGAGGTAGTGTCAGTCGCCGTACGCTGTTTGGCTCCGCGGAGATATAAATTAGCTATCGAAGGTAACTCCATGCGATCACTCTTTACCGCGCTCACTCTGGCCGCCATTACACTCAGTGCTGCAGCACTCCCCGCCAGCGCCGCCACAAAGCAAGAAGTAGAAGGTCTCCTCGAGCGACTCAAGTCAGGCGAGCTTGATGCCAATGTTCTGCTGTACCCCACTGCTGATCGCCGCGTTGCCTTTGCCCATACCAACGCCTGGATGCCGACGCGTCCCTTATTTCCATCCGAAAATCCCTATGCCCTGACCACAAAGATCGACAGGGACCTTGAAAATGTGAGTTACCAAGTCGATGGTGAGACATTCACGGTCGGCGATTTTCTGAAGCGCGAACCCCTCATGGGCATGGCGGTCGTCAGAGGCGACAACATCAAGCTTGAGCACTACGCCAAGGACCATAGCCCGGAGTCTGTCTGGGTGTCCTTTTCGGTAACCAAATCAATTACCTCAACCCTCATTGGTGCCGCAGTGAAAGATGGATTCATCGGCAGTATTAACGACACGATAGAGACCTATTTACCGCGACTGAAAGGTACGGCTTACGGCGCAGTATCAATTAAAAATGTCCTGCAAATGTCGTCTGGCGTGGCATGGAACGAGAACTACGCAGACCCAGATTCCGATGTCGCAAAAGCGGGCACCTTCCAAGGGACCCAGCTGACGGACTACCTGGGGACACTGCCGCAAAAACATGAGCCAGGGACGGTCTTTAACTACAACACGGCCGAGAGCAACCTCTTGGGTGAGGTGTTAAGAGCGGCGGTCGGCAACTCCGCGACTGACTACATGAACGCCAAAGTCTGGCAGGGTTTTGGCATGGAGCACTGGGGAAACTGGATGCAATCGGCCCCATTTGCCGGCGAGACCGGTGGCTGCTGCATCAGTGCATCCATCCGTGACTATGCACGACTCGGTATTTTCGTGAAAAACGGCGCGGTGAATGCGGCAGGTGAATCCATTGTGCCGGACGGCTGGATGGCTGAGGCAACCACTCCCTCAAAAGGCTATGAAGGCTACGGTTACAAGTGGTGGCTCGAGGGCGGCGGCACCTTCATGGCCGCCGGTATCTTTGGCCAGTTCATTTTCATCGATCCAAACAATGATGTCGTAATCTCGATGCACAGCAATGCGCCCGCGGCCGTGGAAACTAACTACCACGCCCATGCCGATGCAGCGATGAAAGCCATTGCGGTGTCATTCGGTTCGTAAACCCCGACTTATATATCTACGAGAGGTGGACGTTGGTTACGTGCACCCTTTTTTAAAACAACGGTCTTTGAACAGCGTTTTACGATAGCGGTGAACCTTGAGCCGTAAGGCTGCGACGAAACACTAGTCCTTACCCAGTATAAGTGTGGGTACACCATGGGTTTTGTCACGCACCGTGCAAACCTGGGTGCCAGGACGTCGGCCGATACGAATTTCTGAAACATCAAAACCACGCTCGGTGAGTTCAGCATGGGTCGCCTCGATATCGTCCGTGCGCCAGCTCAAACCGAAGAAACGATCCCGCTCGGGACCCAAGGGCTTGGATAGCGGCTGATACACCTCAACAATGAGATCACCGCATCGAAAGAACATCAGTCGCGCATCCCAGTTCTCGTTGGTGAGATCGAGTCGCATATCGAGCTGTAAGCGTCCACTCAGTAACGCTGAGGTAAAGTCTCCATCGCCACTGGCCACCACCGCGTGATCAAGACCTGATAAGGCGCCCGGGCTTGGCAAGTCGATGGACTCAAGATCACGCGCTGTCGTCATAGCGAAATTGACGCTGCGTGTTGTGTCCGGGTTGAGGGAAAAAAAGTGATCGTCCGACGCATCATCGACGATCTCGATACCTACATTGGGCAGTCGGCGACGCGCAGCGTCCAAGTCAGGACAGCCAAAGACCAGCTGTTTGAGGCCCTGTCTCTCAGAGGTTTCAACCAATCGCAGGCAGGTATTTGCCAGCTGAAAGCTCACCGAAGAATCGCCTCGGTACTCCCCTTCCTGCCCGCCAGTCCCCGTCAGCGCCGCGTAATCAATTGCCGCGGCAGCCAGGTCGTTAACACCAACAACGACGGAATCGAGCTGAGAAATCATTCGGGACATACCGCCCTTCCTTGGGTTTCATCATCTAAGTCAGAGGCACAAGGATACGTGGCTGCTTTTTCAAACCCAAGGGCTATCGCCTGCCACAAGAAAATCTTAATCGGATTGCCAGCGCAAGGACGCCTTTCAGGCGAGAGGATGGCTTCATTATTAATCTCGCTGGGTTTAACCGAGCTGATTCAGTCTGGGTCAGTCGCTGTTGTTAATGCGATTCAGTCCTAGCTCTGCTCAAACGGCAACCGCCGCGATGCGTGCTCCCAACCATCCTGAAGCCTGACGCCGATGCCAATGAGCCGCACCGGCATCTCGCGCCGCTGCCATCCCTCAATAAGTAACTGACGATAGTCAGATTCGACTGCAGCTGTCCCCACGCGCTCAACCGTTGTACTACTAAAGTCGGAGAATTTCAGTTTCACAAAGGCCTTGTGAATGCTTTCGCTGGCATTCGCTGACTCAATGCGACCCAGTAATTGCTCAAAGAGCTTGTCGACGTAGGGCTCCCAGACTGTCGGTCCGGCAAGGTCCTCACCAAAGGTGGTTTCAACGCTGATCGATTTGCGGATACGACTTGGCTGGACCGGGCGCTCGTCTTTGCCACGCGCGCGCTCGTGAAGCACAACACCAAACTTACCAAACCGGCGAATGAGGTCATGCAGCTCCCACTCGCGGATATCCGCACAGGTCTTGAGCCCGTAGCGATGCATTTTTTCAGCGGTAACCGAGCCCACACCCGGGATTTTTTTCACCGGCAGTGCGCCGACAAAGGCATCGACCTGCTCAGGCGTTACAACGGTAAGTCCATCCGGCTTTTTCCAGTCCGAGGCAACCTTGGCGATGAACTTATTTACTGAGACACCGGCCGAGACCGTGATATCGAGCTCCTTTTGTACTTTGGCCCGAATTTCTTTGGCGATCTTTGTTGCAGTTAAGCTCTCACCACTCGACTCAGACACATCCAGATAGGCCTCATCCAGCGACAGCGGCTCGATGAGTTCCGTGTACTCTTCGAAGATACCGCGCATGGCCTTAGACGCCTCACGGTATTTCATGAACTGCGGCGGTACGACGGTTAAATGCGGACACAGGCGCATGGCATGCGCCGTGGACATCGCGGAGCGCACCCCAAACTTACGCGCATCGTAGTTGGCGGTCGTGAGGACGCCCCGACGCTCGGCACTGCCACCCACTGCCATGGGAATGCCACGCAGTGTTGGGTCGTCCCGCATTTCTATGGCGGCGTAGAAGCAATCAGCGTCGATGTGGATGATCTTGCGCTGCATCGTGTTTCGACTCAGTCAGACGTGAAGGCGGCCACCGAAGAACTACCCCTCAAACCACTTACTGAGTGAAGGCTTGGTCACTTTACCGAGCGCGTTGCGCGGCAGAGCATCGGTGAAAATCCACTTCCGAGGGACCTTATAGCTGCTCATACGCTCGCGTGACCACTGCACGAGGCTGTTCTCGGACACGAGATTGCCCAGAACAACAGCGGCGGCAACAATTTCACCCCATTCATCATCCGGAACGCCAATCACGGCTACTTCGCTGACATCAGGGTGCTCAAGCAACGTGGCCTCAATCTCGAGGGCAGAGAGCTTGTAACCACCCGATTTGATGATGTCGATGGAGGCGCGCCCCAAGATGCGATAGGCGCCTTCATCAATGACTGCAATATCGCCCGTCAAGAACCAGCCATCGGCAAAGGCCTTAGCGGTGGATTCAGGGTTACCCCAATACTCTCTGAAGGCGGTGCGGCTTTTCACCGCCAATTCACCGGGCGTCGTGGGATCAGTAATGTCCTCTCCACTCTCGCTGACACGTTTAATCACAACACCGGGCAAGGATTGCCCCACATGGCCTGGCCGGCGCTCACCCTCGTAGGGGTTGGACAGGGCCATACCCAACTCGGTCATGCCATAACGCTCAAGGAAGCGCTGAGATGTCAGCGTTTCCCACTCGTCAAAGAGCGGCACCGGGCAGGCAGCAGAGCCCGAGACGTTGAGACGCATATTGGCGAAGCCCTCGGTCACTTGGTCACGCGTGGCTTCACCCAATGTCTTTAGATAGGCAATGAGTTTGACGTAGATGGTCGGCACCGCCATGAAGACCGAGTAGCTATCGTTCGCCACCTTGTGACACACCTGCTCAACATCAAAGCGCGCGTACAGATCGACCGTGGCACCTCGCCACAACGCACAGAGCAAAATATTGACGATGCCGTGGACGTGATGGAGCGGCAGAAATAGTGGAATGACATCCGTCGGTTCCCAGCCCCAGGCCTCAATCAACGAGGTCACCATTGCCGAGACGCTGGCGACCGTGTGAACCACACCTTTGGGTTTACCGGTTGTGCCGCTGGTGAAAACAATGAGCGCACCCTGCTCAGGCGCAAGGGGCAATACGTTTGGTACTTGCGCATCCGGGAGGTCTCCCACAGCAAGCTGCTCAACCCCGAGTGCTTCACAGACGGCATCGAGAGCTTCCGAGCGCATCTCAGCGGGGAGAAGGAGTCGCCTCACGCCGGCAACCGACAGACAGTGCGACAGCTCGCCTGCACTCGCGTGAACACTGAGAGGAACGGCAATACCACCTGCCGCCACAACACCAATAATCAGTGCCGCGTAATCAAAGCTCGCGGGATAGAGGAACGCCACGCGCTCTTCTTTTAGTGAATCCTCACCGTCCAGTAAGCACGCAACAACGCGCATGACCGCATCGTTCAACTCGGTGTAAGTAAGACGACGCTCACCGTCAACCAACGCTATCGCCTCACCTGCTTCGTTGAGGCTTGGAAACCACGCCACCGTTTCAGTGCTCACCGGCAAACACCCAGAGCAGCAGTCCGCCGATAACCAGCGGCAAGGCGAAGCCCAGAAACAGGCTGTACATACCCCAGCCGGCAGAAATGAGGGCAGCCGCCAACAAAGGCGATGCGATGGCACCGGTTCTTCCCAGCCCAGCTGCCCAACCAACGCCGGCGGCACGCACGTCGCTCGGATAGGCCTGTGTGGCCAATGCGTAGAGGCAAGTAAAGCCGCCGTGTAGAAACACGCCACCAATAAACATCAGCGTCATGAGGCCACCCAGCGCAGTAGGCTCGGTTAACCCGACGTAGGCTAATACGCCCCCGGCTGACAGAAAGAAAAGGGAAAGTAAGGGCACTAGCGGTACCCGCGTGGTGAGAAAAGCGAGTATCAAGATGCCGGGAATCGCGCCCAGATTGAATCCGGTCAGCGCCTCAATGCCCTGCGCACGGGTATAGCCTGCATCCACAAACAAGGTCGGTATCCACGACAGCATGAAGTACATGGTGAGGAAGCCCATGAAGTAAATGGCCCAGAGCACCAACGTTCGGAAACGCCGCTCGGCTGTCAGTATCTGCGCAACGGGCGTCGCGCTGGGCTGCGTGACAGTAGCACTCATACCAGTCACCGCATCCCGGCTCAGGCGCGCTAACAAACCATTTACCGCTACCTCTCGCTCTGGGTGGTTACCGGCGCGGCTCGCCAGAAACTCGGGGGATTCGGGTAATAACGCCCAGGTCACGATGCCAATCAATAAGGTCAGAATACCGCCTGCCGTAAATACGGCGGTCCAGCCGTAGTCAGGAATCAACGCATTGGCGATGGGACCCGCCAGTACCGCCCCAACGGGATAACCCATAACCACCAGTGACACGGCCAGACTCCGGTAGCGGCTCGGCATGAACTCGGAAGCGAGCGCAGGTGCACTGCCAAATATCACGCCGATACCGAGACCTGAAATGAAACGAAGGATGGCAAAAACGGTGACGGAAGTCGTGCTCGCAATCCAACTGACGGCCAGCATGCTGAGACCTATGAGGAACATCGCGGCCACTAACAACAGACGGCGGCCCAGCTGGTCCGATAGTGGCGCCAAACCCGCCGCGCCAATAGCCATACCAAACAGTGCTGCGCTAAATAATGGACCTAAAGCCGCACGCTCAAGACCCCATGAAGCCGCCACACTGGGCGCCGTTACTGACATGGCGACGACATCAATACCGTCAGCAAGATTCAGTAGAAACCCGAGCAAAACAATCAACCACATGAGTGGCACAACGGGCCCTTCATCGATGCGTAATCGTACCAAATCAGCACTCATGGTGTTTCCTTTGCTCTGCCTGCAGCTGCCGCTCGCGCCCGGAAAAATGGGGCTAACCAAACAACCTATTGATAGGCTCGATGATAAAACGAAACAGTTGCGCCTGTCCGCCGGAAGTGCGCCCGCTCGTAGGTGTTACTTATCTTATGAATTAGATTCGACGGGCGATTTTGACGGCTTGCTCCGACCCAAAGCCCACAACCCAGCACCACGCCTTGAGCAAGCTTGATTGCCCGTACGCTTCCCCGCCAGCCTCATCACGATGATCAGCCTCGTCGCTGCAGAACTGATGTATCGCTGCGGTTAGTGCCGCGTCACCGTAGGCCTCCAGCGCCGCGAACTGGGACTCATAGTGTTTTACAACGAAGGTTTCAACCGCTTCGATCGATGCGTAGACCCAATTTCGTCCGCCGAGCGCAGAGACTGCACCCAAAACGAACCCTGACAAGCGCCAGAGGGGTAACAACAGGCTTTTCTGACGGGATCTTAGCCAGTCCTCAAAGAAACCGAGATGTGTCTCCTCAGTCGCCAGATGATGCTCTGCGAAGGCGCGTATTTCAGCATCGCGCGAAATCGCCAGCACACCTCTGTAAATCCAAACCGCGCCGGTCTCGCCTGCATGATTCGAGCGCATCTCGCCCGAAAGGTGAGCAGGCAGGATTGAAGCAGATTGTAAGGACGCTGTATTCATAGCTAGCCGCCTTCTTGAAGCGGCTCAACTATAGCGAATTAGTTCAGGAATTCAGGGCTTCCGTCGGTGATACCGCATCCAAACTGAACGCTTCCCCGACACCGGCGTGCGTCAACTTGCCCGCGTGCACGTTCAAGCCAAGCGCAAATCTCGCGTCTCCTCGCAATGCTTCCAGCCCTTGATCGGCCAGGCGCACGACGTAGGGAAGTGTTGCGTTCGTCAGTGCCAAGGTTGCCGTTCGCGCCACGCCACCGGGCATATTTGCCACGCAATAATGAACAACACCGTCAACCTCATAAGTAGGATCTTGGTATGACGTTGCGCGAGATGTCTCGAAGCAGCCGCCCTGATCGATCGCAACGTCCACCATGACACTGCCCTTTTGAAGCTTGGAAACCAGGTCGCGGCTCACTAACTTTGGCGCAGCCGCACCGGGAATGAGCACAGCACCTATGATCAAATCCGCATCCATTACCTGCTCTTCGAGTGCCGCGGCACTCGACCAGACGGTCTCGATGCGCCCCATGAAGATGTCATCGAGGTAGCGCAGCCGATCAAGCGAACGATCAAGAACCACAACGCGCGCGCCCATACCCTGCGCAACACGCGCCGCATTGGTGCCTACAACACCCCCCCCGATGACCACAACTTTGGCAGGTGCAACGCCGGGCACTCCACCGAGCAGTACACCGCGGCCCCCACTGGATTTCTTAAGAAAGTCACCACCCGCCTGAGCCGCCAGGCGACCGGCGATCTCTGACATGGGGGCCAAGAGTGGCAATCCGCCATTCGCTCCCTCTACCGTTTCATAGGCAATGCAGGTTGCTCCGCTCTCCATGAGTAAATCGGTTTGCTGCCAATCTGCGGCCAAGTGAAGATACGTGAATAGCAATTGGCCCGGGCGCAATTGCCGACATTCGTCAGGCTGCGGCTCTTTCACCTTAACAATCAGGTCGCACTCGGCAAAAATCGTTGCCGGCGCGTCAACAATGATCGCTCCGGCAGCGACATAATTTTCATTTGAGAAGCCTGCACCCTCTCCGGCATGCGTATCAATCATGACCTCATGACCATGGTTGACCAACTCAACAACACCCGCAGGAGGGAGACCCACACGGTACTCGTGATTTTTGACTTCCTTTGGAACGCCAATACGCATAACGGTTGACCTTTTTACTCGATGAAGCCTCTAAATCCAGCAGGCGATATCGCGATAATAAGACCAATTTACGAATTTATTTATTTTAAATTAGCTTTTCCCGCAGTGGAATCCACTTTTTATATGCGCTATTTTTCAATAAACCACTGCAGGAGATTTGGCGATGGAAACCCTGTCAAAAACCGATAGAAAGATTCTATCGTTGCTTCAGAAAGACGGCAGAATGAGCGTGGCTGAGATTGGTCGTCGCGTTGGACTCACCGCTTCACCCTGTGCCGATCGTATTAAACGTCTGGAAAGTCAGGGGATAATAACCGGCTACTCCGCTCGCTTGTCCCCCACCAAATTGGATGCTGGTTTACTTGTGTTTGTGCAAGTGACCTTGCAACGCACCGCCGGCGACGCCTTTAAAACATTTACCGACGCGATCGAACTGATTCCCGAGGTTGAAGAGTGCCACCTTGTCTCCGGCGAGTTCGACTTCTTGGTGAAAGCGCGGGTAAAGGACATGACCCACTACAAGGACCTGCTGGCTGGCTCGCTACTCCAGCTTCCCAATGTGCAAGAGTCCAAAAGTTACCCGGTGATGGAATCCGTTGTGCAACGCTCGGGAATCAGACTGTAGTCATTGAATTACGCAAGGATTCACATCGCTCCCGGCGTTTTCGAATCATCATAGGGTCCCAAACGTACGTCTATCTTGATGAATTGACGCGTAGTTCCCCACACACCACTAGATCTGAGCATGCATGTTCTTCGATTGGTCAAATCGCAAATATTGTCATACGCTGTGACATAAAGATCGGTGGTGTATATGAAAATCTTAAGAACCCCAGACAGCTGCTTCGAGGGACTGACGGACTATCCGTTCGAGCCTCGCTACACGACCATCAAAACGCATGACGGTCAGGATTTGAGAATCCATCACATCGATGAAGGGCCTAGAGATGGTGCCATCGTCTTGTGCATCCACGGACAGCCCGTGTGGAGTTATCTCTACCGAAAAATGATTCCTTATCTCACAGCCGCCGATCTACGTGTCATCTGCCCTGACCTTGTCGGCTATGGGAAGAGCGATAAGCCTGCAGCACGCGAGGACTACACCTACGAGCGCCAAGTCGAATGGATGGGTGCTTGGTTGGAACAAAATGACTTCTCCGGACTCACCTTTTTTGGTCAGGACTGGGGTGGACTCATTGGGCTGAGACTCGTTGCCGCACACTCAGCGCGCTTTGATAAGGTAGTTATTGGCAATACGGGCCTGCCTTACAACCCAGATGTGCCGCAAGCAATGGTTGATGAAGTTGAGGACTACCGCGCCAATGCGCCGACACCGACGCTATTCAGCATGACCAAAGAGCTGCGATCGCTGTCATGGGGCGGCAAGGCAGCAAACCCCGCACGCATCTTCGCCGTCTGGCAAAAGTTCTGTTGGGAAACCGCACACCTACCGATTGGGCTTATGCTCTCGATGATGACCGAGCAACAACCGACGTTCATGAAAATCGCAAAGGCGCTACTGCATAAATTAGGCATGCGAGCGCCGCTACCATCGTCTGTTGCCAAAGGTTATGACGCGCCTTTTCCGAGCCCCGAGTACACGATGGGGCCGCGCGCTATGCCAAGCCAGGTACCGTCGTTACCGACATCACCATCGCTCGAGCAGCAACGACTTGCTTGGGAATTTTTCGACACCTTTGATAAGCCTTTTGTTTGCGCGTTTGCCGACGATGATCCTGTCACCAAAGGTGGTGATGCCATCTTCTTACAGCGGGTTCCGGGGACAAAGAATCAGCCGCATACCACCATCAAAGGTGCCGGGCACTTCCTGCAGGAAACGCGTCCAAAAGAGGTGTCTCAGGTCATCATTGACGTCGTAGCGCGGTCGGCTGTCTAGGACAACCTAATTTCTGAGGGGTAATTAAGCCGAAGATTCTGCGTGCCCGACCCTTGAGGTGAGCGCGCCTACCCACCTAATCGTTTTAGCCCTCGTTAATCTCCCGAACAGTCATTTTGCCGAGCTGTGACATGTGCACCTCATCGGGACCATCGGCAATCCGGCAGAATCTCGCCAGCATGAAGACTTCAGGAATCATCGTATCCTGACAGACGCCCATACCACCAAAGACCTGCATGGCTCGATCAGCTACCTGTTGCGCCATTTGTGGCGCCACGATCTTAACCATGCTGATAAGCGGTCGTGCGGCCGTCATACCCTGCGTATCCATAACATGCGCCGCATGAAGAGTTAGCAGGCGCGCTTGCTCGATATCGCAGCGGCAACGAGCGATCTCGTGCTGCACGCTCGTTTTCTTGATCAATGGCTCACCAAAGGCTACGCGCTCTTCAACGCGGGAGCACATGAGCTCGAGACAGCGCTGTGCCATACCTACGAAGCCCATCGCGTATTGAAATCGCCCTGGGCCCAAACGACCTTGCGCGATTTCAAAACCACAGCCCTCGCCCTTAATCATATTGGTCACTGGCACACGCACGTCCTCAAACAGTAGCTCTGCCTCGCCAGCAGGCGAGTGAAGTGAGTCAAAGACGCGTAGCTCACGAACCAACTTAATTCCAGGGGTGTGTCGCGGAACCAAGATCGTCGAGTGCTGACGATGCCGTGGGTTCTCTGGATTTGACTTACCCATGACCAGCATGACTTTACAACGCGGATTCACGGCACCCGTGGTCCACCACTTTCGTCCGTTAAGCACGTACTCGTCGCCGTCACGCTTTATTTCCAACTCCATATTGGTCGCATCACTCGAGGCGACCTGCGGCTCCGTCATGGCGTAGGCACTTCGAATTTCACCAGCCAGCAAGGGCTCGAGCCATTCTTTTTGCTGTGCCTCGGTACCGTATTTAGCCAGTACTTCCATGTTGCCCCGATCAGGGGCATTGCAGTTGAAGACCGACTGCGCCCATGACACCTTGCTCATGGTTTCAAACAACGGCGCAATTTCGACATTAGTTAAACCGGGACTCCAAGGCTGATACTCGTGGGGAAGAAACAGGTTCCATAGACCCTCTTCCTTTGCCAGCGCACGTAACTCGTCGTACCAAGGCGGTGTGGTCCATAGCTTGTCTTGATCCAGACACCACTCGTGCCAATCGTGCTCTCGAGGGTATATGTGCTTATCCATGAAGGCTTGTAACTGCGCATTGAGCGCCATCACCCGATCATTTAATTCAAATCCCATGAACCTATTTCCTCTTCAAAAGCACCAGAGCAACGCTTGAAAAGCGCGCTCCATTTGTGTCATCAACCACTCTAACCAAATGTCACGATGCGAATAGCATCGCTTCAATTCCCGTTCCCTCAAGCGCCGCATCAACCAAAGCGCGATCAGACGCCGATAGCGCCTGATACTGCTCGTTGGTCCACCGGAGGCACTTGGTCTGGTACGGAAAGGTTTGTTGCACCCAAGGTGCACCGTCAATCTCGCATTCCCAGGTCTTTTCACCCCGCTCTAAGGCCTGTGCATTAGCCAACTGTGCGGGCGCATAGACCCGACCAATTTCAGACAGTAGCTCGCGCAAGCTCTCTGGTTGCTCCTCAAGATCAGTCCAGTCTTGTCGTGTAGGCTCTAGCCCACTCTGATCTTCAATTTGATCAACCCAGGCCACTGTTCTCGGCGATACCTCATGTGCTATTGCACGGGAGGTTGGATCGAACCCCACCAATTGCGTTAGCTGACCATGCAAGCCGAAATCCCCTGCACCAGGGCGACTACCGAGCATGAACTTTTGGTTAGACAGGTGGGATTCCATTGCTGCGAGAAAACGTCGATAGCTCGCATCAATCACGGGTGCGGTGGTGTCATTTGACCCAACAACATAGAGACGCCCAACCTGCCGCTCCGAAATATGTCGCTTGAATTGCTGAAAAAACTCAGTGGGCATAGTGACATCCATGCCCAGCGGCAGGAGTGTCCCCGCATTGTCCGCATCCTCACTGAAGTGCCAGCGGTAATGGAACATGTATTTGGTGCACCACTCGTCAGCGAAATCCTCTATCAGGTAATCGATAAAAGCGAGTGCCGGATCCTCTGGCAAGACCGATCGCCCGGAGTACGTGGCTTCAAGCCGTCGAATAATCGGGGTCGAGTCGCACTCGGCAACCATTCCGTCATCACCTTTGAAAAAAAACGTCGGCATAAAGATGGGACGTGGCTTTTCGACACCCATCACATCACAAGCTGCCTCTGGTTGCCCCCATTGAATACTGTAAGGAATGCGGCGGTATCGAAGCAGCGCCACCATCTTCTGTGTATAGGGTGACCCTGTACCGCCGACCAATTGGAGTGGTGCCTCAGACCTCATATGCAGCCTCATTTTTATTTGCGTTGATGCTTCAACTTACGACAGAAATAGTGACATAATTAATGTCACTATGTAAGTCTTTGAAAGTAGTAGCCACCCTCAAGAACTGAAAGACATTGATACAAAGGCGAGGTCTTCAACACCAACGAATAAAAGGCTGTAGTGTTGGCGATCTACAACAAACGCTAGCTACTTAATCAACGTGGAAATACATTATGTCCGCTAGAATGAAAATTTGGCTCCTACCTGCCGTCCTCTACGGCGTTTTCCTGTTTTGGTACACACCAACGGGAGGCCCTCTATCTGACGCCGAAGTTGACACCTTCATCGCGAAAATGGAGCAAAACGGCAGTGGGTCAGAAGCCATGGAAATGATCAGGCAATTTGGTGAAGAGGATACCGGCAGGCACTTCATCATGATCAACAACATCAATTACAACGAGTCGCCCGGGCACGTCGCCGGTGCAGCGCCCGGGGAAAATGCACAGCAACTCATGGACCGTTACATGGGACATATGATCCCGGCAATGCTCTCGCGAGGGTCACATCCGGTCATGTTGGGGCCAGCCGCCTACCGAAGCTTGGATGTGATTGGTGTCCAAGGTGTAGATGTATGGGATATGGGCGGTTTAGTGCGCTATCGAAGTCGCCGTGATTTCCTCGAGATTGTGACTGACCCAGTGTTCAGCGGGAAACATCATTTCAAAGCAGCCGCACTCGAGAAAACCATCGCCTTCCCGGTCGAGCCTGACTTCAATCTAGGAGATCCACGGTTATCGATTGGACTATTAATCCTCTCCTTAACGGCGCTCGTTGATGCACGGCGTTCATCACAACGGGGATAAGACGCGCAACTGCACTGCCCACTTAGAAGGGTTCCCACCGCCCGTCGCGGCTCAACGCGGCAAATTTGAGGATTAAGCCCAGACCTCGAGGTTATCTGCGCGCTCGATGCGTCGGCTCAACGTTGCCTCAAGGATGGCGCCCATAGCCGACTGGCCAAGTACCGCATCGACGCCAACCTTGTCTGTCTCAGACAGACTCGCGTAGTCATCCTGAACACGTTGTAGGAGATAAAAACGATGAGGTTGAGCCAAGGCTTCGATTGTCTCTCCCCGCAAAATAAAGCTTGCTGTCCCAGGTGCTTGAGCCAGCCACCCCACTGCTGGCGCACCCGCCTCTGGATTATTTTCAGCCAACCAGCCATTAATCACATCTGCAGCAGCTAAGGTTTCAGGTACAAAGTCCTCGGCCAAGACTCGCAAGACAGCCACCAAGCACTTAGGAATCTCATCATCTTCGACAAAGTCGGTACCTGCGTTGAAAAACTCAGGCACATCCTGATCGTAACGATTCATTCGCTCCACCCATCGGTGCACCGAGACCGCTCGCTGCTGCATGAGCGTTGCAGGGTGGGGATCTCGCCCCAGGTGCGCATACATCGGCGCAATGAGACCAAAGTCGCCAATACTGGGGCGCCATCCAAGTAAGTATGGATACTTCTCCAAATGCGCATTCAACGCCTCGAGATAGTCGAGATAGAGCGACTCGACTGCACCCTGACTTTGCTCCGTAACACCAAAAATCATCGCGGCATGCCGCATACGATTCATCATAGCTTCGGTCTTCTCACTCCGTTCGGATGTATCTCGCTGTGAGTTGAGGAAGTGGTATCGGACGAAAGCTAAATTGTCCTCGGGAAAGTTCCAGCGATAGTGCATGGCTGGACGTAACAACCCATCCGTCCCAATAACGTCAAAAAGAGCACTGATGATGCGCTGCTTAGGGCCCGTCGGACGACTCGGTCGCCCAAGTGCCGCCTCGAAGTGCTCGATGATGGCGGCACCATCACGAATCACTTCACCCTCTGGCGTTACCAATGTTGGAATAGTGGGCAATTTCCCCTTGGGCAAAACCTCGGCCTTGAAACTCTCGTGACCCGTTGAGAGCTCCTGAAAGGGGATCTGGTGTTTGATGAGGTAACTGCGCGCACGACCCGAGTAAAGCGAGTGTGTCATCGCATACAAAATGTGGGGCTTCGCCATTTATACCCTAGCCATCGTGATGTCGTTAGTTTGACTAAGCGTTTGTTTGCAGATCAGAAGATCACGGCATTCGCAGTTTCAATATTCAGCTGCCCCGCAAGGCCCGCCGACCGGTGCACCGAGATCTCCTGATACTCCGGCAGCTGCATCATCTCCAACATGGCGGCCCGCGATGGGTACTGAGCGATAGCTACAGAATCCCAGAGCTCCTCAACCTCACCCAGCATCAGACGGCTGACCTCACCAGAAAAGACCAGCTTGCCGCCGACTTTAGCAAGCGTCTTCATCACGCCTCTAGAGTAAATAGCGTAGGCCTCCGCGCCCGTCAGTTCAGTCTCACGGCTGTCGTCGTAGCTTGCTTTATCCTTGAACTTCAGCAGATTAACCATGCTAATCGGGCCATCCGGACCCGGGGCTAAAAACCCTGCCATTTGCTCTTGCGTGGGTATCACACTGTTTTCAACTTCCATTGCGTATTTCCTCTAATTTCAAAGCCTTTGACTTTGATTTGAAGCGACCAGTTCGCAGCCTCAATTTGGCCAGTAAATGTAATCGTCGCCGTCCTCGAAACGCTCCACCAATGTCTTGTCGATGCTAATCGCACTCTCCATAACGGCGGGATATAGCGGCGTTCGAGCACTTGCGGCGTGCTCATCCAGCAGGGCCATCAACTCGGCGACTTTTTCAGGGTCGCTCATCGCTAAGTTGATTTGCTCGTTGGGGTCTTCGGCGAGATTAAAGAGCCACTGTTTATCGGGTCTCGCCATTACCTGAAGCTTCCAATCTTTGTGGCGCACCACTCGATAATGCCCGCTTTGCCAATATAAAGTGTCACGGCTCCAAGCCTCTTTGCCATTCCCTGTCGCCAAAGGCAGTAGGTTCTTACCATCGATGATCACATCTTGAGGCTGCTCTGCACCGGCGGCTGCCGTCAGTGTTGGCATGACATCAATATGCGCGACTGGCTCTTCTGCAACAGTACCTGCCGTAATCTTGGCTGGCCACTTCATCATGAGGGGTACCCGGATGCCACCCTCAAACTGGCTGATCTTCCAGCCACGGAAGGGCTTATTGATGTCAGGTAAGCCAATGTAACCGGGACCCCCATTGTCGTTTGTGAAGATAACGAGGGTGTTATGGGCCAAACCGGCCTCTTCCAGCGCGGCGTTGATACGGCCTATACTCCGGTCCAGCGAACGGATCATGGCAGCGTAAACCCGCGCGCGGTGCGGCGTGATATCGCCCACTGCGTCATAATCCTCTCGCGTTGCCTGCAGCGGCGTGTGTACTCCCCAATGACCCAAATACAAGAAAAAAGGTTGATGTCTATTGGCGTTAATGATGTTGATGGACTCATCGGTCCAGTAGTCGGTTAGGTAACCTCGCGGCTCAAATCGATCCTCGTCACCTGAGTTGAAGCTGTTGGCGAATACCATGCGCGCCCACAAAAACTGATCAATGGGGTCAAACTCGAGCTTCGCGTTTACGACATTCGGATCGTCCTCTGGAAGGTAGAGCGCGCTGGCCATGAGTAAGCTCTGGTCGAAGCCCTGTTCATGTGGCGCCATGCCGTTTTTACGTCCCAGATGCCACTTCCCGATATGGAAGGTGGCGTACCCCTTCTCTTTTAGCACCTCAGCGATTGTCTCTTCTTCGGGCGGAAGGCCCTGTTCTTCATAGGGTGGCTTAGTTTCATCGAGTGCAGCGTCATACAGCATGGGCGGTGCGCCCCGATTCATCTCCGCTGAGATTCTGGAAATCATTGGCGCCATGCCGGAAGGCGTCGGTGTGAACTCGAATCCCGTTCGTGTCGGATAACGCCCCGTCATCAACATGGCACGCGAGGGCGCGCAGGTGCCGGCGCCAGAGTAAGACTGGGTAAAGACCACCCCATCCGCCGCTAACTGATCAATGTGAGGCGTCTTGACTCGGCCATCAGCCAGGCCTCCGCCAAACGTAGAGATGTCGTTGTATCCCAGATCATCAGCGACGATAAGAATAATATTGGGTGGACGCTCAGCCAGGGGAGTAGCCGCTTCTTCGGGCCCCTGGTTCCAAGGAATGTCGCGAGGGGGGCCTACCTCGTGTTCGTTGGCCGACTGATACTTCACAAGTGCCAGTAAGAGCTTCGTTTGATGTTGATAAGCGAGTGCGCCCGAAATAACCAATAATCCAGCTACGATAAGTAAGTATTTTTTCACGCATCCGTCTCCAACGCCGAGTGACAGACCACTGTCATCTGCAACGGCTCATTATTACGTCATAGGTTATGTCTATTTTTGTCTAGAGCGCCAATATGAGGGTGTAAAAATTTATCTGCAGATGCACTGGTGGATCAGTCGGAGCTTAAAAGACTAATGAGCGTTGACTGAATAACCGAAATACTCGCTTTTTCGGACAAACCTTGCTCGCTCCGCAATCGATTCCACATCTCAAAAGAGGCAATGGCATGCACAGACTCGCACTCAACCTCCAGCAGACCATTCAACTCAGGCAACCAGGCCTCGAGATCCTTTCTCAAACCTTTCTGATTGCGTGCGTAGTTATTGCGCAGCATGTCGTAGCGCCACAACTGTGCTTTGGTGCCCAAGAAAAGGTTTGTCAATTGTTCAAAAGCCGCACTTCGTCGCTCTACCGCGCGATGAACTCGCTCCAATAGGGAACCTTGGCGATCGCCACCAATAAAAAGCGCTTCATAGGAGTCACGCAGCTGGTCGTCAGCCGCCTTGAACAACGTTTCCATGTCATCAAAGTGGCGGAAGAAGGACCTAATCAGCACACCAGCACGATCGGATATCTGCTGGGCAGTGGGCACAAGTACTCCCTCCTCCTGAAGCGAGAGTGCCGCTTCGATAATAGCCTGGCGTGTACGCTCTCCGCGCTGCCGTCGCCCATCAACCGAAACTACTGAGTTACTGTCTGCCATTGAGCCCTCTGACTGAGGCATAGATCCCTTGAGATTGTTAGTCTACACCGACACGATTGAGGTCTGCACACCCATAGATGCCAGTGGGGCACGGTGTCAAAGGGCTACAGATAGTTCGGCAGCGACATGGTACTAAGACATCTATAAACGCGCTGAGAACCTGTGCCTCGCGCAGTCTTGCGCCGCAGATGGTCTGCATAGCCTGATTACACAACTGTAACCCCTAAACCCAAGACTCAAATGCTTTGCTAGTATGTTCAAGAGCCTTACTCTCATTGGAAACTCACCCCAAACAAGAGCCACTACGATGCCTTCAAAATTAACTCGAATCACCCTTGTTTCTGCAATCCTCACACTATCGTCGCTCGCATCGCAGGCTAATGAGGGTGTCATCAGCAGCATTGAAACCCGATCGCAACAGCTAACAGATCTCAGTGACCTCATCTGGGATCTCGCGGAAGTGGGCTATCAGGAAACGCGCTCAAGCGAGGCATTAAAAAGTGCGTTGGCAGCGGAAGGCTTCAGTATCGAAAGCGGTGTGGCTGATATACCGACAGCGTTTGTAGCCAGTTACGGATCCGGCGAGCCAGTCATTGCTGTCATGGGCGAATTCGATGCACTGCCGGGCATAAGCCAAGCAGCGGTGCCTTTCGAGCAAAAAATCGAAGGTAAAAATGCAGCTCAGGCCTGTGGCCATCATCTGTTTGGCGCGGGTTCAGCAGGCGCGGCTATTGCCGTCAAAGAATGGCTGGAGCGCACGGGCACCCCGGGTACGATTCAGTTCTTCGGCACACCGGCTGAGGAAGGCGGCTCTGGAAAGGTCTATATGGTACGGGCGGGTCTCTTCGATGGCGTGGATACCGTCATTCACTGGCACCCCTCCTCCGTCAATGCCGCCGATTCGGCGAGCACCTTGGCCAACCGATCGGCTAAGTTCACCTTCTCGGGAGTCTCATCACACGCCGCCTCGGCACCTGACCGAGGACGATCAGCGCTCGACGCCGTGGAATCCATGAACTTCATGGTTAATTTGCTGCGAGAGCATGTACCAACCGCGACTCGCCTCCATTATGTCATTACAAACGGCGGTTCAGCACCGAATGTGGTGCCGAATACCGCTCAATCGTTCTACTACGTCCGACACCCCAACGAGACGACCCTTCGTGAGATTTGGGATCGTGTCATGGCCACGGCGGAAGCTGCGGCAGTTGGGACAGGCACCTCGATGAGCTACGAGATCATCCATGGCAACTACAGCGTGCTTCCCAACGACACCCTGGCGCAGGTTATGCACGCGAAGTTGTCGTCAGTTGGTGGTGTGGAGTATAGCAAGGCCGATGAAGTCTTTGCTGCAGAGATTTCAAAAACATTGCCCGCGGGCGCCTACACCAAGGGACGTGCGGCCGACATAAAGCCCTTCGAAACGGGTCAACGGGGCAATGGATCCACGGATGTCGGTGACGTCAGCTGGACAGTCCCCACGGTTGGTATGAGTACAGCGACCTGGGTTCCAGGCACTGGCGCGCATACATGGCAAGCCGTTGCCGCGGGCGGTACGCCGATTGGGCACAAGGGCATGATCGTCGCGGCCAAGTCGATGGCGCTCACGGCCGTTGAGCTATTTGAAAATCCGGGCATTGTGATAGAAGCCAAAGCCGAATTTGACCTTAGACGTGGAGCTAACTTCCAGTACGAAGCGCTCTTAGGAGATAGAGAGCCGCCGCTCGACTACCGCCGCTAACAGCCCGACACCGTTATCGCCAGCGAGACGCAGTGAGTGCTTGAGTGACCGCTTAAGCGCTGACGCAAGCACACGTTGCTGATACGGAAGACTCTCCACATAGTCAGGCAGCAACTCGTCAAAGCTTTGCGACCGAGCCGCCTGCTCCTGAAATCCTTCAAGGAACATGACCAGCGCATCTCTAACCGACTGGCTGAGATCAGAATCAAACCGAACCTTCCAGGTCATATCCTGGCTGAGCTGGCACTCGGCCACATAATCACCGGGCAATCGTCTGCCCCACTCCCGGGGTGAGATGAGCGACAACTGCCACTCGCCTTCCGCGCGATACAGGTAATACGTGTTATCAGGCGCTACGCGAAACTTAAACGCTGCAGACAGGACAAGACTCGAGCACCAGTAGTCCAACAGCGCCTCATCCGCAGATTTTGGACGAATCTCCGCGGGTGCTGCAGCAGCCATCTGCTGGAGCACCATGACAAGCCCTTTACCCTGGGGGTTGCCGTGTGGGTTAACTGTCTCGTTCATGCGTGTATATCAGCCAGCTAGTTCAGGCTGTGCTGCAATGATGGAGTCTCTGACCTGCTGAGGGATGGGTCGGCTTTTACGCGTCTCCTTATCGACGAAGACGTAGACAAAACTGCCTCTAGTGGCGATTTCATTAGTTCTCGTGTTCAGCATTTCAAACTCTAGGGTGCAGCTGGAGTTACCCAGTTTAGTAAAACTACAAGACACATCCAAAATGTCCCACGCCAGACACTCACCGACAAAATCTATGTTGGCATTGGCAGTGAAGGTCAGGAAGTCACCGTCAGGCCCCGCGTCCCAACCAACTTGCTCGAGATACTCGGATACCACCTCATCCGCGAGCACAAGATAGCTCCCGAAATAAGTGTGTCCATTGGCATCTGTATCGGCGAAACGAACTTTTATTTGTCCGGTGTAAACAGCTTTCACAACTGTAGTTCCTCTTTAAGCGTCTTGACCAAGGCTAATGTTCGACGGTGACGCAGTATGGGCGTAATCGTTTTTACTTACCATGTTCAAGCATCGCCATACAGGCTTTTACCTCTGGTCACATCACGAACAGGCGTCCATCCGTGCGGCCAATAACCTTAATTAAGGTGAAATTTCCAGCTTGATGCTGATCGTACTTACATCAGCTGGATAAAGGTCTTATCATTCGCGCCGACCGAAGCGTCAGCGTTTTTACCCGGGGGAAATCAATGAATACGAATGTCATCGTCGCAGCTTTCACGATCGCTGTTACCGTCATTATCTGGCTCGGCACGACAAACAATGACGAGTCTTGGACTGGCAACCGAAACGTCTGTGTTGGCGACTGCTATGAAGCATGGAAGGCAGAAAATGGCGGAAGCATTGCCGATATTGAGCGCGTAAAACAGGAAGCGCTTGCCGCAGCTTCACCCGAAGCACTTGGCGAGACTTACTACGGTCAGTGCATCGCCTGTCACGGCGGTAACGGTGAGGGTGGTATTGGACCCAAGCTCGCAGGCCAAGCGGTTAGTGATATCGCAGACAAGCTGATTGGCTACCGTGCAGGCGAGCCACGTGGCGCTCAGTCAGCGATGATGTGGCCGGTTGCCAAACCAATGACCGATGACGACATCGGTAACATTGCGGCGTATATCGGCACTCTGTAACAATTGACTTACGAGGTGGCGTTCGCCACCTCTGCTTCCCTTTCAAACCACTGCCAGACCGTTCCCATCAGGGTTAACGGGATGACGACCAGTGCTGTCGCTGCTGACAGCTGTGCGGCCAGTGTACAAAGGACAAGCAGCTTCAATACGTCCTGCACTCTGAACCAAGTAGAGTCATGATTGCTCAGCAAAGCCGCATTCGAAACACCGAGCCACAGCATCATTCCCCACGCATAGGCTTCAAAGCCTTGTACAAGTTGGCTTTGCTGTGCCGCCACCAATAGCGACGTTATCAAGATTAAATTGATGGTCCCGCTCACCTTCCGAACTCGCGACACCTGCGGGTCATACTTTTCGAAAGGTTCGCCGGTGACCGGTTCCGCAGCTGCTGTAAGATCTGAAGGTTGCCAAGCGGGGTGCGAGAAAGGCACCCGCAAACGATCAGACCAACTTCGTGTTCGCCACATATCACTCGCCATGTCTCTGTAAACATGAAGCCATGCCTCCAGAGGAGACCAGGATCGTATCGGCTTGGTTAGGCCATACACGCAAGGCTCAGACGGTAACTCGCGTTGATAGGAACCAAACATTCGGTCCCAAACGATAAATACCCCGCCGTAATTTCGGTCTAAGTAACAAGCATTCCTCGCATGATGCACGCGATGATTTGATGGAGAGACAAACACGTATTCGAACCAACCAAGCTCGCCAACGTGCTCCGTATGCACCCAAAACTGGTAAATCAGATTCAGTGCGCCCACCGTCACCATCATCTCCGCCGGGACGCCGATAAAGAACAAAGGCGTGTAAAAAATCCAACCAAAGAGGAACCCGGAGCTTGTCTGACGCAGCGCAGTCGAAAGGTTGTAGTCCTCACTTTGGTGATGAACCACGTGCGCTGCCCAAAAAAGCTTCACCTCGTGTCCGGCTCGATGCGAGCAGTAGTAGCAGAGATCGTAAAGCACGAATGCAATCAGCCACGCTTGCCAACCCTCTGTCGTCCATGTCGTGAAAGGTGTTACCGACGCCAACCACGCGTAGACAACACCACCCGCGCCTAGCGCTACGAATCGACGCGCCTGAGACAAACCACCGAGCGTCAAACTGCTCACCGCGTCCGTCAGCCGGTACGTGTCTCGCCCGCACCAGCGTCCCCATGACCACTCGACGGCAATAGACAACAGGAAAAACGGTACGGCCAACGCAATAAGGTTCATGACTCGAGTATAACCCTGTCCGGGTGGAATCCCCACGTCACAACCTCGACAAAGCCGTTGAGTGCGAGCAAATGAGGAATACTGGATCGGTACACAGGGTCAGCAAATTGTGGGATAACACGTCGCTCGTCCCGCTGACGCCTACTCCTTGATACGGTATGGAAAAATAACGATGCACATACGCACCTTCACAGCACGCTCGACTCGCTTCCGCTCTCTTTCCACATTCCTCGTCTATCTGTTGGTGTGCAGTCAACATGTCGCCGCTGCGACGCACCAAGCGAGTATTGAGCGAGATCTGTACGGCGTTCCACATGTTTACGGCGAGACAGATGCCGATGCCGCATTCGGTCTGGCCTATGTCCAAGCAGAGGATGCGTGGCCAATTATGGAAGGTAGTCTGCCCTTTTTTCGCGGCACGGCAGGGCTTTACGAGGGTCAGGAAGGTGCGCAATCTGACTATCTGGTGAAATGGCTTGACCTATGGGGAACGCTTGATCGCGACTACGAGCGGGTCCTGTCGCCCGAGATCCGCCGTTATGTCGAGGCGTTTGCTGAAGGTTTTAACGCCTTTACTCGAGATAACCCCTCCGAAGTCAAGCATCCTGAGCTGTTGCCGATAACGGGTAAGGACATTATTGCGGGCCACATGCTGAGGCACCCGCTGTTCTACGGTTTTGACGGGCCCGTGCTCGAACTCTTTGGCGACGCGCGGCCTAACACGGTCAGCAAAGCGCCCTACAACCCCAAGCCTAAAGACCCTATTGGCTCCAATGCGACGGCCATTGCGCCCTCACGAACCGAGGATGGATCAACCTACCTCATTATCAATTCTCACCAGCCGCTTACAGGACCGGTCGCCTGGTACGAAGCACATATCGAGTCAGGCGAGGGACTCAATGTCATGGGTGGTCTGTTCCCCGGCGCACCCACTATGGGGGTTGGGTTTACGGAAGAACATGGATGGGGCGCGACAGTAAACAAGCCTGATCTCGTGGACATTTACGTGCTCGAGATGAACCCTGACAACCCCAACCAATACCGGCTTGACGGTGACTGGCGTGACCTCGAGGTTGGCGAGGTAAAACTTAAATTAAAACTCTGGGGTTTTATTCCGTGGTCGGTCAAACGGGAAGTGCTCCGATCAGTGCATGGCCCTGCCTTGAGGACCGAGCACGGTGTGTATGCCATTCGTTACGCCGGCATCGATGAGATGAAACAGGTTGAGCAATGGTTGGCTATGAACAAGGCGAAGAACTTCGAGGAGTGGAAAGCCGCGGTCGCTCTGAATCACATACAGAGCTTCAATTTCGTTTATGCCAATCGACACGGCGACATTCACTTCATTCATAACGCTCAGTTGCCGGTAAGAGCTCCGGGCTGGAATTGGCAGCAATACCTTCCGGGCGATCGCTCAGATCTTATCTGGCAGCGCTACCATCCCACCTCAGCACTTCCTCAGGTGACCAATCCCGGGGCTGGCTTTGTGCACAGTGCCAACCAGACGCCTTTCAACATCACCGAGTTACAGGACAATCCACAGCCAAACACAATACCTGCTGACGGCGGATGGCAGACACGAATGACCAACCGGGCAACTCGCGGACTTGAGCTGTTTGCCGCCTTTGGACAGATCTCGTTTAACGAGGCTTGGCAGCTAAAGCACGACAATAGCTACTCGGTGAACTATAGAGGCATCGCGTTTTTGAGCGAAGTGATGGCACTCCCGAGGTCGAGCGACACGGTGAGCCGTGCCATCGAGATTCTTGAGAGCTGGGATCTTGGGACCGATAAAGAAAATCGCGGCGCCGCACTCGGTGTCTGCGTCCTTGCCGCCGAATGGCAAGCTGAGAGTGGCGGCACCAGTAATCCCGACGCACAAGCGATTCTTGATGATTGTATTGATCAAACCCTGGAGATTGGTGATCGTCTTGATCCTCGTTGGGGTGATGTCAATCGACATGGTAGAGACGGCACGCACTGGCCGGTTGCCGGAGGGCCTGACACGTTGCGTGCGATCTATTCTCGGCGGCTCGACGGAGACGACCACCTGACGGCTGTTGCCGGGGACGGACTCTACTACTTCATCCGATGGATGCCCGATGGCGAGCAAAAAGTGCTCGGCACGCACCAATACGGAAATGATATGACCGACCCCAACTCACCGCATTACTTGGACCAAGCCGAGGACTACACCAATGAGATCCTGCACGAACCGCTATTTACAGCAGACAGTCGGCGCGGACGGATAACCAAGCAATACACTGTTCGTTCCGATTGAGTCAAAAACGCTCGCTCCAAGAGCGTTCACATCTCGCCCGGAGGGCAAAGTCTGCCCACAGCGAAAGACTAAGTTCTTGACCCACTATTTGGGGCTACCTACAACAGCCGTCATATTGCGTCGGCGCACGCCCCATTAGTCTCACCTGAGTCCCATTTGGCCGGCTTTGCTCTATCGGCTTTTCTGCCGGTTGATATCCTGAAATACGTAAAAAAATCTCAATAAAAGAGTCACATACGAATCACCATGGCAAAGGTACAACTCCTCGGCGATAAGACGGATGGTTATCAACTAACCGTTGACGGAGAGCCCTTCTTTATCAAAGGAGCGGGGCTGGAGTTCGGGCACCTGAAATCATTGGCAGATGCCGGAGGAAACGCCTTTCGAACCTGGCGCGTAGCCAATGGTGAGCGCGATGCGATCGATATTCTCGATGAAGCAGAGGCGCTGGGCTTGAAGGTGTGCATGGGACTCGACATCGCGCGAGAGCGGCACGGATTTGATTATTACGATCAGGAAGCGGTCATCGCTCAAAACGAAGCGATGATGCGCGATGTGATTCGGCTAAAAGATCATCCGGCGCTGCTCATGTGGGGACTGGGCAACGAGCTGAATTTGCGCGCCAAAAATGTCGGCGTATGGGATGCAATGGAGGATCTGGCTGTTCGCATCAAACAGGTCGATCCTGATCACCCAGTCACTACCATGCTTGCGGGAATCGATGAATCCACCGTTACCGCTATTGCCCAGCGGGCGCCCTCGCTCGACTTTTTATCGTTCCAAATCTACGGCGAGATAGACCACCTACCAGAAATTCTGGAGAAGGTGGGATACGACGGCCCCTACCAAATAACCGAGTGGGGTCCAACAGGACATTGGGAAAGTCCGGAGACCGACTGGGGTCGGCCTTTTGAGCCCTCAAGCACACAGAAGGCAAACGACATCACCCGTCGCTATGAAGAGATTATTTTGGCCGACAGCAAGCGCTGTTTAGGTGCCTACATCTTCTTATGGGGCCAGAAACAGGAGCGAACACCCACCTGGTATGGCATGTTCTTGGAGACAGGTGAGCGCACGGCCGCTGTTGATGTAATGCAAAAGGCGTGGACTGGCGACTGGCCGATACATCAAGCCCCACAGATTCAGTCGCTGCGCCTCAATGCCGAAGAAGCACCGACAAGCATCGAAGGGGCTGTCAATCAGGTATTCCATGCTGAGGTCCATGCGACTGAGAGTGATGATCACCTCATCTCTTGGCGTGTGCGCGAGGAGGTTCCAACTGCGCTGCAGAGCGATGGTGGCGACTTTGAGCCGACCCCGCCCACGGTTGAAGCGGTTATCGGAACACAGAACCGACAATTTAATTTTCAGCTATCCGAGCCTGGCCAGTACCGCCTGTTCTGTCAGATAGACACACCTCACGACAGCAGCGCCGTTGCCAATATTCCCTTTCTTATTAAGGCCGAGCCTCAAAAACGTACGAGGTTCTTCAATTTGTTCAGAAGAAGCGCAGCATGACAACTAGTACCCTCACCCAATCATCCGATCTGATATCAGACACACCACGGACATCGAAAATCCCAATGTCGCAAAAGGTGGCATTTGGTATCGGAATGCTGGCCAACCAAATGTTCCCAGCTGCTCTCGGCATCTTCATGGTGATTCTCGTAGAAAGTCTGGGCATGAGCCCTTTGATGTGGGGCCTCATCTTCTTCCTGCCCAAACTCGTGGATGCGCTCACGGATCCGCTAATGGGGTATATCTCGGATCGAACAGAGTCTCGGTGGGGTAAACGCCGACCGTTTGTTTTCATAGGGGCAGTGGTTGCAGGTCTGTCCTACATTGCCATGTGGCAGCTCTATGAAGATAACGGCATTGCCTACAATTTTTGGTACTTCTTAGGCTGGTCGATTGTGTTTTTCCTCGGCATGACGATCTTTAGTGTGCCCTACGTCGCCATGGGCTACGAAATGAGCGACGACTACCATGAGCGCACGCGCTTAATGGCCGTGGCGCAATGGATAGGTCAATGGGCCTGGGTCATTGCACCCTGGGGTTGGGTTGTCCTTTATGACGCCGAGTGGTTTGCGTCTGCGACTGAGGGCGCTCGAACCGTGTCAATCTATGTGGGCCTCATCTGCATGTTACTGGCAATGGTGCCGGCCATTTTCTGTAACTCTGAAGATACTAGTAGTGCTGAGCCAAAGTCAGGCGGAAAAACACTGGCGCAAACCTTCGTAGAGCTTTTCAAAGGTATTGGTATTACCCTGAAAAACAAGCCATTTCAGCGGATCTGCACGGCGACCTTCTTTATCTTCAATGCCTATAATTGCGTCGCCGGTTTCGCATTTTTCATCATCGTCTACTACATGAATAACGGCGATCCAGTTGCAGCCGGTAACTGGCCAGCACTGTTTGGTAGTATTTCGGCGCTTTTCACCTGCTTCCTGGTAATACCGATCGTCAACTACATGGCGCAGACACTAGGAAAGCACCGCACCTTCTTGATCACTCAGAGCATGTCGCTGGCAGGATACGCCATGTTTTGGTGGAGTTTCTCTCCCGAGAACCCCTACCTGATGTTCCTTCCAATCCCACTTTTTGTGTTTGGCATCGGCGGCTTGTTTACCATCATGATGTCTATGACCGCTGATATCTGTGATTTGGACGAGCTCGAAACACATGAGCGGCGCGAGGGGCTCTTTGGTGCTATTTATTGGTGGATGGTGAAGTTCGGTGCTGCTTTCGCCGGGCTGTTGAGCGGTCTCATTTTGGCATTCGTCGGATTTGATCAGAATGTTGCCGTACAATCCGAGGACGCACTCAACGGTCTTCGAGCAGCCTTTATCCTGGTACCTGCAACGGGAACCTTGATAGGTATTTGGGCGATGTGGAACTACGACCTCAACGAGGAGGCAGTCGCTGCCATCAGGGAAGAGCTTGATTCCCGAGGGGCATAATACCGTCTGACCGCTAATGGCATGACCCGAGTTTTTGTCGCCGAATACTGGTAAGAAGACTCACAGACCGCCAAGACTCAAGCGGCGCAGAACTGCATCGATCCGCTTTTGCAACACACATAAAAAAACCCGCATTCGCGGGCTTTGTTGTATAGAGCAACAAGTTAATCCATGACCTGTGCGACCCGCACATCGAGGCGCACATACTGTCCCGTCTTTTTAAACAGTGCTTCTGATTGCTCGGCAGTCAACACGCTCCCCGTAACAGACTCCGTCGCACCATCAGCGGTGTGTAAAGTGATTGATGGCGAATCGGCAAGCGCCATAACAACCGGCACCTGACAGTAGGTAAAGCCCAGCTCGCCGGCCTCCAATGCGACGGCTTGCGAGGCACCGGCCGTATCGAAGTAGCGCAGCGTTGCGGAAGATCCCAAGAACTCCGATAGGCGGAGCACTGATGGCTTGAAGCTCACGCGGGCGTCCGCAACCTCTACGCCCAACTCGAGGAGACGTGTCAGTACTTCCTCTTTCACCTGTCCCGTCATACCCGGCTGACGAGCACCCGCGAAGCCAGGCGTGTGGGAATACGGGTCGGTTGGGAAGGCACCATAGACGTCGGGCGTCTTGTTAAAACCAATACCCTCTCGCACATCGTAGTAAGCAGCCTGTAAGCCTGCTAATACCTTTGCAGATGCACCCGTCTCCTCCGCTTGCTTGACCGTTTCCATCACGGCGAGCAGCAGTTTAGAGACCATATGCCAGTAAATAGAGCCCAGCCCTTCGTAGGCGTACATGCCACCCGAGCGGCCCGTAAAGTTTGCGCAATCAAACAGGTCAGAGAACAAGGTCTCGATCGCAGCTCGCTCTGCCGAGACGTCCTCTGCAAAACCATCCTCTGCAAGGGCTGTCAAAGCTGTCGCCACGGAAGCCGTGTTATTGAATTTTCCTGCGAAAAACGCCTGACCCGATCCATCAACTTCAATCAGATCCGTGTTGCCAGCGGAAACTAGTTTGGTCATCAACGTCGAGGATTTCACGAACTCGCGGGGAACCAGATTGCGCACCATAAAGCTCGGTAGCTGACGGTTGGGGTAGAGCAGGTACGAGTGCTGTCGCGCAGTGTAGAGAGAGGATGCACGTAGCGTCTTGAGCAACGCGAGTGACTCATCGGCTTCCAAAAGTTCTGAACTCAACACCGCAACCTGACCCTCGAGCATTTCGTAGAGATACTTGATCTCTACACCTTCGTCGCGCACTGCAATGCGATTGTAGGCGTGGTAAAGGCCATCCTCGCGACGGTTAGATCGAATACTAATGGCACTGATGTCGCGTGCACGGGATAGACAATCGACTACGCTGGCGAGGCTTACCGACTTTTTCGACGCTGAGAAACCGCGATCGTAGATACCTTGACGGTACCGCTCCGCCGCTGTTCCAAGGGCTTCCATCACCTCTTTTCTGACGGCATCAGAGACCGGTCCTTTGCCGATTGATCCCTGATGCGCCTCGAGTACAGAGGCTACGTCTGACATAAACGCTGCAACCTCTGCAGATAATTGAACCGAGTCCTGCTCGAGTTCTGAGAACAACGGCACTGCCTTGTTTAAGAAACGATGGAGGTAACACAGGGTCACAACGGAAACACCGGTCCCTACGAGTGCATTATTCGCATCATTCCACTCGGGTCGCTGGGTGTTCATCCAAATACCCGTATCCGGGATGAAGTTGGCTATCTTGGACAGCAGCGTGACCAGGATCTTTTCGGCGAGGTTGACTTGGTAGACCTCACCGTTCGGCGCGGGCATCAAACGACCATCCGCCCCCATCGCCTCAAAACGGCCTTCGATAACGCGATCCAGATCCTCGTCAAACTCAATCGTGTCGCAGGGGTCACTCAGAATGCTGGCGTATGACTTAATGCGGTACGGCACATTAGCGTAGGCAAAAGCGTCACTGAACATCATTGACTTTAATGCTACGGGATTGTGGGCAACGGACTGCTCGATCAACTTGAGTAAGTAAATGAGCTGGTGGTCACCCCAATACCCAATATTCGCCCAGGGGTTTTCAGGCTCTGGGCGCTCCCAGTCGATTCCTTGCCGCGTAATTCGGTAGGGGTTGTAGCCATCGGCTGTCGTCGCATTGACGAACTTTGAAATCATGTTCGCGCCAAAGCACGGAATGGAGGAACTCAACGCTTCCCAGTTTTGGAAAATATCGCGCCAGTTGCCCTCATAGTTAAGAAGCTTGTTGCCTTTGTCATCTTTCACTTTGATGGCAAATCGATTCCACGGCCGCGATGGGTCCCCGTGACGACGACTGAAGCTCAGCGGTAAATATTCTCTGCACAGACGCTCGAGCTGCAAATCCGTATTGCCTGCCAGAGCCGCGTCAAGATCGTGATACGTCATGCGCGCTGGTAACGCATCAAAGAAAGGCGTGTTTGCGTCAAAGACCGCGCGATTCCATTCGGCACAAAAAGCCATGAGATCGGGTTTTCCGATGGCGTAGTTATCAATGAACAAACCGCCGCGCATGATGTTAAACAGTACATTTGACGCATGGTGATTGGCGCTCAGCGTGTCACCCGTCATTTGTATGCCATCAGCGGTACTAATCAGGCGCTCAAGATTTCGGGAACCGAGCTCGATATCGTCTGCAATCAAGGCGGACACACCGGTGTCACTTTGAATCAATGACACAGTGTCTCTGACCGCTGCCGGGCTTTGATTGACGTCGGCCACAATTCCCCAGTCACGCTCAGCACCTGCATCTAGCGCAAATGTCTGGTGAACGAAATATGCTCCTCGTCGCCCCAAGACCTCCTGTTCTTCGCTGATGGCGGCGCCAGATCTAAACTGGCTCAGCTGGTTTGAACTGATGAGATAGCTTGCGTCCTGGACCCCATACGACCAAACGGTCGTTGCTGACAGCGCCTCGCTGGGTTCGGCTTTGTCCGATAGGATCGAACTCATTGCATAAACAGCTAGGCCCGAGTTGGGCACCAACTCATTTTTCTTGTAGGCATCGACCAGGCAACTCAGCTCGTTCTGCGTACCGGCTAACACGCCATAAGGCAGCAGATTCTCAATACCATCGAGGATCTCGATTGTAGATTTGGCATTCCCAGTAGCGGCAATGGTGCACTGCTTCACAAAGCCAAACCGATCCGAGGTCGACCATGAATAAGTAAACTGGAGACCAAGATCGTGATTGGTCTCTTCAAAAATGAGTTTGTCACCGAGCACATTCTTGTAGAGGTTTCTCGTGATGCTGTAGATGCCTGTGTGAGAGCGAGAGAAAGGCTCCCACAGCATCCGCTTGCCACCCTGATCGGCAATGACGATCGTTCGACTGCCCGTGTGATCTGAGTTGTCGCGAATTTTATCTTCGGTGTAATACGGGAACAGGGCACTGTCACAATCAGTGCGGCCGGCAGATAGCCCGCCGCGTGTCGAGATAAACATCCAATGATTGGAATCGCTAACGACACTGATGAAGAAATCATCCATGCCGTCGACGTTGGCAATACGATAAAAAGATTCGCCATCACGGGTGACGTAGTCACCCCCAACTGCAGTGCCAGAAGCATTAAGCGGATTGGCACCCAAATACAGCGTTTCGTTAGTCATATCTCTCAATCATTAATTTCGTGATATTCGAACTGTGAAGCGATGAAGTCGACGCACAGTCGACCGCCCTACTCTCATGACGCCGCTTATCCTAATTGTCGGCGTATCAGTTCTACTGACGGACGGAGGATCGTAATCGTGTTTGATTACATCCCTCCCAACTCGGGACGTTATGCTAAAACACCACCCTGCCCAGCGATACCAAGGTTTATCCAACTTAACCAGTGAATGTGCCATCTCGTCGTATTGAAGATGTCTGAAACAGCATCCTTGCTTAGCATCGCGTCTCCATCACCACGTACGCGGCAAAAGACTGGAAGAGACACATGGGCAAGCGGACAGGTAAACACCATTATTTAATTGGGCAAAATAATCGCAGCGCGAGCGAGCTCGATTTAGATACCCGTCTCGAGCTTTTGCTCGAAGAAAAGATGCATGGCATTTCCTTCAGCGTTTACACCAAGGGTCAAAAACCAGGTGATGAACTCACACGCGAGCAGATCGAGCATCGGATGGCAATTCTGGCGCCTCGCTTCGACTGGATTCGTTCTTTTTCTACCACTCAGGGCAATGAACACATCCCGCAAGTAGCCAAAGCCATGGGCTTAAACACGCTTGTTGGCGCCTGGCTTGGCGAGAATGCGGATAAAAACAGGAATGAAGTCGATAAATTGATCGAACTCGCGCTAACGGGAGCCGTGGATGTCGCCGCAGTAGGTAACGAAGTTCTTTACCGCGGTGATCTGGAAGAGACCGAACTCCTCGACTTCATGGCCGAGGTCAGAGAGCGACTCCCCTCCAATGTTCCTATGGGTTATGTAGATGCCTATTATGAGTTCGAGGACCGGCCGCAAGTGACAGAAGCCTGCGACGTCCTCCTCACTAACTGTTATCCGTTCTGGGAAGGCTGTGCTCTGCCCTACGCAACGCTCTATATGCAGGACATGTATCGTCGAGTACAAAAAATTGCGAACGGAAAGCGCATCATCATTTCGGAGACTGGCTGGCCAAGTTCAGGTGGAAACTTTTACGGAGCTGAGTCATCGTTACAGGGAGCTTACCTATACTTTTTAAAATCGATGGAGTGGGCTGCTAAGGACAACGTGGAGATGTTTTATTTCGCGTCGTTTGATGAAGAATGGAAAGTATCTGGCGAAGCCGGTGAAGGCGACGTTGGTGCCCACTGGGGATTGTGGGATGAAAACGAAAAGTTTAAGTACTCACACCTGTTATGAATAAGACGAAGCGCCTGCCCTACAAACGCGCCATTTGCTACTCGGGATTCCGAGATGGGCAAAGCCCTGATGCGGGCGTCTTCCCCTCGGAGTCGGAAATCCTGGTGGACTTGAGGCTTCTCGAGGGACATTGGGATGCCCTTCGGGTCTACGCCTGTGATCTGCATACCGAACGAGTACTGAAGGTCATCGAACGCGAGAGTCTTCCCTTCACAGTCATGCTTGGTGCATATATCGGTGCAGAGGTGAACAACCCTAATTGCCCGTGGGGCGGTGTTTACAGTGATGAGACTTTAAAGAAAAACCGCATCAACAACCTGCAGGAGCTGGAGCGTGCCGTGGCGTGGGCTAAACGCTACGACGCGATTGTCGATATCGTATCCGTGGGCAACGAGGCGACCGTCGATTGGACTGACCATCTTATCGAGCCTGAGGCCGTGACAGCGTATGCGGCTTTTTTGCGAGCACGCATCTCTCAACCTGTTACTTTCTGCGAAAATTATGTGCCTTGGCTAGATAAGCTCGCCGGGCTTGCTGAAGAGCTGGATGTCATTGCCATTCATACCTACCCGGTGTGGGAATACAAAACAGTAGCCGAGGCAATGGCGTACACACGCGATAACTTCGATGCGGTTCAGAGCGCCTACCCAAATAAGCAGGTAATCATCACCGAGGCTGGCTGGGCCACAGCGTCGAACGGACGAGGGATCCCACCAGAGAACGTGGGTGAGCTATTTCAAGAGACTTATCTGCGGGAGTTGCTCGAGTGGGCAGAGAGAGAAGAGATACTGGTTTATATCTTCGAAGCCTTCGACGAAAACTGGAAGGGATCGGACCATCCGCTGGAACCGGAGAAACACTGGGGTATCTATCGAGCGGATCGTTCCGGCAAGCCAGCACTATCGCTCCAGCTGTAAGACTCGGCCACGACCTGCAGTGAGTCTGCTCTGGCTAACGTGGTGTAATGCCGCGATGTAATAGATAAGATGTCATAGATAATAATCTCCAAGAATAAACAGCACCCATATGCGCCTATGTTCATGCGTATACTGGGAACTGATAAAAAAACGCATTAGGGGTTTAGCGGTAATGAATGGCGCAGATTTACTCATAAAGAAACTCGCGGACGCTGGTGTCAGCGCTTGCTTTGCCAATCCTGGCACGTCCGAGATGCAGCTCGTCGCCGCGCTCGATAAAGAACCCCGAATTCGAGCTGTACTAGGTCTTTTTGAGGGCGTCGTTACCGGTGCTGCAGATGGGTTTGCGCGGATGACCGATACGCCAGCCCTTACGCTACTTCACCTTGGACCGGGTTATGCCAATGGCATCGCCAATCTCCACAATGCATCGCGAGCCCGAGTGCCCGTATTGAACATGATTGGCGATCACGCAACGCACCACTTGGAATTGGATGCACCCCTTACATCTGATATCGATGGGCTTACCTCAGCTGTCTGCGCCTGGACAGGGATGTCAACCAGTCCGGGCGACTTGCCCGAGGTGGGACTGAAGGCGTGGCAAGCCAGCATGGAATACCCCGGTAATGTCACCGCCTTTGTGGCCCCGGCAAACCATGCCTGGGATCCCGCAGGTGGTGACGTGGATATCCCTGATATTCCAGCGCCTAAAACCCTGAGTGACGATGAGATCATTGAGGCAGCCGAAGCACTTAAGAACAGTGACTCCGCGGCCCTATTCATGGGCGGTCATGCTCTGCGCGAGTCAGGCCTCATTCAAGCGGGGCGCATTTCGGAGGCAACGGGCGCTCGTCTGATCACCGAAACCTTCTTTACGCGTCAACAGAGAGGCGTCGGGCGCGTTGAGACCGAACGCCTGCCCTACTTCGGCGAAATGGCCGCGGAACACCTAAAAGGGCTCGATACCCTTGTCATCGTCGGCAGCAAGCCACCCGTATCCTTCTTTGCTTACCCCGGTAAACCCGGATGGCTGTCACCTGAAGGGGCGAGCCTGCTTCAAATGGGTGACCACAGTGTCGATGCTATCGATACCCTGACGCGCATTGCCAATGCACTCGGGGCGCCAGAACAGGTGACGAAAGTTGCACAAAGAGTCGAACATGCCCTGGAAATCGGCCCTATCAATGCGGTAGAGCTTGGTAAGGTGATTGCCAATCGACTCCCTGAAAACGCCATTGTCGTCGACGAGGGCGCAACCAATGGGCTTGGGGCGTTTCTCATGACCGGCAATGCAGCGCCACACGATTGGTTAACGCTTACGGGTGGGGCTATCGGAGCAGGTTTGCCTATGGCAGTTGGTGCTGCCATCGCATGTCCCGATCAAAAGGTGATTGGCTTAGAGGCTGATGGATCGGCGATGTACACGGTCCAAGCATTATGGACGATGGTGCGCGAGGATCTCGACGTAACTGTGTTGATTCTTAACAACGGATCGTACGCCATACTAAATATTGAGCTTGCGCGCGTCGGTGTGGAAAAACCGGGACCCACGGCCTTGTCATTGCTCGATCTAACCAACCCGGCGATTCAATGGACCGATATCGCCAAGGGTATGGGAATGGCAGCGGTGCGCGTCGATACAGTTGAAGCACTGGATCGCGCGATGGCCGAGGCAATGGCGGAGAAAGGCCCTCGCCTTATAGAGGTCATCCTGTAAGTAACGGTCGCGTCTTTGTCGACGTTGGCATTGCCGAAAACTGAAAATAAAAAGATTGCCATTTCGAAATCTCAGATATACTCGCGTGATGTTTAATTTTCGCGCGGTTATGCGGTTCTCAGGTATGTCAGCTCTGCTGGCATGCGCGTTCATGCTCGGTTGCTCAGACACCCCTGATGAGGAAACACCCGGATCACGAGGTTCATGGGGTGTGCGCGAGCTACCCGTCGTAACCGCACCTGTTGAGCGTGCACCGCTCATTGATTCAATAAAATCCGTCGGGACAGCGCGAGCTCGCCAGAGCGTAACGCTATATCCAGAGAGCTCTGGGTTTGTGACATTCGCAAAGTTGGCGCCTGATACACCCGTGTTAAAAGGCGAGACACTTCTCAAATTGGATGATCGCGACCAAGCCCTTGCCGTACGACAGGCGGAGGTCGAACTGGCGGAAGCGAAACGAACGCTAACGCGCTATTTTTCCCTCAATGCGAGTGAGGCGAATATCCCTCAAAGCACGATTGATACTGCACAAAGTAACGTTGATCTGGCTGAGATTCGTCTGGCACAAGCAAAAGTAGAACTCTCTCGCCGTCAAGTAATGGCACCGTTTTCAGGGCGCATCGGCATTACTGATGTGGAAATTGGTGATCGCGTTGACACCTCAACTGTTATAACTACGCTCGACGACCGAAGCGTTCTGCTCGTTGATTTTACGGTACCCGAGAGCTTTATCGGTAAGATCGTGATGGACCTTGAAGTTCAAGCCCGTCAGTGGGAATCACCAGACGACAACACCTCAGGAACAATTGTTGCTGTGGATTCCCGAGTGGATTCGGCCACGCGCGCTTTCAGAGCGCGTGCGGCGATCGACAACAGCGTAGACAATCTTCGCCCCGGTATGGCATTTGAAATTGACGCGTCTATCGAGAAAGGTGAATACCTTAGTGTGCCTGAGTTATCGGTTCAATGGGGTGCAGACGGTCCCTATGTCTGGTCGACTGAGGGTGATCGCGCTATGCGCTCTCCGGTGGAGATGGTGCGCCGCGTCGACGGTCGTATGTTGATCCGTGGTGAACTTTCTGAAGGTGAACGTGTGATTCTTGAGGGCATTCAAAGTGTTCGCCCTGGAATGAAGATCAAAGATATCAACGCAGTAAAAGCAACAGCACACTCATCTAAAAGTGAAAAGGCTGATCGCGGCTAAAATGCACAAGAAAACCGGATGAAAGTCACTCTCAACACCCTAGCCGGTGCGGGCCTTCCCGCTTTGGGTGTCAAGCGCCCATGGCTCATCACAGTCATCAACTTATTAATTGCAATCGCAGGGCTTGTGGCGATTTTCGCCATTGAGGTGAGAGAATTACCTGACGTCGATGAACCTGTTGTCAATGTTCGCGCGAACCTGCCCGGAGCATCCCCAGAGACAATGGACGGGGAAGTTACGCGTATTCTTGAGGGTGCCGTTGCGCGCGTAAGTGGCGTCAAAGAGGTGAACTCCAACAGTGAAGAGGGAAACTCCCGCATTCGTGCTGTGTTTGACCCCGGTGCCAATGTGGACAGAGCCGCCGCCGATGTCAGGGAGGCTGTTAGTCGAGTTCAGCGTCAGCTGCCGGATAACGTCGAACAGTTAGCCGTCTTTAAGTCTGACGAAGATGCCGAGGAAATCATGCGCATCGCTGTGCTGGCGGACGGTATATCCGAGCAGGACCTCGCGACCATTGTTGAGCGCGATGTGGTTCCAGCATTTATTTCACTGCCGGGTGTGGCTGACGTCCCGCTCTTTGGCTCCCGTCGACAGATACTGAGGGTCGAACTAGATCCAGGTCGCATGAGCACCTATGGACTGACAGTGACCGACATACGTTCGGTACTGGCTCAGGCGCCGCTAGATGTGCCGGCCGGTAGCTTCAGGACGAGCGATCAGACGTTGCTGGTGCGCGCAGATGCCGCTGTCGAGTCGGAAGCCGACATTGGCAATCTTCTTATCACTGACAAAGTCCGACTTCGAGACGTCGCACGCATTGCCTATACCCCTGACGATGCAACATCAGTGGTCCGCCTGAATGGTCAGCGAGTGCTGGGCGTTGGCGTGGTGAGACAAGCGGGCTCGAATACGATTCAAATTTCAAAGGGTGCGCATCAAGCCGTCGCGCTTTTCAATGCCCAGCGCGATGACATCAAGCTGCAGGTCATTTCCGACGAGGCCGTCTTCATCAATGGCGCAGTATCTGAAGTTTTGCGCACCTTGGCATTTTCCGTTCTGATCGTGATTTTGACGATTCGTCTCTTTTCCGGAAGCTGGCGATTTACACTGGTTCCAGCAATTGCCATTCCGATTTCACTACTAGGCACACTCGCTGCAAGCTGGATTCTGGGCTTCTCCATTAATATCCTGACACTACTAGCACTTGTTCTGGCGACGGGTCTTATCGTTGATGATGCCATTGTGGTGCTTGAGAGCGTCCAGCGCCGACAGAAACGCGGCGAGGGGAGCAGCGCAGCATCTGTCCTCGGAACACAGTCCGTGTTCTTTGCCGTTATCGCCACGACGATGGTTCTGGTTGCTGTCTTTGTCCCAATCGCTTTTTTGCCAGGGACCTCAGGACGATTATTCAGAGAGTTTGGCCTGGTTCTAACCGTGGCGGTAGCAATTTCGTCATTTGTCGCATTGTCATTGGTGCCCGCGCTAATGGCGCGATTGGGGAAATCTGAGTCTGCCGTTACTGGCCAATCAGACATGCCCAATATTTTCCAGCGATTCTACAGCGGTAGTTTGCGCTCGGTTCTAAACTACCCTGTGACGTCGGTGCTTGTATCGATGGGTATCGCAGCAGCGGCCGCCAGTGTTTACACGTCGTTGGACAGCGAGTTACTGCCGACCGAGGATCGGGGCACGCTGAATATGTTTGCGCGAGGACCTGCAGGCGTAGGCCTTCCATATACCGAGCGCCAATCCGATCAAATCGAAGCTATCTTTCAGCCCTATTTGGATTCGGGAATCATAGAGCGGCTTTATACCGTCGCCGGCCGCTGGGACGCCAACATCATTTACGTCGTGGGCACCTTAAAACCGTGGGATGAACGTGACATATCACAGCAAGAACTCACAGCAGAGATTCAACCACAACTGAGCCAATTACCTGGCGTCACCGCTCGTGTTTACGGAAGCAACAGTCTCAATATGCGCGGTGGCTGGCGTGGTGGCATCCAGTTTGTTTTGCTTGGCAGTGAATACGAAGAGATTTACGCGGCAGCTCGTGTGTATGCTGATGCCATTCGAGAGCGGCTGGATAGTGTCGATAATCCACGTATCGACTACACCCCCTCGCAAGCCCAGGTAGCCATCAAAATCGACCGAGAACGCCTGGCTGATCTCAACGTATCCATCGACGAATTAGCTCAGACACTGCGCGTCATGGTTGATGGCGTTCGGGTCGTCGACTTAAACGGGCGAGATCAATCGATCCCAGTTGTGTTGAAAGCGGGAACGAATCGTATTCAGGGCCCAAATGATCTGGTGAACCTGTTCGTTCGCTCGCAAACCGGTCAACTTATCCCCTTGGCATCGCTTGTTACCGTCGTCGAGGAAGGTGTTCCCGATGAATTGCGGCGCCTCTATCAGCGGCGCTCCATCAGTATTGATATGCAAACCGTTGACGGGGTGGACTTACAAACCGCCGTGGACGATCTCATGGCTTTAGCCAACGAAGTTGTCCCCAGCTCCATTACCGTTGCCCCGGAGGGAGAGGCCGCTCGCTTGGGCGAATCTCAGCGAGACTCGCTCTACGCCTACGGTCTCGCACTCTTGATTGTGTTCTTGGTGCTGGTCGCGCAGTTTGAAAGCCTGACCTCAGCGCTAGTCATCATGACCATTGTGCCATTCGGCCTCGCTGCGGCGATCTTCGCGCTATTCATCACTGGGACGTCACTCAATGTGTATTCACAAGTCGGACTTGTCATGCTCATTGGGTTAATCGCTAAGAACGGCATTCTATTGGTCGAATTTGCCGATCAGCGGCGTGATGCGGGTGCCAGTGTGCGAGATGCCATTGAGGATGCCGCAAACATTCGACTCCGGCCGATTGCAATGACACTGATCTCAACGGTGCTTGGCGCACTCCCGCTTATCTTGTCCTCGGGCCCCGGGTCTGAAGCGCGCGAGGCTGTGGGCTGGGTCGTCTTTGGTGGTCTGGGTCTCACGGCATTCTTCACACTGTTTCTGACACCGGTCATTTACCTTGCAGTCGCACGCTTCTCCAAACCACGAGCGGATTCTCGGCTGAAGCTCGAGCAGGAGCTAGAAGCCGCTACCGAGCTTTGATGTCCCCTTCTTCGTTAGTTGGTCTCAGTAAAGGCCCTCGAGCAGTCCCCAACCAGCAGCCCCTAACGTTGCTCTAATAATCACACCAACCTGCGTCAATTGGGACGTCACCACCTTTTATTTAAGGCGATTTGTGCCACTATTGAATCAAACGAAAACTAACTAGGCGGACTCACGTGACCACTATCACCATCAACGGGAAAGACCATTCGTTTAACGGTATTGATCCCGCAATGCCCTTGCTTTGGGCCCTGCGCGATCATGCGGGAATTCAGGGCGTCAAATACGGCTGTGGCGTGGGCCAATGCGGTGCCTGCACTGTATGGCTTGACGGTTTCGCCGTTCGTTCATGTCAGCTGACAGTCGGCGCACTTGAAGGTCGCGTCGTTACTACGGTTGAAGGATTGGCAACGGCGACACTACACCCCGTTCAGCAGGCATGGATTGACCATGATGTCGCACAGTGTGGCTACTGTCAGGCAGGCCAGATTATGTCAGCAGCCGCACTCCTTGAGCGAAATCCGAGCCCAACCGATGATGAGATAGATGCAGCCATGGCGGGTAATCTTTGCCGTTGCGGTACCTATGGGCGTATTAAGTCGGCGATTAAAGCGGCCAGCGGTGCAATGACCGCCTCTGCTCTCTTCTATAACGCCATGGAAGCAGAGGAGTTGTCAGCATGAATCAGCCATCCAATTCGATCGCCAATACCGATCGACGCGACTTTCTCAAAATTTCACTGGGTCTTGCCCTCTCGTCCACAGGCAGCATTTCGATGATGTCTCTGGCATCAGCGGAGGCATCGGGAACCCTGAACGCTTACGTGAATATCAATGCGGACGGCAGCGTCACCATTTACGGTCCGAATCCAGAAGTAGGCCAAGGCGTTAATACGTCTTTACCAATGATCGTGGCAGAGGAACTCGACGCTAAGTGGGAAGATGTCCAATGCGAGGCGGCGCCCGTTCAGCAGCAATACGGTATGCAATTTGCCGGGGGCTCTCTGTCTATCCCCATGCGCTGGGATGAAATGAGAAAAATGGGAGCAACGGCGAGGGAAATGTTATGCCGTGCGGCGGCAAGCCAATGGAATGTGCCGCGCGACGAACTCACAACGGCTGACTCGATGGTCCGGCATGGCCCCTCGGGCAAGTCGGGTCACTACAAAGATCTGGTGGCCGCGGCTTCACTCATATCGGTACCGGATGAGGCGGACGTGCGACTCAAAGCGCCCGCAGACTATCGTTTGCTAGGCAAACGTATTTCGAACGCGTCAGCGGAGGGCATCGCCACGGGCAAACCGATATTTGGTATCGATGCCAAGGTCGACGCTATGGTTTACGCGAGCTTCGTCAAGTGTCCGTCGATTGGCGGCGTAGCAAAATCGGCCAACCTAGAAGCTGTTAGAGCGCTACCGGGAGTTATTGATGCCTTCATCCTCGATGGGACGCCCGGACCCTACAACTTTGACATTAGAGAGTCTCACGCGATTCAAAGTGGGGTCGCTATTGTGGGTAAGGATACATGGTCAACCTTCAAAGCACGCGAAGCTTTAAAGGTAGATTGGGACCTATCAGCCGCGTCGCAAGATGACTCGGATTCGATTGAGGCGGAGGCGCTTGCTGCCCTCGCTACGGGGAGAGTCGAGGCTGAAATCGAGCGTGCAGGGGATGTGGAAGCAGCCTTCGCAAACGCGGCAATGACGGCCGATTCAACCTATTCAACCGATTTTGTATCGCACGCACAGTTAGAGCCTCAAGGCGTACTTGTGTCTGCGGCAACCAGTGCCGTTGAAGTGTGGACTAGCAGTCAAACACCGGTCTTCATCACCTCAAATCTCGCAAAATTACTCGACGTAACGCCGGGTAATATTACCGTTCATCAACTCCGTGGCGGTGGTGGTTTTGGGCGGCGATTATCCAACGAGTACATCTTCGAAGCTGCGCTGATTTCACGACGTGTTGGAGCACCGGTCAAACTCCAGTGGAAACGTGAAGATGACATGGCTTTTGATTACTTCAGAGCGCCCACCTATTACCAACTCCAAGGAGCCGTAACCGATGACGGGCAATTAGTCGGCTGGAAAAACCTGGTGGCTGCCGCGTCAACAGATGGGGAAAATGCCAACTACGGTGCCAGTTACAGACCCTACGATTTCCCGGGCAAGGTCATACCCAACGTAGTGGTAGAGCAAAGCTTCGTTAAGTCTCAAACACCAACCGGTGCCTGGCGAGCGCCGATCTCCAATGTGTATGCCTTTGCCGAGCAATCGTTTATCGCTGAACTCGCGCACAAGGCGGGACAGGATCACCGCGCTTTCTTGCTCAATGCGATTGGTGACAAGGGATGGATAAAAGAAGGTGACATGGCCAGCCTCAATACGGCCAGAGCACGCGCGACTATTGAAGCTGTGACTAAGGCGGCTGGATGGGGACGCAAGTTACCCGAGGGTCATGGCTTGGGGCTTGCCTTCTTCTTAAGCCACTCTGGTCACATCGCTGAGGTGGCTGAAGTCAGCGTCGACGGCAAAGATATTACCGTGCACGACGTCTGGGTTGCGGCCGATGTCGGTCAGGTGGTCAACCTTTCGGGACTCGAGAACCAGTTGCAGGGGTCAGTCGTCGATGGCTTGAGTACCATGGCTGCACAGCGCATCAGTATCAAGAATGGAGCTGTGGTGCAGAGTAACTACGACAGCTATCCCCTGTTGCGCATGCCGCAAAGTCCACGGGTGCATGTTGACGTTTTGAACTCAGGCTACCGGCCTACCGGTGCAGGAGAACCGGCACTGCCGCCTCTGGCGCCTGCCGTATGTAATGCTGTGTTTGATGCCTGCGGCGAGCGCATCAAAGCACTGCCTATTAGCAAGGAAGGCTTTAAGATCGTCTAACCGCGCCAAGCCGACAGATCCTCCAGATAAAAGCCACGTACAGGCCATCTGGGTAAAAGCTTTATAAAAAAGCCCCCACAGTGGGGGCTCTTCCTTTCTAGGTTTCCGTTAGATCTCAAGCACCCAGTGCTGCTACTGCAGGCGACGCCTCAGCATCATTTCGCAGATCTGCCTTGATTACAGGTAACGTGCGCACGCGCTTACCTGTGGCGTCGAAAATGGCATTTGCCAAAGCCGGAGCCACCCCGGGCGTGCCGGGTTCGCCTGCGCCACCCATTTCGGCACCACTGTTGATAATGTGAGTCTCAATAGCGGGTGAATCGTGCATTCGAATAGCGTCGTAGTCAGCAAAACTACTCTGCGCCACAGCGCCATCTTCGATAGTAATCTCGCCGTACATCGCTGCACTGAGACCATAAATAATACCTGATTCGATTTGCGCCTTTGTACCATCGGGGGACACCGCATAACCTGCGTCAATTACAGCGACGACCCGATCAACCCAGGTCTTTCCACCCGACACTGTCACTTCGACGACCTGACCCACGATAGAGCCAAATGACTCTTGCAAAGAGATACCGCGCCCGCGTCCTTCTTCCATCGGACGCCCCCAATCGGCCTCCTTCGCGACCCGATTGAGGACCGCTAATAGACGGGGCTTATCCTTGAGCATCTCTGCTCGGAATTCGTAAGGATCTCTGCCTGTCGCGTGGGCTGCCTCATCAACAAATGACTCCGTGAAGAAGCCGTGCTGAGAGTGATCAACACTTCGCCAAGCACCAAACGGCACGTGAGTGGGGCTAGCAACATGCCCGATATCTTGCGCAGCGACAGCATATGGTATGAGCGGCGCCTCCACGGGCTCGTGTTTATCGACGTAGGTATTTTGCCAAGCGACCAACTTGCCAGCGGCATCGAGGCCCGCCTTGAATCGACTTTGAACGGCTGGCCGATAAAAGTCCTGCTTGATGTCCTCCGCACGGGAGTAAACCATCTGAACCGGTCTACCCACTTCTCGAGCAATCATAGCGGCCTGCAACGCATAGTCCGCATTGCTCTTTCGACCAAAACCACCGCCCATAAAGTAGTTGTGCAGCGTCACTTGCTCAACATCTAGGCCTAGGCTGGCGGCCAGATGCTGCCGGAAACCCAGAGGGTTTTGGCAACCGACCCAAATCTCCGCCCGGTCTGCCGAGACCTCTGCTGTTGCGTTTGGCGGTTCCATGCAGGTGTGCGCCAGATACGGCACGCGATAGTCAGCGGTCAGTACCGTCGCCGCACTATCAAACGCCGCAGTGGCATCGCCCATGGTGACATCATTGGCTCGGTCTATACCTGCCGTAATATCCCGATCGAACTGCTCAAAAATGGATTCGCTTGAGACGCGTTCCTTGCCTTCGGTATTCCACTCGAGCTTCAGTGCCGCAAGCGCCTTCTCCGCCCTCCAATAGCTATCAGCGACAACTGCAATGGTGTCTCCCGCAGAATACGATCCGACCAGCCCTGCAGCACTCGACGGACCCACTTTGACCACATCGATAACACCTTTCATCGCGCGCGCTGCACTGTCATCCACGCGCCTCAGCGTGCCACCTGCAACTGGGGTACGCTTTACGGCGGCATAGACCATACCGGGACGCTTAACATCCATGGCGAACATCGCCGTACCGTCTACTTTTGATGGGATATCGTGACGAGGTTTGCTCTGCCCCATGACAGTAAACCTGCTCGTTTTCTTAAGCTTGGGTGTCGATGACGGCGTCATCTCCGCAGCGGCCGCCGCAAACTCCGAATAAGGGGCCGATCGGCCACTTTTGTCGTGATACAACATGCTCTGAGCCGTACGAATTTCGATCTCGGGCACACCCCAAGCCTTCGATGCGGTTTTTACCAGCATCTCGCGAACCGAGGCGCCAGCTGCGCGCAGGAAATACTGCCCGGTGGTACGGATACTCATGCTACCGCCAGTAACCTGCATGCCAATGGCATCCGCGAGATTCAACATCAGACCGTCAACCGTCGGCACAACTACATCAGGGAAACTAACGCCCTTGAATAGGTAGCCTCGCCCCAACGCCATATTGGCGTATTCGGCACTGGCTGGTGCCTCTTCAAAGCGCATGAGATCCCAATCAGCATGCATCTCTTCGGCAAGCATTTGTGTCAGAGCGGTTTGCGCGCCCTGCCCCATTTCAGAGTGAGGCAAAATCGCTGTCGCACGATTCTCAGAATCGATCTTTAAATAAATATGTAGGAGATTCTCCCCTTCGCCCGCTACTAGGTGTCCCGCCGTCTCTGTCGGGTTGCCAGGGCGAACGGCAATACCAATAACCAGTCCTGTTCCACCTAAAACACCGGCTGAGAGAACACCGCGTCTGGTCCACTTACCCATTTTGACTACCCTCCATCGCATCGTAGAAGGACGCACCCGCTACCTGCTTGATCGCTGATCGTATCCGTCCATACATGCCGCAACGACAGACGTTACCTCGCATGGCCGTGTCGATATCGGCATCCGATGGATTTGGGTTATCGGCAAGCAATGCCGCCGCCGACATCAGCTGACCCGACTGACAGTAGCCACACTGCGGAACCTGGTGATCAATCCACGCCTGTTGAAGCGAATGAAGCGATCCGTCTGCACCTTTTAGACCCTCGATGGTGGTGACGCTGGCACCTTCCAAGGAGGCGATGGGTGTGATGCAGGCACGTTGCGCCCGTCCATTCACATGGATAGTGCAGGCACCGCACTGCGCCATCCCACAGCCAAATTTAGTACCGGTTAAGTCGAGCTGCTCTCGGATGACCCAGAGCACGGGTGTTTCCGGATCAGTATCAACCATCCGTATTTCCCCATTAAGCGTAAAAGTTGTCATTCACTCGTTCCTCAATGTCTAGGCGTCTGGACTGCCTTAGTGATGCCGACAGTATGATCGAATTGGTCGCATGTTGCTGTTATGTACGATTACATACGGTCATCATTGGACTTGGGTTAATCTTGTTGGCCCTCACTCAGTTAATTTAATGACTGGCGGTCATTTGTCAACAAAGTTACTATTCGGTAATGGCATCAACTATCACCCACATCAAGCGAGCGCGAACGCCCGAGCAAAAAAGCGATCGGCGGGAGACCATTCTCGCTACTGCAAAGATCTTATTCATGGAGGCGGGCTATGAAGGCTTTTCCATGGGACTGCTGTCGAAGCGCGCAGGCGTTGCTAAGGGCACACTCTATCTGTATTTCGGCACCAAGGAAGAGGTGCTGTTGTCATTGTACAGCCAGGAGTTTGAGCGTTTCTGTAACAATATTGTCGTGGGCATCTCTCCTGGCATCTCAGATACTGACTTTGTATCGCATCTTTATGAGACCAGCCTATCGGACCCGATTTTCCTGGCACTGCACGCCAGACTGGGCACCGTCATCGAGCAGAATATTTCAGTTGACGCGTTGATAACCTCTAAACGCATCATGGCTACTCACTTTCACACCATGGTCACAGAACTCTCTGCGCCGCTCGGTATGAGCTTCGAGCAAACTATCGAGGCTTTAAGTGGCATATCCGCACTGTTGACAGGATCCTACGACGGCTCCTCAGATTCGGTGATCGAGACTGAGGCGCTTCCCGAGGACGTGGCAACCTTCATGGGTTACTTCGATATGAAAGTGCGCTTTGAAAAAAATGCGGGCTACATCCTCCAGGGTATCCGCTCCTGATCACGCTAATGCGCCCATGAAGCATCGTCACCACCTTACCCACCGAGTCATCCGTTGTCAGATTAACCCATCGCTTCAGGGGATCTGGTTATGACGATGCAGCTAGCGGCAATGCTCTCGCGCTGGGAACCTCAACGCGACACAGACGAGTGGATTTTAGGCACCGTTTACAAAACCGAAGGCTCGAGTTATCGAAAACCCGGCGCAATGAGTCTGATCAGCTCGGGTGGCGAGCAACTGGGGTTATTAAGTGGCGGCTGTCTAGAAGCGGACATAAGGCTTAACGCGCGCAAAGTCATGGCCTCGGGTATCCCCGTTTGCATTCGCTATGACGGCGATGATGAAGATGATCTGTCATATCGACTCGGTATCGGTTGCGGTGGTGTCGTTCACGTCTTACTAGAACCACTTAATGCCGAGAACAATTATCAGGGCCTGCTCGATATTCAAGGCTCATTGGCTAACCGCCAAAGCGGACATCTAAAGCAACACATTCCTGCACCGGGAGCCGTGAGTCTTCCTAGCCAATACGCCGTCGAATCAGTTCTAACGCGCAAGCGCGAGAAAAGCCGAGTGGACGCAATAGATGGTGAAAACTGGCTGATTTCGCATATTACGCCAGCCCCACATTTACTAATCGCTGGCGGCGGCATCGATGCACAACCAGTGGTCGCGCTAGCCAATCAACTCGGTTGGGAAACGACTGTTTGGGATCCGCGACCCGCCAATGCGAGAGATGAATTTTTCTTCATGGCAGACCATCGACTGCGATGTCCACTCGAGGAGCTTTCGCAATGGGTACGGGATGCCGCGGTCAATGCCGCTATGCTGATGACTCATAGCGTACCCATGGATGCCCAGAGTCTTAGTGCTGTCGCCGGTTGCGGTCTTGATTATGTAGGCCTTCTCGGTCCCACCCACCGCAGAGAGGAAGTATTTATCGAAGCTGGTCTCAGCGATGAAGAATACCAGCCTCGTGTCGATGGTCCTGCCGGATTTGATATCGGCGGCGAACTGCCCGAAAGCATAGCGCTCTCCGTCATCGCCAAGTGTCATGATGCGATCTTTGGCCCTGCTTACGTTGGCGCGACAGCCAAGCAGGAATGACTGAGCCTCGGCTAGGCATTGTTATTCTCGCTGCGGGTGAAGCGCGTCGGTTTGGCGCGTGCAAGCAGCTGGCCTTATTCCATACGAAACCGCTATTGCAACACGTGATCGATGCTGCGCTCCCTCTCCGACCCACGCGACTTGTCGTCATGACCGGCAGGTATCATGAGGCCATCGCGGTAGCTAACGATGAGGGTTTCGTAACCGGCGCTGAGCTCATTCACAACCCCGACTGGTCATCAGGAATGAGTAGCTCCATCAGGCTCGGCTGCGAGCTCCTGTCTGACGACTGTGATCAGTTGTTAGTGCTGTTGGCCGATCAGGTGCTGGTCTCAACCTGCGAACTCGAGACCCTTATTGCACAAGCTGTGGACGGTGGGAGCGCCTGCGCGGGCTTCAGCGAGACTGTAGGCCCACCGGCCATATTTTCTCGCGCCTGGTATCCCGATCTGCTGACACTAAATGCTGAAAACGGGGCTAAAAAGCTTCTGACCGATCCAGCAAAACAGGTGGCGATTGTTCCCATGCAATCTGCAGGATGGGATATTGATTCGAAGGATGATTTAGAGCGACTCAGTGATGTCAGTAGCTATATTTTTGGAAATTGAGATGTCTTCTTTGCAGCACTCTCTGTAACACTCACACTACGAAACATCGTCGACAGTCATCATGAGGCTTAGGGATAACCCCATGGATAATCAATTACAAAAAGACATGTGGAATGGCCGCGCCGGAGCCAGCTGGGTTAGACATAACTCGTTGCTGGAAGAGCTGCTCTCAGAGCCAGGTCATCGATGTATGGACTTGTTCAGCCTACCGTCTAGTGCGCAAATACTTGATGTGGGTTGCGGTTGTGGCAATCAGACGCTCGACTGGGCTTCTCGGCTCGACCCATCATGCACCATTACAGGGGTTGATATTTCGGAGCCCATGTTGGCGCTGGCTGAGGATTTAAAGTCAGCCAATCAATCATCGCTACAAGCCAATGTGTCTTTCCGGTTGGGCGATGCCAGTGAATCGCTGTTTCCCGAGGCGTCATTCGACGCGATTTATTCCCGGTTTGGGGTCATGTTCTTCGCAGACCCAACAGCAGCCTTCACCCAATTACGTTCGATCTTGAAACCGAAGGGTCAGCTAGGATTCGTATGCTGGCAAAGCCCCGCGCTAAATCCTTTCTTTACCGCTCCCATGCAGGCGGCGCTTACCGTCCTGCCACCTCCGCCACCGGCGAAGCCCGGAGCGCCCGGCCCCTTTGGGCTATCGGAGAAGGAGCGGACCTACAGTGTCCTGAGTGAGGCGGGATTTACCGAGGTCACTGTTGAGCCGCTACAGGTAGAACTGTCAGCCGGCGCCGATCGCTCCTTCGACAACCTGTTTCAGGAACTGATACAGATTGGCCCAGCCGCCGCATTAATCGCCGAGAGCGACCCTACTCTGAGTGAGCAAGCCAAAACGGCGATCTATGAGACACTCGGGGAGTTCTACTCAGTGGGTAAAGGGGTCCGTTTCGAGGCCAATTTCTGGCTTGTCAGTGCCCAAAATATCTAAGGTGCATAGCAGAACGGATATTTGAGGCCGATGGCGTGATGAGCCGGAGTAAAGAATCCGTTGACACTGGTTTTCGTCTTACAATGATGAAAGTAACTGACAAGGCGTGGTTTTGGACCCAGCCTAGCGCAGAAGATCACTAAAAACATGGAATGAGTATGAGCAGAGAATTTGACGTCATTATCTACGGAGCAAGTGGCTTTACTGGCCGCCTTGTGGCGGAGTACATGGGAAAAACCCACGGCGACAGCGCCAACTGGGCCATGGCAGGCAGAAATGAAGCAAAGCTGGCCGAAGTAAGAGACTTAGTAGGCGCACCCAGCACAACACCACTCGTGACTGCCGATGCCAGCGACTCTGACTCACTGCGTGCGATGGTTAAGCGAGCGCGGTGTATCTGCACAACCGTTGGCCCCTACCAACTTTACGGATCCGAACTGGTTAAGCTCTGTGCTGAAGAGGGGACACACTACGTCGACCTTTCAGGAGAGCCAGGCTGGATGCACGAGATGATTACATCGCATCAGGCAGCTGCCGAGGCCTCTGGCGCACGCATTGTTCACAGCTGTGGGTTTGATTCGATTCCCTTTGACTTGGGTGTGTACTTTCTTCAAAAAGCAGCCGTAGCTAAAACGGGTAAGCCCATGCCCCGCGTCCGCGGTCGCGTTCGCGCTATGAACGGTGAGTTCTCTGGCGGTACAGCGGCGTCCCTAGGCGCTACGATGGCTGCACTTAAAACTAATCCAGGCCTTATCAAAATTCTGGCTAATCCCTTTTCACTGGCTAATGGCTTTCAAGGTCCCGAGCAGCCATCCGATGCCAAACCGTATGAGGATGAAGTCGTCGGCTCATGGGTCGCCCCTTTCATCATGGCACCCATTAACACCAAAAACGTGCACCGCTCTAATGCCATGCTGAACCACCTCTACGGCGAAGATTTTCAGTACGACGAAATGATGGTAACGGGACCAGGCGAACAAGGCGCAGCAGTGGCCAAGATGGTAGCAAGCAGCAACCCGCTAGAAGGCGATGACGTCCCCAAGCCGGGCGAAGGTCCCTCCAAGGAGAGCCGCGAGGCAGGTCACTATGACGTGCTGTTTATCGGCACAAACGACGAGGGAGGCCGCATAGACGCGACCGTCACCGGCGATATGGACCCAGGCTATGGCTCGACATCTAAAATGATTGCCGAGAGTGCGCTATGCATCGTTCACGACTGCCCGGATCTACCGGGAGGCGTTTACACCCCTGCACCCGCCATGGGTGAGAAGCTGATCGAGCGACTCGTCGCGAACGCCGGCCTAACCTTCGATATAGGCAGCTAACAGCCCTGTCTAATGACCGCCGAATAAGCGGTGCTGGGGCAGGTCCTCGGCACCGCTTAGCACCAACAAACCAGCGAAAATAGCCAGGTTTTTAACGAAGTTCTGCGTCTCGTGTGCCTGGCTAACTCCTTCATACACGTTCCAAAAATCGTGCATCCCCATATTAATAATCAGTGTTAGTGCGGCAAGTACGAGAGCAACCTGCCCGACGCGAAGACCCAGCATCAACATCAGACCTCCCGCCACTTGGACGACGATGGTAACCGGCAGCAAGACCTCTGGGAGCGGTATATTATGAAGCGACATGTAACTGAGCGTGTCAGCATAGCCTGTGATTTTTGAAATTCCCGGCAAGAAGAAATAAAGCGCAAGTAAAAAGCGACCCAGTGTTACTGCAAATGTCATTGTTATTGCTCTACATAGATTGAATTTCTATTTAACACCGATTAACGAGCTTTGCGGACCCCTATCAATCTACCGGCCAACATTAACAAGCAGCTAAGAACAGGAAAAAAAGGGCGCCATAAGCGCCCTTTCGAGACAGTGAATCGCTTCATACGAGGGTTTCACCAGCGGCCACTTTCTCGGCCACAATGGCGGGAGCCTCAAAACGATCACCGTAGGCTGCACTCAGCTGACCACAGCGGTCGATGAAGTTCTGTAAGCCATAGGTATTTACAAACTGCAGTAGTCCCCCAGTCCAAGCGGGCGCACCGATACCCATGATCGAACCAATATTGCCGTCTGCCACGCTGCGAAGAACACCGGTCTCAAGACATTTCAGCGCCTCGATAACCTGACGGAAGAGCAAGCGCTCCTTAATGTCCCGATCCGATATATCGACGCCGTCACGACCATAAAGATTGGATAGACCAGACCAAACTTCTTTAGAACCGTCCGCACCATACTCGTAGAAACCACCACCGTGATATCGACCACCACGACTGTGCTCGCCGATCATCGTCTCGACAACACCAGCGGTAATCGATCGATCATCGCCGTCAATAGCAAGGCCCATTTCCTTCCAGGTCTCTTGCGCCTTTCGTGACAATTCCAAACTCACCTCGTCGTAAACCGTCAGCGGACCCACCGGCATACCCACAGCCTTGCCCAGATTATCGATACGCACGGGCTTCACGCCCTCGACAAGCATACGTACGCCTTCATCGAGGTAGGTACCAAAGGTTCGTGAAGTGAAGAAACCCAGTGAATCGTTAACGACAATCGGTGTTTTCTTAATTTGCTTCGCGTAGTCAAACGCCTTGGCGAGTGCAACATCACCTGTCTTCTCACCCATAATAATTTCAACGAGCGGCATCTTGTCGACCGGAGAGAAGAAGTGAATGCCAATGAAGTTCTCAGCGTTCTGACTCGCTTCAGCCAGCTGCGTGATGGGTAAGGTAGAGGTGTTTGAACCCCAAATGCCGCCCTCGGCCATTCGTGGCTCGAGATCACGCGTCATTTGATGTTTCAGGTTCATGTTCTCGAACACAGCCTCGATGATGAGATCACAGCCATCGAGATCTTCGTCTGATGCCGTTGGGTGAATCAATGAGAGCACCTCGGCCATCTTCTCAGGTGTCATTCGTCCCTTATCAACACGCGTCTGCAACAAGATCTCGGCGTAGGCCTTACCCTTCTCGGCGGCCTCCAGGCTGACGTCTTTCAATACGACCTGAATGCCGACCATGGCCGATGAGTAGGCAATCCCCTGTCCCATCATTCCGGCACCGAGCACACCCACCTTTTCCGTTTTCTGCGGCGGCACGTCCTTGGGTCGAGAGGCGCCACCGTTGATCTTGTTCATCTGAAAAAAGAAGGTATTGATCATGTTTTTGGCTTGGGGTGTCAACGCCAGTTCGGCCAAGCCACGACTCTCGATACGCATCGCCGTCTCGAAATCAACCGTGAGCGCCTGCACTGCCACGTCAAAAATTTTCTCGGGCGCAGGTAGTAGTCCGCGCGTATTCTTGCGAATCATGGGCGCACCCATGGTGACCATCTGCGCCACCTGTGGGTTACGGATATTACCGCCTGGGATCTTGTAACCCTTGGTGTCCCAGGGCTGAGTGCGCGCAGCCTCGTCGTCCTTGTTGTCCAAGACCCACTGCTTGGCTGCAGAAACCAGGTCTTCCTTGCTCTCGACAACCGCATCTATCAACCCCGAGCCCAAGGCCTTTTCGGGGTCCACACGCTTACCCTCAACAATGTACTCGTTAGCAGCCATAAGCCCCATGAGATACACCGCTTTCACGTTACCGCCGCCTCCGGGCAGTAGGCCCAATGTCACCTCGGGGAAGCCGAGCTGAACACTGCGATGGTTCCAGGCAATACGGTGGTGACATGACAAGGCGAGCTCTAAGCCGCCGCCAAGCGCCGCACCATTGATGGCAGCGCATACCGGCGCCGGAAGCTTTTCTAGACGACGCATTGCGGCTTTTGTCGCGCACATTCCCTGAAAGAAATCTTCAACCGTGTCCTCTGTCACCTGACACAGCATGTTCAAGTCACCGCCTGCAAAGAATGTGGACTTGCCTGATGTAAGCACAACGCCAGCAAGGTCTGTCTCTGCCTCTAGCTTGTCGAGCGTCGATTCAAATAAGGGCAGGAAAGCATCGCTCATCGAGTTGACGGGGCCATCCATATCCATGGTGACGATGACAATCTGATTGGCGTCTTTTTCGTAATGAAAACTCATTGTTTCTAACTCCTAATACCGCTTACACGCGCTCGATAATGGTGGAAATACCCATGCCGCCGCCCACACACAACGACAGCATGGCGCGCTTGAGGTCGCGACGCTCGAGTTCATCGATCATAGCGCTGACTAAACAGCCACCGGTCGCACCCAGAGGGTGGCCCATGGCGATCGCGCCACCCACCACATTGGTGATCTCGTGGCTGATATCGAGATCTTTCATATAACGGAGTGCAACCGAAGCAAAGGCTTCGTTGATCTCCCAAAGATCGATGTCATCGGGCGTCAGCCCCGCCTTTTTGAGACATTTCTTCGCTGCAGGGCCAGGGCCCGTCAGCATAATAATCGGGTCCGTGGACAAGACGGTCGTTGCCACAACGCGCGCTCGAGGCGTCAATCCGAGTTCGTTCCCGGCCTTCTCGCTACCGATAAGCACAGCACTTGACCCGTCGACGATGCCGGAGGAGTTTCCAGGAGTATGGACATGCTCCACCTTGCTGTACTCGTTGTACTTGGCAAGGATCACATCATCAAAACCCATTTGGCCTGGCATTTCGAATGAAGGCTTCAAACGGGCGAGACCTTCCATTGTGGTGTCGCCTTTAATGAAGTCATCGCGCTCCAAAATAGTGATACCTGACGCATCCTTCACTGGAATCACAGACCCATCGAACCAGCCGCTGTCGCGCGCATGCGCCGCTCGACGTTGCGATTCCATCGCGTAGGCGTCGACCTCTTCACGGGTATAGCCATCAATGGTGGCTATCATATCGGCACCGATACCCTGCGGTACAAAGCCTGTCTTGAGCGCGAAGGCCGGGTCACTCGCCATGGCACCCCCGTTCGAGCCCATGGGCACACGCGACATACACTCGATACCCCCAGCGACGACTAGGTCATCCCATCCCGACGCCACTTTTTGCGCGGCGGTGTTCACAGCCTCAAGCCCTGATGCGCAGAAACGATCGAGCTGCACACCCGGCACTGACTCATCCCAGTCGGCGTTTTGAACAATCATTTTGGTGATATCAGAACCCTGCTCGCCGACAGGTGTGACACAACCCATTACAACATCATCCACATAGCTGGTATCCAGATCGTGTCGAGCCTGCAAGGCACGCAACAATCCCGCACCCAAATCAACAGGCTTTACTTCGTGAAGGGTTCCATCTTTTTTGCCCTTACTGCGTGGGGTCCGAATTGCATCGTATATGTAGGCGGCGTGAGGCATGAGCGATCTCCATGAACCGGTTGATCCGGCTTGTCTTTGTTAAGCGTTCGATACATTGCCAAATAAGCGGCTAAAAATCGATGCCATCTGACTAAAAAATTGAACTTTGAGTATGTTTTTTTATCTGCGGGAATGTTCGCTTCACTGAGTTACACGGGCGTATCTTGCTATCGCGCTCTTGCCCATAGGAATACGCGCTGAACAGACCAGAAAAGACTTGTGCCAACGCGCCACATGCGCCGTAATGGTGCGCTATGGATCAGCGCACCCAATACCTCCTCACTGCACCTGCCCTGCCCCTGCTGACGCAACTGTCGATACCCAGCAGTGTGGCGTTTATTGTGCAGTCGACTGTCAGCCTGACCGAAGTCTGGTACGTCGGACAGCTGGGCAGCACACCGCTTGCTGCGATGGCCCTCGTGTTCCCAATGCTGATGCTGATGCAAATGTTGTCGGTTGGCGCTTTAGGGAACGCCGTCTCATCAGCCATTGCCCGCGCGTTAGGTGCGGGAGATCAGGTACGCGCAGAAGAGTTGATTTGGCACGGCCTTATCCTTGCTGTTCTTGGCCCCGTCGCCTTACTCATCGCCTTTTTGATTTCTGGACGGTTTTTCCTGTCTCTGTTGGGTGGAACCGGTGAGATTCTTGAGTTGGCATTTGCCTATAGCGCCATGCTGTTTGGTGGCAGTGTCACTATTTGGATCATGGGGGTTGCGAGCTCCATTTTTCGAGGCCTGGGCGACATGCGCTATCCCGCTCGAATGATGATTGTCGGCTCACTCATACAAGTTCCGCTTTCTGGCGCCTTAGTGCTGGGATATTTTGGCTCTCCTAAGCTCGGTTTATTTGGTGCGGCGGTATCCGTCATTGCGACCAGTGCCGTGATGGCGGTGGTCATCCTCCAACGCCTAGTGACAGCTAAACTACCGGCTAATTTGCGGCTCTCGCGCCTCAAGCTACGGCAGCATCACTTTCAGGACATTGGCCGCGTCGCACTTCCGGCCTCGCTGTCGCCTATCTCAACCGTCACCACTATTTTGGTGCTGACCGGGCTGGTAGGCCAGTTCGGTGAAGAGGCTTTAGCTGGCTACGGGATTGGCTCGCGTATCGAATTTTTAATGTCATCGCTCATCTTCGGCATCGGCGCGACGATGACATCGTTAGTCGGCATGAGCATTGGTGCTCGCAATGCCGATCGCGCTGAAGAAATTGGTTGGACGGGAGCAGGCATGTCGTTTGTTCTCGGGGGCGTCATAGGCACCCTGCTCGCTATCTTCCCTCACGTCTGGATACCTGTCTTTACTGATGACCCAATGGTCTACGAGACCGCCAAGGGGTTCATTCAAATTGTCGGTCCGTGCCTTGCCATACACGGGGTCGGGTGGGCACTCTACTTTGCCTCTCAGGGTGCGGGTGCCATGCGTGGCCCTGTGGCCGCACTCATTGCACGTCCAATTGTCGCGATAGGAACTGCATTCCTTCTGTTAGGTCCCATAGATATGGGTATGACAGGCGTGTTCATTGGCGCCGTAGGTGGTATGTTTGCCTACACTGTCATTGTCACAGCGTCCATGAAGGGTGGCGCCTGGCGTCGACAGATACCCGCGAGCCCCGCTCAAACCTAATCGCCATCCGACTGCTGCTTTGACTGATTCGCGGCCGAGCCGAAGATACCTTTGGCCATGAGTGACGTCTCGCCCTCACGACGCCGTTGATAAACCTCGGCTCGCAGCGCATGGACAGCCTTGTTGTCGGGCTCTGCCTGCATCGCAAATTCTGCCAGGTGACACGCCAGTCGCGCATCGGTCTCGGCCAGTTCGCGGGCCCGTTGTGCCAGCTTCAACGCGCCACCTGACAGACTTGCCAGTTCGCTCGCCACCAGCGCATCGCGGGCAGGTTTAAGTTGTGCTGGATTACCGTCATACCACCCCCCATAAAGACGCCAGATATTCCTAACAACGAACTCTGGCTCGTCATAAGTGGGCCCCAAGTAAGGTTTCTCAAGAAGCTCTGATCTCACGGACACCGAGTGGATAATATCGTTAAGGGACGCACCCTGATTCATGAGATCAATGGTTTGCTCCACCATCGTTTCGAGTACCTCAGCCACCTCATTAAGCACATTGCGGATTCGGTTCTTGCCGCAAATGGGCAGCCCGTGGGCTGGGAGGAAAAGCTCGGCATTGCGTGACGCCATATCCCGCAATGCAGCCGCCCACTCTCTGGGATAGCGCTGCGCTTTTTGGGGGTTGCCGGCATTGGGAAATGCCCAAATGAAGAAATCTCCAGCACAAATCGCCTTGTGTTTGGGGATCCATGCCCAGGTGTGATCGTCGGTCTCTCCCCGCGCATGATTCAATTCAATCTCCAGGCCGCCCACAGAAAGCGTTAAGTTTTTACTGTAGGTCACGTCTGGGTTGGGCGTTGCCAATGGTAGAAAGTGTGATGCTCCCGCGAGGTCGTAGCCCCGCCGTTTGAACTGCCCAAACTGGCGCTCGTTAATGACATGGTTATAGCCGTTCGTCATTCGATAACGATCAAAACGCGTGGCGACGTTCTCGTGACCCACAATCGTCGGCTTACGACCCTCGTAGGCCTCGCAAAACGCGCCACAGCCACCCACGTGGTCAATATGTCCATGCGTAAAGACAACGGTATTGAAAGGGTCATGTGTCCACGACTGAATTGCGCTGACACACTTTTTGCCACCGTGCTCATTTGAGGTGTCAAACGTCACCAGACCGTCATCGGTCTTGAACACAATGCAATGCGAAAATGCCTCGACCACGGCCAAGTCGTTGGCGAGTTCGGAGAGTTGATGGTTAATGCGGTTTAAGGGGCCCAATTCGTTGGGTGCCACACGCCCATCGATAATGTCTGCGGACATTTCTAGTAGGTCTGCCATGATGGTCTCCTCGTTAACGTTATTGTTGAAGGGACGGTCAGTCATTAACGACCCTTTGTTAACCACCGTGACTTTAATAATTCGGCTACACTCTATGCAATCGCAAACCCCCTATAAAGCAAACACATGGGCACTCTGGGAGCACAGATCATGAATGATGTGTTAGCGGTAATGCAGGACGACTGGGTCATGATGGCCCTGCCCTTTTTCTTTGGGGCGCTGTTTATCGAGGTCATTTGGGCATACCGAAGCCACACCCAACACTACGAGTCAGTCGACTTCTGGACCAGTATGCGAGTCATGCTGTTGACCGTTTTCGTCGATCTCATCCCCAAGTTTCTTGGGATTTCACTCATGTTCGTCGCCTACTCTGTCTCCCCTCTGAAAGGCGTCATCGATACGAGTTGGTACTGGTGGGTCCTGTTGTTCTTCCTTGACGACTTGACTTACTACAGCTTTCACAGAGGTAATCATGAAATTCGGCTCCTTTGGGCAGGGCATATATCGCATCACAGCTCCCAGTACTACAACCTCGGAACAGCGTTGCGCCAGGGCGTCGGTGAGCGCATCCTCAAGTACCCCTTCTGGGTGCCGTTGGCGCTGCTTGGCTACCACCCAGCCATGATCGTCACCATGCTGAGCGTCAGCCTCATTTATCAGTACTGGCTGCATACCGAGGCCTTTTACAAATTCCCTCGATGGATTGAATTTATCTTCAATACCCCGTCACATCACCGAGTCCACCACGGTTCTAATGTGCGCTATCTGGACCGAAACCACGGTGCAACGCTCATCATTTGGGATCGCTTATTTGGCACATTCTCAGAGGAGATTTCTGAAGAGCCCGTCAAATACGGCCTCACGAAAAATATTGAAACTCACAAAGTGCTGAAGGTGGCCTTTGGCGAATATGGATCGATGTGGCGGGACGTGCGACGTGCAGAGCGCTGGCGAGATAAGCTCAACTACATAGTCAAAGCGCCTGGGTGGAGTCATGACGGCCCAGACCTACGATCTGACACATTAAGGCGCGCGTAACGTCTTCATGCATGAACGAATTCTGGCGATCTACGATGCTGATCTCTCGGTCATCGGCGAGCTGGCTTACGCTGTCGGTAAGCTGACTGGCACACGAAGCTGCGCTCTCTGCGACATCACACACGATTTAAACCCGTTCGGTAAACGGGCATGGCGAAGCTATTGTGAGTATCGACCCGAGGTGGAGTGGCTTCACCGTAACGAAATCTCTGATGAGATGCTCGCTCAACTTCCTACCCCGCTTCCGTGTGTCATCAAGCAAGATGACAATGGATGCCTTTGCACGCTGCTTGATACATCAGCGTTGATGGCCTGCGAGGGCCAAGTGGAGCGGTTTGATCAGAAGCTCACCCGAGCCCTAAGTGAGTCACAGCCTACGAGCGATGCCGCACTCGCATCATGACCTGTTCCGCAGGCCTCGTTGTTAATCGTGCTGCCGGGACAACGGTCTGATCGGGAAGTAGCTCAAAGTCAAAGCGGCTGATCAGCTGAGACATGATGAGCAAGCTCTCCACCTGAGCAAAGCCAGCACCCACGCAAATGTGCGGTCCTTGCCCAAACGGGATATACGCGCCTGCATTCAACGTTTTTTCATTCTCAGGCAAGAATCGCTCGGGAATAAACGCATGAGGATCATCCCAGTACTGGCTGTGCCGGTGCAGCGTCCAGGGAGCAATCATGACTAAGGCACCACGCGGCAACTTCTTACCTTCGATTTCCACTTTTGTCAAAGCCACTCTCGGCACGAAAGTAATCGGGGGATACAGGCGCAAGGCTTCCTTGAAAAATGCGCGTGTCAACGGCAGCTTTTTGTTCTCCTCGAACGTCAGTTGCCCGTCGCCCATGACGGGATCAATTTCTTCCCGCAGCCGCGCAAGCCACTCGGGACGCTCCGCCAAAATATAGAACACCCATGTCAACGCACTCGCAGTGGTCTCATGGCCGGCAAGGAAGAACACACCCAGCTGATCAATCAGCTCGTCGCGGGTAAACGGCAAACCTGTGTCTTTGTCTTTCGCTTCAATCACTGCCGATGCAATGTCGTTGTACTCACCGGCCTCTGCATCCAAATGGGTATCGATGAGCGCACCAATGTGATGACGAATGCCCTCACAGGCAGCGAGGACCTCTGGTGTTTGCTTTGTTTCAGACCATGCAGGTTTTAGGATCATCCCTAAAATATCGACTTGCGCCACAGACTTCTCAAAGAGCGTGAAATCGTCAAATACCTCCTTGGCGACATCGGATGCTAACGGTGTAGAGAACACCGTCCTGCAGATCACATCGGCTGTGAGATGGCTCATGGCCAGGTCAAGGGAAAACGGCGTGTCGTCAGTAGCTAGCTGATCGATAGCGGCGACATGATCATCGGTCGCGGCACACATGGCACCGTAAGCCACATTCAGCCGCATCAGGCTGAAAGCGGGATCAATCATCGCGCGTTGCCGACGCCATTTTGGTCCATCAGTGACAAACATGCTTTCACCAATGAGTGGATCCAGGGCACCGACCATGAGGTCACTCTTGGGAAATACGCCTTGGGCGTCGCGCATGATCTCCTTCACTGCTGAGGGCCGGTTGAAGAGCACGGTGCCGCGGCGCGAACGTCCCAGATGGCCCACTTCAAAGTGATAGGCCTCGGCAGGTAACAACTCTAATAAGTTGCCATCACCCTTCCAAAGCGAGCGGATTAAAGCGACAACGGCTGGAAGCGAGTGGGGCTTTGGTGGTATGTAAAGTGTTTCATCCACGAAAACTATCCAATAGTATTGACACTACCTACAGTATGGAGGCCGGATATGACCCTGTCGACCCATGGCATCTTCGAATCGCTGGTGATCATGCACATCATCACCGGCACGGTCGGACTCATTTCTGTTTGGATTCCCATTGCCGGCAAGAAAGGCGGTGTACTGCATCGACAAGCAGGAAACATCTTTATCACGAGTATGCTCACCACCGGCTTGGTTGCCACAGGCATATCTATCACGACGTTGGCCGACCCAACAGGCACCCACCCTCACCTGTCCACCCATGAGGTATTTCGGCAGCCCGAGATGATCTCGGGGATTTTTGGCTGGATGATGCTCTATTTGGCGACACTCACCATCAACCTTGCATGGCATGGTTGGCTTTGCATGCGTAACAAGCGAGATCATAAAAAGAACGGCGCCTGGCACAATCTTCTACTTCAGGTTGTTTTAACGGCGACCTCAGCGAACTGCTTTATTCGCGGTATCGAGCTCAATCAACCCATGATGATGGGCATCGCCTTCGTCGGTTTCGCCACCGTTGCCACAAACCTGTGGTTCATCTATCGACAACCCTCATCACCCAAAGCACGCATCAAGGAGCACATCAAATCTTTGGTCGGCGCCGGCATTTCTGTCTACACCGCCTTTTTCGCCTTTGGTGCGGTTCGCCTGCTCCCCGAGATTGCGCTGACGCCCGGTCTCTGGGCGATTCCGCTCGTCACCGGACTGATTCTTATCATCTACCACCAGCGCGCTGTCATGGCGCCCGTACGACGAGTACAACCCACCTAATGACAAAACGAGCCATCATTGTCGGTGCGGGCGCCGGCGGATTATCGGCTGCGGTCGATCTGGCAACTGCAGGCTGGAAAGTCGATGTATTCGAGACCAATACCGAGCCTGGCGGCAAAATGCACCAACGGCAGGTGGGTGACGTAGGCATCGACGGCGGCCCCACCGTTTTCACCATGCATTGGGTATTTGACGAGTTGTTTAAGCGCGCAGGTGCTGTTTTTGATGACCGGGTTCGTTTGACCGAGAGTCGCCGGCTCGCTCGTCATGCTTGGACGGACGGAAGTCATCTGGACCTCTTTCACGACATAGATCAGTCAGCCCAGGCAATCGCCGAATTCGCAGACGAACGCAATGCGCAGGGCTATCGTCGATTTTGTGATGATGGAGAGCTTGTCCACAACCTACTCCGCGATAACTTCATGGCCACATCGCAACCCTCACCGATACGACTCGGCTACCGGTTATTGCGAGATGGCGGCTTAAAGAGCCTAGCGGTAGCGCCGCACCAATCGCTCTGGAGTGCACTCGGTAACTATTTCTCAGATCCGCGGCTGAAGCAGCTCTACGGCCGATACGCCACTTATGTGGGCTCATCACCACTGTCGACCCCTTCAACTTTGATGCTGATTGCGCATGTAGAGCGGCAGGGCGTGTGGTGTGTCGACGGCGGCATGCGGGCGCTAGCCCACGCAATTGCTGAACTTGCAATAGAGCATGGCGCGCAGTTTCACTATCAAAGCCCGGTCCGAAAGATCAACTGCACTAACGGACGGGCGACAGGTATCACACTTGCATCAGGCGAGACGTTGGCCGCTGATGCCATTATTTTCAATGGAGACACGGCAGCATTAGGTGATGGGCTTTTGGGCGATGATGTCGTGAAATCGACACGCACACGAAAGCGACAGGAACGCGGTCTATCCGCTATCACCTGGTGCATTAACGCCAACACCTCTGGATTCGAGCTCGATCATCACAATGTGTTCTTCGCTACGGATTACGAGCGCGAGTTCACTACGATTTTCAAATTCAGGTCGGTCTGCAATGAACCCACCGTTTATGTTTGTGCCCAGGATCGCGTCAACGGAAAACTTTCGACCGAGGGCAAGGAAAGACTGTTATTACTCATAAACGCGCCGGCAGATGGAGACCATGGCGCATGGACCCGCTCTAAACTCGATCAACAGCGCACGAACGCACTTGATGTCCTCAGTCGCGGGGGTTTAAACCTCGCCTTCTCTGAAGAGGACTGTGTCACTACCTGCCCCGATAACTGGCACCAACGTTTTCCCGGGAGTGGCGGCTCGCTTTACGGTGTAGCATCACATGGAATGTTTTCTAGCTTCACCCGTCCATCGGCCGCGAGTCGGATTAAGGGGCTTTATCTTGCAGGCGGCAGTGCTCACCCCGGCCCCGGCGTGCCGATGGCGACATTATCTGGCTCGATCGCGGCACATCGTATCAAACGCGACGTGGCTTAGAACGGGGCTTTTAACAGAGCTTTTAACAGAGCTTTTAACAGAGCTTAGAGAGCCCCAAAAAATGCCTCGATAGCACCAATTGTCTCCTCCGGGTGCTCCCATTGTGGCATACCCAGACTTGGCGCTATCCGCTTAAATTGCCATGTAGGATTTGCCTCAAATTCCTCAAACAGCTCAAATGAAACATTGGGGTCCTTATCGAACAACACCAGCACCGGAACGTCGAGCTTAGAATAGAGAGACTCAGCCGCGTTCGCCGTAAACAAACCCATTGAAAGGAATTGCAGCGGCATCTCATATGCACCGGGCTGACGCGTCGTCTTGAGGGCGTAAGTCACCAATTCATTGGGAACAAAGCCCGAGAAGTTCATACCTAAAAAGTAGCGAATACTCCGCTCCAGACGCAGTAGTTTAAATGCACCACGTCCAAAACCAGCAAAATCAAACAGCCGCTTCAAGCGCCTTTGGGCTTGTGGTGCTGGCGGCTGACGACGAGAGAAACCCGTGGGCGAAATAAGCGTCAAACTTCTCACCGCGGCACCGCACTCGACCACAGCCCGAGCGACGAACTCACACCCCAGGGATAAGGCGATCACATCGGGCGGCTCACTTGGGGTTATCTCATCAATGATAGAGGCAATATTTTTTGCAAACTCCGAAGCTGTCATTGTGCCCACACGACGCGTTGACCGTCCGAAACCTGGGAGATCTGGTGCGAATACGGGCCTGAATGCCCTGAAGTGCTGGAATAAAGGCTTGAGCTCTATCGCACTGGGCGCCGCGTTGACGCTATGAACAAACAGCAGTGGACGTCCCTCCGATTCGGTATCGAAGTACCAGTAAACCTCGTAGTCACCGGCACCTTTGATCAAGGCTCCATCACTCTCGATTGCTTTGTCTAATTGCTGCATAAAGGCCGTCCCAACACCATCACACTCTATACGCGGCCTATCCGCTGCAGACCAATTACCTCAAAAAAATAAATAAAATTTGACAAATTATGTGTTTAAATAAAATGACACTAATCCGATTCGGAAAACCCGCGTCGGCGAGCTCAAATCAATTGAGCCTTTTTGGGGGAGTAATAATGACCGTAGCGTATCCCTTTACGGCGATCGTTGGGCAAGATGATATGAAGCTTGCCTTATCGATAGCGGCCGTCGACCCTAGCATTGGTGGCGTATTGGTCTTTGGCGAGCGAGGCACGGGCAAGTCGACAACTATTCGCGCACTGGCTCAACTGCTTCCCAAAATCGACGCGGTTAAAGACTGTCCTTACAACTGCAATCCCGAGGCCTCCAAAAAGACCTTATGTAGCCGATGCCAGTCGGCGGGTGCGCTCAAGACGCGGAAAATCGCCATTCCCGTTGTAGACCTCCCCCTGGGTGCCACCGAAGATCGAGTACTTGGGGCGCTAGACATTGAAAAGGCCATTCATAACGGTGAGAAGGCATTTCAACCCGGTCTGTTAGCAGCTGCCAATCGCGGCTTCTTGTATATCGATGAGGTGAATCTGCTCGAGGATCACATTGTCGATGCCCTTCTTGACGTTGCGGCAAGCGGCGTAAACGTGGTGGAGCGAGAGGGGTTGAGCGTTCGGCACCCTGCACGCTTTGTCCTAGTGGGAAGTGGTAATCCAGAAGAAGGTGAGCTACGCCCCCAACTGCTGGATCGCTTTGGTCTATCGCTCGATGTCAGAACACCCAGGGATATTCCGACTCGCGTCGAGATTATCAAGTTGCGCGACGCCTTCGATCATGACCCTGAAGGTTTTAGCAAGCGATTTGCCCGAAAAGAGGGCGCACTTCGCCGTAAGATTGATGCCGCAAGAGAGGTCGTCGAATCTGTCGATGTACCCTCCGACGTACTCGAAAAAGCCGCCGAGCTGTGCCTCCAGCTGGGCACTGACGGTCTACGCGGTGAGCTCACGCTTATACGAAGCGCGCGAGCCCTCGCTGCACTCGAAGGAAACGATGCAGCTACGTTGCAACACCTGAAATACGTCGCTCTATTCGTATTGAGACACCGTCTGCGACGCGACCCAATGGATGAATCCAGTGCCGATGCCCGCGTCGAACGCGCTATCGAAGCCGCTCTCGCCTGAGGCCGAGACCGCGAATGCATGGCATGACGCCGAGCTAGCTGCGGCGTTGGTCGCTATATTGCGCCACAAAGCCGGTGGTATTCGCGTCGGCGCACAACCGGGGCCCGTGCGAGATTACTGGCTCGCTCTACTGGACAGCTTCACTGAAGCGCCAGCCCGTCGAGTACCCAGTAATACACCCACCGAACGCCTGCTAGGCGGCATGGATATCACCGAGAGTATGCGACACGGCAAGCCCGTTTTGGCACAAGGCGTGCTCGCCGAATGCCATCAGCGAGTAGTGCTGCTCTCAATGGCCGAGCGGCTACCCAAAGAATTTACAGGACATTGGTGCGCCGCTCTCGATACAAGTGAAGTCCACATAGCGCGAGATGGCATCAGCCATACCAGCCCCGCTTCAATTACTGTGATCGCGCTGGACGAAGGGATCGACGAAGAATCACCACCCGCTGGGCTAATCGAACGGCTAGGCCTCAGCATCAATCTTGACGAGATCAGCATCCGCTGTGTCGAAGACAGTCGCTACGCTCGATCAGACATCCAATCGGCGCAATCGCGACTGTCTCAAACGACAGTTCGGGATGAGGACCTTACACGACTAGCCGAACTTGCGGCGTCCATGGGAGTACACTCGTCTCGCACATTGAAATTTGCCGTCGATATCGCCAAAGCCCTGAGCTTATTAAGTGGTAAACCCATCAGCGACGAGGCCGTTATGCATCCTCTCATTCGACTGGTACTCCTACCCATAGCTCAGCAATTACCGATCCCACGAGCAGAGCCCCAGCCTCCGGAACAGTCCGACGACAATCGAGAAGACACAGATACGCCAGAGCAGCAAACACAGCAACACGAGGAGCAGGACCACGAAGATCTGGTTCAGGCCGCGATGGCTGATTTGCCTGAAGACCTACTGGCGATTCTGTTAAAGCGTGCTGAGAAAAGCCGGCAGCGTCAGAGTAAAAGCGGTAATGCTGGCGATCTTGCTCAAGACAAACAACGCGGTCGTGCAGTGGGCGTGCGACGTGGTGATGTAAAACGGGGGCATCGTATCGATATACCCGCCACGCTGCGCTGTGCTGCGCCGTTTCAAACGGCGCGAGCGACGTGGGATACCTCAGAAAAGAGGAAAACCAGTCTCTACATTGAGCCCTCCGACATTCGCGTTAAACGCTTTGAACAGCGTAAGTCCAGCGTGATGATTTTTGCGGTAGACGCTTCAGGTAGCAGTGCGCATCAGCGTATGTCAGAAGCTAAAGGCGCAATCGAACTGCTACTCGCTGACTGCTACTCCCATAGAACAGAAGTCGCCTTGATTGCCTTCAAGGGCGATTCAGCAGAGATCCTGCTGCCACCCACGCGTTCGTTGGTCAGGGCCAAACGTACTTTAGCTCAACTGCCCGGAGGGGGCGGAACGCCGATGGCAGCCGCGCTTCAAGCAACGCATGAGCTGGCGCTTTCTGTATCTGCGACAGGGGCGACGCCAAGTTACGTGCTCCTGACCGATGGCGCCGCCAATGTTGCGCGGGACGGTACCAAAAGCCGATCAGCAGGTACGGAAGACGCGCTCTCCGCTGCGAAGCTACTCGCTAACGCACAATTTAAGGGTGTTCTCGTAGACACGGCGGTTCGACCCAGCCCGCGAGCGCGTGAACTATCCTCCGCGCTAGATGCCACCTACCTGCCGCTTCCAAACGCGTCTGCGCAGTCACTGAATACATCCATCAGAACGCTCAGCGTAGGCTAGCAAACCCATGGGGCCGGACCGTTTACCCAGTGATTGGCCTCTGAGCGAGCACAGCGAATTCGTGCAATGCGCGGGCACCCTATGGCATGTTCAACGCCTTGGATCAGGGCCCGTGATCTTGCTCTTGCACGGCACCGGCTCGTCTACCCATTCTATGGCGGGCATGGCTGAGTGTTTGAGCAGTCAATTCACTTGCGTATTGATAGACCTCCCGGGCCAAGGCTTTACCCACGCCATTGAGGAACGCGAGCACCTCTTGAGCGCGATGGCTCGGGCTATACATGAGCTGTGCAAGCATATAGAAATCTCACCCGAATATTTGATTGGACACTCAGCAGGCGCAGCCGTTGGCATCAGAATGTGCCTCGATACGGACATCAGCCCGCGAGGGTTACTGTCAATTAACGGCGCCCTTTTACCCTTTGGCGCTTTCATTGAGCCGCTTATGCTCAAAGCCGCGCGTGGCCTCAGCCGATCGCCTAGGGTGTCTCGCTTCCTTGCCCGACGCGGCACCGGCGAGTCCGATGTGCGCAGAGCTTTGCGCGATACGGGCGCCACTATTTCTGAACCGATGATCCAGCGCTACACAACCCTAATCTCCCAACCAGAGCACATCGAGGGTACCCTAAGAATGATGGGTGGATGGGAACTAGGTCAGCTTGCGAAGGACTTACCTAAATTAAAAACCCCAACTCACCTCATTGGTTGCGAAAAAGACCACATTGTTCCTGCCATTCGCGCGCACAGGGCAACACGCGAAATACCAAACGCAACGGCAATCACTCTGGAGGACGCGGGTCATCTGGTTCATGAAGCAGACCCCGAGCGCGTCGCACACGTGTTTTATCAGTTTCTGGAGCAGCTCAATTAACGGGTGTGCAATCCGAAAACCGGTGATAGACTGTCAATAAATATTGACATAAATGACGTCTATAAAGATGAACACAGCGCATCCGGACTTCGACACCCTCAAGCAAGTTGAGTCACATGAAAAAGCCATTGTCATCGGCAGTGGCTTCGGCGGCCTCGCCTCTGCGATTCGTCTTGCAGCCAAAGGCTATCACGTCACCCTTCTTGAAAAGCTCGATGCGCTGGGAGGTAGAGGCTACACCTACAAACAGGACGGCTTCACCTTCGATGGCGGGCCCACCATCGTCACGGTCCCCGAATTATTTGAAGAGCTCTGGGGACTCTGTGGCAAGAAGATGAGTGATGATGTTGATCTTCGGCTTATGGATCCGTTCTACAGAATCCGTTTTGATGACGGTCGGATTTTTGACTACTCGGGCGAGAAGTCAGAAAACCTCCGTCAAATACTCGAGTACAACCCAGCCGATGCGCAAGGCTACGAGCGCTATTTAAAAGCCAGCGAAGCGCGGCATAAAGTCGGTTTTGCTCTGCTCGATAAGCCCTTCAGTACCTTTGCTCAGCTGATGCGCTTCGCACCTGACTTAGTGAGGTTACGTGGTGATCAAAGTGTTTATGCGCTGGTCTCTAAGTACATCAAGAACGAGCAATTAAGACAGGCTGTAAGCTTTCACCCTCTTCTCATTGGTGGCAACCCTTATACCGCCAGCAGCTTGTATTCCCTTATTTCTCACCTCGAGGTCACGGGTGGCGTTTGGTCTGCCATGGGTGGCACAGGGCGTATTGTCGAATCGCTGGGCAACCTTATCCGTGGACAAGGGAGCGATATTCGGCTGAATACAGAGGTCGACCAAATCACCACAGACAGTGGACAGGTCACCGGCGTGCGCCTTAAGTCAGGTGAGCACATCGCAGCTAATCTCGTCATATCAAATGCAGACTCTGCGTGGACCTACAAATATCTGCTATCGGAAACGCACAAACGCAAATGGACTGACCGAAAGATTGATAAAGCACATTACTCTAACGGCTTATTTGTCTGGTACTTCGGCACCAAAAAGCAGTATCCCGACATACCCCATCACTCAATCATTCTTGGGCCGCGTTACAAAGGACTGCTTACCGACATCTTTGAGCACAAAAAGCCCACCGAAGATTTCAGTCTGTATTTGCACAGGCCAACCGCGACCGATCCGTCGATGGCGCCGGAGGGGTGCGATACGTTTTATGCGCTAGTGCCGGTACCGCACCTAGACTCTGGAACCGACTGGACAACGCACGCCGAAATATTCCGGCGCGCTGTTGAGAAGCGTCTCGAGGAAACAGGACTACCTGACTTGGGTTCTAATCTCGCCACATCACTGATGCTGACCCCTCTAGATTTCCAGAATCGCCTCAACTCGGTGAAAGGTGCGGGATTCTCGCTGGAGCCACGCATTACCCAAAGCGCCTACTTCAGACCTCACAATAAAAGCGAAGAGGTTGACGGGCTCTACTTGGTTGGCGCTGGCACTCACCCTGGAGCCGGTATGCCGGCCGTGCTCTCCTCCGCCAAAGTCATTGACGGACTGATTGAAGCCCCCACCTATGCAAGTCGATAAATTTTTACCGACTCCCAGCACCGATATGGGGCTGTGTAAGCAGCAGCTATCCAATGGGTCACGCTCCTTTTATTTTGCGTCCCATCTACTTCCCTCCGTGATGCAGCACGCGGCCTGCGGCCTCTACGCTTTCTGTAGAGAAGCCGATGACCTGGTGGATGAGGGGGAAAACCCGAAGAGGGCACTTGAGCTATTGCACAATCGACTCGACCGCATCTACGAAGGGAAGCCACAATATGTGGCGACTGATCGAGTCCTGACGCAAATTGTTCACACCTATCAAATGCCGAGAGAGCTATTGAACGCCTTACTTGAGGGTTTTGCCTGGGATGCTGAAGGGAAGCTCTATCACTCGATTGAAGATGTCTATGACTACAGCGCGCGTGTCGCGGGCGCTGTGGGTGTCATGATGTCAGTACTGATGGGCGTCCGAGACGCCAAGACGTTGGCAAGAGCTGCCGACTTGGGCACAGCAATGCAACTGACCAATATCGCTAGAGATGTGGGTGAAGACGCTCAGCTGGGTAGAATTTACCTCCCCATGGACGAGCTGGAGGCAGAAGGCGTGGACACCAACGAGATGCTCGCAAATCCGACCTACTCAGAGGGTGTTGGCGTGGTAACACAACGACTTCTCGAGCGCGCGGACTGGCTGTACAAACGCGCAGACCATGGCATTGCGCAGCTGCCTAGAAAGTATCAACCGGGCATTCGTGCGGCGAGAAAGCTTTACGCCGCCATTGGTCGGAAAGTAGGTGAGCATGGCTATAACTCGGTTGATCAACGCGCCATTGTCGACACCAAGAAAAAATTCGCTTTGCTGACCTCGGCTATCGCTTTCGCACAACCCAGAAGCAAGGCGCTAGACACACCCGCCTTACCTCAAAATCAGTTTCTAATTGATTCAGTGGTTGCGTCAGGTGGCGCAGCACCTGCCATTAAGTCCGATCCCTTCAAGGTAAGAACGCTCTGGATTATTGATCTATTTGAGACTCTTAGAGAAAGGGACCGTGACGCGCGAATCGCCCGCATTCGCTAGACCGTAGAGGATCTTCCGCATCCTGAACGGCAGCAACCGCTGAACCCATGGCGAAGCGAAACGATCCAAATCCAGGCTCTCATGCATCACGCTGTTTCCGGAGGCATCATGCAGGTGACTTCGCGTGTAAAAAGGCGTGTCTTCAAGTGTTTTTTCGACACTAAAACCCTGATGGCTCCTTGCAGGGCGAGAAACACGCCAAATCGGCCCCGCAGTCAAATCACGGCGAGGCGGCGAATGCTCTGACGCCATTCCTGTTTTAGGACCGCCGAACAGCGTCATAAGGCACGTCTCACCGTCTCTTGCGTGCGCCTCATAAACGATGCGGCAATTTTCTGGCCCCATATCGGCCCTAGACCAGTGCCAATCGGTAAAGGTATCTTCTAGCGCTACAGTGCCACCGTTCGTATCAACATAGCCTGCCCCCTCCCACTGCACACTCGGTGCATCAAGCGACACCTTTACACGTGCGGTCGGTGCAATTGGCCACCATCGATGCTGACCTGCTGAATGGAGTGTGTAACAACGATCGGTAACGGCAGGAATGTCGACTATAACCTTTCCCTTAATAGCTCTGCGGAATGGCGCTGATCGCTCATTGAGATCGACCGTTAGCCTCTCGCCGTCGAATGACATTGAGGATGGGCCGATCTTGAGCATCGACCTGGATGTTTGAAGATCTCGCGCCCGACGCTCTGTCATCGCCCAATGTTTTTGCTTTGGCTCGTAAAAAACTGCGTTCACACAGACAAACTCGCGGGGGTCAGTATCACCCTTCTTTCTCGCTGCGGCATAAAACGGGGAAAACACCGTACCGACAAAAAATATCAGTGTTACACCGTGAGATCCGCATTCACTGAATCCGTCGACATACCACCAGCGATAGCCGTTGTTTGAAACAGGTAAGTCGAACCCCAAACCTCCCGATGTCGACAGCAGTGGTTGCTCCATAGCGAATCTCCCGCGCATTGCTTGCAGGGTGTGCAAGATCGGCGTAATCTGTCAACTAATATAGACAAAATTAATGTATAAATAAAATAACACTTACAAATATGGTGACCGCCATGGAAAAAACGCTACTGGATTGCGAGCAATACATAGAAGAGGCAATGGCAGAACATGCAACTGCTCAATGCCCACCCCTGCTTGCTCAGGCTTTGAATTATGCCGTTTTTCCGGGCGGAGCTCGTGTCCGGCCTCAGCTTTGTAAAGCCGTGGCGCTGGCCAATAACTCCAGTGACGTGGGACTGGCCAATGCGGCAGCCACCGCAGTCGAGCTACTGCATTGCGCATCACTCGTCCACGACGACCTCCCTTGTTTCGATGATGCGACGCAGCGACGCGGCAAACCGTCAGTTCATTCGAAATTTGGCGAGCGAATCGCTGTGCTAACCGGTGACGCGCTGATTGTAGCCGCATTCCAAACTCTGTCCGCTCACGCGGTGCAGGCTGTGCGAGCAGAGCGCGTACCTCTGGTCATGACCATCGTTGCGCGGGGTGTTGGCGCTCCACACGGCATTTGCGCAGGTCAAGCCTGGGAATGCGAGCAGCGGGTTGATTTATCACGCTATCACCGAGCAAAAACAGGCGCGCTGTTCGTTGCCGCCACATGCGCGGGCGCAGCGGCAGCAGGCGTGGATCCCGGACCATGGGTTCATCTGGGAGCGAGCATTGGCGAGGCTTACCAGGTAGCGGATGATATTAAGGACGCTGTTTCCGATCCCGACACATTGGGCAAGCCAACCGGTATCGATGTGAAGCTTGATCGGCCGAGCGCGGTTCGCGAACTAGGGCTCGAGGGAGCCGTCGCACGACTAAAGGAATGCCTTGAGGCCGGTTTGGACAGCATGCCAGCGTGCGCTGGACACGACATGCTCCAGAAGTTGGTGCGCGCGCAGGCTAGCCGATTTGTTCCCGAGAAGATTGCGCAAGTGGCCGCGTAATGGCCATACCCTCCACAACCGAGCCCAAGTACGCCGACTCAAAAGACAGACCCTCGGGTCGCTACGCCCGCTTTTTACTGTGGCGAAACCGGATGCTTCGAAGCAAGACATTCCAGAAATGGGCTGCAAGACTGCCGATAGCGCAATCCATCGCCCGCACACGGGCGACCGACCTTCATCATATTCTGGCAGGCTTTGTTTACTCTCAGACGCTCAGCGCGGCTTACAAGCTAGGTTTACTCGAGTGCCTGAAAGACAGAATAGCCACGCTCGACGAAATCGCCGGTGCCTGCGAACTTGAGCAGGATGCTGCGCTGACACTGATTAAAGCAGCGACAGCGATTGATCTGCTCCAAGAAGTCGACGCCCACACCTGGACACTCGGAGAACTCGGCGCATCTATTCATGGCAACCCGGGTGTGCAAAGCATGCTCCGGCACCATGATCTGTTGTATTGCGACATGGCTGACCCAGCACACTTACTTCGAGCCAGGGAAGGTGCCGCTCTGCGCGGCTATTGGCCCTACGTCGATGGGGATCATAATGACCCCGTAGCTGCGGCGCGCTACAGCGAACTGATGGCAGACTCCCAACACCTGATCGCAAACCATATCTTAGACGCGATTAAGCTTAAACCTGGCCAACGACTGCTAGACATTGGTGGGGGTACAGGAACCTTTGCTCGCCTTGCATCCGAGCGATTTCCGGAAGCCTCAACTGCCGTCTTCGACTTACCCCAGGTCATCGCCGCCATTTCACCCCGACATCGCGGGGCGATGGAGGTCGTATCGGGAAACATGTTTGAGGACCCCATTCCCAAAACTTGCGACACCATCAGCTTAGTGCGGATCCTTCATGATCACGATGATGCACCTGTGGACCGACTACTGAGTCGTTGTTTCGATGCCTTACCAAATGGCGGCCAGCTCATCATTGCTGAACCCATGGCCGGCACACGAAACGCGGAATCCATCGGTCATACCTACTTTGGATTCTATCTATGGGCCATGGGTAGCGGCAGACCGAGAACCTACGAAGAACTAAAAGCAGCCTTACAACGCGCGGGCTTCCATGGAATCAAAGAAAAGCGCACGCACATACCTGCTTTAGTCCGCGTAATTACAGCAAAAAAACCAAATGTCATTTTTTATTGACACTTTTATGTGTATTATTAAACTGACACATAAGACGTAACTGTTTTTAGACAGGCCTAGCGCGCACTCAGCTAGGAATTGAGGCCATAAAACCGTGACCTATAAGAAGACAACAGCGGTTATTTTTGAGAAGCCCGGGTTATTAGAAGTCCGAGAAGCTTCTCTGCGTGCACCCGCGGCAAACGAGTGTCTCATTGAATCTACCTGGTCCGGTATTAGCACTGGCACGGAACGCCTCATGCTGACAGGTGAGATGCCGCCCTTTCCAGGGCTTGGCTACCCACTGATTCCGGGCTACGAAACGGTCGGCAAAGTAGTCGAATCACCAGAGGGATCGGAATTACGCCCGGGTACCTATGTCTTTGCGCCCGGAAGTGTTGGGTTCACCGATGCTAAAAACTTGTTCGGCGGCAGTGCACGGCACATCATTTGCCCCGAGGATCGACTCATACCACTCCCTGAAAAACTCGGCAGTGAAGGGGTGTTACTCGCCCTGGCCGCCACCGCTCTACATGCGTTGCGTCGCTGCGAACAGGCAGGTCCACCTGAGCTAATCTTAGGTCACGGAGTCCTCGGACAACTCCTCGCTCGTCTAACACGCATCATTCATGGCACTGCACCTACTGTTTGGGAACGCGACCCCGCTCGACGCCCCGCTGGGCTCGACTACGCGGTCTACGACGCGAGCCAAGACCCGCGGCACAACTATTCAGTGGTGTGCGATGTCAGCGGCAGCGCAGATGCGTTGAATCAGATGATTGCTCGTTGCAAACCAGGGGCAACAGTAGTGATGGCAGGCTTTTACTCGTCTGCCGTCACATTCGACTTTCCACCCGCATTTATAAGGGAAATCAATCTCTTAGTCAGTGCGGAATGGCAACCACAAGACCTAAAAGAAGCAGCACGACTGGCGTCCGATGGCACATTGGACTTCTCCCAGTTGATAACAGATGTCTTACCCGCGACACGGGCCCCCCAAGCCTACGACCGGGCATTTAATGATAGTAGCTGCCTAAAAATGGTCATCGATTGGAGATCGACATGAGCATAACTGCAACTGCGACAGAATACGATCCAGGGCTCGAGGCGAGCGGAGAACGGGCAGACCTTCTCGCCACATCAGCAGATAACGCTGAAGGAACCCAGATCATTGCTATTTACGGCAAGGGAGGCATCGGAAAGAGTTTCACCCTTGCCAATTTGAGCTACATGATGGCCCAGCAGGGCAAGAAGGTATTGCTGATTGGCTGTGACCCGAAAAGTGATACGACGTCACTTCTCTTCGGTGGAAAGGCCTGCCCCACCATCATTGAGACAGCCTCGGCGAAGAAAGCGGCGGGCGAAGAGTGCCGTGTTGAAGATGTTTGCTTCAAGCGAGACGGCGTCTATGCCATGGAGCTTGGCGGCCCAGAAGTCGGTCGAGGTTGCGGCGGACGAGGCATCATTCACGGCTTTGAGACACTTGAAAAGCTCGGCTTCCATGACTGGGACTTCGATTACGTCCTGCTCGACTTCCTTGGCGATGTCGTATGCGGCGGCTTTGGCTTACCGATCGCACGTGACATGTGTCAAAAAGTCATTGTCGTCGCCTCAAATGACCTGCAGTCGCTCTATGTAGCCAATAATGTGTGCTCCGCAGTCGAATACTTCCGAAAACTTGGTGGTAATGTCGGTGTTGCCGGTATGGTCACTAACAAAGACGACGGTACGGGCCAGGCGCAAGCCTTCTGTAAAGCCGTTGGTATTCCTGAGCTGGCGTCAATTCCAGCCAATGAGGACATCCGTCGCAAAAGCGCGAGTTACGAAATCATTGGGCACCCCGACGGTGACTGGGGCCCTCTTTTTGCCGAACTGGCAAAAAATGCGGCCGAATCCTCACCCCACAGACCGATGCCAATGACCCAAGATGAACTCTTGGGGCTGTTTGACGGTGATGAGGTCGGCCGGGATGTGGTTCTTCAGCCTGCCACTCTTGCGGATCTATGCAGCGTCGAAACGCTCAACAAGCCGTCTCTCGAGGTTGTCTATGACAGCGTCTGACACCGACATCATCGAGACAAAAGATCTCGGCTGCCACGCTGGAGCGGAGCAGTTAGCCGCGGCTGCCAGTGCGTCGGGTAAAACCGAGCTACTGGCGCAGTTTGGCGAGGATTACCCTAAAGGGCCTCATGATCAGCCCCAAAGCATGTGTCCGGCTTTCGGATCACTCCGTGTCGGCCTGCGGATGCGCCGCACAGCGACGGTACTCTCGGGCTCAGCCTGCTGTGTCTACGGTCTGACGTTTACCTCTCACTTTTATGGCGCCAAACGAACGGTTGGCTACGTTCCATTCGATTCCGAGTCATTGGTGACAGGCAAACTGTTCGAGGATATCCGCGAGGCAGTGCACGATTTAGCCGAGCCTGAGACGAACGACGCCGTGGTAGTGATCAATCTCTGCGTTCCTACCGCATCGGGCGTACCGCTTGATCTGCTCCCAAAGGAGATCAACGGAGTGCGCATCGTGGGGATTGATGTCCCTGGTTTCGGTGTGCCTACGCATGCTGAAGCCAAGGACGTACTTGCTGGGGCGATGCTGGAATACGCCCGTTCGGAAATTCAGGCAGGGCCCGTTGCACGGCCCGTGCAAACCGAGTCTCAACGGGACAAGGCAACGGTGGCCCTGGTTGGCGAAATGTTCCCGGTTGACGCCATCACCATCGATCGTCTGCTCGACTCGCTTGGAGCTGCGGCAGGACCCGTGGTCCCTACTCGCGAGTGGCGTGAGCTTTACGCCGCGCTTGATTGCAAAGCCGCTGCGATGATTCATCCGTTTTACGCCGCAACTGCCCGCCAATTCAGAGCGGCAGGACGTCCTTTGCGTGGCTCCGCGCCAGTCGGCGTAGAGGGCACGGCAGCCTGGCTCGAAGCCATGGGTGAACTTCTGGGTACGGATCGCGCTTCCATCGATGCCGCAATTAGCACGCAGAAGAGTGCTATACGGGCTGCACTCGACAACAATCCCATTGACGCCAAAATCACGCTATCTGGCTACGAAGGCTCAGAACTTCTCGTCGCCCGCTTGCTGATAGAGAGTGGTGCTGACGTCGCTTATGTGGGCTCAGCCTGCCCCAAAACTGAATTCTCGGCTGTGGATGCTGAGTGGCTAGAGGCCCGCGGTGTTTCAGTCAAGTTCAGGGCATCGCTCGAAGATGACTTGATCGCAATGGAAGCCTTCAAACCCGATCTTGTGATTGGCACGACACCGATCGTCCAGAAGGCAAAAGAGCGCTCTATTCCGAGTCTTTACTTTACCAATTTGATCTCTGCACGCCCTCTCATGGGAGCGGCAGGTGCCGGATCTGTAGCACAAGTCATCAATTCCGCACTCGCGAACCAGCCTCGTATGATTGCCATGGAGGAGTTCTTTGAGGGTATCGGTGATGGCCCAACCAGCGGTGTCTGGACGCCAGAAATCATCGCAAAAACCGGTGTGGGAGGTACCTGCTAATGCTAGTACTTGATCACGATCGCGCCGGAGGATACTGGGGCTCTGTTTATGTCTTTACTGCAGTGAAGGGCCTGCAGGTCATCATTGATGGTCCCGTGGGATGTGAAAACCTTCCTGTGACCTCGGTGCTTCACTACACCGACGGTCTACCACCACACGAACTACCCATTGTCGTAACCGGTCTTGCCGAAGAGGAACTCGGTCAACACGGTACTGAGGGTGCCCTACGTAGAGCACACCACACGCTTGACCCTAAAAAGCCATCGGTTGTTGTCACTGGATCCATTGCTGAGATGATTGGCGGCGGGGTCACACCAGAAGACACCAATATTAAACGTTTCTTGCCACGCACCATTGACGAAGATCAATGGCAGAGTGCTGATCGCGCTTTGGTTTGGCTGTGGGAGCAATACGGAGCTACCAAAAAGCGTAAAGCGAAGAAATCTGAAGCGAAGACCGAAACCAAGAAGGTTAATATCATTGGACCTGCCTACGGCTACTTCAATACGTGGTCTGACCTAGCAGAAATACAGAGACTCCTCGCTGGCATCGGCGTGGAGGTCAATATGGTCTTCCCCTTGGGATGCCATCTGAACGAAATACCCAACCTCGATGATGCAGCGGTCAATATCTGTATGTACCGCGAATTTGGACGTAAATTATGCGAGACCCTCGATAAGCCCTATCTCCAGGCGCCTATTGGTCTCGACAGCACCACTAAGTTCCTAAGAAAGCTAGGTGAGCTTCTCGATATTGATCCCGAGCCCTTTATAGCCCAAGAAAAAATGACGACGCTGAAGCCCGTCTGGGACCTCTGGCGTTCCGTTACGCAGGATTTCTTTGCAACAGCCAGTTTCGGTGTCGTAGCAACAGAGACCTATACCAGAGGCCTGCGTCACTTCCTGGAAGAAGACCTGGGTCTGCCGTGTGCCTTCCATTTCTCGCGCAAGGCCGGCGTCAAACCAGACAACCGAGAGGTTCGGGAAGCCATCCACAAAAAGGGGCCCCTGATTGTTTTTGGTGGCTACAACGAGCGTATGTACGCTGCTGAGGCAGGTGGACGAAGCATGTTCATTCCCGCATCACTGCCTGGCACCATCATTCGGCGACACACAGGAACCCCCTTCATGGGGTATGCCGGAGCTTGCTATCTAATTCAAGAGGTCTGCAATGCCCTATTCGATGCCCTGTTCAATATTTTGCCTCTCGGCACCGAGCTCGATGAGACCGTGGCAACGCCAGCTCGCGCGAGCCTCGCATGGCAAGAGGACGCACAGTCGCTGCTTGATCAAATTATTGAAAACCAACCCATTTTAGTTCGGATATCAGCCGCAAAACGGCTGCGCGACGCGTCGGAGCAAGCGGCTCGAGGCGATAACGCCGAATCAGTGAACTCAGTGCACGTTTTAGATGCCAGCCATGAGCTGCAACTCGGGAGCGCTGCATGACCGAAGAGAATTACAACAACGCGGCACGGCAAATGCTGATGACGGGAGGAAGTATGACCACGAGTAAGCGACATACAGAGCGAAAAACTGTCTGGGAACACATGCAGTTTCGTCTGCTGTTTATCACTGTCTTTGTGTGGTTTTTGGGGCAGGCAGTAATTACGCGGGTGAAGTTAGTGCGGCAACACGAACTTAACTGCTGGCAGGAGGCTAAGCGGGCAGCGCACAGCGTTGCGCCCTACGCCTTCATGAGAATTTAACGAAGTGTGGCTCCAAGCTTTCGGGCTTGGAGATAGATAAGTCAGCCCAAGTTGCCACCGCGGGCTGGAAGAAGGGAGCGCAATGCGCTCTGAAGGGAGAAGTATGCAATGTCGATGATGAGCTTTGAGAGAAAGTATCGAGTCCGAGGGGGCACCCTTCTCGGCGGAGATCTTTTCGATTTCTGGGTGGGGCCGTTCTATGTCGGATTCTTCGGGATTACGACCCTGTTCTTTGCCGTCACTGGAACAGCGCTAATTTTCTACGGTGCAGCCCTGGGCGACACGTGGAATATCTGGCGCATTAATATTGCGCCACCTGATCTGTCTTACGGGTTGGGCTTGGCTCCGTTAAGGGAGGGCGGACTCTGGCAAATCATTACGATTTGTGCCACGGGTGCCTTTGTTTCGTGGATTTTGCGTCAGGTCGAAATATCGAGAAAACTCGGTATGGGCTTGCATGTTCCCTTCGCCTTCTCCTTCGCTGTTTTGGCCTACGTGACGCTGGTCATTATTCGTCCGATGCTGCTCGGTGCCTGGGGTCATGGTTTCCCCTACGGCATCATGAGCCACCTCGACTGGGTGTCAAACGTCGGCTATCAATTCCTGCACTTCCATTACAACCCCGCGCACATGCTCGCGGTGACCTTCTTCTTCACGACCGCTCTGGCGTTGTCCATGCATGGATCATTGATTCTCATGGCCACCAACCCAAGGGAAGGTGAAACGGTTAAGACAGGTGAGCACGAGAACACATATTTCCGCGACGACATTGGTTACTCCATTGGCGCTCTGGGCATTCACCGCCTGGGCATGTTTGTGGCTGTTTCGGCGGCATTTTGGAGTGCGGTCTGCATCGTCATCAGCGGTCCATTTTGGACCCGCGGATGGCCTGAATGGTGGAACTGGTGGCTAACGCTGCCTATCTGGTACTGATAAGAGGACCACTACGATGATGGAATATCAAAATATCTTCACAACGGTTCAGGTATCTGCACCTGACTACGCGGGCGTCCCCGTAGAGAACACACACGATGATCGCTCGGGCATTCTCACCCACAGCTATCTGATGGGGAAATTAGGTGACGCACAAATTGGACCCATATACCTTGGGCCATTAGGTGTAGCAGCGCTCTTTACAGGTACCATTGCGTTCTTAATCATTGGCCTGAATATGTTCGCTTCGGTCAATTGGGATGTTATTGAGTTTGTTCGCCAACTATTTTGGTTAGCACTTGAGCCTCCTGGACCCCAGTACGGCCTCTCTTTTCCACCACTTAATGATGGCGGATGGTGGCTGATAGCGGGTGCTTTTTTAACACTTTCGATCATGCTCTGGTGGTGGCGCACGTTCGCACTCGCCAAAAACTACGGCATGGGAAATCACTTGGCGTGGGCCTTCGCAGCAGCGATTTGGCTCTATCTTGTGTTGGGCTTCATTCGCCCTGTTCTGATGGGGAGCTGGTCTGAAGCGGTACCGTTTGGGATCTTCCCGCATCTGGACTGGACGGCAGCATTCTCACTGCGTTACGGGAACCTATTCTACAACCCATTCCATATGTGGAGCATCTTCTTCCTCTATGGATCAGCGGTCTTATTTGCGATGCACGGGGCCACAATTTTGGCGACTAGCCGATATGGCGCAGACCGTGAAATCGATCAAATCACCGATCGTGGTACAGCCGCAGAACGCGGTGCCCTCTTCTGGAGATGGACCATGGGCTTCAACGCTTCAATGGAATCCATCCACAAGTGGGCATGGTGGTTCGGTGTGCTGACTTGTGTCACGGGCGGTATCGGCATCCTCCTCACGGGAACCGTTGTAGAAAACTGGTATCTGTGGGGCATGAAGCACGGTCTCGTACCCACCTATCCAATGATTGGCGAAGCGGTCGTCGATCCACTACTGACTGAGGGTGCACAATGAAAACGCTAACGACCAAACTATTTGCAACTGTTGGTCTGGGTACGGTGCTACTGCTCGGTGGCTGTGAAATGCCACCACCCGAATCAACTCAATGGGGCTACCGTGGCACGGGGATGGAGGGTCTTTACAATCCCGACACCCTGAACGAGCTGGACGCAAACAATATCGTTCCAGAGGCCCTGCCCGCGGTTCCCGCTGTCGGACCTAAGTCCAAGGACGTTTATCAAAACGTTCAGGTTCTTGGTGACCTATCGGTGGGTGAGTTCACACGTCTGATGGCCGCCATTACCGAGTGGGTCTCACCGGAGGAAGGATGTAATTACTGTCACGTTGCGGGTGAAGGATTCGCGGCGGACACGCTCTACACCAAAAAGGTAGCGCGCGTAATGATCCAGATGACTCAGAACGCCAACGAGAACTGGAGCCAACACGTCGGCGGCGCGGGTGTCACTTGCTATACCTGCCACCGCGGGAAAAACGTGCCTGAGTACGTTTGGAACATCAATCCCGGCCATAAGGTCGCAGGTGGCATGAAGAATCAGATGCAAAACGTGTCTTCAGTCGCTGCGGGATTGTCATCTTTACCAGTTGACCCATTCACACCCTACTTACTCGATGCAAGAAACGGGCGTCATGCCGGTACAACTGCCCTTCGGGATGAGGGCGGTGTATCACTCAAAGAATCTGAGTGGGGATACAGCCTGATGATGCATTTTTCCAGTGCGCTAGGCGTCAATTGCACCTACTGCCATAACTCGCGCGCCTTCTCACGTTGGGAAGAAAGCTCTCCCCAGCGCGTGACAGCCTGGCACGGTATCCGAATGGTCCGTGAGATGAACAACGATTACGTTGATCCCACCACCGACTGGCTGCCGCCTCACCGTCTTGGAAAGCTGGGTGATGCGCAGAAAGTTAACTGCGAAACCTGCCACCAGGGTGCTTACAAGCCCCTACTTGGCGCCAACATGATCAAGGACTACCCAAACCTTGCTCGTCTTGCGCAACCAGAGCCTGAAGCGCCCGCTGAAGAAGCAAGCGAAATGCCTGAGGCCAGTGATATGGCTGATATGGCAACAGGTGGTGATCAATAGATAACTCGGCAGAGAGTGAATGAATAAAACTGCGAGGGCATCTGCCCTGCCTTCGTAACCACACAAGCGTGTGGACTTATCTCCCTGGGGACGCGTGCTTACACAGACATCTCTCCGGGAAGATCAGCGGAATCAAGGTGTTTCCACCCTAATTCCGGTGAAGGACGTCGTATCAAGGTATTGATTACCGAGCTGCGACAGATCGCGAACTACTACATGGGAGGTAAAACCATGAGTGACGAAAATGTAGGCATGTCAGGACTCACAGCTAGCGAAGCTAGCGAGTTCATGCGGTCTTACGAAAAAGGCATGTGGACGTTTGTGGCTATCGCAAGCGTAGCTCACATACTTGTATGGAAGTGGCAGCCCTGGTTCGGAATGTAATCCGAGGCTATCACCTTAAACCAGCGACTGTCCGGCTTGACGGGCTTGTCGTGATTGAAAATGGAGAGATGAAATGATCTTAACCCAACCCTTCTCAAGGATCTGGAAGATCTTTGATCCACGTCGGGTACTGGTAGCGCAGGGTGTTTTCCTGTTCTCAGTAGCTGTACTGATCCACTTCGTCCTGTTGAGCTCTGCGAAGTACAACTGGATCGATGGTCCATATGCGGCACCTGCGGCCATGGCGGAGGCACTCCCTCCCTCACGGCAGTAAGTACCGTCATAGAATCGGGCCCTGAAAAGGGCTCCGATATTTCCGACCCACGCACCGGCTGCCCCCAGACGCTGCGATGTGAACCCAATCGGGACTTCGCGATCACCCTGCCCCCAGAGCTACGATCGCCGATCTCCGCCCGAATTGCTAAGTTCACATGTCCTTCCCCAAGGAGTGGGTCTTTTTTTTACCTTTTGTTACCCCACGCACACAGCAAAACCGCTTTAAACTGACGTTATGGAAGAAAAATCCAACATCGTATCCTTCGATAACGAGCCACTGATGCTCGTAGATAGCGATGACGTTGTCATAGGCTTTGAGGAGAAAGCGGCTGCGCATCGTGGCAACGGTGTTTTGCATAGAGCGTTTTCGATTTTCTTATTCAATGATCAGGGCGAGGTGCTGCTTCAGCAACGAAGTTCACTTAAACCACTTTGGCCTGAGTATTGGTCAAATACCTGTTGCAGCCACCCCAGACGCGGAGAGTCCCTGACTCAAGCAACCAAACGCCGCCTCAAAGAAGAACTCAACTTAGAGTCTCGACTAACATTCCTCTTCAAGTTTCAATATCACGCCATGTTCAATGATATTGGCAGTGAACACGAGCTGTGCTCCGTATTTATCGGAAACGTGACCGGTAGACCCCAGCCAGACTTCAACTCTACTGAGATTGCAGAGACCACATGGGTCTCCATCAATACGGTGGATGAATGGCTCTATGATGACAAAATGCAGACGACTCCCTGGTTTGGCATGGAGTGGCAACGTATTAAAGACGAATTTAGTGGGCAGGTACCTCTACGCGCCTGAGGCTTACAACGCTTACAACCAGCGAAATCTTGGCGAAGAATCCGACCAAAAATGTGGCAGTGCCATTCTACCGAGTTCCGTTAGATAGACGTGAGCATCTCGTTGTTCGGTGTAGCCCTGGTTCTCTAGAGACTCTATGAGGGTTAACACATCTGGTTGGTGAACTGAGGAAATTGGCACCTCACTGTTACACATCAACCGACGCATGACCGATCGACGTGCAATTTCAAAATCGCTCGTCTCAATCAGCACTTGTGTCGCAAGGCGGCCTTGACCGATAGCGATTTGCCACGCGTCAATGTCAACGTAGTTTTGAGCTACAATATCTCCTACTTCACTGACCGCGCCCAGTCCAGCACCGAGGACCTGCGAAACGTCTGTCTCACTGTACCCAAATGCGCTATACCTCAATTTGCCATTCGCTTGCGCTGCACTGAACTCATGGCCGGGTCGAACAAATGCGTTTAACCCAATCCACTCATAACCCTCATCTTCGAGCCCCACCGCCACCGCATTAAATATCGCAAGCTTCTCGGCCAAACTGGGCATGGCATCATCAGCAAGCGCCGCGTGATGGGGAAATTGTTGAGGTCGTCGCGTGTACTGCTGACATACCAACATATCCGGCGCCAACTCGGCGATCATCGCAACGCTGTTTTTGATTGACTTAGACGTTTGACCTGGAAGGCCGAAAACCAAATCCATGTTGACGCTGGCGAATTTCATATCTCGCGCCACGCTAAAAACGTCTTCTAAGAGACTAAATGACTGCGTTCTACCGAGCTCACTCTGCACATTAGCATCGACGTCTCGGACCTCCAGATGCAGATGCTTGACACCGAGGCCCTGAATTAAATCCAACTGTGAACGGGAGGTCCGTCTAGGATTAATTTCCATCGAGATATCCGCATCCGCCGTTACATCAAAGACCCCGTGAATGGAGGCCATGAGCCTAGCGAGTTGAACGTCGTCAAGATAGTTCGGCGAGCCCCCTCCGATATGGATCCGGTTTATCTTTAAAGATAATCCTGCCTGCCCTGCCATTAACGCCAACTCATCCTGCAGGTCAGCTAGGTAGCGATCCATTACCTTGTGATCGTGCTCGACAATGGTGAGGTGATCACAGCTAAGACAGCGACTAGGGCAAAATGGAATATGAACATAGAGCGCGGCCGTTGTGGCCTCGCTCTCTCTCAATCCGTTCGATAGAGACAGATGCGCGTTTTCGTCGACCACCGCAACAGTCTCCCCCGCTATTGCGTGTGGGCTACCATGTCGACCGAAAATGTCATCTAAGCCTGGCGGCTTTTGATTCGACCATGTCATGTCGTACGCACCCCGTTCAATACCGCGTTAATCGCTGGCTGGGTTCACCGGTGTTTCGTCGACCGAAGACCGCAAACGGAAGCGCTACAGGAGCACCAGTCAGTTGGGGACACAAAATCCAGTCCCAAGTACCTACACTATTCCTCGAAATATACCCCGTCAAGGAAAGTCGGACGAAAATCCGACAAAATAATCGCTCAGATCTCATCTTTTTCGGCCCGAACTGCCCGCAATTGAGGCTCGTTCGAACGAGCCCAGCGCCATAAAGCTGCCTCATTTACCGGAAACATGAGGAAAAGATGCTCGATTGACGCTAAAAGCATCAAACTGCCGACTAAATACAGCGATAGCTGCTGGGTAAGATCGGGGACAAGCATCGCATTTTTAAATAACAGGTAGGTCACAAAGAAACCTACAGCCGTCGAGAGAGGTAAAAAAGCACTTAAACGATCAGTTCTCAAATAGGAAACCAGGTAATTCAAGTGATCAGGTAGCCAGCGTTCGTTGAAGGCCCGGACACCGAAAAACAAATTAAGCTTGGCACTCCATCGCATCAGCCAGAGGACGGTCACTGTATAGAAAGCTGTGGGATTGGGTTCCGTCGCGCTAATCAAGGCAAGTAATGCAACAGCGCCCACCACACAAGCCTCGTGATAGATCGTTGTCGAGACAGCGCCCTTGAAGCGATCCCAGATTGTAAGGTGTGGGGGACAGGGCTGGTGGTTGGGCCCGTTTACGTATCCCAGCAAATAACTGATTTCTAACCAACACCAGATGACCAACCCTAAAATGAATCCCATCGCTGCTGCCATCGGGGTTTCCAAGCTTGCATTAAACGGTACTAAGAGCAACGCAGCCAGTGCCAATGCGGAGACCAACATAAACCCGGTGCGAGCACGTTGCCCCGACTGATGAGCCAACAACAGGGCGAGTCCTGTGAGTAGCCACCATGAGGACACAGCAGTGACTAAAGCAGGCCAAAACATCACTTAGTTTCTATCCGCCACGACCAGTGACGATTCGCGAGCCTTATCAAAAATCGATCGAAACTCACGGTAATTGTCAGGACCGAACGCCTCTATTGCTATCCAGTAGCCAGTGAGTTCATCGACCAGAATCAGACCGCCTTGAGAAGTTAACTCGAGAACGAATTCGGGTTTATCGATGATGGATCGAGCTGAGCGCTCACGGACTAGGGTGCGCATCACGCCCCTGAAAAAACTACCCTCCCCCGCACCGTAGTGAACAATAGGATTATCAGCGCCACCCGACGGAAGAATCATCACGCCACCGGCATCACCATCAACGACTTTCAAGGTAACGCTAGCAACGATCTGCACATCGGGTTTTTGTGGCGGGCCTTGGTAGCCCTGGTCATTTACGGCAATGAGTGACCACGCCAGTGCAATTAACGCTAGCAATAAAAAGATAGGGTGCCGAAGCACTCCGAATAACAATCCGGGCCAACCCACATTATCCCCCTAGCTAGTTGTGAACTAGCGTCTGTTAAACCGCAGCGATCTCTGTCGCTTCAAGCTCATCGTTCGACGTTTCGCGCATTTCCTCAATGACATTAACCAGCAGACGTGCGACCGAATCAGGATCCTGTATTCCCCTGAGTAATGGTTGCACTCGTCGGAAATTGAAAGGTCGAACATGTGGCCAAAGCATGAGCCAGTAAACTTTCGTGCCCTCCAACGGCAGGAATGTAATGTCTCCCGTACCGTCTCGGAGGCGGCGCAATCCTGCCGACTCGACCTTGGTTAATGGCAGGTTCACTATCATCGGCAACGCCACACCCGAGCGGATAACCAAACGTCGGTTAGTGATGGTGTAGATCGTGCTGTCAGCATAAAGCTTCGCCATGAAGGCCAAAATACCAATGACGGTCAACGCCAAGGCACCTTGCCACGTCAATGTGCCGGTCAATACCGATACCGACGCACCATCCATGATCCGGTAGACAGCATGGCCAACAATCAACACGGCAAAGTAAAGTGACGCCGTGTAGACCTGAAATACGCGCTTCGCCAAAGACTCCCAACTAGGGGATGCCTGCCAAAGGACGTGTTCTCCCCCTGGCAAGTCCCCAGGGAGCCCAGCAATGGGCTCGTACTCGTACTCATTCATAGCCAAGGGCCTTGGCGATCCGGCATCGCGTACATGGTACCGCCACCGTAGAACGCTACGATCTTATCTTCTTCCTGCAATGTCACCTGATCAGGATTAGCCAAGCCCGGTACTTGCTTGAACTGATCGCCGCGGATCGATTTAACGTGAACAGAGCCATCGGTCTTAACACGAGCAAGCGTCATAGGAAGCAACACCCGTCGGTCTCCAACATCCAGCTCTGCATAACGGAAATGTGGCTCAGCACGGTCGACCCATAAATCAACAACCGTCGCACCTCGCTCGCCATCACAGCCGTAGACTGCCTTACCGCGAGGATCAGGATCATTTTTATGGACCTTATGATCGCTATCGACGCGCAGCGGTACGATTCGCGGCGCACCGTCAACCGTAAGGTCCGGACGCTCGGGACGGATTGAGTATGCCGCTGGCCCAACGCCGTCAACCATGGGGTCGCCAGTGGGCTCGAGGGGCGCTCCGGGGTGAGCATGTGTGGGCTTTGCCTTAAGCTCATACTGATCCGGCATTGGCCCGGGAACTGTGCGCTCGCCCTGACCGTGTGCGAGTTTGTAGGTTTTTGGATCCGGAAGGCCGCCTACACCGGTGCTATAGTTATCAACCCGTCCGTCGTGACGAAGCGGAAAACCTTCGCGCTTACCTTCTTTATGAAGGTAGAGCACGAGGTATACGAATGCACCGCAAAAAACGGTGAATACAATCGCTGCAAAGTCTAAGTAAAATTCTCCAGTACCCATGGTGTGTCCTCCTGGTAGTGGTTTCTAGCTCGGGAAATCAGCAAGTTTCATTGTGAGTGGTTGGTCCTTGTCATTGCCTAGCCGCCGCACCAATGGTCCCAATGCAACGAGCGAGGCGAATAAGATAATTATTTCGAGGTGATAAACCGCGCCATAAGGTGTCGCGGGGCCTGACAATTGCTGACTGATCATGCCGCCCTGTATCAGGGCTTCCGTCATATCTCGTAGCGCACCACCTAGGAACACGGCACAGCCGACGGCTGTTGCCTGAACCGCACCCCAGGTCCCGATCACGAGACCGGCAGTGGCAGCGCCTGCCAATAACATGGCAGCCGTTAACGTACCGACAGCAAACAATCCATTGCCAATACCGATTAGCAACGTGCCAGCAGCAAACAAGGTAAGGGAGTCAAAGGCACCGGCCATAATGACAGCCGCGAACGCGAACACCCCAACTACAGCACCATACGCAGCCAGCCGAATGGGTTCACCCGCGCGCCCGAGATATCGTGCCGACAGTGCCATTGCGATCAACATACCACCCGCGAATATGGCGGTGAGGCGCGTAGTCTGACTGACGGACATCGCCAATACTTCAGCACCATAGGGCTCCAGTAGAATTTCCTGCATGCTAAACCCCAGCGTCCCTAAAGCCACTGCGATTAACAGTCTGTGCGCCCCGGGGTTTGCAGATAGCGCCCTCCAGGACTGCCCAAAGCTGGGTCGCGATAGCTCGAAGCTTGTCAGATCGGGCCGTCTAGGCTCCATTTGCCACATGGCCACAATATTGAGACCGGCGACAACCAATGCTGACCCCTGAATGACCTGAATTAGCCTGAAATAGCTGAAGGGCTCGAGTAACAACGAGAATCCGAGAGCACCGATCACCATGCCCACTAATAACATCAGATAGAGCATTGTCACGACCTGATGGCGCGTCTTTTCAGAGGCCAAATCAGTGGCTAAAGCAAGGCCAGCGGTCTGCGTAGTGTGCATGCCCGCGCCGACGAGCAATAAAGCTCCCAGTGATGCGCCGAAGCCCATCCACGAGGCACTAGCATCGGCGGATGTCATAAGGACGAGTGCAAATGGCATGAGTGCAAGTCCACCAAACTGTCCCATGGTTCCCATCCACAAATAGGGGAGTCGCCGGTAGCCTAAGAAGGACTGATGATTATCGGAGCGATAACCAATGAGCACCCTAGCCGGCGCGAGTAACAGTGGTAGTGCCAACATCGCCGACACCAGCCATGCCGCTCGGCCCAGCTCGACCACCATGATGCGGTTAAGCGTACCGTTCAGCAGTACAAAACAAATTCCAACAGACACTTGGAACAGTGACAGGCGCGCGAGACGAGATAGGGTGAGATCACCCTGAACAACGTTCAGCCATGGCAGATATCGCTCGTTAATTCGAGCGGTCAACGCCATAAACTGCTCGCGCGAAATCAGCATTCTCTGACTAACTCCATTGCTTGAGAAGTGTAAAAGCCCGTTGAAACTTTGTGCTCTCTACCCACTTGCCAGTCAGTCAACTCAGTCGAGTTACCGAGTGATTTCAGGAGAGCAGCGGGAGCTATTGGCTCGATGGCCGGCGCGCGATCACTTCGAGGGAACAACTTTCCGACGGCGTGCATTGCCGCCAGTGGCAAGGTCTTCGGAGCGAAGGTAAACACCATCGACTCATCAACGCTGTCCGCGAGTGTCTCAAGCGTCCGGAGCCCATCTTGGGCCGCGTAATGAATAATTGAGTCCATCGCTAGCACATGATCAAAGCGCTGGCCTACTAATTGGCGCATATCACCGACAATGAATTCAATACGGTGGTACTCGTCCATCGTCGAGTAACGCTCATTTGCGAGCTCGATCAGGGACTGTGACAGATCAACGGCGATCACTTCAGCACCTCGCTTTGCAAGCTCGATAGAGATAACGCCGGTGCCACAACCTGCGTCTAATACTTGCCGACAGGACAAGTCCTCAGGCAACCAACTCAGCAACGTATTTCGCATTTCCTCGCGACCCGCGCGCACCGTTTCACGAATGCCACTCACGGGTTCGTCTGAGGTCAATCGCGCCCAGACGTCCGCGGCCGTACGATCGAAGTAATGCTCGATCTGCTGGCGACGCTGTTGGTAGTTCACATGAGCCATCAATCAAATCCCAGGAAGTCGAAGAGATCGCGATCTTTCATTGGCTTAACATCGAGTGGCTCTGCACCATTCCATAAACCCTCAGCAAGCTGCAGATATTCGTCTTGCACCGCTTTGAGCTCGGGAGAGTCAGGCAACTCGAATAAGGTCGATTTTTTCAAGCGACTGCGCCGGATGACATCGAGGTCCGGGAAGTGAGCTACACGCTTCAACCCCACGGCTTCATTAAAGCGATCAATCTCATCTGTATCGGCGCTACGGTTCGCAATTACGCCGCCCAAACGGACACCGTAGTTTTTGGATTTTGCTTCTATCGCGGCTGCGATCCGGTTCATCGCAAAAATCGAGTCGAAATCGTTGGCTGTGACAACGAGTGCCCGTTCAGCGTGTTGTAGTGGCGACGCAAAGCCACCACACACGACGTCACCCAAGACATCAAAAATGACGACGTCGGCATCGTCCAGCAAATGGTGCTGCTTTAATAGCTTGACGGTCTGACCCACGACGTAGCCACCGCAGCCCGTTCCCGCGGGTGGACCACCCGCTTCTACGCACATAACACCGTTGTAACCAACGTGCACATAGTCCTCGGTGCGGAGCTCTTCGGCGTGAAACTCAACCGACTCCAGAACATCGATAACCGTAGGCATTAACGCCTTGGTCAAAGTGAAGGTAGAGTCGTGCTTTGGGTCACAGCCAATTTGGATGACGCGCTTTCCGAGCTTGGAAAACGCGACCGACAAATTAGAGGACGTGGTGCTTTTACCAATCCCCCCCTTTCCATAAACTGCAAAAATCTTGGCTTTTGCGACATCAATGTGTTCATCCAAATGCACCTGAACACTGCCCTCGCCATCACCGTTTCCGACATCCTTAACTGGAATAAATTGGTTTGGTGAATTCATGCGGCTACCTCCCCCGATATGCCTTCTAAAAGATCTTCAAGGTCTTCACCCGCGCGCCTTAGCGCCTCGAGTTGCTCCTCGTCAGCTCCCCAGTAGTCTCTCTCTTGTGCCTCAATGAGCCGATTAGCGACGCGAGATGCCGCAACGGGATTGAGCTCAGCCAACCGCCGCCGCATGTCTTCATCAAGAATGAATGTTTCTGATACTTGCTTATAAACCCACGGTGCCACACCGCCAGCAGTCGCTGACCAGCCCATGGTATTGGTGAGATGTGCCTCAATTTGGCGGACACCCTCATATCCATGGTCGAGCATAGACTCGTACCATTTCGGATTCAAAAGACGCGTGCGCGTCTCTAACGCAACTTGTTCATCAAGCGTACGGACCTTGCCGTCGCCACTGCCCGTGTGATCAGCGATATACACGGGAACACTGTCGCCCTTTGCCCGCTGCACAGCGCTGCTAATGCCACCTAACGTGTCAAAATAATGATCGACAGTTGTGATGCCGAGTTCGACGGAGTCAAGGTTTTGGTAGGCGAGATCAACGTTACCTAGCACGTCATTTAACAGCTCGGTCTGCTGCGATACTGCACCCGTTCTTCCGTAGGCAAACCCCTTACGATTTGTGTAGGTGTCAGCGAACTCGGACTCATTATCCCAGCGACCGGAGTCAACCAACATATTAACGTTGGAGCCGTAGGCCCCCTCGGAGTTGCTGAACACACGCAATGCGGCAGTGTCTAAATCGCAGTCATGCTTCGCCTGATACTCCAAGGCACTTCGTCTGATGGGATTGAGCTCCAATGGCTCATCAGCTGCAGCAGCTAAATACGCCGCCTCTGCCAGCAGACGCGTTTGCATTGGCAGGAGATCGCGAAAAATACCAGATAACGTCACGATAACGTCAACACGAGACCGACCCAGTTCATCGATAGGGATAAGCTCCGCACCCGACAACCGGCCGTAACTATCGAACCGTGGGCGCGCACCCATGAGCGCAAGCGCCTGACCAATGGCAACGCCCTCAGTCTTTAAGTTGTCTGTTCCCCACAACACCAGGGCAACTGACGTTGGTGGGGCTCCGCTGTCCGCGAGATGCCGATCAAGAAGTTGCTTGGCTTGTCGCTCGCCCTCGATCAGAGCAAATGCGGTAGGCAGCCGAAAGGGATCAAACCCATGAATATTGCGGCCCGTTGGAAGACTTTCCGGATTTCGAATGAGATCTCCACCCGAAACAGGGGGAATGAATTTCGCATCTAATGCGTCAATCAAACCAGGAAGTTCAAATTCCTCAACCAAATGACCGAATGCCTCGGTCAATCGATCCGCAAGTGACTCGATATCATCGGCAGCAACGTGATATTCCGCGAGCAGTCCATTCAATGCGCCGAGATCTTCAGACGCTAGAACACTATCCAGTCGGCTTTGATCAATCCCATCAGCGCCACCCGCCTGCGCGATTGCAGCAAGGGTCTCAGCGCGCTCAGATGAAGTCATGGGAGACCCGACGACATGCAGGCCAAACGGAATCAGAGACGTTTCAATTTCATCGAGTTGGAGCCGTAAATCGTTTACCCACGCCTCGGCTTCAACTAGTTCCGCAGGCGTGGTCGCCGAGGGCAGCTCACAGATCTCGGCCTGCGCGGCGATGGCGTCCAGTAACTGCTGTAACTGAGCTTTATTGGTCCCAGGCTCTCTCGTTCGCCATCGATCGATCATGGACCGCAATTCGGCAAACTCTTTGTGTAAATCTGCGCGAGTGACAGGCGGTGTGAGGTAGCTAATCAAGGTGGCGGCCGAGCGACGTTTTGCGATCAAACCCTCGGAGGGGTTGTTCGCGGCGTAGAGATAAAAATTTGGTAGATCGGCAATCAGTCGGTCAGGCCAACACTGGCTAGAGAGACCCACCTGCTTGCCCGGCATAAATTCGAGCGCACCGTGGGTGCCGAAGTGGAGCACGGCATCTGCAGCGTAATCCTCGCGAAGCCACCGGTAATAGGCGGAGAACACGTGTGTCGGTGCTAGCCCTCCCTCGAACAACAGTCGCATCGGGTCGCCTTCGTAACCCATCGCAGGTTGAACCCCGATGAACACATTGCCGAATGATTTGCCGAGAACAAATAACTGGCGTCCGTCGGTCCAGTGCCTGCCAGGCGCAGGGCCCCACTGAGCTTCGATTTCCTCGAGGTAAGGCTCGCGGGCAACGTGATCATCAACCGGTATTGTCGCGTGTACATTTGCTTCGGCACCGTACTGCTCTGAGTTTCCGACTAGCAATGCCTCTCGAAGCGCATCAACGCTTTCAGGCAGCTCAACCTGATAACCCGCCTTATCTAGGGCTTGGAGTGTATTGAGCACTGACTCAAAAACGCTCAAATGCGCAGCCGTTCCCATCGCTCCGCTGTTGGGTGGGAAATTAAAGAGTGTAATGCCGATTTTTCGGTCTTCTCGCGCCGTTCGACGCAGTTTCACCAGCTTCTGGACGCGATCAGCCAATCGGTCAATGCGTTCAACCTCGGGACTCATATCGAAGGAGCGCTTGGGATCCTCTCGATCACGACCACTGAAGACCATGGGACCTGTTGCACCATCTAGCTCAGGAATCGCAACCATAATTGTGGCTTCGACTGGCATGAGTCCCATTGGGGAATCGCGCCACTGATTAATGCTCTGGAACTCGAGTGCTTGTACGGCAAGATAGGGCACGTTTAGCTCAGCCAACATGGCTTGTGCAGCGTCCGTATCGTTGTAAGCCGGCCCGCCAACGAGCGAAAAACCCGTCAATGAGACTACTGCGTCTACGATGGGTTGGTCGTCCTTCATAAAGAAGCGCCTAACCGCAGGACGTGCATCCAATCCGGCAGCGAAGGCGGGGATAACCTTTAGGCCTCTTGCCTCCAAAGCTTTGATGACCGCATCATAGTGACGGGTATTACCCGCAAGTGCGTAGGAACGCATCAACAACAATCCAACTGTCCCAGTGTGTTGATCCGGCGCCGATAGATCATCAATTGAATCGACAATACGCTGACGACCCTCAAGTTGGTACACACCGACGTCGGGATACTCGATCGGAGCCTCTTCCCGCGCGATTTTTCGGAGCACCTCGCGAGGGCCCGCGGCATAGCGATGAATCAGGAAGCTCACCATCCGGGTCAGATTGTCCTCAGATCCAGCGAGCCAGTATTGCAGCGTAAGGAAGTAGGACCTGACATCTTGCGCAGTCCCGGGAATAAACCGAAGTATGCGGGGCAAACGCCGCAACATCGCAAGCTGCCTCTCCCCTGAGGCGGCGGGCTTTCCATCTTTCGGCGTGCCTCGGAGACGTTTAAGTAATGCGATGGGACCTGAAGGTTCACCGTCCATTGTGAACCGGCCCATCCGGGTGTACTGCATAACCTCAGGTGCCGACATACAGCACACCATGGCATCGCAATCGTCGCGTCGCGCGGCTAGCGCATCAGAAATTGCCTTTATATGGGGCTCCATAAACAACATGGTGACAATGATTATGTCGCCCTCAGCGATCGCATCCCTGCAATCGGTCAATGACCCAGAGTCTGCATCCCATTCGGTCGCGGCAAAGCTTCTAAAGTCGATACCAGGCAAGTCATGGGTTAACCGTTTTTCAGCCCGAGCGATAGCACCATTAACATGGTTATCAAGTGTGACAAGGACGACTTTTATCGGCGTCGCTTCGTCAGTTGCTGAAGTGTGCTTTCGCGTCATAGAGCGTGTCTACTTCGATAGTGGTAAGTCCGTGCTCGAATGCATATCTCTCCGTGTTTCGCCTAGCCTTTCCTCTGACAAAAAATGGAATCTTTTTGAGCTCCTTCTCGGCTTCAAATGCCCAGACGACAGCACCATCATCTGGTTGGCTATCGTCCGGTGAACCTTGAGCTCGAGCGCCCTCTCCTTCACCCCCCAAATGCGAGGGCCCAACACTGTCGTTGAATTCGAAGTCATCACGGAACATGTGTAAAAGATGCTCTTCAAGGCCCATGATCAGCGGATGAACCCAGGTGTCGAACAATACGTTTGCACCCTCGAATCCCATCTGAGGCGAGTATCGGGCCGGGTAATCCTGGACGTGCGCCGGAGTTGAAATAACAGCACATGGAATCCCGAGTCGCTTAGCGATATGCCGCTCCATCTGGGTTCCCAGTACCATCTCGGGCTGCAGCTCTTGAACTTTGGCTTCAACCTCGAGGTAATTATCTGTGATGAGCGCTTCTAAGCCGTATTCCTTGGCAGCCGCACGAACATCGCGGGCTCGCTCTCTGCTGTAGGTGCCTAAACCGACAACCTCAAATCCCATTTCATCGCGAGCAACCCTTGCCGCAGCAATCGCATGACTACCGTCGGCAAACACGAATACCCGTTTGCCAGTTAGGTAGGTCGAATCAATCGAGCGTGAATACCAAGGCAGGCGAGACTCTCCAACCGCGTCAACATTGATATCGAAATCCAGTACCGCAGAAACCTCAGTGATGAAGTCACGCGTGGCACCCCAGCCCATTGGGATCGTGTTAATGGTTGGCATCCCGAATGTTCGAGCGAGCCAACTACACGTTAAATCCGACACTTCGGGACAGAGATTGATATTAGCGTCGGCCTTGGGAATGGCTTGCAAGTCCTGTGGAGAGGCACCCAGGGGCGCAACCACATTGACATCCACGCCCATCGACCTCAATAAGCGCTCTATCTCAATGACGTCATCACGACACCTAAACCCGAGCTTCGTGGGGCCGAGAAGATTCACACTTGGCGTCGTATTGGCGTCTCGAGGTGGCCGCTCTGTTCCCGGTGGTGGCGCTTGACGAGACAGTAGTCCACGGACCAATTGATAAAATGTTTCCGCCGCACCCCAGTTCTCTTTTCGGGTGTAAGCGGCCATTTCCAGAGGGATCACGGGCACCGGAAGATCGGCGCCTAGAGCTAATGCACCGGGCTGATCTTGTATGAGCTCAGCGGTACAGGAATCAGCCACCATTAACACCTGAGGCTTAAAGCGCTCGGCGCATTCACACAATGAATTAACAACCATCTCGGCTGTCGAGGAACCCAGATCGCGTGCTTGGAATGTCGTATACGTAACCGGCGGTCTTTGACCTTCCCGTTCAATCATCGTGAACAGCAAATCGGCGTAGGTGTCTCCCTGCGGTGAGTGCAACATCAGGTGAACGTCGCGCATCGACGCAGCAATGCGGATCGCACCCACGTGAGGAGGACCCTCATAGGTCCAAAGCGTCAGCTCCATGATCCGACCTCCAGTATCTCTTCGCGTGCCAAGGGCTTCGCAAAAAGGCCTGCCAAGTCACCGGCTTGGTCAAATCCCTGAACGGGAGAGAAAACAAGTTCAATGGACCACTTAGTTCGGAGTCCCTCGGACTCAAGTGCGTTGGCAATACCCATCCCGCAGACGGTTAAATCAGGACGCGCGGCTCGAACGCGAGATAAGGCAGGATCGAGATCCTGCCCCTCGACCATAGGCACATCCTGTGGCAAGCGAGCCAATTCTCCGCGCATTAATAATTGATCATGAAAGGGGGTGCCAATCTCATTGACACTCAGGCCACACTCCTCTGACAGGAAACGGGCCATGGGAATTTCAAGTTGCGAATCGGGCAGGAAGTGAATCCGTTTGCCCTCGAGCTTTGAGCAATGCACTGAAACTGCGCGCTTTGCGCGCTGATATGGCATTTCAAGCACTTGCTGTGTCCGCTCCGAATCGACACCGTATGCCTCGGCAACGGCCTCAAACCACGCCTTACTCCCTTCGGCACCCAACGGGAAGGGTGCACTAATCAACTCAGCACCACGCTCGATCAACGCGCGTGCAGTTTCACCAACAAACGGTTGCGCCGCGATAACCCGGGTGCCTTTGCCCACGGCAGGCAAATCACCCGCTTTTCGCCCGGGGTAGAAGTGAACATTTTTGATATCTAGGTCATCGAATAACCGCCGGAACTGATCCTCCACAATGTCCGAAACCGTGCCCAATACAATAAGGTTTTCCTCGGAGGCTCCCAGTGCTGGCAACTCGGCAACCGTGCTCTTCAGGCACTGGTCCTCGCCTTGGGTGAAGGTTGTTTCAATGCCGCTTCCGCTAAAAGCAGAAATACGCACACGATTCTCGTGCTTGACTTGCAACTTGGCCGCAGCCGTCTCCAGATCAAGCTTGATTACCTCCGACGGGCAGGAGCCCACAAGGAACAACCGATTAATGCCGGAGCGACGTGCAATCAATTCGCTCACCACGCGATCAAGCTCCTCATGGCAATCCGCCATGCCAGCAAGGTCTCGCTCCCCCAGGATGGCGGTCGCAAAACGTGGCTCCGCGAAGATCATAACGCCCGCGGCCGATTGAATGAGGTGCGCACAAGTACGTGAGCCCACAACAAGGAAGAAGGCATCCTGAATACGGCGATGTAACCAAATAATGGATGTGAGACCGCAGAAGACGGCTCTCTGACCCCGCTCTTGTGTCTGTGGACCCGGATGATGTTCGCCGACATCACTTGCGATAACAGAACTCATAAGCGCGCACCTGCGGCCATCTCATCGGTTGCGTATGAACTTGCCGTTTCTGCCGAAGTCGCTCTTGCCAGCTGAAATTTCTTGAGGAACTGCACAGCGTTGATGACATAAGCCGCATAAGCTGCAAGTGCGATCCACATTTGCTCTTGAGGTGTACCCCAGCCTGCCAAGAGCATGACCAGATAGAGCGTATGGAGGGCAATAACACCCATACTCACCAAGTCTTCCCAGAAAAACGCCGGTGCAAAAAGATAACGACCAAAGACGACCTTTTCCCAGATCGCGCCCGTAACCATGATCGTGTAGAGAATCCCCGTCTTGATGACGACCGAGACAGTGGCAGCAAATAGCCCTGTCCCATTCAGCAAGAAATTCACAACGAAAACCGCACTGATTGCAAAGACCAAAAACTGAAGCGGTGCTAGCACACCCTGTACCAGCGTCCACACCGTCTGGTCTCGGCGTAGCTTTTGTTCCGGCGTGTACAAACCAACGCCGGTTATTTCATTTTTTTTATCACTCACGCCACTTTCCCCGCTCTGTACGCAACACGCACATTTAGCGTCATCTTATTAATTTGCAGGGTAGTGTTCGGCTATATAGGTGTCAACTAAATATTACAGTGATCTTGATCTAAAAAATTGACGTATCAAAGATATTGCCATCGAAGTGTAAACATAATGATGACGACCCTTTCCGTGCTGTGTAACATTCGGATTTCTAGGACAATAATGACGCCTGAGCCGCGTTTTGTAGTACCGGAGTAGTACTCGCAGTGAATACCGTATCAGCGCCCTCTTCCGACCTCTTGCTTCAGCACCTCGCAAGCCTTCAATTTCTCGTCAATGAAAACGGCATTGTTCTCGACGCCAGCGTCAATGGCCCCTCAAGCAGTCTGCAGCCGGAAGAGCTGATTGGCCGTCCTCTGAGTGAACTTGTGGGTGATGATTCGCGGGCTCAGTTGGAGTTGCGATTAGACGAGGCAAGACGCACTAAAGGCGCAGCGGTGCGGTGCGATACGTCGATTGAGCCGCGCAGTGGCAACAGCGTCCCCTTGCTTTGCTGGATCTGCGCAGAGGCTGATTCCAGCGATGTCAAGGTAGCGGCTATTGATCTACTTCCCGAGGCGAGTCTAAGACACCAGCTACTGAACGCTCAGCACGCCATGGAGCGCGATTACTGGTCTAAACGACGACTTGAAGCTCGCTACCGTCGCTTACTGGACATGGTGTCAGAAGGCTTCATTGTGGTTGACGATTCCAGTGGTCGCATACTCGAAGCAAATCCGGTAGCAGCCACACTACTGGCTGGCGCTGGTGCCACTCTAGTGGGCAAACCTTTTCCTCTCGGACTCGGTGACGAGGCAAGAAACACGCTTGATAGACTGACCCGGGAAGCGCGATCAGTCACTACCACCGTAGACGGCATGATCAGTACTGACGGGGGTTTAGAGCTAAATATTGCGATTACATATCTTCGCCAGTCCGGTGAGGGACGCCTCTTAATCCGACTTCGGGATGACAGCGAACGCGATCTCACAGGTGCAGAGTTTCAGTCTTTCTTCAGCGATGCACCAGATGGCATTTTGGAGCTGGATGAGCAAGGCATCGTCTTAGCCGCGAACAACGCGTTCTTGGACATGGCCGGCATCGTATCGCCAGAACTGGTTGAGGGCCGCAGGGCCGATCGCTGGATCGGCAGATCAGCAGTCGATCTCAGTATTGTGCTGGATCACTCGAGACAAGAGGGGTCCGTACGCTTATATTCGACCACCCTAAGGACCGAAACCGAATCCTCCATCGATATCGAATTATCAGTGGCCAGGGTCGGTAAAAATGGCTCTACGCGCGTCATGCTCTTTGTTAGAGATATCGGCAGGCGGATTACGCCAGATCAGTCGGTGGATGACCATCTGCCCCGCTCTATCGAGCAAATAACAGGGCGCGTCGGTCGTGTGCCTCTGAAAGAACTAGTCCGCGAGTCGACCGATGTCATTGAGGCGCTCTGCATAGAAGCCGCCCTCAAATTGACCAGCGGAAATCGCGCTTCAGCAGCCGAATTGCTCGGTCTTAGCCGTCAAAGCTTGTATACAAAGCTGCGTCGCTTTGATCTTGGCGATGCAGAAGTTGATGGCGATCGAGATGCACTGTAAATACTTAATTACTATTAAATTGTCATGAATTATTGACTGTTTGTCCCAGCATGTACACCATGTTGGGATGAGCAATTCTACGGCTGTAAACCCGGGAGCAACATCGGGCGCGTCCATCGCCGATTTCATTCAGCTCCTTAAACCGATTACGTGGTTCCCACCCATGTGGGCACTCATGTGCGGTCTTGTATCGGGTGGCATGACCCCTTTTCAGGCGCCCTGGCTTTTCCTTGCCGGAATATTGCTGACCGGTCCTTTGGTCTGCGGGGCAAGCCAAATCATCAACGATTGGCACGATCGAGAGGTTGATGCACTGAACGAACCGGACAGACCGATTCCTTCCGGTCGTATCTCAGAAGCAGCTGCGCTTCGATTTGCCTTTGTCTGGTGCGTCATTGCACAGGCCTGGAGTTTCATGCTCGGCCCGTGGGTTGCGGGCGCAACAGCGGTGGGATTACTTCTAGCTTGGGCCTACAGCGCGCCCCCGCTTCGCTTAAAACAAAACGGGTGGTGGGGAAACCTCTCCGTTGCCCTTAGCTACGAGGGATTAGCGTGGATTACGGGCGCCGCGATTGTAATTGGCGGTCAACTCCCCGGCACCTCTATTTTAATTATTGCAGCACTTTATAGTTTGGGAGCACACGGCATCATGACCTTGAATGACTTTAAGGCCATCGACGGTGATATTGCGGTGGGCATCAGGACGCTTCCGGTCCAAATGGGACCCGAGCGCGCCGCTAAGTTTGCATGTCTAGTCATGATCACTCCCCAGCTCGGCGTCGTCTGGTTACTCGCAACCTGGGGGCATATTGTCGCTGCCGGCATCGTTGCTGTTTTGATTACCGGTCAGCTGTTGGCGATGCTTCGATTCCTGACTAATCCGCGTCAACTTGCCCCGTGGTATAACGGTGCGGGCGTTACTCAATACGTCGCGGGCATGATGGTCTCTGCACTCGCACTGGGAGGTCATTTTGGCTGAGCTAAAAACCCTCTCATGGTTGGCCATTGTTCGCTTGGGGCTCATTCAAACCTGCCTCGGCGCCCTCATCTTCCTACCGACCAATACGCTTAATCGAATTATGGTCGTGGAATACGCACTGGCGGCATCAGTCCCGGGCTTCCTGATTACATTGCACCACGTAGTACAACTGGCACGGCCCTGTATTGGCTATGGAAGTGACGCGGGAGGTCGACGCACCCCATGGATCGTTGGCGGCATGATCATTCTAGCTATCGGAAGCATGACCGCAGCTTATGGCGCCACCTTGGCCAATCAGCTTGGTTGGATTGGACACGTCGTTGCCGCCTTGGGTTATCTGCTCATTGGCGTGGGATCAGGGGCTGCAGGCACCTCACTGCTGGTTTTGCTATCGAAACAAGTCAGCGACCAACGAAAGCCTGCCGCCGCCTCTTTAGTATGGTTCATGATGATCATGGGCTTCGCAGTCACTGGTGGTATCACGGGCCAACTGTTAGATCCATTCTCGGAAGCAAGGCTACTGGCTGTGGTCTGTGGCACAGCGGCCATAGCACTCGTAGTCACCTTCACTGCCATCATCGGTATTGAAAAACCAATTAAGTCCCCAGTCGTCAACGCCGTTGAGGCAGAGAAGAAACCCCCGTTCACTGAGGCTATCAAGGAAGTGTGGGCCGAGGATCACGCCCGCCGATTCACCATTTTCGTGTTCGCATCGATGCTGGCGTACAGCGCGCAGGACCTTATTCTCGAGCCATTTGTCGGACTAACCTTTGGCTGGACTGTTGGTGAAACAACGGCGCTGGCAGGCATTCAACACGCAGGCATGTTGTTGGGAATGTTCGCAATGGCGGTTTCCACCTATGCCTTTAAATCCCGGACCCGCCATGTCCTGCACCTCTGGATACGCGGTGGATGTCTTGTCTCAGCCATCTCCCTAACCTTACTAGCCTTTGGTGGAATGACAAGTACGAACTGGCCAATCAACCTTAATGTCTTTGTTTTAGGCGTTGCTAACGGCAGTTTTGCTGTCGCAGCCATCGGCGGAATGATGATGTTGGCAAGCCAAGGACGTAAGCAACGCGACGGACTCAGAATGGGCTTGTGGGGCGCGGCTCAGGCGATCTCATTCGCTATGGGGGGATTCCTCGGTACGGTAGCAGTCGATATCATTGGGCTCTGGTTGAGCAATCCAGCGGCGTCCTATGGCCTCGTCTTCCTCGCTGAAGCAGTCTTATTTGTATGGGCAGCCAGCCTCATCTTTGACATTGATCAACAAGTGAACGCCGATACGAAAAACTCGGACGTTGACAAAACCTTTGCACTCAAAAATCAACTCGGGGGAGTCAACCCATGAGCGATAGAGAAACAGACTACGATGTGATCGTTGTGGGTGGCGGCCCGTCAGGTGCGACCGCCGCGCACGAAATTGCGCTCGCTGGCCACAAAGTCCTCTTGTTAGAGCGGGCTTTCAGAATTAAGCCCTGTGGCGGCGCGATTCCTCCCTGCACTTTAGGTGAGTTCGACATCCCTCGATCTCTCTTAAAAGCAGAAATCCAGTCAGCGCGAATGATTTCACCCAAGGCACAGAAAGTTGACATGCCCATCGAGGGAACTTTTGTAGGCATGGTCGACAGAGACGAATTTGACCCTTGGTTGCGGCTACGGGCTCAACGTGCAGGTGCAGACCTAGAGCTCGCCGCCTTCAAGAAGGTCGAGTACATCGATAAAACCACGCTTCGAGTGACCTACGTCTCGAAGGACGAGGACACCGAGACGAGAACCGCCACGGCGCGCTGTGTGCTGGGCGCTGATGGTGCTCGCTCACAAGTTGCTAGGCAAGGCATTCCAAAACACGCTGACGTCCCCTGGGTACTGGCCTACCACGAAATTGTCGAAGCACCCGAAGCGGCAACCGAGGACTACGACCCCGAACGCTGTGAAGTTTGGTACCAGGGAGGCTTATCACCCGATTTCTACGCCTGGGTTTTCCCACATGGAAAATCGGCCAGTATTGGTGTGGGTAGCGCGCATAAAGACTTCTCTGCAAAAAAGTCTGTCAACGAACTGCGCGCCATCTCAGGCCTCGATACGGCGGAAACCATTCGGAAAGAAGGTGCCCCCATTCCCATGAAACCCATGAAGCGATGGGACGACGGCAAAGCATTGTTGGTTTCCGGCGATGCCGCCGGTGTCGTGGCCCCTGCATCAGGTGAAGGTATTTACTATGCCATGCTGTGTGGACGCCTCAGTGCTGACGCGATCAAGAACTTCCTGGTGACAGGCAAAGCCTCTGCGTTAAGGGCGCCAAGGAAACGCTTTATGAAGCTGCATGGCCGGACCTTCTTTGCCTTGGGCCTACTGCAATATTTCTGGTACCACAGCGACAAGCGACGCGAGCAATTCGTTGAGATGTGTAAAGACGAGGACGTCCAAATACTTACGTGGCAGGCCTACACACAGAAAAAGCTGGTCAAGAAAAAGAAAAAAGAGCACCTGCGCGTTTTCATCAAAGACGTGGCGCAACTCTTAGGTCTGTCGAAGACAGCCGCCTGATCGTTACCATGACGGCTCTTCTTCAATCAGGCGCCCTGATTGCGGTCATAGTCTTATTAATCACCGTTGAAATAGTGGTGCTGCACCGTCGGCATCACACCACGGGCACTAGCGCGTCAATCAGTGCTTTTTTACCGAACCTGTTGGCCGGCTTATTTCTCATGTGCGGTATTCAGCTAGCTATCTGGGACGCATCGTCAACAGCCTTGCTAGGCTGCCTCACAATGGCGGGGCTCTGTCACCTCTTTGAATTCAGCCAGTATTGGCGCGGGCGCTAAAGTACCCGTACGCAAATTAGACCTACCAGGCCGGTTGCATCGCCACCTGCTTTGGCATTTGGTTCGGGGTTGTTGGGAGCAGGAATAAACGCAATATCGTTGTGCCAATGCCCACCTGCAATGACAGACGCGTAAGCGTAGCCCCAACACCTCTGGCGCCTTCAAGTCCATCGAGGCGAATATTCAAATCCAACAAACGCTCTAGACCACGCTGGAATTTAGGATCCCGCGTATTCAGTGTCATTGGAAACACCTGCTTTGAAATCTCTGTTGTGATGTCAAAAACGGTGTGATCGAACTCGGTTACATCCATACCAAATGCCTCGTACAACTTTGGACGTGAATGATCACGCACGTACATGGTGGTATAGACCAGTACGAGGAACATCCGAATGAACAACTTGTTGTAGCCAGTGAGCAACTTCGGGTTGGCGCGCATCAGCAGGGCAAAGGCCTCACCATGCGCAAACTCATCGTTACACCACTCGAGGAACCACTTAAAGATGGGATGGAAACGACGCTCTGGGTGACGTTCAAGATGGCGGTAAATCGTAATGTAGCGCGCATACCCAATCTTTTCAGACAGGTAGGTCGCATAAAAAATAAATTTCGGTCGAAAGTAGGTGTATTCCTTATCACGCTTGAGAACACTCAGGTCGACGGCCACACCCAATTTTTTCAGTGCGCGATTTATGAAGCCTGCGTGTCGCGACTCGTCGCGAGCCATATAGCGGAAGAGCTTTGCAATCTCTGGATCCCCTACTTTGCTCTCGATTTCCTGATACAAGACACAACCTGAGTACTCGGCCGTAATTGAACTGACCAGCAGATCGAGAAACTCAGCTTTTAATTCAGGATCTGCCTCCAGTGTCTCGGGATCAAATTCATAATTCTGTTTGAAGTGCTCCCGATTCGTATCCAACTCAAAAGCCGCCATCATGGCGTCCCATTCCTCACGAACCGGATCAATGTCGTAGCGTCCAATCTCTCCGCAATCGGTCGTGTAAAACCGCGGTGCCAAAGCGCGGCTTTCGAGCGCTTGTTTAGTGCTGTTATTCATACCAACTGCAGTTGAATCTTCTGCCATATTTCCCCCGTATAGACCTTGAGTAATAAAAAAATAAGTCAAGGTCCAACTATTTGGATATTTTAGCTGTCAATTTTATTTTACCTTGGCGGTTCAATCAAGTTAATGGACCATAGCCGCTGTCAAGAGACCCATACGCATGTCTAAAACTAACAGTGATCGCATCTTTCATCTGGGTTATGTCAGCACCGAGACCGGAAATTTGCGCTCGGCTGACATGGTGCAGCTACTCACCGAGGCTAGGCGGATCAATACATCGCGCGATATTACCGGGCTTTTACTCCATCGGGATCGATCGTTTTACCAAGTACTTGAGGGTGCAGAGGACGCGGTCCGGCAGACCTTCGACAGCATCGAAAAAGACGAGCGACATACGGCTATCGACGTCTTATTTGAAGGCGAAGTTGACGAGCGCGAGTTTCCTGACTGGCAGATGGGCTTCCTTAATCTCGACGGCGCCGACGTTGAGACATTGCAAGGGTACTCGGACTTCTTATCGCGCGAGGATAATGCCAAGGACTTCCTTGAGAATCTGAGTCGCGGGAAGCGTCTTGCGCTAATGTTCCGGTCTATGGAATAGCCCTAAGAAAAAACCTTTGCCTCACTGAAATCAGCTCCTACACTTGAATATCAGGAGCAGAGACCCCAGTTTGTTTAGTACACACTAAATTAAGAGGGGGTAGTCATGCAGTTTCTATCGTTTGGTTTGTTAAGTTCCGTTGCGATTGCGATCGTGCTGATTGTCGTTCTAACCAAGGCGGTCAAGTTTGTTCCACAAAACCGCGCCTTTGTCGTTGAACGTTTTGGTAAGTACACCCGCACCCTTGAGGCCGGACTTAATTTCCTAAATCCATTCTTTGATCGGGTCGCTTATAACAGAACCCTTAAAGAACAAGCGTTTGACGTCCCATCACAGGCCGCGATTACGCGAGACAACATCTCACTGATCGTCGATGGTGTTCTGTATTTAAAAGTACTCGATCCCTACAAAGCATCTTACGGTGTGGATGACTACGTCTATGCCGTTACCCAGCTCGCGCAGACCACTATGCGAAGCGAGATCGGCAAAATCGAGCTCGATAAAACTTTCGAAGAGCGTGAGGCGCTGAACAACAATATCGTCTCACAAATTAACGAGGCAGCAGGCCCCTGGGGTGTCATGGTCCTCCGTTACGAAATCAAAGATATTGAACCACCACGCACCGTACTCGATGCCATGGAACGGCAGATGAAGGCTGAGCGAGAAAAACGCGCGGCCATCCTCGAGTCCGAAGGTGAACGTCAATCGTCAATCAACGTTGCCGAAGGAGAAAAGCAGGCCCGAGTACTCGCAGCTGAGGCTGAAAAAGCCGAGCAGATTTTGAACGCTGAGGGTGAAGCGAACGCGATTATTGCGGTCGCAGAAGCGAAAGCTGAGGCCCTGAACAAAGTCGGTGCGGCGGCAAACACAGAAGATGGTCAAAAGGCCGTGCAACTGGACTTGGCAGAGCAGGCAATCACAGCCAAGCAGGCAATTGCACGCGACTCCTCTGTCGTACTGCTAAGTGATACGCAGACGAATGCTTCCAATGTGGTGGCTGAGGCGATGACCATCGTCAATCGACTAAACGAGGTGCAAGGAAAGACCAATGGCACTGCTTGAATACTTCGGTGAAAACCCGGCGAGCTTCTGGTTTGCAATAGGCGCACTTGCGCTCGTTATAGAGCTAGTCGTACTCGGTATGAGCACTATCGTACTCTTCCTCGCCGGGCTCGGATCGCTCATTACCGCCCTACTCATTTACCTAGGGATGGTGCCGGACGATTGGTTAACTGGGTTCGCCGTGATGGGCGTGCTGTCATTTATCTTGGGCGTATTGCTATGGAAACCGCTCATGCAATATCAGGCGGCTGAACCTCCTCGCTCAGGTCAGAGTTCGGACTTTGTAGGTTATGAGTTTGCGCTATCGAGCATCTTAGATCGCGAGACTCAGTCCACGCATCAATACTCTGGCGTGTCGTGGCGCGTTGAGCTGGCGCGTGAGGAAGGCGACAAATCACTCGCAAGCGGCGACCGCGTTCGTGTTATCGCGCTCCATCCGGGAATTCTGGTCGTAGCGCAGGCGTAATTACGCGACGGCTATTGCGTAAATCAGTTAGGGGGCTTGCATGATGGCAAAGTTGCCATCGGCAGTCCCCACAAGCTTCTCCTGGACATAGAGCTCCCCGCGAACATTAGCGAAGCGCCTACCTTTGTTCACCACTCGCGCTTCGCATTCAACCACGCCACCGACAACAGGCCTCAAAAAATTCATGGAGATTTGGAGTGTGGCGCAAATTTCACCTTCGTCTAATCGCTGCATTAGCGAGGCACCCATCGCTGTATCGACCAAGGTAAACAAAGCACCGCCATGCACCACACCATTGGGATTCAGATGACGCTCCGAGACTATTAGTTGTCCCTTTCCAGTGCCGTCGCTCTCTGGAAAGACCTCAAAGCCGACTAATTCGGCAAAACCGGGATGTTGCATAAGGTTATGAACCACTTCGTTGGTAAATCGTGGCGCACTGTATCAGCTTCTCATCCCGCTATCAGCGGCGTATGTCACTCTTCGCCGCCACGGGTAATTTGTCAGCTTCCGAGCTTACGGGCACTGAGATCGATCGACTCCGCAAAGGCTTGCGGTAAGGGCTCTAGCTCTGAGCCCATCGTGTCACTCCATCGGTTAAGAAATCCAAACAGCGCAATGACGCTGACCATTTCAACGATCTCTCGATCAGAGTAATGCTCCTTCAACGCTACGAAATCACTATCACTCGACGCATTGGGTTGAAGTGCGGCGTGCCATGCTAGTCGCAGGGCGGCTCGCTCTGCATCGCTAAACAGCGATGAGGATTCAAACTCGAAAACAGCCTCGACTTTTTCCTGAGGCACCCCCAAATTATGCGCAGAGTGTGAAGTGTGTGCCTGGCAATAATGACAACCATTCGCTGCACTCGCGACCATAGCCACAAGTTGCTTCAACCCACGGTCAACGTCTCCGGTTTGTAGTATGGTCGCACCGATGCCACCAAAAGCCGTCAGTAACTCAGGCCAATGGGCCATCGAAAGGAAATTATTGGGAACATATCCCATGCTCCCTTCGAGCAGCTGAAACATGGGTTCGAAGTCGGGCAGCTGGTCTCGCGGTACGCTGGGAATTCTGGGCTTTGTCATCTCATTAAGATCTCCTTTCATACTCCCCTCCTCAGGCTAGTTGAGGTTATTACGGCACCCCGAAAGCGCCCTCCGAAAAATCATTATCGAACCGCCGACTCCTGAAGTCGCAGTACGCCCGCGCCGGCATCCATCTCAGCAATCGCCCCGACAGGCACCGTGCTCTGCTGCTCTACGTGCCCAATCATGGCACCAAAATAGCAAGGCACACCGAGGGGTTCACAGTGCTGCCTGAGGACATCCATCAAGGCGAAATTACCAAGGCCAGGATTGGGTTTTACGCCCGTAAAGTGTCCAAACACAATGCCGGAAACTTGACCTAACACGCCGCTTAGCTTGAGCTGGGTCATCATGCGATCGACGCGGTAAATCGCCTCTCCAACGTCTTCGAGAAAAAGGATCGCACCTCTGGCATCCGGGAAATACGGCGTTCCAACCAAGGCACTCATCAAAGTGAGGTTGCCGCCAATAAGGTGCCCTGTAGCCTTCCCCGCGTTGATGGTCTGGATGCGGTGTTTTCGGGCCACAAGATCATCATCAATGACTTCAGGATTACTGTAGGCCGCTGATCTGGCGTCAAACAGCACCTCACGCATTCCCTCATAGGTGAACTCATTCCAGCGTGACATCACATTTGGGCCGTGAAACGTAACGACACCGGCTTTCGCGTAGATCGCGTTGAGTAAGCTGGTGATATCACTATATCCAAGGAAGATCTTCGGATTCTTCGCTATGAGGTCAAAGTCTAAAAACGGCAGTAGCCGGCTCGCACCCCAACCACCTCGCAAGGCGAATACGGCGTCGATTTCAGGATCGGCGAACGCCGCATTGATATCCGAGGCACGATCTTCGTCCTCACCGGCAAGATAGCCGAACCGATCCATAACATGCGAACCGACTTTCGCCTTCAGTCCCATCGCCTCCAGAGCCTCAAGCGCTATCTGAAGGTGCAAGGACTCGTAGGTGACAGACGCTGGCGCAACGAGCCCAATGGTATCGCCAGGACGCAGACGCTTCGGTCGTTTCACCGCGTCTGCAAACGCAAAGCTGGGCGCGACCCCCATCAGGGTGCTTGCGAGACTCAATTGAAGGAGTGATCGTCGATCCATGGCGTGCATTTCCCAATAACTGTAATTGAGCTTGGCAGAGCTACTCTCTCGCGGCAAGCTAGACGCATCGATCAGCGAACGAGTCAGATTCATCGTGCGCGAGTTATTCACAGTATTGCTGCTCACCCTCACACCCGTCATCGCGCACGGTGACCCAAGTCTTTTAATAAACGCACAGGTGAGGACGCCGAGCTTACTGACGGACATACGATATGCAGGTAGCAATAACTTTATTGGACGACCTGTAGAGGGTTACGAGGCCCCTCTCTGTCTATTGAGCGAGGCCGCCTCAGTGGCACTCGGTCGCGCTCAGGAGCGAGCCCAGAGCCACGGTCTGAGCCTGTTAATGTATGACTGCTATCGACCCCAGCGCGCCGTGAACGATTTCGTGGATTGGGTCTCCGGTACCGGCCCGGAATCAACCAAACCAGCCTATTACCCCAGCCTCGAGCGTTCCTCGCTAATAGAACTGGGATACATCGCCAGTCAATCGGGACATTCGCGAGCGAGTACGGTTGATTTAACATTAGTCGATAGTGCGACTGGACAACCCCTTGATATGGGCACGCCGTGGGATTTTTTTGATCCAATGTCTCACACGGAGAGCGATGAGGTCGATCGGGGAGCCCGTGATAACCGGTTCCTACTCCGCGAGATAATGACAGCTTCTGGATTCAGACCTTACTACGCGGAGTGGTGGCACTTTACACTGGTCGATGAACCTTACCCTGGAACGTATTTCGACATCCTGATCGATCAATAACAGGCCATCACGCTGATCATCGTGCACTGAATAATTGAGGTACCATCGAAGACGGAAAACCACTGGCCTGCACCGACTGGGCTCAATGACAAGAAATAACACAATGAGAAGAGATAAAAGGAAACGATGACTATGCGCATCATGCTCGTTACTTTGACCCTTATCGCTACAACCATCATCGGAGGCTGCAACAGCGAACCCATAGTCGAGCCAGCCGACCTCATCTTTGCCGGTGGTGCCGTATTCACGTCTGACCCAGAACAACCCAATGCCTCGGCCGTTGCGGTTCGCGGAGAACGTATCGTTTACGTTGGCGATGAAGCCGGCATTGAGTCTTTTATCGGCCCCGGTACCCGAAAAATCGATATTGGAGATGGACTCCTCATATCGGGACTTATGGATTCACACACCCACGTCTTTAATGGGTCCTTCTCTGATGTTGGGGTAAATCTTAGTCTCGCCGACACCCGTGAGAAATTACAGGCAGCACTAGAAGCAATACGAGATGCCAATCCAGGTACAGGGCCCGTCTACGCTCGAGGATGGCAGAACCACCTTTTCCCCAAGACCGGCCCTACGGCACAACAGTTAGATGAGATTTTCGGTGATCGTATTGTGATTCTTGGTTCAGTTGATGGTCATTCCCGGTGGTTTTCATCACGTGCACTCCTCGAGGGCGGTGTCGACGCTAACTACCCTGATCCGCACCCGGGCGTGAGCTTTTTTGAGCGCGACCCACTAACCAATGAACCACTTGGTACAGGCCGTGAGAAAGCGGGTGGACATATTGAGTCCGAATTCATACCTGGCGATAAAGCGGCGTACCGCGAGCGTTTCGTCAGCTGGCTTCCACGCGCTTCAGCTTCTGGCCTCACGGGGGTTTTCGACGCCTGGGCAGGAGCCCCAAGTGAAGAAGAGGCTTATGAAATTTGGCATTCACTGAGTGAATCGGGCGATCTCAGTCTTAGGGTCTTTGGCTCGGTTCGAGAGAATGATGCCGCAGATCGAGTCGCCGCTCAGTTTAAACGTTTCGAACAAACCTACAGCAGCCGGCTCATCCGGCCCGAAGCCATCAAGCTGGCGGCTGACGGTGTTCCCGAGGGACATACAGCCTTTTTATTGACGCCCTATGTTGACTCCACAAACGAGGATTTTGGGCAACCGATGATTTCGAAGGCGAATCTTACGGCCAACGTAACCACCTATTTCAGTCAGGATATACCCGTTCACATTCACGCCATTGGCGGCGCGGCAGTGCGTATGTCGCTCGATGCTATTGAGAGTGCCAGAGGCTCGACGGGTAACGACTCAGTGCGCGCCACCATTGCGCACATGGACTTTGTACATCCTGACGATATTCCGCGATTCAAAGCGCTGAACGTGACTGCTCAGACGTCCATTCAATGGGCTGCGCGCGATCCCTCCTATTTTAATATCGGCTCGTTTGTTGGCATGGATAAGGTCGAGAACGCCTATCCCGTTCGCTCGATCATGGACGCCGGCGCCAACCAAAGCTTCGGAGCCGATTGGCCTGCCTCTGCCTACCTATCCACGTATAAGCCGTTGGAATTGCTTGAGGCGGCCGTTACACGGCGTTTACCCGGTGAACCCGACATGCCGCCTCGAAATCCCGATCAGTCTGTTTCTTTGGCTGAAGCCATTATTGCCATGACACGCAATACCGCCATCCAGGTGGGTGAACTGGAGTCGCTGGGATCAATTACTTTGGGTAAGCTCGCTGACTTAGTGTTGCTCGAGAAAAATCTGTTCGATATACCACCCGAGACCATCAACGCGACCTCGGTCACGGTTACCGTGGTCAACGGCCGAATCGTACACGAGCAATAGCGGTTGCTGGGCCTACTGAAAAGCAGGCCCATAACTCTAATGAACCTGATAGCTTGTCTTATTCAGGTGCGCGCCATAACGCGCTTGAATACACGGTCGAATGTTTTGAGGTCTTCAAGCTTGCCCATGCTAATACGCAGGTAGTCGGGATACCCCTCGTACCCGGCATTAATCAACACCCCCTCTTCCGCCATCGCCCGGCGGATAGTCATCGCATCGCGACCCGCGTCTACAAATACAAAGTTGGTTTGTGATGGCACGGGCGTCAGACCGACATCAGCGAGTGTCTTTTGAACCATGGCTCGACCCTCGCGGACCTTATCGCGGGAGAAGTTAATGAAGTCTTGATCGATGTAGCTGTGATATGCCGCTGTGAGTCCCACCCCGTTAGGCCACGCCATGATGTGCTTGAACGTGTTCGAAATAATGTCAGGTCTCGCCATGCCGTAACCCACCCGCATGCCGGCCATACCGAAGATTTTCGAGAACGTTCGGGTCACCAAAACATTCTCTCCCTCACGCACGAGATCAACCATGGTGTCGCTCTCAGGGTCATCTGTGAGTTCGTTATAGGCCTCATCGACAATCACCAGCGCCTTGGGACCTAAGGACCGACAGAAAGCTCGGAGACGCTCTGCATCAATTGGGAGGCCCGTGGGATTATTGGGATTAGCGAGATAAACAACGGCAACGGACTCATCAATCATTGCCTCCATCGCATCCAAGTCGACTTGCAAATCAGACCGCAATGGCACCCTCAATACGGTCACGCCGAGGGCCTCCGCGTAGCCCAAGTGTGCGTCGTAAGTGAGCGCCGGCGTCATAACCGATCCCGTTCGCCCATAGGCCATCAGTGCCGCTTGAAGCCCCTCGTTCGAGCCGGACGACACGAATAGATTGTCATGACTCAGCTCATTATCGGCGGCTATAGCATCAAACAAATCATCTCGAATCGGATAGTCATAGGGCGAGTCGGGATAATACGCACTCAGTGACAGAATCTTTTGAACCTCGGCGATGGCCTTAGGACTGGGTCCATAGGGATTTTCATTAAAGACCAGTCGAACCTGCCCCTCAGGTATGAGGTACTGACTCCATGCGGGTATGGCAGAGCTCGCCAGCGCCGCAGTCCCAAATGCTGACAAAAAGTGTCGTCGGTTCATCATTAATCACCCACAGCTCACATCATTAAACAGACGGTATCACTATATGCACCCACAACGAACTGTGCCTGCTTAAGCGCTTCGCCCGTTAAAGTGCACTAAACAGATGTCATTTTTGCGAATGCAGCTAGAGCGCGCTCATATTCCTCGGGCGTATTGAAATTCAAGCAGGGTTCCCAGGCCCCGGGCACAGTCACGGCGGACCAAGAACGGTCATCGAGGAACCCCGTGACCGATCGACCCCCTGATTCAACATAGTCATTCATGCCGGAGGTTACTGACACCGAGAATAGACCGTGCAAAGGATGTAAATGTTCGCCTGTTAACAGGACGACCTCACTGGCACCTGACATAGCACCCGTCAGGCGGTCATATATATGTGAGGGCGGAATAAGCGAGTCAGTGGGCAGCACCAACACATAGCCCTCTTCTAGACCTGCGGCTGTCGCTGTCTCGAGCGCCTTTGCCACGCCTGCCAACGGACCGGCAGAATTTAGCGCATCCGGTACATGTTGAACGTCATAGGTATTGAGCGCTTCATAGCGCCGAGACCCCGAACAGATGAAAATTGGTAGGGACTGAGATAGATCCCTCAGATCTTTCACCTGCCGCTCGATTAGCGATGCGCCCCCATCTCCAAGAGCGGCTTTATCTTCCCCCATGCGCTGGCTGTTACCACCCGCCAAAATTGCCGCCGCAATAACAGCACTCGATGCATCGTTCACTGCAAGTCGGTCCAAGGAAAAACAGAGACCGTGACCTTGGAGCCCGCACTAATGTGCTCAACATCCGCCGCTATCTTGATAGTGCAGTTCGCCCGAGCCAGCCCAAGCACGCGGTGCGAATCTTGACTCCCCATGGCAGAAACCCGCAACGAGGTCCGCCCGCCCGCATCCTCATCCCGACTCAACACACCGCGTTGAAATTCGAGCCGGCCACCCCGACGTGAAAGGTCCGTCTCGAGTATGGCTTCAAGCAGCGTGTTAGGGATAACCCGCTCCCGGTTGAGCAGATATTTCATCACTGGGAGGTATAGCTCGGTCAGAACAACAAACGACGATACGGCATTGCCGGGGAGTCCGAAGAACAGCGCCTTCCAATTCTCCGCATCATCAATATGCCCAAAACAGACGGGTTTACCCGGTTTCATAGCCACTTTGTAGTCGGATACCACGCCCATGGCATCAACACACTGCCGCACATAGTCATAGTCTCCGACCGAGACGCCACCGCTACTGATAACCACATCTGCTTTTTCACTGGCTTTGGCTAAGCAGGACTTAATCGCCTCGGGGGTATCCTCGACCACGCCCAAGTCGATGAGGTCAATGGGATAATGTCCGAGCACAGCGGCAATGGAGGCCAAATTGCTTTCATAGATGTCGCCCTCCCCCAGACTATCACCCGCCGCTTTTAACTCATCGCCCGTAGCGAAAAATGCAACCCGCAATTTTGCTCGAACCGTCACCTCTGCGATGCCCTGACTGGCAAGCAGCGGGATCATGTTTGGGGTTATCAATTGCCCGGCTATTGCAATGGCAGAATGAGCCGCAATTTCCTCACCGCGACGACGTATGTTTGCACCAAACGATGTGCCCTGCAGCATTCGTACAGACGTATTATCACGCTCGACATTTTCCTGAATAACTACCGTGTCAGCTGACTCAGGAACCACCGCTCCTGTGAAAATTCGGACACACTCTCCTGGCGCTAACGGATCGCCACTGTAGGGTTCTCCCGCCCGTGACTCGCCTTTCAGCGTGAACACTTGTGAGGTTAGGGTACCCTCACGGTCCTGAGAGCAAATAGCGTAGCCGTCCATTGCGGAGATATCTGATCGAGGCAGTTCTAGAGCGGCAATGACATCCTCGTTGAGATAGCGTCCCAGCGACTCACACAGTGCTAATGGCTCGCTCACGTCTGGATGTGTCGCCACCCATGTCCGGCACAGCTGATGCAAATTATCTTGTGCTTGCGCAAAGCTGATCATGTTGAATACGCCCCTCAGTGAGACGCTATTGTGCTGTCGCGCCGCCTGTAGAGCAACCGAGCCAAGCTCTTCAAATCAAGCTCTTCAAATAACGATCAGTTCAGTGAGCTCGTCTCGAGAAAACTTCTCTCACCATGGGCTCGAAGTAATTAAGTGATCGCGTCGGGTAATTGGGATCGAAGGATGCTTGATCCCAAGCCTCGCAGAAGTGCACGCATTGATCGTAGAACGGATGATCTTTGTACTTATCTCTAGCGTGACGATCACCCCCTACATGATGGGCGTAGTAGTAGGCCTGAAATAAGCCGTGTTTCTCTATCACCCAGACAATCTCTTCACTGACAAAGGGCTTGAGAAGCGTCGCCGCGAATTCCGAGTGACTGAGTGGCGCCAGCTCATCGCCAATATCATGGACCAAGGCAGCTACAATCCAATCAATACTGGCACCCTCATCCTCCGCGCGAGTCGCGGTCTGTAGCGAGTGTTTCAGACGATCGATCTTGTACCCAGCAAGCCCATCAGATAGCCCTGCCAGAGCTTTCATGATGCGATCAGGCAAGCCCTTGATATGGTCGTCTTCCAACTGCTCCAAAAACTCATAATCGGCTTGGGTGCCATCTTTCATTTGCGTAAATGAAACTTCAGTCATGCGACCTCGCTAGTACAGTAAGCATGTTGCGGACATTATCGTGCTCGAAGTAAGCATCCTGTAAATGTCGGCACCCGGCGTCGTCGATTGCTTCGCGTCCATGAAGAATGCGATGGCTCGCGACAATCAATATCTGCCCACCCTCTAATCGGAAACGCCGGACTTTGTCGGTATCAAACAAGCGGCGACTCAGTTTGTAATAGGCATCGTAAAACGCGGCTGTATCGGGATCAGAGGGATTCATCACCTGCATCAGCTGATTCGAATAGCGGAAAATAACGAGCTCGCCTCTTGCGTTGAGCCCAATAATTGGCTCGCAGGCGTAAGTCTCATTACTTTTATCAAATTCTCTGAAGGGCACTCCCACCCGGCATAAGACGTCAAACGCCTTAGGCTCATCAGAGCGGAACTCTTCCAACAGTCCCCAGCCATCAAAAATGGTTGACCGTCCGCCACTCGCCTCGTTTGCTAGCATATGAAGTGCCTGAACACTAGGTGGCCAGGAATAACTTGCAAAGTCGTTGTGCGGTGGTAGGCCTAAGTTGGTATGGGCGACGTTGTAGCCGCTGGGGTCCACTTTCACATTGTGAATGCGCTCGAACAGCACTTCCCGGATAGGACCAAGTCGCTTGGCTAATAACTCCAGGGTCGCTTCCTCGGTCGGTGCGCTTTCAAGAATGAGAACACCCGATCTCAGAAACTCCTCGATAGCGGTCTCGGCACAGCTATCGTTCGCTTGAAACGATTTGAAATCGACGTAAGCGGGCGAATAATCATCACTCCAAGGCTCCCATCGTGGCGTTGCACGCGCGTGATCTCCTGACAAGAAGGCTCTAAGGTATTGACTCTCGTGACCACCAGCCCAAGTAACGCAAAGCTGGTCGTCACTGACAATCAGAGTTTCAATAGAGACGCTGTCTAACGTGGCAAGGTGGAATCGCTTTTCCTGCGTCTGAGCAATCCTACATTCCTCGCAAGGACAGACGTCGCGTAGCCACAACGTGGGAACATTTATACATTCACCATCAGGCCATGTGACCTGAACGTTACCGAGTGCCTCGGCGTTCATCGAATGGTATCCCGCATGGTTTTCCTTAGAGACTACGAGCACCTATTTCCTGCTATCGGAAACCAATATCCGGACAAAATCAAGACAAAAAGAGGCGGTTTTTTGTGTTGCTCAGAGAGCAGGGAAATAGCTCTGCATAGAGCGATGACACCGCAGACATTTGTGCACTTCCGGCGCAGATACGGCCAATAAGCGCGGACACATGACATCAATCAAATCGCATCCGCCGGTGCAGCACGGGGATGCTCATTAACTTCAGTTATTGCGCCAGCTCCCGTGGAAGCCATAGGGGATACGATGATCTAGCTTTGCCACGGCCACGGGTCCATCACTGACCGCTTGGGCGTCAAGAATCACCATAGAAGACGTGCTGGCCCTGCTGTCATAAATAGTCGCCAACAACCAGCCCTCGCCTTCTTTTGAGCTCGCGTTTTTCTCAATGAAGACAGGTTCAGAAACACCGTTTCCAAAACCAGCGTCCCAAGAGCTAACGTGGCCCGTATCACAATCGATATGGGTAATCTCGTGGAATAAGCCACCGTCACCTTTTGCACGTTGTGAAGCGGCTGCAATGTAACCATGACGATGGCGAGAGGCAGCAAATCGATCATCAATGCGTGGAAATTCAGAAGCCACATCCAGCGTCTGGTGACGATCTATCGCGCCGGTGTCGACATCTAGCGTCCATCGCGTCAGCTTACCCTGCGCGTCCGCGTGCGCGGGAATACTGCCATCCGCATTGGGGAAGTTCGGGGCGACAGGAAAATCGACTGAATCGAAGGTCACTTTTGAACCCTCGTTCCACGCGTTCAAGTAATGGAAGACATAGCAGACAGGTGCGTCCAACCAGCGAATGCTTGACGCGGGAGCGCCACGTTTCAGCACACCTATATACGCGCCAACACTTCGATCGAAGGCAAAAGGAAAACCAAACTGGGCAACGCGATCCAAGTCGCAGGTCAAAGGGAACAAAGGGAAAATCACATAGTCACGAGTAATCATGAAATCGTGAACCATCGCCGCATAGGGGGCTTCGAAAACATCCGACCGGAGCATCCGACCGTTTCGATCGATGACATGGTAGGTCATGGTGTTACTGCCAAAATGATTGGTCATGTAACCGAAACCATGAAGCTCGCCCGTTTCCGGATCAATTTTCGGGTGCGCTGTCATGGCGCCTTTGATGCCATCGGCGTAATGACCGTAGCCTTCTGACCCCAATGTCTGAGGGTCCATACTGAAGGGGTGACTTCCCTCTTCAAGCGCCACCAAATGGTCACCATGCCCCAGAATGTGCGTGTTAGCGACTCCATTACGGCGATTGCTCTCGATATGGCCGGTTTCTGAATTGATATTGATGTCGAGACTGAGGCCTCGCCCTAGCTCGATTTCTTTTTCAAACTTTGGCGTTCTTACCCAGCGATTCACATAACCTACTTTCCCCTGATCCACGTGAAACGCGTGAACCATGCCGGCACCAAAAAACCAGTGATAAGTCCCCTCGACAAACTTGGGGTTTGGACCTATCCGATACAGCGACCCTGACAAATCAGGGGGTATGGTGCCCTCAATGACAAGATCGTCATAAGACGCTTCAAAATTGATAGGGCCATAATTACCGCGCAGTTGCGGATGATTGGGGAGTGGCGCTGCCATAAGCCGTTGTTCCGTTCATCAGAATTGCTATGAACCATACGCAAGTAAGGGACAAACGGATAGCGGCGGGTTCAATCGCAGCCTCGCATTTAAGTGCACTTAACACCGACTGGCTAAATCTGCTGGCGATGTTAGCCACTGAAGCCGAGTCAAGATAATGGCCTCTCACTTCGTTCACTGCGAACTCATTCCTGTGAACACACTAGCTTGGCGTTGACCTCACCCACAACGGCGAGGTTCATTTTTGCACGCCCCTGCATGCCTCCCTGCACCTCACAGGCTTGAAGCGTATCTTGCACAATACTTTTCACAACATCCGCGAACTGCTCTGTATCGAGATCCGTCAGCTTCTCCGCCGCAGGCGCTTTTGAAGGCTTGAGAGACGGATCTTTGTATTGCGTCGACCAGGATGAGATCCACCACCGATCATCTCTAAAGTAGAGGGAAATGCTGTTGAATCCGCCGTTGTACGGCTCAGCCTCAGGAGAGGTTCGCATCTCAAACTCACTCCAGACATGCGCAATGTTCCCGTATCGCTCGACACGTCTATTAACTTCAGATTCAAAGAAAGCTTGGTCGTAGGGCACTGATATCATGGCCTGCTCAGCGCTCAGATCATGTCTCTGGAACCTCCCGTCGGGAAATACCTTGGTGATCAAGGCACCGTCAGCGTGAATGCTGGCATCTCTGTCCGCATCGTAGATAAACCCTTCGGGTCCTGACACGACCTCGTAGTAGGCGTTGACGATGCTGTCTACAGACGACGTATCGTCTGCGGAGGTCGTTATTGTCACCAGCAAGCTTATTAAAACCATCGCGTATCGCATCGATAAACCCCTCGTCGTACTCACAATGTCATGACGATAAGCTACCAAAAAATAACGTATCTCACCCTAAGAGGTCATCGTGATGGCACAAAATATCAGGGGCGCGCATTCGAACGCAAACTCGCGCTGCGAAAACTCAGTTAGGGATTGTCGTGCGCATTGGCTCGTCTTTTTAAACACTACGTTAAACATTAAGTTTAGAGACTGTCGAAGGACTAGGTCCGCACTATGACCATCGCACGCCACCGTATTAGGACGTATGATTCGCAACATAAGAACGTGAGGGGAACATCATGGGCACACCAGAAACGATCGTACTGCCTGAGGAAGCAGCTGAAGTTGCAGCGCTGATAGAACGCGCACGCGTTGCTCAAGCCGCGATAGCCGACTACACGCAAGAGAAAGTCGACGACCTTATTAAAGCGATGGTCTGGTCCTGTGCACAACCAGGTGTGGCCGAGGAACTAGCGCAACAAACCCTCAATGAAACTCAGCTCGGCGACTACAACGGTAAATTCGCAAAAATATCAGTGAAAACCCGAGCGGCGCTCATGGATATCCTGCCCGACAAATCAGTCGGTGTGATCGAGGAGGACCTCGAGCGCAATATCGTCAAAATCTGCAAGCCAGTTGGCGTGATTGGAGCTTTATCGCCCTCGACGAATCCCGAGGCAACACCGGTGATTAAAAGCATCAACGCCGTTAAGGGCCGAAACGCTATTGTCATTGCACCACACCCACGCGCTAAGTTCATCAACATGACAATTGTCGAGAAAATGCGCGGCGCACTCGAAAAGATGGGGGCTCCTGCTGACCTTGTACAAACCATGGCGCAACCATCACTCGGCAAGACCGAAGAGCTAATGAAGCAATGTGACTTCATCCTCGCTACTGGCGGGCCTGGCATGGTGAAAGCCGCTTACTCAAGCGGCACACCCGCGTTGGGCGTGGGCGCCGGCAACGCAGTCATCACGGTGGATGACACGGCTGACCTTTTAGACACGGCAGAAAAAATACGCATTTCTAAGACACTCGATCTGGCTGCATCCTGCTCGGCCGACAACTCCGTCATTGTCCTTGAAACCGTTTATGACGAATTGCTGAGGAACCTGATCGCCGAGGGTGGCTATGTCGCATCACAGGAAGAGGCTGACAAGATTGCAGCGGTCCTATGGCATGACGGTGCGCTCAATACAGCAGCGGTCGTCAAGCAACCGCAGGTACTCGCTGAGATGTCAGGTTTCTCTATTCCAGAGGACCGGAAATTTATTATCGTGCCTTATGAGGGCGTGGGACCGGATCACCCCTTCTCTGGCGAAAAGCTCTCGGCGGTGATGGCGTTTTATAAAGTCACCGATATTCACGAGGCGGTTGCACTGACTAACGCGATTCAGGAATACCAGGGTATGGGTCATTCCTGCGGCATCTACTCCAACAGCGATGACAACATCATCACGCTAGCAAGTGGCACCAAAACCTCTCGCGTGATGGTGAATCAGCCTCAGGCACCATCCAACAGTGGCAATTTGTGGAATGGCATGCGCCAAACATTCTCACTCGGGTGTGGCAGCTGGGGCGGCAATTCCACCAATGAGAACATTAACTGGAAACATCTGGTGAACATTACTTGGGTCTCAAAGCCGCTCGCGCAAGCGAAGACGCTCCCAAGTGACAAAGAGCTATTCGGAGATGTCATCGCGAAACTGGGTTAACCAGAGCAAACTGTGGTGCCTTTATACCGATGTGACTGCCCTCGCATCACCAAGTTGAGCATGGGGACACTGCGCGCCATAAAGCGCGTCAACGGACACCCTACAGCACCCCTCGGTACTAGCCCTTGATGACCGACACCGCGAACGAGATCGCCCTTATTACAGACTCGCTCGAGCTTTCTGCCGAGCGCCATGGTGATATGGCACCTCGAGTCTACGAACGCTTTTTCGAGCTTAATCTTACGGGAAGCCTAATTTGTTACAAGGTTAACTACGAGCTTTACGATGTGTAAGAGAACTGTAATCACACTATTAGCGTGTTTTTGTGTACAAACAATCAGCTCGCCCGGGCTCGCAAATCAGGCAAATGAAAAATATATGTTGTGCACAGCTGACGAGAAAAAAACGCCACTAGTGGCCATCTTTGAAAACTCGAATTTCAACTATGTGGAGATTTTTGTCGCGGATAAGGACGATTATCGAGCCGATAAACATCCAAGATATTGGCAATTCGCAAAAAATGACCCCTGGGCCAGAAACTACACTGCGACGAAAAGTGAGTCCCCTGAGGCGATTTACTACAAGAGCATTCAAGGTCAGCTATCCGCAAAATACAGGAAGAGTGATACAACATTGCTATTCGCTGGCGAGCTCCTCCCTAAGTGCAATATGGTAGAGACGCTACAGCACCAGCCTTCTGAGTAACTAGGAAATCCAAAGGCAGTTAGCACATAGCAGTAACGAATTACCTGTCCACGAACTTAGCTGAGCGCTTCAACTTTGGGAGCTAGAGTAGAGCAATCCAGATCAAAACAGGCTGCCTTGTGAGCGTAGAAAAAATGGTCGGGACGGCAGGATTTGAACCTGCGACCACCACACCCCCAGTGTGGTGCGCTACCAGACTGCGCTACGCCCCGAAGGCCGCGAAGTATACGGGTATTAGTGGCGTTAGGGAATCTTAGTCGTCGAGTTGAAGCACGGACTTTGCCGCTTGCAAATCTTTAAGGCTATCGCTCACCGCTGACATGACCTCCACCGGGTTAGGGCCGTCTTCACTGGTCAAACGCTGGCGCGCACCACCGATGGTATAACCCTCTTCATAGAGCAGACCGCGGATGGCCCGAACTAGCTCTACGTCACCCCGTTGATAATAACGTCGGTTACCACGGCGTTTGACCGGCTTTAACTGTGGAAACTCGGCTTCCCAGTAGCGAAGCACGTGCGGCTTCACGGCACACAAAGTGCTGACTTCACCAATGGTGAAATAGCGCTTTCCTGGGATAGGTGGTAGTTCGTTGTTGTGCGTGGGCTCAAGCATCGTTTTGCATCTTCTCTACCCGGGCTTTGAGCTTTTGTCCGGGCTTGAAGGTAACAACACGTCGAGCGGAAATGGGGATCTCTTCACCCGTCTTAGGGTTACGACCGGGACGCGAGCCTTTATCACGAAGATCAAAGTTGCCGAAGCCGGAGAGTTTCACCTGTTCGTTATTTTCGAGACAGATGCGAATCTCTTCAAAAAACTGCTCCACTAGTTCTTTCGCTTCGCGCTTGTTAAGACCCAACTCCTCAAAGAGCTTATCGGCCATCTCTGATTTCGTTAATGCGGACATGTTGTTATTAGCTTCGCAATTCGATACCCAAGTTTTCTCTCAATGAATCAAGCACTTGGTCTATGGCACTTGATACTTCGGACTCGTCGAGAGTGCGACTTTGATCTTGGAATGTCAAACCGATGGCCAGACTTTTCTTCCCTTCTGCCAAGCCAGTTCCCTCATAGACGTCAAAAAGATCTAATTTGGTAAGCAAGGTTCCAGCAGCGATGCGAATAGTCGAGAGCACCTCCGTCGAGGCAATACCCTTATCAGCCACCAATGCAAGATCTCTACGGGTCTCGGGATATTTGGAAATATCGTCGTATGCAGGCATGGCGACCTCAGTCACAACCGATTGAAGTACCTCAGCAACAACCGTGTTAGCCGGAATGCCGATGGCTTTACGCACGCTCGGATGCACTGCACCGATACGTCCAACGGGTTTACCGTCTACCAAGATCGCAGCACTTTGCCCGTCGTGAAGCCCGGGGAAAACAGACGCCTCAAAGGTCAGTCGATCACCCAGATTCGCGAGCAAACCCTCAACGGTTCCCTTCACATCAAAAAAGTCAGCCACCACCTTCTCCGTTGACCAGCCTTCAGTGTCTCGCAATCCCGAAACCGCGAGTGCCAGCATTGGAATCTGCTCAGCATCGCCCTCGCTCGGGATAAATTTGAGGCCCGTCTCAAACAACCGAACACGGCTCTGCTGTCGACTGGCATTGTGCGCGATCGCCTTCAACAAGCCGGGAATGAGACTGGTGCGCATCACCGCAAGATCAGCTGATATAGGATTCTTCAAGGGGATGGGTGAAAGCTCGGGATCAAAATAAGCCTGCACCTCCGGCGCAACAAAGCTGAAAGTCACAGCTTCGAAGTAACCCCTTGCAACAAGGTCATTCTTCGCCATACGAAGCGCACGGCGTGTCTCGGGAACTCCAACTGGAATAAGACTCGCCTTTATCGGCTGCGCTGGGATCGCATCAAAGCCAACGATACGGGCGATCTCCTCAATAAGGTCCACTTCAAGACCCATATCGAACCGCCAACTGGGGGCAGTACACAACCAACCTCGCTCATGCCCAACAACCCAGAAGCCAAGGCCTTCTAGGATGCGCTCTATCTCCACACGATCCACGCTAATGCCCAGAAGCTTTTCAATTTGCGTTTCTCTCAAAAGGACAGCTTCGTTCACCGGAAGATCGGCATCGGAGCCCACCTCTGTCACGGGGCCTGCTTCACCACCCACGGCGTCAATGAATAACTGTGTCGAGCGCTCCATCGCGTCGCGCTGCAGCTGAAAGTCGACACCGCGCTCGTAACGATGAGATGCATCTGTGTGCAATCCGTACGACCGTGCTCTTCCCGCCATCAGTTGCGGCGTGAAGAAGGCACTCTCAAGGAATAGATTGGTTGTAGACTCGGCCACACCACTGTCCGCACCACCCATAATACCTGCAAGAGCCAACGGTTTAGCGTGATCAGCAATTACCAAGGTCCCAGGCTGTAACGTCTGCTCAGTACCATCGAGGAGCGTTAAGACCTCGCCTGGCTTACATTCGCGGACAACAATCCCGCCAGTTAGCCGATCAAGATCGAAGGCGTGAAGGGGTTGACCTAGTTCCAGTAAAACGTAGTTAGTGACGTCGACTGCCGCGTCAATCGACCGCAACCCAGCCCGCTCTAGGCGCTCACGCATGTAGTCCGGTGTGGGACGCGATAGGTCAACGTTTTTGATGACACGACCCAGATATCTTGGGCATTTCGCCGTGGCGTCAATAGTGACTGGGAGGGTGTCGGCAATCGTACTTTCAACGGGCGGTATCGCAGGCTCATGTAAGTCTTCATCAAAAGCAACCGCCACGTCGCGGGCAACGCCGCGAATGCTAAGACAGTCGGCTCGATTCGGTGTGAGACCTAGCTCAATGACCTGATCGTCAAGCGAAAGATACTCCCGAATGTCGGCACCAATGGGCGCGTCAGCGGGAAGCTCCATCAGACCATCGTTATCTTCAGAAATAGTCAGCTCAGCGCCCGCGCAGAGCATGCCTTGAGACTCCACACCGCGGAGTTCGGCTTTCTTGATCTTGAAGTTGCCGGGCAGCACTGCCCCCACCTTGGCGAGTGGTGCCACGAGGCCTGCACGGGCATTCGGTGCACCGCACACAATCTGCACGGTCTCGTCGCCAGCATTGACTGTACAGACCCGCAGCTTGTCGGCATCAGGATGTTGCTCAGCCGAAATAATCTGTGCCACGACAACACCCGAGAACGCCTCAGCCGCCCCCGCGACACTGTCGACCTCGAGGCCAATCATGGTCAGCTTGTGGCTCAGAGCGTCTGTCGTAACCTGAGGACTAACCCAGGTACGAAGCCACTGTTCCGAAATAATCATCGTGCTAACTCACATAAATTGCGCAAGGAAGCGCAAGTCGTTGTCGAAATTCAGGCGTAAATCGCCAATGCCATAACGCAGCATTGATAGGCGCTCTACTCCCATACCAAAGGCAAAGCCTCGGTATTCATCAGGGTCGATACCACTCATCTCGAGCACCTTGGGGTTAACCATCCCGCAACCCAAAACTTCAATCCATCCAGTGTGACTACACACTCGGCAGCCCGCACCCGAACATTTTACGCACTGGATATCGACCTCGGCCGAAGGCTCAGTGAACGGGAAATATGAAGGACGCAGTCGCACCGATAAGTCGTCGCGCTCAAAGAAGGCGTGCAAGAAGTCTTCCAACAGACCCTTTAAATGGCCAAAGTTGGAAGTCTCATCAATCAAAAGCCCCTCCACCTGATGAAACATCGGCGAGTGGGTCAGGTCAGAGTCACAGCGATATACCCGGCCTGGACAGATCACACGGATGGGTGGCTGCTGAGCCTCCATGGTACGCACCTGCACGCCTGAGGTGTGCGTGCGAAGCACATGTGTGTCGTCGACGTAAAACGTATCGTGCATGGCGCGAGCCGGATGGTGTGCGGGAATATTGAGCGCTTCAAAATTGTGGTAGTCATCCTCAATTTCGGGTCCCTCGACCACCTCAAACCCCATTGAAGAAAAGAAGGTTTCCATGCGCTGAATGGTGCGCGTAATCGGATGCAGCGAGCCAGTCTCAGCCCGTCTTCCTGGCAAGGTGACATCGATTACCTCTTCGGCGAGCTGCGAGGCAAGTGCAGCATCCTGTAAAGAGGCTTTACGAGCATTCAGTTGCTCGTTGAGCTGCTGTTTAACGGCGTTAATTTCAGCCCCAGCCTTGGGTCGTTCTTCTGCTGAAAGCTGGCCCAGATTCTTCAACAAACCAGTGACCGCACCTTTTTTACCGAGGTAGCTTATCCGCAACTCTTCGAGGGCCGCGATATCCAACGCTGCCTCTATGGCGACGACGGCCTCTGCCTTGATGTTTTCCAATGACTGCATTTATTACTCACGCTCCACTCATTCAAAAAAGGAGGCCGTAGCCTCCTTCTGATTATCGCTCTGCACTATTGCAGTCGGTAGCCCGTAAACTGCAATTAAGCTGCGAGTGCAGCTTTAGCACGCTCCACCACTGCAGCAAATGCTGGCTTATCGTGGACAGCGAGATCAGCGAGGACGCGACGATCGAGAGTAATCTCAGCTCGCTTGAGACCATTGATGAACTTGCTGTAGGTCATACCGTTTGCACGTGACTGCGCATTAATACGCGTAATCCAGAGCGCGCGGAACTGACGCTTGCGCTGGCGGCGGTCACGATAAGCGTACTGCCCCGCTTTAGTGACGGCCTGCTTGGCCACACGGAACACACGTGAACGCGCGCCGTAGTAACCCTTTGCTTGCTTGAGAATTTTCTTGTGTCGACGGTGAGCCGTGACACCACGTTTTACACGAGGCATGTCTTATCTCCTAAAGAACTTAACGATTACTTGGCGCGCAACATACGATCCACAAGCACCACGTCGGACTTATGAATCATTGATGTGCCTCGAAGCTGACGCTTACGCTTAGTCGTCATTTTCGTCAGGATGTGGCTCTTATAAGCACTCTTGCGCTTATAACCACTGGCCGTCTTCTTGAACCGCTTAGCGGCACCACTGTGAATTTTGGCTTTTGGCATCTTAGATACTCCTGCTTAAGGCTCTTTCCAGTCTCCTGTAAGAGCGTTTCATCAACCGAGCAATAGGGCATTCACGGGCCACTATCCTCGTTTCTTGGGCGCTATCACCATCGTCAGCTGACGACCTTCCATTTTTGGAAACTGTTCAACAGCACCCAACTCGCCGAGGTCACTCTCAACTCGCTTGAGAATTTCCATACCGAGCTCTTGGTGAGCCATCTCACGACCACGGTAACGCAACGTGACCTTGGCTTTATCACCGTTTTCTAAAAACCGGACCAAATTACGGAGTTTGACCTGGTAATCGCCTTCGTCCGTTCCCGGACGAAACTTCATTTCTTTAATCTGTGTGCGCTTGGCCTTCTTCTTCTGAGCCGCTTTTTGCTTCTTTGCTTCAAAAATGTGCTTGCCGTAATCCATGATCTTGCAAACAGGTGTTTCACCGTCTGCCATCATCACGAGATCCATGCCCGCCGCGTCGGCTTTTTCCATTGCCTCCGCATTTGAGACAATACCGACCTGGCTGCCATCGGCGTCGATCAATCGCACCATAGGTGCTTCGATCTGCTCATTCGTCAGAGCTCTTTTGCTCTTGCTATCGTTCTTGATACTGACTCTCTCCACACACGGGTATCGGCTTCGCGGCTTAAGAAATCAGTAAAGACGCACTCACCACCCAAAATAGGGCGGCGATTTTATAGTGAACAGCGCGGGATAACAAGGCACTAGGCGGTGCTAATGCCTTGTATTTATGCCAATCAAGGGGTCTTGTTAACGACTGATTTATTAGCGATTTCGGTCTGCAAATGTGCGGCGAAGTCGGCAATCGACATGACACCGAGGTCAGCACCGTGACGACCTCGAACCGCGACCGTGCCCGCCTTGCGCTCCTTCTCGCCCACAACCAAGACGAAAGGCATCTTAGAGAGCTCGGCTTCTCGAATCTTAAAGCCTACTTTCTCATTCCTGAGATCTGTCGCAACCCGGAAACCGCCCGCCTTTAACATGCTCACTATATCTTCGGCGTAGTCCCTCTGCTTATCGGTAATGGTGACCACCACCGCTTGCTGCGGCGCTAGCCATACAGGAAAATTGCCTTCGAAGTGCTCGATCAGAATCCCAATAAAGCGCTCCAACGAACCAAAGAGAGCTCGGTGCAACATCACAGGACGCTTATCCCTGTTACCGTCCTCATCAACGTAAGTGATGTCGAAGCGCTCGGGCAAGTTCATGTCGACCTGCAAGGTGCCGCATTGCCAGTCACGCCCGATGGCATCGCGAAGAACAAACTCCAGTTTGGGACCGTAAAATGCGCCCTCTCCAGGAAACAATACGTAATCCAAACCCATCACATCGAGCGCATTACTGAGCGCTCCCTCGAGCTTGTCCCAGACCTGATCTGAGCCAATACGATTTTCAGGTCGCGTAGATAGCTTAATGACAACATCATCAAAGCCAAAGTCCTTGTAGATATCCAGGACAAGCGCGACGACATCGATGCACTCCTGCTCCATCTGCGTCTCAGTGCAGTAGATGTGCGCATCGTCCTGAGTGAAATGACGCACACGCATCAGCCCGTGCAAGGCTCCCGATGGCTCATACCGGTGCACTTTCCCGAACTCAGCCATGCGCAGCGGCAGATCCCGATAACTCTTCAAACCCTGCGCAAACATCGACACAGAGCCTGGGCAGTTCATCGGCTTTAACGCAAAAATGCGCTCGTCCTCGGTTTGAGTTGAGAACATATTCTCTCGGTAGTTAAACCAGTGCCCGGATGTCTCCCACAGGCTACGATCCATGACATCTGGTGTATTCACCTCAACATAGTCCGCCGCGTCCTGTCGGCCGCGCATGTACTCCAGAAGCTCGCGAAACAGCGTCCAACCCTTTGGATGCCAAAATACGGAGCCGGGTGCGTCGTCGGCAAAATGGAACAAGCCCAATTTTCGGCCAATTTTTCGGTGATCGCGTTTCTCTGCCTCAGCGATACGATTCAAATACGCCTTGAGTTCTTTAGGTGAGGACCAAGCAGTGCCGTAAATCCGCTGCAACTGCTGATTGTTGGCATCGCCCCGCCAGTAGGCACCGGCTACTTTCGTTAACTTAAAAGCACCTAACTTACCGGTACTCGGCACATGAGGCCCGCGACACAAGTCCATCCAGTCGCCCTGCTGATACACCGAGATCTCCTCGCCCTCAGGCAATTCCTCGATGATTTCTACCTTGTAGTGCTCACCCATCTCTCGAAACATTTCTACGGCTTGCTCGCGAGAGTAGACAAGACGCGATACCGGGAGGTCATCGGCCACCAAGGCCTGCATTTTCGATTCAATTTTTTCTAAATCTTCGAGCGAAAAGCTGTGGTCAGATGCGAAGTCGTAATAGAAGCCGTCTTCCACAGTCGGCCCAATGGTGACTTGAGTGCCGGGAAATAGCTGTTGCACTGCTTGCGCCAGTAAGTGTGCGGTTGAGTGCCGCAAAATCTCAAGCGCCTGATCATCGCGACTGGTGATGATTCGCAGCTCGGCGTCGCTATCAATGGAATAGCTAGCATCGACCTCACGACCGTCCAAGACGCCCGCCAAGGTTGCTTTGGCAAGCCCCGCACCAATGTCTGCCGCGACATCGTAAACCGTGATTGCATTATCAAATTGACGAGAGGATCCGTCGGGAAGGGTAATAACCGGCATATACATTCCTTAATCAGTGGCAGTACCTACGGTGCACTGCTTGTTTATTTGAAGACCACCTCAATGCACATTAGGCGCACTTCAACTAATTCTGTCTACTACCTAAATATGCGTCAATGTTAACGCGGTGAATCCATTTTTTTAAGCTTGGACCCCGTTAGCATTGGGGTCGCCCGTTGCTTGGCTTGCATCTGTCGAGATCTTTGGCTCTCCCTTCGTGTGACCACCCGCCATGCGGAGATTGACATCGGCATGATGCTGCTCGTCAGCCCTCACACATTTGATCATATCGCTCAATTTGGACTCAGACGAGAGATTGTAGTACTCGATCGCTAGTTGAGGCGCAGGCACATCTTCAATCCGACCCTCCTCAATTAACTCTAAATAATTGGTGTAGCTGCTGACCGCCTCCTCCTCGAAGTAATGCACCATCTTATGAGCCGTTTTAGGAAAAAACACATAAAATATGAAATAGTAGTTCCAGAAAATTGCCTGTGCGCTAAGAATCAAAGCACGCTCTAGCCAATTTGGCTTTGCGATCTCAATAAAAAACATAAGATGCATTCGCTCGTTTTCAGCTTCCGCTAAGAGCTCACGAATAATCGGTCCGTACCCAGTTTTCATCTGGCGAAGACTTTTGAGATGGATCCACATACCCGCGACCATACCCGGGACCCCCGCAACGGTTTCAAGAACCACAGCTCGATGCCCATAGCGCTTGGAAAAAAATGCGTCCGCAAAAAATCTAAAAAACATAGTTTGTCCACGTGCAAACTTGTCAGACAAGTCCATTATCTAATCCTCACATGAATGTGTGTACGGAACTGGCATGCGTAGCGCGGCACGCCTCAGCGTATCCATTATAACAAAAATCTATCGCGCATGGTGACGCTAGTGTTTTCTTGAATAGTTGCGATTATGAATGTTACCAATCCAGACCGAGCAAGTGCTGTACCGGCACCTATTATTGTGGCGGCAGCGCCCGGGGACACTTTGATACCTGATCCCGTATCGTTAAAGCCTTGCAAACAGCGTATGTAGCCCTAGTCGGTCGTGAAGGTGCAGACTCCTAGGCACAGAGATAAAGCGATCAAAACCCAGACGTTTTTCATATCACATTCCCCCTGATCACAACTGACTGCCCTCGGGCACCATACTACGCGCCCACGAACGCGACTTGCCTGAGCTCTGCTATTTGATCGCGGACAGCGGCCGCTTCTTCGAACTCCAAGTTTTTCGCATGCTCAGCCATAGTGTTTTCTAAGTCTGTCAACTTACGCGACAACGCCGCGGGAGTCATGCTCATCACATCCTTAGCAAATGAAATTCCATCATTTGTGACTTTAGTGTCACGCGCACCGCGAGCCTTGGTTGGCATACGTCGCGCACCCTCGAGAATATCGCGTACTGATTTTTCGATGCCTTTAGGAACTACGCCGTTCGCTTCATTGAACGCCAGCTGCTTGTCTCGGCGTCGCTGGGTTTCATTAATAGCGCGCTCCATGGAACCGGTCATGACATCAGCGTACAAAATAGCCCGCCCGTTGAGGTTTCGGGCTGCACGACCGATGGTCTGAATCAATGAACGATCACTTCGCAAAAATCCTTCTTTATCCGCATCCAATATCGCGACCAGCGATACTTCAGGCATATCCAACCCCTCTCTCAACAGGTTGATGCCAACAAGAACATCGAAATGCCCCAGCCGTAAATCTCGAATGATCTCAACCCGCTCGACCGTATCAATATCTGAATGTAAATATCGCACCCGTACATCGTGCTCATTTAGGTATTCGGTTAAGTCTTCAGACATACGCTTGGTCAGCGTTGTCACCAAGACCCGATCGCCTTTAACAGTTGTCTCACGAATCTCTGCAAGTAAATCATCAACCTGGGTGCTCGCAGGTCTTACTTCCACAACCGGATCGACCAGTCCTGTGGGTCGGACCACCTGCTCTACCGTCGCTCCTGCATGATCATTTTCATAAGCGCCAGGCGTCGCTGAGACATAGATTGCCTGCGGAGACATCAGCTCCCACTCCTCGAACTTCATGGGGCGGTTATCAAGCGCCGACGGGAGCCGGAAGCCATACTCCACCAATGTCTCTTTTCGGGAGCGGTCACCCTTGTACATCGCTCCTATTTGCGGGACGGTGACGTGCGACTCATCAACAACGAGCAACGCGTTGTCTGGCAAATATTCAAATAACGTGGGTGGAGGCTCTCCCGGCGCCCTACCCGACAGATAGCGTGAGTAGTTCTCAATACCTTGGCAATAGCCCAGCTCCCGTATCATTTCGATGTCGTAACGGGTTCTTTGTGCCAACCGCTGCGCCTCCAAAAGTTTCTGGGATTCTTTCAGCTGTTTCACCCGCATCTCGAGCTCTTCTTCAATAAGGTCGACTGCGCCCAACATCGTGTCACGCGACGCGACATAGTGTGTTTTGGGGAAAATGGTAATGCGTGGCAGTTTCTCAACAACGGCACCTGTCAGCGGGTCAAAACTGCAAATATTTTCAATTTCCTCGTCAAAAAGCTCGACGCGAATTGCTAGCTCGTCTGAGTCTGCTGGAAAGATGTCGATGACATCACCGCGAACGCGGTAGGTGCCGCGCTTAAAGTCGAGATCGTTGCGGGTGTATTGCAACTCTGCCAGCTGACGCAAGATACCTCGTTGGTTGATGATTTCACCGCGCGAGAGGTGCATCACCATTTTGAAGTAGGACTCAGGATCACCAAGTCCATAAATCGAGGAAACCGTGGAGACCACTAAACAATCTGGCCGCTCGAGTAAGGCCTTGGTCGCCGACAAGCGCATTTGCTCAATGTGATCATTCACCTGCGCATCTTTCTCGATATAGGTATCGGACGAAGGTACGTAAGCCTCTGGCTGGTAATAATCATAGTAAGAGACAAAGTACTCAACGGCGTTCTTAGGAAAGAACTCCTTAAACTCTCCATAGAGCTGTGCTGCCAGTGTCTTGTTGTGGGCCATCACAATCGTGGGACGTTGGAGCTTTTGAATAACATTAGCCATGGTAAAGGTCTTGCCGCTACCCGTGACCCCCAGCAAGGTCTGGGAAGCCAGGCCAGCCGCGATACCAGTTACCAGCTGCTCGATGGCCCCCGGTTGATCACCGGCGGGTTTGTAACTGGATTGCAGTTCGAATTGCTTTGCCACGGCCTTGATACGTCCAAAGTTCTTGGCCGGATAGCTTAACGGAATTATCTTTAGGACTCGTATTTTCTGTTCTTCTTGACGCAAGAAAATCCGGAAGTGTATAGTCCGCGTCCTCTTTGGAGACTATTCCGGCTTAGCTCAGTTGGTAGAGCAAATGACTGTTAATCATTGGGTCGCTGGTTCGAGCCCAGCAGCCGGAGCCAATTTATAAAAAAGGCAGCGTGCGCTGCCTTTTTTATATCCGATCTAGTTTTAAATCCATCGCAGGCATATGAACACGCAGACTACTTAAACGGTAATGGGCGAGCCTTGATTTTGCGGCCCTTTACTTTGCCATTGGTGAGGTAGTTCATCGCCTGTCGAAGCGAGGGCCTTTGGATTGCAACAAAACTGTTGTTATCGAGAATTGTGATTTTCCCAATCTGATCGCCCGGTAAACCCGCGTCTCCAGTTAGAGCTCCCAATATATCTCCCGGGCGGACTTTTTGCCTCCGACCGGCATCGAGTTGCACCGTTACACAGTCGCCCCTGAGGACATAATTAGGATCTCGATCTAATGATGCGAGTACATCGCAAATACACGGGGTCTCGAGATGATCCTCAATGACGCGCAGACGATGCGTGTCGGCAGGCGTTACTAGGCTAAAGGCTTTCCCTTTCTCGCCTGCACGGCCAGTACGACCAATTCGATGCACGTACGTGTCGGCATCCCTCGGTAACTCGTGGTTAACCACCATTTCAAGTGCCGGAATATCCAGGCCTCTAGCAGCGACATCACTGGCTACTAATACGGGACAGGAGCCATTTGCGAACTGTAGGAGCACGTGATCACGTTCGCGCTGGTCCAAATCTCCGTGAATTGCAGCAGCGTCGATATCGTGCTCGGATAGATAAGCGGCGATATCGGAGCACTGTTTTTTTGTATTGCAAAACACCATCGCGTTCCGAGGTCGATGATGCTCGAACAAGGCCAGCAGCGTGAGCTCGCGCTCATGTTTGCCAATTTCGAAAAATAGCTGCTCGAGCACAAGCTCGTCGTGTGTAAGCCCCTCATCGATGGCTATCTGAACCGGCTGGTTTTGTATCGACGAACTGATTCGCTTAATGTCATCGGGAAAGGTGGCCGACATCAAAATGGTTTGTCTGGATTTGGGTAAACGTTGGGTAATACTCGCCATGACGTCAGCAAAACCCATGTCCAGCATACGATCAGCCTCGTCCAGTACAAAGGTTTTCACCCCTTTCAGTTCCAGGTTGCCTCGCTGGAGATGATCATCGATACGACCGGGCGTTCCGACGACGATATGAGCGCCGTGCCGCAGTGAGTCTAGCTGGGGTCCGAAAGGTTTCCCTCCGCACAGCAGTACTGTTTTGACATTTGCCATTCGACTTGCCAATTGCCGAATGGACTGAGCCACTTGCTCTGCTAGTTCGCGGGTCGGGCACACAACCAGTGCCTGGACACCGAAAAAGCGCGGATTCAAGTGATGCAGTAAGCCAATGCCAAAGGCCACCGTTTTGCCGCTACCCGTCTTAGCCTGAATTATGACATCCCGACGCTTAAGAATAAGCGGCAGGCTCTCAGCCTGCACCGGTGTCATTGCAGTAAAACCCAGACCTTGCAGGACCTGGAGCTGTTCGCGGCCGATGGGTAGTGATGTGAAATTAGGAGAGCTCATGAATCGCCGCTAGCGTGTTGAGTCGCGAGACCATAACAAACTGCCGCGCCTTGCGGGTGAGACTCTGTTTGAGATAGGACGCATTACCACTTTTTGGCTCCACTGCGGGACACAAAAGTGTACTACCCGCGTGTCGGTTATTTGGCAGAATGTAACGTTTACTTCTCAATCGAATATTGGTAAGTTTACGTTACATTCTTACCAATCGAGGACTACTCAATGAGTGAAATGATTCCCATTTTTGGCATGCTGACCGGTATCGCCATTCCCCTCGCTGCGTTTTTTTGGCAATACCTCGAGGGTAAAGAACGGCGCGCAACGATTTTAGAAATTTCCAAGACCATCGATGACCCCGACAGGCTCGATGAATTGATGTCGGTGCTCGATGAAAAGAAAAGTGAGCCTACAGATATCCGGCGCGGTGGTGTCATTACCCTCTTTGTCGGTATCGGTATAGTTGCATTAGGCAAAGTCGCTATGGGTTCGTTGTTCGCGGGATTGGGTTTGCTCATCGGCTTGATCGGTCTCGGTATTATTATCGCGGGGTACCTGTATCCACCTACCAGTAATGAACTCAATCAGGCCGTCGAAGAATTTGAGAAGCGGTAATTCTGGCGCCGAATATGCGAAACTTCCGGTCACCTAGCCCCCTAATCCTCGAGCGCTGTAGCGTGATAAAAAATAGATAGTTATTACCATGGGGAAACACCATCCAAAGCTTCTCAATAATCTCGAGGCCATTCGACGCCAAGCGGGACTGACCCAAGCGCAGCTCAGTAAGTTTGCAGGCGTGTCACGCAAAAGTATTAACGCCATAGAGAACGGTATGTATGTACCCTCTACGGTTCTTGCACTGAAGATTGCTGACACGCTTGATTGCACGGTAGAGGACCTATTTCGCCTACCCTCACGCTAGGTGTGTTACACCCAGTGACTCCTAAGCTCAGTCACGCTCCATAACCAGTGGTCCCCAAGAAGGGCCTGCATACGCCCACTGGTACCCGACCGTCAGCAGCCGTAAAGTATCGTCACGTTAAAACAACAAAAATCGAGGCTTCGTATGAGCGCACCTGTTCTCACAGATCTTGCCGGCAACGGCGTACTCACAATCACACTGAACCGACCTGAGGTTCTCAACTCACTGGATGAATCGCTGACACTCGGCCTAGTTGATGCAATGCATGAGGCCAAAACTGATAGCGCGGTTAGGGCTGTTGTGATCACCGGTGCCGGTCGTGCCTTTTGCGCGGGTGCCGATCTCAATGCGCGAAGCTGGCCAGCCGTCAAAGGCGTCTCCGCGGGCGAGGCCACCGCAGCGAATATGGAGCGAGGCTTTAACCCTCTGGTTAAGGCGGTTGCTCAATCTGCAAAGCCTGTCGTGACTGCCATCAATGGCATTGCAGCCGGAGGCGGCGTCGGGTTGGCACTCGCAGGGGACATTGCGATTGCGGCGGAGAGTGCCAAATTCAAACTCGTGTTCGGCCCCAATCTCGGCATCATTCCCGATATGGGTGCCTCCTGGTTCTTACCGAATCTCGTTGGTCGTGCACGCGCTAACGGCCTCGCACTGCTTGGCGACAACCTACCGGCCTCGGACGCAAAAACATGGGGATTGATCTGGGACTGTGTGCCCCATGAAAACCTAATGGCGGCAGCTCAGAGTCTCGCAGGCAGATTGGCTGATGGCCCCACAGCAGGGTTGAAAGCGGTGGTTAAAGCGCATGACCGAGCGTTCTCTAACACCTTGAGCGAGCAACTCGAGTATGAAAAAGACACCCAGCGAATGCTCTTTGACTTTCCGCACGTCAGCGAGGGTATTCGCGCCTTTATTGAAAAGCGAAAACCCAATTTTCGCGATGTCAGTTAGCGGCGTGGGTAACGTTAACTGACGATATCAAGTACCGTACGAGTCAATCGGTTTGACGTCTGATAGAGATCCTTTAATTTGTGCATCCGATTGCAGAGAAAGCCGTAACCCAGACCCGTTTCAGGGTCGCCAAAGGCAACTGTTCCTCCGACACCACAGTGACCAAAAATACGACTGGGATGTGGTGTCCCTCTAATTGTCGTAATACCCAGCCCCAGGTCGTAACCCACACCAAAGCGGATAGGCGCGCCTAAAATAACGGTATCTGGCCCCTCCGAAAGTGGTGTGAGCGCTAGTTTCAATGTCTCAGAGGTGATAATCCGCTTTCCATCTCGTTCACCGCCGGTGCTTAAAATACCGAAGAGTTTGGCGAGGGACTCGGCTGTACCATGTCCATTGGCTGAGGGTATCTCGGCCTTTCGCCACTCTCGTGTGTTCATCTCTCTCGTATTGGTGTCTCCTAACTGCGCGGTTTTAGAGGCGAAAGCTACTTTCAAATCACCCATTCTCAAAAACGACTTCAGCGAACGTAGTGATTTTGGCAAGACAAAATCGGGCGCTATTGCAATGACCATCAGGGCCCAGGGTATCGGCTGGGGGTCGACAAGAATATCGCCACAGCGCTGAATATCTTCGTCTTTAAGACCAATTTTGAAATCCAGACCAAAGGGTTCGGCTATTTCCTCGCGGAAATACTGTCCGACGCTGCGACCATCAATGCGCCGAATCAACTCTCCGACCAACCAACCATAGGTCAGTGCGTGATAACCCTGCGTGGTTCCCGGCTCTCTAAAGGGTTGCTGTTGTGCGAGCGCGTCAGTCCACTTATCCCACTCACGATAATCGAATTGGGGTACCCCCCCCTGAAATCCATGCATTGCCGCTCGATGACACACGAAATCGCTTACGCGGGTTTTTTCTTTGCCATTGCAGGCGTATTCGGGCCAGTAATCGCCCACGAGCGCATTGAGATTGACCTGACCTCGCTCGATCAACTGAAGAAGACATGTTGCCGTGATGGCTTTCGTTGTCGAGAACACATTGATGAGCGTGTCATCAGACCAGGGATCCGTTTTTTCTCTGTCTTTATAACCACCCCAGAGATTGACAACCATCTCGCCCTGATGCTCCACCGCTATCGAGGCGCCGGTGTCGAATCCGCTCGCAAGTGCTTGAGAAAATTGATCACGAACAGTGTGAAATCGAGGGTCGCAATAGCCCGCGACAAAAAAATCACTCACTCTTTACTCCTCGCACCCTATTGATGGCGACTAGTGGCCTGTCGTCTTTGCTGAGCGTTTCTCGACGAATGCCGAAATACACTCTTGGAAGTCGTCGCTGCGAGCCGCCAGGATCCACTGATCCTGATCCATATGCATAATGGATTCACTTAAGGCCAGCGCGTATTGATTCACGCTCCGCTTAATCATCTGCACCGCCACCGGCGGGAGATCAGCGTAATGTCGCGCCCACCTCTGCGCCACAGCCCGTAGGTCTTCACCCGCACATATGTCATCAATCAAGCCCCAGCTCTCAAGTCGATCTGCGGCGTAGAGATCTCCAGATATAATCAGCTGTTTCGCGCGGGATAAACCTACCAATTCCACAAATAACGGGACGGCATTCCACATGAGATTCATGCCTACCTTGACTTCGCCCAAACCCAAACGCGCATCCGTTGTCGCAATCCGAAAATCGCAGGCAGCCGCAACACAGGCACCGCCGCCGGTGGCTATTCCTTGCACAGCACAAATCGTCGGCTGGTGAATCTCGCGAATAGCCGTTAATAACTTCTGACCTAACTCGGCATCGCGGCGGGCTCTCAATAGTGAACCGCCTGGCTCCATGGCAGAGACTTCTTTCAAATCTGCGCCAACGGAAAAGTCCGTTCCCTCGGCTCGGATGATCACAGCACGCACCTGATCTTTATCCGAAACCGCCAGCGCCGCATCTCTAAGTTGCACGATGGTATCGCGATTCAGTGCGTTTCTAACCTCAGCTCGGTCAAGAATGATCGACGCAATATCGTCGTCAATACTCACTTTGACGGTGTGGTCTGTCATTGGCTTTCTCTATTTATTGTGGGTGAACGTTATTGTTATTTGCACTAACTATGCCAGATCAGCGGTCGTAAGACATGCCCTACTCCACGCCATTACCTCACAGCAGTACGGCTACTTGTTGGCGGATCCTTTCAATATCGAGGGCAGACTCATCAATCAGACTGGCGCATAGGTTCAGGCACTTGGGTGCTTGGGCACTCCGCTCGACGAAAAACTCAACGACCTCTCTGTCGCTCTGGCGTATCGCCTTCAGCAACAGTGGACTCATGGCGCCTGCTTCAGGCTCTCGATCAAAATGAGCGAGGTTGTGGAGCGCTTTGAGTAGCTTAGGGCCTACCATTTGAGGTGCAATATGATCTGGATCAACGCGCGCGATCATCGACTCGGTGGTGTGGATTAAAAAATTGAGTAGCGGCGATGCCTTCAAAAAAATCATAAAGGCATTGTGTGGCTGGCGACGAATTTCTAACCGGCCCGACCTATCCCGCTGCAACCAGTGCTCTTCACCAAAACGTGAATGCGTCGTTGTAGATGGCTGCCAACTCCCATCAATGATCAGTGTATCGGCATCACACCAGATGACGCGATCGGCACCCGCTTCCAGGGTAGCTTTGATATGAAGTAGGCGCGCTAAATCAGCGAGTATGGGCCCTCTTCCCGATAACTTCCGCCGATACCAATCGGGAAGTACATTGAAAAAGCTGTCATCAAAAAATTGGTAAGTAAAAACGTGGTCTTTCGACCAGGCCTCAACACCCAGCAAACAATCCGTTACCCACCGGGGTCGACTGTCGGGGGCGGACTGAATGACAACAGTCTTCAAATGCAATTAACCGGCTTTAAAGCGAGAACCTTTTTCCGGTGGTGGATTAGCACCGCCAGCAAAGCACTGTGCCTTGGACATCCAGTCACTCGCCGGATCACCAACCACAGTGAGACTGGTGTCACCAATATTCCTCGTTTGAGTCACCACCTGAGCAAATTCGACCGCATCCCCTTGAATAAAGTTACTCTGCTGTGACTCACCATAGGTCCAAACTTCTCCGCTTGGAGAGACCAAGCTCACGAATGGCATAGGCTCAGGCGGCGTTTCGCCTCTCACCTTGAATGTCCAGCCAAAGGTATTAATCCCCAAGACAACAATGTTGCGTATACGATCGTGCTCCTCACGATCTGCACCCAGCACGTCGAAGACCTCCTGCCCATGCGCCCAGGTCTCCATTTGGCGTGCCGATATAGCAGATCGCGCGCTCATGCTGGGGCCTGCCCAAGGCACTCTTGAACTGGGATCGAGCGCGGCGTAAGCATCCGCCGTCTCGTCAACCAATGACGCCCAAGCCTCACGCAGCGCCCCACCGCTGAGACCGTCCAAATACGCTTTTTCGTACTCGGGCAACGAACCGCCTTTTATCATGTGCGCGCCAACACCTTCAAAAAATGCGGCGAAAGCCTCATCACCCTCGGTCGCGACCATAACAGCCTTGTTCCAGAAATGGAGATGGCGGAACACATCGTTAATCGTCCACGACTTGAACTGTGTCGTTTCCTCAAAGGCCGCATCATCCAGATCGGCGATCAAGGTCTTAAGCGTCAAACTTTCCTCTCTAAAATCACTCGCTTGCTGCATAGTTCACTCCCTCAATGAATGCGGATATCCGGCCATGAGCCTCAATGACGTCGGTCTTGAGACCCAGCATGACATCAGCGACCGACTGCTCGGCATTCATCAGGCCAACCGCCTGTCCAACCCAATACGTCGCCAGCGCTTCAGCACCACCATGTCCACCCTCGGCTAATTTATCGACCTTTCTCAAAGCGGGCTCGGAGACCAATGACTGGAGCGGCATGGGCAGTGGTTCCGGAGCGCTTGTGCTTCCCCATGCATCGGTCCACGCTGATCGCAACTGTCGTGACGGCTTACCCGTTCTTGATTTTGATCTCACCGTATCGCTAGCTGTGGCCGCTATCATCTTGCGCTTCACGGTGGGTGTGGTCTCCGCCTCAACAGTAGTAAGCCAAACGCTCCCACACCATGCTCCCTCTGCCCCCATTGTCATGGCCGCCGCCATTTGCTCACCGGTAGCAATACCGCCCGCCGCAAGCACCGGCACAGAAAGGTTATGTTGTTTCAAAGCCCGACAAACCTCGGGGACCAACACCATGGTACTGACCGCACCACAGTGTCCTCCGGCCTCTCCGCCCGCGGCGATTAGGACATCAACACCTGCTCTCGCCTGATTCAGCGCATGATTAACCGTACCCACGAGCGCACCCACTTTAATGCCGTGTGCGCGAGCAAATTCGAACATGTTGGGGGGTGGAACACCGAGCGCGTTGACTAACAGCGCAACCGGATACTCGGCAGCGACTTCGAGCATGGCATTCGTTTTTTGACCTTGAATGTTATGCGTGAAGGTCAGATCGTAATCTCGATCGGCGGCGAGATCCGATGTGTCGATACCTTGTGACTCGAGAATGGAATCTGCGAACTCGATGTGCCTGTCCGGGACCATATTCACCAGATCAGCATCACTGATGGATTCGTCTTTACCAATTGCTGCATTAGGCACGATGAGGTCGAGACCAAACGATCGTCCATTGGTATGGGCGGCAATCCAGTCAAGCTCGACGCGCAACTCCTCACGCGTCAGTTCCACCGCTCCCAACACCCCGAAACCGCCGTTACGCGAGACGGCGGCGACTACGTCGCGACAATGACTAAACGCGAATAGCGGAAACTCAATATCGAACGTCTCGGTTAATGACGGCTTCATTCCTCTAGCTCCAACATCATGATGAGGTCACCTGCACCTATCTGCTTACCGGCCACCGCCATCACATCTACGACAGCGCCGTCGCCGGGTGCAATGAGCTCATGTTGCATTTTCATAGCTTCGAGAACCGCAATGCGCTGGCCTTTTGTGACCGCATCACCCGCTGCCACATCGATTGATAACAGCTGCCCGTGCATCGGCGCCGTGATCGTACCGCCACCGGCCGCCTCTTCTGCCTCAGGCGGAATACGCGTGTTGTCCGCGAGCATCATTGAAAGTGAGTCGGAAGCGAGATAAAGCGTCGCGGGAGCCTCCGGGTGGTAGTGATAGCGTTTGGAGAGTCCGTCAACCTCTAAAGTCATTGCGTTGTCATCAATATCTGTCACCACCAGATGATGACCATCAGCGCCAACGGACACCTCGTACTCACCTGCATTGAGTGGTACGACGAGCACCTCGCAAGCGTCCTCGACCACGTCGTATGACTTCGTATCTGTCACGCGCCCCATTGAAACCCAGTCGAGCAACTCCTCGTTTACCGAAGCCGACTGGCTGTGATGGGTTTCCATGGCCAAGACATGCTGTATCGCACCTGCGCTCGCCAGATCAGCGCTACTCACCTCAGCCGGTGTAAACGCATCACCGTAGTTATCGGCAATAAACGCCGTGGTTGCCGCACCAGAAATGAATTCATCTCTGTCCATCACATCAATCAAAAAGTCTCGATTGTTTTCCGGACCAAATAAAGCCGTGCCCTGGAGCGCACTCTTCATTTTCAGGCGCGCGTCCTCTCGCGTATCGCCAAAGGTAATCAATTTGGCCACCATCGCATCGTAAAACGGGGTGACTTCATCTCCCGTCTCCACGCCAGCATCCACTCTGATGCCTGCTCCCTTCGGCTGTGTAAATAACTTAATAGCACCGGTACTGGGTAAAAATCCTGACGCCGGATCTTCCGCGTACAAACGAACCTCAATGGCGTGTCCAAATAGTTCAATGTCTTCCTGCTCTGCGGGCAGGTCTTCCCCTCGCGCAACCCGAATCTGCCACTCAACAAGATCGTATCCTGTCACCATTTCGGTCACAGGGTGTTCAACCTGAAGCCGCGTGTTCATTTCGAGGAAATAAAATTCTCCTGCTTCGTCCAGTAAGAATTCGACCGTGCCTGCGCCGACATAATTCACGGCCTTGGCGGCCTCGACTGCTGACTTACCCATTGCCTCACGCAGTTCAGGCGTCATGACGGGGCATGGCGCTTCCTCGACCACCTTCTGATGCCGGCGCTGGATAGAGCAATCTCGCTCACCCAGATAGACCGTATTACCCGCCTTATCAGCAAACACCTGAATCTCGACGTGCCGCGGTCGCATGACCGCCTTTTCAATAATCAGCTCGCTCGAACCAAAGGCGTTCTTGGCTTCGGATTGCGCCATATCGATGGCGGTTTCGAGTTCGCTCACCTCGTGGACAAGACGCATACCGCGACCGCCACCGCCAGCTGCCGCTTTAACCATGACCGGCAGTCCAATTTTTTCAGCCTCGGCCACAAGGGTGTTCACCTTCTGGTCGTCGCCCTGATACCCGGGGACACAGGGAACACCGGCCTCGATCATGGCGCGCTTAGCCCTGGCTTTGTCTCCCATGACTTCGATGGCGGCGTTGGGCGGGCCGATAAATTCAATACCTTTGGCTTCGCAAGCCGAAGCAAAGGCTTGGTTTTCAGAGAGAAAACCGTAACCGGGGTGAATACAATCAGCACCCGTGCGCTCTGCCGCATCCAGAATGGCGTCCAACTGCAAATAGGAATCTGCCACGGGAGCTGGCCCAATGCAGACCGACTGATCAGCCTCCCTTATGTGCTGTGCATTGGCATCCGCTTCAGAGTAGACAGCCACCGTTTTTAGACCCATAGCCTTGGCCGTACGTATCACCCGAACGGCAATTTCACCGCGATTAGCCACTAATAACGTCGTTAGTGCCTTCATACTTAAATCTCCGTGTGCCAGTTGGGTTTGCGTTTCTCGACAAAGGAGGCAACGCCTTCCTTCCCCTCTTCACCTTGAAGACAACCGCTGAAGTTCACGGCGGCAAACTCCACCTTTTCGCTATCGGGTGTCGCAGGCATACCAATAATCAGCGCTTTACAGGCCGCCACTGCGCCGGGAGCACACTCCAATACATCGCGTTTCACTTTGGTCTCAAGGTTCGCCAAGGCGTCGGCGTCCTCTGCCACAAAATCAAGAACCCCAAATCGGGCTGCTTCATCACCCTTAAAGCGAGCAGCCGTCACCATTAAGCGACGACCGGTTGAATACCCGCACTTCTGCAACACGTAACACGCAATTTGCGCCGGCGTGATACCGATACGTGTCTCTGAGAAACCAAACTTCGCGTCGCTCATGCCGATAGTGACGTCGCAACAACAGGCAACGCCCAAACCACCAGCCATCGCCGCACCTTCGATCACGGCAACCGTGACCTGGGGCAGCGCATTGAGCTCCGCAAGGACGTGCCCGATGCGACGGCTCATCCGCATCGATTCCTCGGTCGCACCGCTGGCCATGGCATTAAAACCCTTTAAGTCACCGCCGGCACAAAAGAACCCACCTTTGCCACGAATCGTCATACCGCGAATATCGCGCTGGTCCTTGATGGTATCGATGACCAATGCCAAGTCCTCTACGGCTTTATCCGTCAACGGGTTGCGACGCTCGGGCTGATTGAACCAAACCGTTAGCCAGCCTTGCTCTAGATCTAGGGCCAGTGTCTTTGTTTCAGGTAGTGTCGCCATACTTACATCCTCGCTACGCCGAATGCATTCGGCCGTGTTTCACGCAGACGAGCCTCTAGTGCGGTCTCGAGACAGAAAGCCAAGACTTTTCGCGTATCGCGCGGATCAATAATGCCGTGATCGAGGACGCGGCCTGAGGTGTAGAAGGCGTCTTCCTGCGCGTCAAAGTGGGCTCTGATGGCCGCCGCTTGCTGCTCGAGCATCTCCTCGGGCACCTCCTGACCTTTTCTCGCAGCACCGACACGCGCCACCTCCGACATGGTGTCTGCGGCGCTTTGCCCTGCCATGACACCTGTGCGCGCATTGGGCCAAGCAAACAGGAAATCCGGCTGATAGGACCAGCCGCACATGCCGTAGTTACCGGCGCCAAAACTGGCACCGATGTAGAGCGAAATCTTGGGGACACGGGCATTAGATACTGCCTGAATCATCTTCGAGCCGTGCTTGATCATGCCCGCTTGCTCGTACTCTGTGCCCACCATGTATCCGGTGGTGTTGTTGAAAAACAGGATAGGCATATCTGCAGCATCACAGAGCTGGATAAATTGCGCCGCCTTCGTGGCACCATTGGGATCAATGGGACCGTTGTTACCAATGAAGCCAAAGCTGATGCCGGTGATGGATGCATAGCCGCAAACGGTAGAGACACCGTAGCGTGACTTGAACTCTTCGACCGAGGAATCATCGACAATGCGCGCCAACACTTCACGGAAGTCATAGGGCACTTTTGGATCGACGGGGATAGCGCCCGCGAGTTCTTCGGCTGGGAAACGTGGGCGCTCATAAGGTCGTCGGACCACCGTGGTAACTCGCTTATTCCAGTCGATGCTCTTCATGACCTCACGCGCTTTGAGAATGCCGTGTGCGTCATCCTCAACCAGGTATTCGACAACGCCCGAGACACTCGAGTGCATTTCGGTACCGCCTAACTCGCGATCGTCCGCTTCTTCACCCGTCGCGGCCTTTACGAGCGCGGCCCCACCCAGCGCAGCCATGCCGTTTTCCTTTACGCCAATAACGTAGTCGGACATGCCGGGCATATACGCTCCGCCCGCTGTTGAACCGCCGTGCAGCACGACCATGGTAGGAATGCCAGCTGCGGACAATCGCGCGAGATCGCGAAATACGTTGCCGAAGCGCGACCACAACTCCACCTTGTACTTCAGCAAGTTGGCGCCAGCGGACTCCACTAAGTGGATGACCGGAAGTTTCTGACGCATGCACATCTCAAGAATGGACGTCGATACGAATCCGGTCGATTCGGTCGCGGCACCCGCCGAGATACCCGAATCATCGACCCAGATCATGCACCGAACACCCTCAACAAACCCAACCCCCACAATGACCGAAGCGCCCGGGACACTTGTTTCACGATCAGGATTCTCAACGCAGTAGTTCGCCATGGAATGCATCTGCAGGAATGGCATGCCCGGATCCAACAACCGCTCCAAGCGCTCGCGAGGTGACAATTGCCCCCTTGCCCTAAAGGTTTTCAGGCGCTTATTCGACGCATCAATGGTGCGTTGCTCGAGAGATCGCCAATGGTCGATGAGCTCGAACATACTGGATCTGTTTTCCGTGAAACTGTCGCTTGCGGGCTGAACAGTCGACGAAAGCACTGCCATATCAGGCCTCCAAAAGTTGTTGTGGAATCGCAATCGGGGTATCGAGCAGGACCTGGGCATACGCTTTTGCCTGAGGGTCATTTCTCAGACTCGCTATGCCGCCACCACCCAATGCATTGTGAAGTAGAAAATTTAACGCCGGCAAACCGGGCATGTAGTAACGGTCAATGCCTCGCGACGTCATAAAGTGCGCAAATCGATCACCGACGTAATCAGCTGTTAATTTCGCGGCTATCCACGGCAAGTACTCGGGCTTCCGTGCAATAATACCTATGTTGGCCTTATCGCCCTTATCGCCAGAGCGTCCCCAGGCCAGCTCCTCAAGCGGTACTTCGATAAGCGCTCCCAATTCCGGATCTGCCTCGGGAATTGCGGGTTCTTCAAATGCCGCGATCTCATCGTTCGTGGTTGGCGGTTGAAACGCTTGTGCCCCAGACTCATCAACGAGTTCCAAATCCAGCGTCGACTTGTCGACCAAAACAGAAAACAGACGAATGACGGGCGACGGTTTGGCACGCGCACCCGCAAAAAACGCCATTCCCGCCGGTGCTCCGAGCGCCACGCCCGATAGCTCTCGAAGGAGCAGGCCTACAGCACGGGCATCCTGATGGCGGCATGCCACTTTCAAAGTAACTTCACGACTACTGCCCGAAGATGCATGTGAACCCCAGAAGCTCTCCTCACCAATAATGTCGATGGCAACGTCATCGAAGTCCTGTCCACCCATAGCGCGAATCTTCTTGCGCGTCCGCATGAGTGCCTCTTCCGCAAAAATGCGGGCTTTATCCGCGGCACGGCGACCAATGCACCAGAAGGTTGTGCCTGCGCGCCAGCCATCCGCCCAGGTCATGCTCGTCTTATAAGTCGAAGGAACACCGCGTCCACGGGCGCCCGATACGCGCACACGGTTATCTGCCACTTCCTCGAGATTAATTTGCGTAAAGTCACAGACAACATCAGGCAATATGTAGGCCGCAGGATCACCGATCTCATAGAGAAGCTGCTCTGCCACAGTGCCACGATTAACAATGCCACCCGTGTCTTTAGGCTTGTAGATATCACAGGACCCGTCAGGCGAGACCTCGGCAATGGGGTAGCCCACGTTGTGAAGCGAATCCGCCACCACTTCCCAGTCAGTAAAGTTGCCGCCGGTCGCTTGCGGGCCGCATTCGATCAAGTGGCCTATGGCTGAACCAGCCGATAACTTATCCAGCTCATCAGCCGACCAACCAAACTCGTAGATACAGGCGCCGAGTGTAACCGCGCTGTCCACACATCGACCCGTTACAACGATGTCGGCGCCAGCGGTAAGCGCTGCTGCGATAGGAAAGGCGCCAATGTAGGCGTTCGCGCTGGCCACCTTGTCTATTGGTGGAAATACCTCGCCCGAGAACATCTCGGCACCACCTGATGCTTTGATACCATCGAGTTGACCTAGTACATCGTCACCCGTCACAACTACCACTTTTAACTCGAGACCCTCAGCCGCAATGGCTTCTCGTAGCGCGCTGCCACAGGCCTCCGGATTAACGCCACCGGCGTTGCTGATTAACTTCACTCCCGAGTCGGCGATCCGCTGTAAGTTCGGTTTGACCATCGCTGATACAAAATCAGTGGCATAACCGAGGGTCGGGTCAGAGGCACGCGCCCTAGCTAAAATCGACATGGTTATCTCGGCCAGATAATCAAAGACAATGTAGTCGAGGTCGCCCTCGGCGAAGAACTGGGACATAGCCATGTCAGTCTCACCCCAGAAACCCGTGGCCCCACCTATCTTGATTGTTTTGTTATTCACCGTAGCGCCCTTTTCATCAACATGACTGGCATAAAAATGATTACGACTCATTTATAATGAGGCACACTCATGACTATAGGCGCAACAAAAAATGGCTTCAAGACATAAGCTCGTTAAATCGCATCGGATGAGCATCGGGTACCAGAGAGAACATGGCAGATACGCAACGACAACGATTGGAAGCACGAGAAGACGCCATCTTGGCCGCAGCAACCACTGTCTTCAGTGAATCAGGTGTCGATGGTGCACGCATGGCTGAGATTGCGCGACGTGCAGACGTCGCTGAAGGCACGGTCTACCTTTACTACAAAAATAAACACGAGCTTCTCGAGGCCGTCGTGGATCGTTTTTGGCGAGAGTTGACCAAGGGTGCAATTGCAGCCATATCGGAAGGTGCTAGTGTCAGCCAACAGCTTCATGAGTTAGCCAGTTATCACCTGCAATCGTTGATCGATGACTTCAAGATCGTTGAGATTACCTCGCGCGCCCGAATGCGCCATGGGGAGCCCGGCCGTCAGCTACCTCAAATCCGGGAATATGTGCGGGTTTTCGACGCCATCATGCAACGCGGTATCGATCTAAGGGAGTTCAGTGCCGACACGGCAATCTGGCAAATTCGAGATGTGTTCTATGGAACACTGGAACACTCCGCCCGAACCCTGGTGCTAAGAGATCAAGGCTTCGATCCATCGGTCATTGATCATCTGATGCGACTCTTCGAGCAGTACCGCCCTTCATCGCAGGCTGACAACCCGAGCGGACTGGACGCCTCCGAGATCATGCAGGCGCTGTCCCGCATTGAAACGAAACTCTCTCAGTCCTAGTGGTGGAGAACTTCAGGCATATTGCGCCCGTAAAGCATCGATAAAGCGACCGAGCTGATCTTGCGGCAGCCGATTAATGCCTGCGGCAGCGGCCCGACCACCCCCTGTCTCAAATTGACGGCATACGGTATCCGCACCTGTTCGGTTATTCAGAGGCGCTCTGACGCTTACCAAATAACCACCATCGATATCCGTCAGTACTGCGTGCGCTTTGTCCGGTGACTGGTTGGCCAGATCATTGCCGTACACTCCACTTACCCGCCGTGCCCAAGCCTCGTCAGGGAGTGACACTACCGCGATATCGTTGTCATTTACGGCCCTAGGTGCCGACTGGGCCGTGCTCATATCTGTCTCATAAGCAACAACCAGTGTCTCGAATAAGTCTCGATCATCCTGTAACAGTGCCGTGGGTGACGCATGGCGCTGCATACGTCGGTAAAGATCAGCCGGGTGAAAATGGAGATCAGCGGGCTGCGATCCATAGGCATTGTAGTTTACGCAGATACCCAACTGTTTGAGTGCATCGCGATCGACCGATAACGATAAATTACCTATCAGGGTGTCGGCTGTGGTGTCGAGGTTATCGCCAAAACACCCCACGACTGCCCACTCGGTAACGGCACTGCGCAAGCGACCGTCGACCAATGCACTGGTACACACTTCGGGCGCGGGACTGATCAACGCATCCAGTGTTTCCGCCTCAGGAATATCCCCCGAGAAGTGATGATCACAAAAAAACAGATCGGCACCCGCGGCCAACAGTCGATCAACATCGTCACGGTTTTTATCAAAAGAAATATCGAGGGCCGTCACACGATCGACGCCCTCATCCGGAATACGTCCAAGGAGTTGAATATCGCGCTTCACACCGGTCACGAGTGTCGCATCGGGTCTCGGCTCAACAAGCCTCAACTGTATGAGCGCACAGATGCCATCAGCATCGCCGTTGAATACGTCGTAGTCCATGCCATCGTCCCCCAAATCGGCGGAGCGAATGCTAGCAGATTAGTGACACAAAGTTACCTTCGGACGTTCTGCCTGCAGACAAATCCTACTCAATTACGATTTTTTCTTCGTTCTTGGCAAGCAAACTCTGACCAATACCACGAACATCACCTAAAGCCTCTATCGACTTGAACTCGCCGTAGCGCTCTCTGAAATCAACAATTCGTTTCGCCAGCTCGAGGCCAACGCCAACCAACTCCTGGGCAAGAACCTGGATACTTGCTGTGTTGATATTGACCGTATCTGCCGCGTAAGCAACCGTTATGGACCCATAAGTAATGATGAATGCGGCCAGCAAATGGCCAATGAATGGAAAACTCTTTAGGGAGCTACCAGTGAATGAATGCATGTTTCTTCTCCTATGACATGAGTCTTATCGACTCGATATCAGCCTAGAAGAAGCGCTGTTCCACTGATTCATCAGTGCCCTTTGAAACACCGGATTAATCTAATTCGGCGAGGAAAGCTTTTCTATGATGCCATCCACCATGGCCGCAGGGTTGGCGGCTCCAGTAATCGATCGGCCCATCACAAGATACGTCGAGCCGCCTGCCATCGCGTCACATGGGGTCACCACACGTCGCTGATCATCCGCAGAGTCCTCAGGGAGGCGAATCCCAGGAGTGATCAAGGCGAACTCTGGCCCGTATTGTCTCGATAGCATTGCCGCTTCTTGTGCAGAGCAAACAACACCATCTAAGCCACTGGATTGGGCTAAGGCAGCGAGCCGACCAACGCGCTTAGCCGGCGTCTCGGAAATTCCCAATTCGAGTAAATCTGTTTCATCCATGCTGGTAAGCACCGTAACCGCAATGAGTTGCGTGCGTATTTTCGCTCGCTGAGCAACGGCCTCAGCTGCAGCCTCCATCATGCGACGGCCACCCGACGCGTGGACATTGACCATCCAGACACCGAGGTCTGCCGCCGCGCCAACCGCACCGGCTACGGTGTTTGGAATGTCATGAAACTTCAAATCTAGAAATACTTCGAAGCCAAGCCCATGCAGCGCATCCAATACTCGAGGACCTTCGCTAGTGAAAAGCTGTTTACCCACCTTCAGCCGAACTTTTCTTGGGTCCAGTTTTTGTGCGCAGACCAGAGCCTCATCGAGCGATGGGTAATCAAGCGCAATAATGAGAGGGCTCAACATATCGTTTTCTTAACCGTCCTTTAAACGCCTTTTTCCAGGCATCTCTTCTCAATGAATGGATCAGCGCACCGGCCGATGGAGTGTATCCCAGCTCTTACAGCTAGGACATTGCCAGTAGAAACTTGGGCCATGAAAACCGCACACACCACAGAGATATGCCGACTGACGTGATGCCAGCTTTTGGGCCCCTTCTATAATTTCCGGAGTCGCCACCTCTTCACCTAGCAACGTGAGGGCCTGCATAAGAAGCCGCGAGCTCGGCTTTTTATTCAAGCCTTGCTTAATGATCTCCAAAGCTTTTACGTCATCCCCTCGCGCCCTGTGTTCATCGGCCAAGATAACGCGCAACTGAGGGTCTTCTCGCTGGGTCAATAAGGTGGCGATGAGAGGGGTTAGATCATCGCGACAGTTAACACCCTCACTGATTGCAATAAGCTCTGCAGCGAACTCTGGCAGCCGCTCGGGTGACATGTTCGCCGCCCTTACTAGACGGTCATACGCACGTCCGGGCCGATCTTGTTGTTGGTCCAAACGCGCGAGGATTATGTGGGGCCAGACCGATTCTTCAGTCCAATCCAAGGCGCGCTCTGCAAGCTCACGTGCCGCCTTGAAGTCATCTGCAGACTCTTTATCTTCTGCAGCCTCACAACAGTAGTGACTTAACTTTGCACGCGCCTTGATAGCGGCCGAAATTTGATGAGGATCATCCTCTCTAACCTCACCCAATTGAGACTCCGTTAGCTCACGCGCCTGATCCCAATCACGGCTCGCCTCAAATACCTGGATGAGAAGGGTTTTGGCTTCTAATTGGTGCTCTTCAGATAACTCAAGTAAATCTTTCAGTAACTGCTCAGCACGATCCAGAAGACCCGCAGCTATGAAGTCTTTCGCAAGCTCCAGATGTGCTTGATTTTTCTGAACGTCAGGGAGACGACTTCTCGACAGAAGCGACTGGTGAATTTTGATTGCGTTGTCCACCTCACCACGCTTTCTCAGCAGACTGCCGAAGGTGATGTGAGTCTCAAAGGTCTCCGCGTTGACCGCCAGTGCCTCGCTGAATGCTTTCAGCGCTGACTCCTGCTCGCCATCCAGAAGAAAATTCAGTCCGAGATAATACTGCGATGGAGGCGCCGTCTCTTCTGGCACATCACGGCTTGCGGCACCTCTACCGAGTACCCAACCAGCGGCAACAGCCAAAAACAATAAGACCAGTAGCAGCGTATTAGGCTCAGCCACTTTTTGCATCCTTGTTCAGCCGCTGACTCAATCGCGCGTTCTGGCGCTTCAACGAGGCGCTCGCCGCTCGCTGCCGCATCACTAATGCGGAGCTCATAAGACTGCCCAGCAAGACACCAACAATTAGGAACGAAAGGAGCCAAACGGCCACCGGCTGCTCACCGAGTGCCCATGGGCCCAGGGTCAACGGCACGGACTTAGTATTCTGCGTTGCAAAGACGGCGCCTAGGAAGACGGAGAGGCACAATAGCGTCAGAGTCAAAGCGGCACGGAGCCAGCGGAGCATTAGAATACCGCCTTGATCGAACGATTAACGCGTTCCCTCAATTCTTTGCCTGGCTTAAAGTGAGGGACATGCTTGGCTTCCAGCTCAACGGCATCACCGGTCTTGGGATTTCGACCCTTGCGGGGTTCTCGGTAGTGCAGTGAGAAGCTACCAAAGCCGCGAATCTCGATGCGCTCTCCTGAAGCCAGCGACTCCGCCATATGATCTATCATCAGCTTTACAGCCAACTCGACGTCTTTCGTCGTCAGCTGATTTTGCTGTGATGCCATTAGCTCAATGAGTTCGCTTCGCGTCATAATCCCCACCTTCTGACGACATTGTCCACGTACCATAGCGTCCGCACAAGCACCTGACACGAATCAATATGCGAGTCACTCGAGTACGAGGATGTAACTTAGCCGCCTTAAAGCGATGATAGGAACTTCTTTAGCACCTGCAGATCCAGCGGCTTGGTAAGCACCCCCTCAAACCCTGCAGCCTCGGACTCCTTCACTGAATCACTACCCGCGTTAGCTGCTCCAACGCTGAGCACCGACGAGGCACTCAGGGCGCACACAACCGCCATATTTTTATTCGTCATTGCACTCAATTCGTTAGTTTTTTGACGGATGTCAAAATATCAAAAAAAGCCGGCAAAACCGGCTTTTTATCACATTTCGAGCGGAAATCTGAGATTTATTTCCCGTCCATTTGCGCCTTGATGAGATCGCCGATGGTTCCGGGTGAAGCGGCGCTATCTTGCTCCTTGAGCGTGGCAACCGCGTCTTTCTCGTCATCCATGTCTTTCGCTTTGATAGACAGCCCGATTGAACGGCTCTTACGATCGACAGCGACAATCTTGGCATCGATTTTATCGCCGACGCTGAGGACTGAGCGTGCGTCTTCAACGCGATCGCGACTGAGATCAGCTACCTTGATGTAGCCATCAACTTCTTCGTTAAGTTTGATGACCGCACCTTTCGCATCGACATCAGTCACTTCACCCGTAACGATGCTGCCTTTCTCGGCTTCACCCAAGAAGATTGAGAAGGAATCTTCCTCGAGCTGCTTGATGCCCAGTGAGATGCGCTCACGCTCAGGGTCAATGCTCAAGATCACAGTCTCGATCTCATCGCCCTTCTTGTAGTTGCGAACCGCTTCTTCACCGGTTTCATTCCAGCTGATATCGCTAAGATGCACTAGGCCGTCAATATTGCCTGCAAGGCCAATAAAGATACCGAAGTCGGTGATTGACTTGATCGATCCAGAGATCTTGTCGCCAGTCGCGTGCTGCGAAGCAAAGGCATCCCAGGGGTTTTGCTGACATTGCTTGATACCAAGCGAGATACGACGACGCTCCTGATCGATATCAAGAACCATCACTTCGACTTCATCGCCAAGCTGAACAATCTTCGATGGGTGAACGTTCTTGTTTGTCCAGTCCATTTCAGAGACGTGTACCAGACCTTCGACACCCTCTTCGATTTCCGCAAAACAACCGTAATCAGTGAGATTGGTGATACGCGCGTTGACGCGACTGCCCTCTGGATAACGATTAGTAATCTCTACCCATGGATCTTCTCCCAACTGCTTCAGACCCAAGGACACACGGTTACGCTCTCGGTCGAACTTGAGAACCTTGACGTCCATTTCCTGGCCGACTTCAACAACTTCGCTTGGATGCTTAATACGCTTCCACGCCATATCAGTGATGTGTAACAGACCGTCAACACCACCAAGATCAACGAACGCGCCGTAGTCAGTGAGATTCTTGACCACACCTTTAACGCTTTGACCTTCCTGGAGGTTTTGCAGCAGTTCGTCACGCTCGGCGCTGTTGGCCGCTTCCATAACCGCACGTCGAGAAACGACGACATTGTTACGCTTCTGATCGAGCTTGATCACCTTGAATTCAAGCTCTTTGCCCTCGAGATGCGCGGTTTCACGGATTGGACGTACGTCAATCAATGAACCAGGCAGGAAGGCACGGATAGAATCAACATCGACTGTGAAACCGCCTTTGACCTTTCCGTTGATAACACCAGTGACCACCTCTTGAGCGACGTGAGCCGCTTCAAGCGTCTTCCATGCTTCTGCGCGTTTTGCCTTCTCGCGCGAGAGCTTGGTTTCACCAAAACCGTCTTCGACAGTCTCCAGTGCCACCTGGACTTCGTCACCAATATTTAAGGTGCACTCACCACTAGCGTTTGTAAATTGATCACGAGGGATGACACCCTCAGATTTGAGACCTGCGTGGACCGTAACCCACTCGTTGTCGATATCTATGACTACGCCGGTAACGATTGAACCGGGTTCCATATCAACGGTCTTGAGACTTTCTTCGAATAACTCGGCGAATGATTCGCTCATTGAACATACCTATTTTATCGCTGCAAACATCGCAGCACCAACCGTCTTACCCGGCTGGATCGATTTATAAACGCACTGAGTCGGGGGGTAAGGCCTTTAATCGACCAAGTGCACTATCCCTTTAGCAACCGCATGAGACAGCACTCGTTCAAACACGGCATCTGCAGTCAGGTCGGTACTGTCGACGATGACGGCGTCCTCCGCTGGGACAAGTGGCGATACTGATCGTGTTCGATCCTTTGTATCGCGAGCCTCAATGGCCTCCAAAAGGCGCGGCAGCCTAACATCCTCGCCCTGCAGCTGCAACTGACTTTGTCGTCGCTGCGCGCGCGCCATAGCTGAGGCTTCGAGGAATATCTTCACGGGCGCATCGGGAAATACAACAGTCCCCATGTCTCGCCCATCAGCAATGAGACCGGGCGCCACTGCCAACTCGCGTTGACGAGCGAGCAGGGCCTCTCGAACAGTGGGTATGGCCGCAACAGCAGAGGCGCCCTCCCCCCCGCGCACGGAACGCACGGATTCAGTGACATCTCTGCCGCAATAAATAACGCGAACACCGAGATCGGTGGTGACAAACGACACATCTAAATCGCGAGCAATCTGCGTAACCGACGCCTCATCATCCCAGGCGACCCCCTGATCCAAGGCAGCAAATCCCACAATTCGGTACAGCGCGCCGCTATCCAGTAAGTGGAAACCCAAATGACTCGCAAGCCGCTGAGCCAGCGTTCCCTTACCTGAGCCGCTTGGACCGTCAACACAGATAACCGGAACCATAAGACCTCAGTTCACTTCTTTTATGTTCAATCCGACGCCGCGCGCGAGCGTGGCAAAACCGGGAAATGAAGTGGCGACGTGATCACAGTCGTTGACGTGGATAGGTCCTGATGCGCGAAGCGCAGCAACGGAGAAAGACATGGCAATACGGTGGTCGTGGAAGGTATCGACTTCTCCACCCGTAATTTGCCCGCCTGTGATGGCAATACCGTCCTCGCGAACGTCATTTTCAATTCCAAGGCGTGTCAAACCCTCTGCCATCGACGCTATACGATCACTCTCCTTTACGCGGAGCTCCTCTGCACCCGATAGAACTGTCTTGCCTGACGCGCAGGCGGCTGCAATAAAGAGTACGGGGAACTCATCGATCGCCAGTGGTACAAGGTCTTCCGGAATTTCGATACCGGTCAAAGGTGCTGACCGAACGCGCAAATCGGCCACTGGCTCTCCACCTACCTCACGCTCATTGAGCACTTCAATGTCGGCACCCATGAGTGCAAGAATCGTAATCACGCCGGCGCGTGTGGGGTTCATTCCCACGTGCTCGAGGGTCAAGTCCGAGCCTTCAGCAATCGACGCCGCAACCAGAAAGAATGCTGCAGATGAAATATCGGCTGGAATATCGAGGGATGTTGCTTTCAACGTGCCACCACCCTGAAGGCTTATGACATCGTTCTCGCACTCCACCTCGCAACCAAAGCCACGGAGCATGCGCTCCGTATGATCTCGCGTAGTGGCTGGCTCACTTATCGATGTGCGTCCCTCTGCGTACATTCCCGCGAGCAAGACGCAGGATTTGACCTGCGCGCTGGCCATTGGCATCTCGTAGTGAATACCTTTGAGGCGCTGACCGCCTTTGATGGCGAGCGGTGGCTTGCCCTCCTCGCTCTCTATCACGGCACCCATCAGCGCGAGCGGAGTCGTTACACGTCCCATCGGGCGCTTCTGTAAGGAAACATCGCCTGTCATGACTGAATCGAAGGCTTGAGGCGCTAGCAAACCACTCAGCAGTCGTATACTTGTTCCTGAATTCCCCATATCGAGGACATTCTCGGGCGCCTTCAGGCCGTGCATACCGACCCCATCGATTTCAATTCGCCCTTGCTCCGCGCCACGAATCACGACACCCATGTCTTTAAAGGCCTGAACCGTACACAGTGCATCCTGGCCTTCCAGAAATCCTGTCGCTGTGGTTGTACCCTCAGCCAACGCGCCAAACATGACGGTTCGGTGCGACATTGACTTATCACCGGGCACCCGCAACGAACCCGTCATCGAACCTCCGGGCTCAACCAAAAACTTCATGCTGTTTCCTCTGAATCATGCGAGGGCAAGGGGTTAAGAATGTCATCATGTGCGCGCCGATGAGCGCGACAAATCGCAAAGTAGTCGCGAAGCGGAGCCGCATCGCCCGATGCAATTAAGTCCCGAAGTGAGGTCATCTCGTCTTGAAACCTATCGATTGCGTTCAGGAGGGCCGTCTGATTAGTGACCGAAATATCGGTCCACATCAATGGGTCTGAGCCTGCAATTCGCGTCATGTCACGCAAGGCACCACCGCCGTGTACCATGGGATCAGACGCATCTCTCTCCAGAGCTCTGGTCAGCGCATACGCGACGATGTGCGGCATATGCGAGCTCGCCGCGAGGAGCGCATCGTGCTCTTCAACACCCATTTGTCGAATGTACGCACCCGTCAGATCCCACATAGCCTCAACCTGTTCAGTCGCATCGGCAGCGGTGTGCGGTAGCGGTGTCAGTATCACCTCACGACCACGAAATAAAGCGCCGTCAGAAAACGCGACGCCGCTGTGCTCTGAGCCCGCAATAGGATGACCCGGAACAAAATTCGCATAATCACAGGCCATGGAGTCAATAACGTGACCTTTAATGCTCGCAAGGTCGGTAACCACGGGATTGCGATTCAACCGGCTCAACTCATTAACGATAGACTTTAGGATATCTCCCGTCGCGGCAGGCGGCGCTCCCACAACAACCATGTCAGCCGTAGTGAGAACCTCAGATAGTTCCAACGAATAGTGATCGATCACACCTAGCTCGAGTCCACGCCGCAAACTGGCCTCTCCGGGACCCCACGCCGACAGAAACCCGTTCCAGGAACTCCCTCTCAAGGCGCGAGCGAGCGAGCCCGAAATGAGGCCTAGCCCAATAAACGCAACGGTGCGAGATTGAAATTGTGTCATCAGATGGGCGCTTTAGGATAAGAACCCAATGGCTTTAGCAGAATAGAGTTTTCCTCTAGTGCTGCCATTACCTCGCGGACAACATCGTCAGACAGGTGCCCTTCAAACTCAATGAAGAACATGTACGTCCACTTCTCGGTTTTCGAAGGTCTGGAATCAATGCGGGTCAAACTAATGCCACGCTCCTCGAAGGGGCGTAACAAGTTTAGAAGTGCGCCCGGCCGGTTTCGACTTGCAATCAGAATGGATGTTTTATCAGCACCGCTCGAGGGCACTGTCTCGCGACCAATGACAAAAAAGCGCGTTGTATTGTGCGCAATATCCTGAATCGCCTCAGCCAGCTTCATGAGCTGGTAAGTTTCTACAGCCAGGTCGCCAGCAATGGCCGCAACACCAGGCTCGCTCTGCGCGCGCTGTGCGGCCTCGCCATTACTGCGGCAGACATCTCGGGGAACACCGGGCAACTTGGCATCTAGCCAATCCCGACACTGGCCAAGCGCCTGCTCATGCCCACAAACAACGGATATGTCAGATAAGTCCTGTGAAGCGCCCGCGATCAGGTGATGGATGACGGGCAGCTCGACCTCACCGATTATCTGAAGCGGCGACTCTAGGAAGCAATCGAGAGTCTGGCCCACCATGCCCTCGGTTGAGTTCTCAACCGGCACCACGGCCATATCGCAGCCGCGATCTTCTGCCAATCGAAAGACATCTCTAATGGTGGGCTGGGGTTCAAGAATGGCCGACTGCCCGAAGTGTTTTAGAGCGGCCGCCTGAGAATAAGTGCCTACGGGACCTAAAAAACCAACAGTTAAGGGGCGCTCCAAGGCCAGACAGCTAGACATAATTTCACGGAAAATGCGGGCTGCCTGATCGGCAGGTAAAGGCCCCGGATTACGCTCTTGGATTGCACGTAAAATCTGCGCCTCCCGCTCGGGGCGATAGAACAGCACATCCCCATCTTGGCTGCCGGCGAGCTTAATTTCGGCGACACGACGCGCGCACTCAGCCCGCGCGTTAATCAACGCAAGCAACTGCTTATCGATGGAATCGATATCCGCTCGAATTTCAGCTAATTGATCATCAGACGCCATGATCTATCGTCTCTATCCGTACTTTGTTTCGAAACGATGCATGAAATCGCACAAAGCATCAACGGACGATTGCTCGACCGCGTTGTAGATACTGGCTCGCATACCACCAACCGAGCGGTGCCCCTTCAAGTTGAGCAACTGCTCAGTCTCTGCTTCCTCCAGGAACCGCTTATCGAGCGATGCATCAGCCAAGGTGAAAGGCACGTTCATCAATGAACGGTATCGAACGTCCACCGGATTGTTATAAAAACCGCTGTTATCAATGGTGGAATAAAGCCTGGACGCCTTTTTTTCATTCAGCGCCTGCATTGCCCTGAGACCGCCTTTGGCTTCTATCCACTCAAAGACGAGCCCTGACAGGTACAGCGCAAAGGTCGGAGGCGTGTTGTACATAGAGTCATTGTCGGCCGCGATTTTCCAGCTGAGCATGGCGGGAATATCTGACCGTGCGCGATCCAGCAAATCTCGCTTCACGATAACCAGGCACAAGCCCGCTGGACCGATGTTCTTTTGGGCACCCGCATAGATCACACCAAAACGATCCACGTCGATGGGTCTCGACAGGATGGTCGATGACATATCAGCGACAACCGGAGCGAACGTGTGTGGAACGAAATCGAACTCGAGTCCACCAATCGTCTCGTTGGGGCAGTAGTGCAGGTAAGCCGCGCCTTCAGTCAACTCCCAGTCAGATTCGGCCTGTATGGTCGAGAAATTCGAATCTTCGGATGTTGAGGCAACGTTCACATTGACGAGTCGTCTGCCCTCAGCCAGCGCTTTCTTCGACCACTGGCCCGTGACAATCTGATCCACCGTGTCGTTCGCGCATGAGAGGTTTAGTGGGACGGATGCAAACTGCTGCGATGCCCCACCCTGCTGAAACAAGACTGCATAGTCCTCACCAATATCGAGCAATCGGCGGAGCGACTGCTCTGCTCGCTCGGCGACACCGACAAACTCGGAGCTTCGATGGCTTAACTCCATGATTGACGCGCCGACGCCCTGCCAATCAAGCAGCTCAGTTTGGACGCGCTGAAGTACCTCGGCGGGAAGCGCCGCAGGCCCCGCGCAAAAATTATGGGCTCTGGTCACTCTTCTGTCTCGTTGCTACCGCTATTCGAGTCTTCGTCTGTCACGACGGGTTGAGCAGGTTCTGCTGCGTCATCGTCCTCAGCGATTCGGCTCACGCTCACCAGCGCTTCACCGTCCCGGGTTCGTATGACTCTGACACCCTGCGTGTTTCGGCCTAGGAGACTCACTTCATCGACACGTGTTCGAACGGCTGTGCCCTGATTGGAGATCAGCATCATTTCGTCGCCGTCCCAAACTTGAACCGCACCCACAAGCGAACCATTGCGTTCTGATGTGGACATGGCAATGACACCTTTACCACCGCGGCCCTTTGCGGGAAATTCCGCGTTCTCGGTCCGCTTACCGTAGCCATTTTCTGTGACAGTCAGAATACGACCACCCTCTTTTGGCACAATGAGCGAGATAAGTTTGTGACCAGCGGCAAGGTTGATGCCCCGGACACCTCTCGCGGTACGACCCATGGCCCTGACCTGGCCTTCATTGAAACGCGTGGCCTTACCTTCGGTCGAGAACAGCATGATATCGCTGTTACCGTCCGTGATGGCTGTGCCGACCAGCACGTCATCTTCGTCCAGCTCAATCGCTCGCAAGCCAACACTTCGCTGACGGGAGAACTGTGTGGCCGCCGTTTTCTTTACGGTGCCATTCGACGTCGCCATAAAGATGAACTGATTCTCGTCATACCCATCGATGGGCAAGATAGACGTGATTCGCTCTTCTTCGTCGAGCGGCAGCAAGTTCACCATAGGGCGACCTCGCGAGTTTCGACTGGCCAGCGGGATATGGAACACTTTTAGCCAATACACCTTACCAAGGTTCGAGAAACACAGAACCGTCGCGTGAGTGCTGGCAATCAACAAGTGCTCGACGAAGTCCTCATCTTTCACCGCAGTCGCGCTTCGACCAGTACCACCACGGCGTTGCGCCTGATAGTCGGTCAGGGACTGTGTTTTTGCGTACCCTTGATGCGAGATGGTTACGACACGATCTTCTTCGGTAATCAAGTCTTCAACGGTCAGATCGTGCGCGGAGTCGGTGATCTCGGTCAGTCGATCATCACCAAAGTCTTCCACTATCTCCTCGAGCTCCTCGCGAATGACCGCTCTCAATCGATCGGGGTCACCCAGGATGTCGATAAGATCCGCGATTTCGGCAACCTTATCCGCGTACTCTTGAAGTAGTTTTTCGTGCTCAAGTCCTGTGAGCCTATTGAGTCGCAACTCAAGAATAGCCTGCGCCTGCGCGGGTGATAGGTGATATTTCCCATCGATCAGACCGTAATCACCCTCAAGGTCATCCGGTCGACACGCCGAATCACCCGCACGCTCCAGCATGGCGGTGACATCGCCTGGCAGCCAGGCAGCAGACACCAATCGGTCCCGCGCATCCGCTGCGGTCGGCGATGTTTTTATCAGCTCAATGATTTCATCGATATTCGCAAGCGCAACAGCCAAGCCTTCCAGCACATGGCCTCGCTCGCGCGCCTTGCGGAGCAGGAACAGTGTACGGCGTGTAACAACCTCACGTCGGTGACGAATGAAGGACTCAATGATCTCCTTGATATTGAGAACCTTGGGCTGCCCGTCGACCAAAGCCACCATGTTGATGCCAACCACGGACTGCAACTGCGTCTGTGCGTACAGGTTATTCAGTACAACGTCGCCAACTTCCCCTCGGCGCAACTCGATAACAACCCGCAATCCGTCTTTGTCGGATTCATCGCGAAGTTCGGTAATGCCCTCGATCTTCTTCTCTTTGACCAGCTCGGCAATGCGCTCGAGCAAACGCGCTTTGTTCAGCTGGTAAGGGATCTCGTGGATGATAATCGTGTCCTTGCCCTTAGATTCATCCGTTACCACCTCTGCTTTAGCACGGACGTAAATGCGCCCTCGACCCGTCCGATACGCCTGAATAATGCCGGCGCGGCCCGTAATGATGGCCCCTGTTGGGAAATCGGGTCCCGGAATATAGCGAATCAGCTCGTCGATACTGATCTCGGAGTTGTCGAGCAAGGCCAAACAACCAGCCACGACCTCGCGCATGTTGTGGGGTGGGATGTTAGTCGCCATCCCAACCGCAATACCCGCAGAGCCGTTGATCAGAAGGCTGGGAACTCGCGTTGGCAAGACGACAGGGATGTGCTCAGTGCCGTCATAGTTTTCCGCAAAATCAACGGTTTCTTTTTCAAGGTCGGCCAGCAGCGAGTGCGCCAGCTTGGTCATTCTGATCTCGGTGTACCGCATCGCTGCAGCAGAGTCGCCATCGATGGAACCAAAATTTCCCTGGCCGTCTACAAGCGGATAACGAAGGGAGAATGTTTGCGCCATACGAACGATGGTGTCGTAAACCGCAGAATCACCGTGCGGGTGGTACTTACCGATCACGTCACCAACGACGCGAGCGGACTTCTTATACGCCTTGTTCCAATCGTTATTCAGTTCATTCATGGCGAACAAGACGCGACGGTGAACGGGCTTCAAGCCATCTCGGACATCGGGCAATGCGCGTCCGACAATAACGCTCATCGCGTAATCCATGTAGGATTGCTTGAGCTCGTCCTCGATATTTATGGGGAGCACTTCTTGCGCTAAATCTTGCTGCTGATCTGACATCCGGTGATCTTTTTTTTATCGACGGGCGCGCCGCCAAAATCCTGCAGTTTGTAAGCTGTAAATACTATCAAATTCAGCCTGTTAAGGCTACTTTTAACAGTGCAGAAAAGTGGAAACTTACGATTTATGACATCAGCTAATTTTGCGGTTCACGCAGACGCAATCATCACCGTCTCGGGGCCCGAAAATGTCCTGAAATCTCATAGCATCGTTGTGAAGCAGGGACTGATCGACGCGTTAATGCCGCATTCGCAGGCGCGTGCTCTGACGGATATAGATCATGTCGAACTTTCGGGTCATGTGATCATGCCAGGCCTTGTGAACGCGCACGGCCATGCGGGCATGACGTTACTGCGCGGCTATGCCGATGACTTGTCGCTGGCATCGTGGTTGAACGATAAAATATGGCCACTGGAAGCCCGCTGGGTGTCTCCCGAATTCGTTCGCGACGGCACGGACATTGCGGCAGCAGAAATGTTACTCAGCGGCATCACAACGACCAGTGATATGTATTTCTTCCCTGATATCGCGGCCCAGAGCCTGCGCGCTGCCGGCATGCGAACACAGCTCGTGTTTCCAGTCATGAATATTGAGACCGCCTGGGCAAAAAACCCCGAGGAGTATTTCGAAAAGGGGTTGGCGCTCCGGGATTACTTCAGAAATGACGATCTTGTGGACGTTGGCTTTGGCCCTCACTCGACCTACACCGTCGATGAGTCGCTGCTCTCACGAACGGCCATGCTGGCCAACGAGCTTGATGCTGCCATCCAAATCCATCTTCACGAGACAGCGGCCGAGGTGCTGGCACATGTTGAGGCAACAGGCGAACGCCCCATCGATTTGTTAGCGCGCATCGGTTTATTGGGGCCGCGAACACAGTGCGTCCATATGACAGCTCTCGGGTCACAGGATATCGAGACCATGGCGGCCCACGGTGCACACGTCGTGCACTGCCCGCGCTCCAACATGAAACTCGCGTCGGGCGCCTGCCCTGTCTCGAAACTGCGAGATGCGGGTATCAACATCGCGCTGGGCACGGATGGTGCAGCCAGTAACAATAGACAAAATGGCCTCGCAGAGATGCAGGCAGCAGCCTTGCTGGCAAAATTAGAGAGCGGCGACCCGACAGCACTCTCGGCCAGTGAGGCTCTACGAATGGCTACGCTCGACGGCGCGCGCGCCCTTGGGCTGGATCATGTCACAGGTAGTCTCGAGGTGGGTAAATCCGCTGACTTTATTGCCGTCGATATGAGTGACGTTCACATGGCGCCCAACCACCAGATTGAATCCAACATTGTCTACGCTGCTTCTGGAAACGAAGTCACTCATAGTTGGATCGCTGGCAAAAACGCAGTGAAAAACAGACAATTGCAAAGCCTAGACAGCGATGCATTAAGGCACAAAGCCGCCGACTGGCGCGCTAAACTCTGCGCCTAATCCTGACGTATGTGCAGGCAGCCGCCTCATTGAGATGACTAAATCATGAATTACAGCAATGTAGACCCAGACGAAATTGCAAAATTTGAGGCGCTGGCGTCTCGATGGTGGGATGAAAATAGCGAATTCAAACCATTGCACGACATCAACCCGCTACGAGCCAGCTGGATCGATCAGTTCAGTGAAGTGCGGGGTAAGAAGCTGATCGATGTGGGCTGTGGTGGCGGATTACTGTGCGAGGCTATGGCACATCGCGGTGCAACCGTTACCGGCATTGATATGGGCGAGGCGCCACTCTCTGTCGCAAAAATCCATTTGCTCGAGTCAAAGCTCGACATTGACTACCGCCAGACCACGGCTGAAACCATTGCCGAGGAACGCACTGCCACCTACGACGTGGTGACCTGTCTTGAAATGCTCGAGCATGTGCCTGACCCGTCAAAAGTCATTCAGGCCTGCGCTGACATGTCTAAGCCCGGTGCCGATCTGTACTTTTCGACCATCAATCGCAACCCAAAGGCGTGGTTGTTCGCCATTGTGGGGGCGGAGTACGTACTCAATTTGCTTCCCAAAGGCACCCATGAATACGACAAGCTCATCAAACCATCGGAGCTTGCTCGGTGGGCGCGCGCTGCTGGGCTAACCGTCGAGGCGATGATTGGGCTGACCTACAACCCCATCACCAAACATTACCGACTCGTCGAGGGTGACGTATCCGTGAATTACATGATTCGAGCGAGTAAGCCAGCGTGAGTCAGCGCGTCTTCGACGCCTTCGTTTTCGATCTAGATGGGACACTGGTCGATACAGCCAGCGAGCTCATCGCGGCCTATCAGAAACTCTGTGTAGAGCTAGGCGGCGGCGAAAAGCCCTTCGATGATGCACGGAAATTAATCTCCCACGGTTCAGGGCGTCTGGTCACAGAAGCGACAGGTATAGAGGAAGGTGACCCTCGATGGGAGCCGTATCGCCAACAATACCTCGATTGGTACGAGGAACTTCTGGGCTCAACTGCCCAACCCTACGATGGATTGGTGGCGGTTTTAAAAGCGGCTCATCGCGCGGGTAAGAAATGGGGTGTAGTGACAAACAAATTTCGTCGCTTTGCCGAGCCATTAATGAATGTGATGCCGTTCGAGCCGACGGCAGGCGTACTGGTTACTCCCTGCGATGTCACCCATGCCAAGCCCCATCCAGAACCGGTGCTGCTCGCTGCATCCCAGCTGAATGTGTCGCCCGAGGCGATGGTCTATGTTGGTGATCATATTCGGGATATCGAATCAGGTAATGCTGCAGGGTGCTTCACCGTCGCGGTGAAATACGGCTACATCGAAGATCACGATAATCCAGAGCAGTGGGGAGCCGACCTCTGTGTCGATTCGCCACAAGCGCTCTGCCAATGGATAAGGAATCAACTTTAATGCCTACCGCTCCCAGTGAATGGTCTCCCTCGCAATCCGAGTTATCGGGAAAAACCATTTTGGTCACCGGTGCGTCAGAGGGTATCGGCCGTGCCGCCAGTCTTGCCTACGCGGGCCACGGCGCGGAAGTGCTGCTCCTCAGTCGCAACGAGGAACGATTGGAAGCCCTTTACGACGAGATTGTGGCCCTGGGTGCGCCTGAGCCTGCAATACTCCCCATGGATCTAGCTAAAGCGACCCACGACGACTTTGTTGCGCTCGCGGGCTCTCTGAGCGAGGCGTTACCTAAATTGGATGGTTTGCTGCATAACGCCAGTCTGCTCGGCGATCGAAAACCCATTGCCCAGACCCGAGCTGCCACGTGGCACGATGTGATGCAGGTGAATGTTAACGCAGGCTTCATGCTCACACAGACCCTGCTACCTCTCCTCGATCAAGCGCCTTCAGCATCCATTGTTTTCACCAGCTCAGGTGTCGGTAGAACCGGACGAGCTTACTGGGGAAGCTACGCCGTATCGAAGTTTGCAACGGAAGGCTTGATGCAAGTCCTTGCTGATGAGCTTGGTGCCACATCAACCATCCGCGTTAACAGCCTTAACCCTGGCGCCGTCAACACTGCCATGCGGCGCTCTGCTTATCCCGCTGAGCCACCGACAACCAACCCTAGTCCAGAAGATATTATCCATGAGTGGGTGTACCTCATGAGTGATGCAAGTGCGCAGCTAAACGGGGAAGCGATGAGTGCTCAGTAGCCTCTCCTCAGGTAAAGAGTACGGTTTTATTCAGATCTGCGTGTGCTAACGATCAATAGCACCTATTTGCGAGTAGCACGCATCAGCACCCGCCCATTGCACATTCTTAGTGCGATTTACGCTCTTTGTTATGTCTCTTAGCGATGTGCTTACCACTTTTCTTCGATTGACGCTCACGCTTGTCAGCCAACTTCTTTGAGGGTTGGTAGACGGGCTTAGGCTCCATTTGGGCCATGGTGTATACCACGTCAGCATCGCGCTGCTTTAACTCCATCCACTGCCCTTTTTTGAGCTTCGAGGGAATAAAAACATCGCCGTAGCGAACACGCTTGAGCCGAGATACAGTTGTCCCTTGCGACTCCCAGAGGCGACGTACCTCGCGATTACGTCCTTCCGATAACACGACGTAAAAGAAGCGGTTGATGCCCTCACTGTCACTACCACCCTCTTGAATATCGGTAAAACGTGCCGGACCGTCATCCAACTCAACGCCCGACTTCAAGCGATCCAGCATCGCGTCATCAACGCGACCCATGACACGAATAAGGTACTCTCGCTCGACACGATTCGACGGGTGCATCAGCGCATTGGCCAGCTCACCATCGGTTGTCATTAGCAAGAGCCCAGAGGTGTTGTAATCGAGACGCCCCACAGACACCCAACGCCCGGATTTTAAGCGAGGCAAACCGTCGAAGACCGTTGCTCGCCCCTCCGGGTCCTTACGCGAGCAGACCTCTCCCACCGGCTTGTGATAAAGCAAAATTCGGTTGTCCAAGAGCTGATCATTAGCGACGGGGCGTCCTTTGAACTTGATTTTGTCGCCCGCGACGACCCGATCACCCAGCTTTGCGGTCTTACCGTTCACCGTAACGTCGCCGGCCTGAATGCTCTCCTCGAGTTTTCTCCGCGACCCAAGCCCCATGCGCGCGAGTACCTTCTGAAGTTTCTCGCCATCGGGCTTGACCGCCACGTCACCCACGATCAATTTTTCGGTCTGTGTGTCTGACTTGCTCATTCTGAATCAACGGCCTCTTCGTCCTGCACAGAATCGATCGCAATACCCTGAGGTTCAGCGACTTGAGGTTCATTCTCTTCGCCGCGCGAGTCATGAAACTCCTCAAGAGGCAGTGCACTCGTCATGGTTTCAAGATCTTTAACATCCGCCAAAGGCGGCAATTGGTCCAGCGACTTTAGATTGAAGTAATCCAAAAACTCTCGTGTTGTGGCATACATCGCTGGCTTGCCCGGCACGTCGCGGTGGCCCACCACTTTCACCCACTGGCGCTCAAGCAAGCTCTTCATAATATTGCTCGATACCGCAACACCACGGATGTCCTCAATTTCACCCCGTGTGATTGGCTGACGGTAAGCAATCAATGACAAGGTCTCGAGCAAAGCGCGCGAGTAACGAACAGGACGCTCTACCCACAGTTTGCTGACCCATGGCGACAGGTTTTGTCGCACCTGGAAACGAAAACCACTGGCTACCTCAGCCAGTTCAAAGCCACGCCCATCGCATCGCTCAGCCACTTCAGCAAGCGCCGCCGTGATATCCGGAGTCGACGGTCGATCGAGTTCATCAAAAAGTTGCGCCAACTGCTTCTTGGACAAAGGCTCTCCGGCTGCCAGCAACGCGCCTTCGATAATTTCAACTAAATCGTGATCACCCATAGTCCGCTTTACTCGCTTCTCGCCTTGATGTGGATGGGTGCCAACTCATCTGATTGCACAATATCCACCAAAGATTCTTTGATTAATTCCAATATGGCCAGGAAGGTCACCACTACACCCAGCCTGCCCTCTTCCACCTTGAACAGTGAGTCAAAGGAACAAAATTCTTGCTCTTGAAGAGCCTGTAACACATCAGCCATGCGCTCACGCGTTGATAAGGATTCACGTTTAATTTGATGGCTCTCATAGAGATCTGCGCGCTTTAGGACCTCTGAAAACGCAATAACCAGGTCCTGGAGATTCACCTCGGGCAATGGTTTGGTGCGCTCCATGACCGGGGGCTCGGCCGATCCGACCCAAGTATCGCGCTCAACGCGCGGTAGCGTTGACATGTCCTCTGCCGCCTTTTTGAAGCGCTCGTATTCCTGCAGCCGACGCACTAAGGTGGCGCGCGGATCTTCCTCATCATCATCCGCTTCATTGGAGCGCGGCAAGAGCATACGTGACTTGATCTCGGCGAGCATGGCAGCCATCAGGAGATATTCCGCCACCAGTTCAAACTGCATGGCATCCATCAGTTCGACGTACTGCATGTACTGCTCGGTAATTACCGCGACACCGATATCTAAGATATCGAGGTTTTGGCGGCGAATTAGATACAGCAGCAAATCGAGCGGCCCCTCAAAGGCCTCGAGAAAGACCTCGAGTGCCCGAGGCGGAATGTACAAGTCCTTTGGCAACTCGGTGACTGCCTCTCCTTGCACAACGGCAAACGGCATTTCCCCCTGCTGCGGTTGACCCATACGCTTTTCAACGGCCGAGGAGACGCGCAACAAAGCCTCAGGCGCGCCTTCACTGGCGCTACTGTCGGAACCTTGTTGGGGATAAACCGCGTCCTGAGTCATGTTGTCGTTCGTATCTGTCACGTCAATCCTAGGACCTAATCAAAGTCTGTCGTATCACCCAAGCCCTGTCTCAGAACTTGTGTCTCGTCGCCACTCATATCGATCACCGACGTAGGGTCTAAACCGCAGTAACCGCCATCAATCACCAAATCAACGTCACGCTCGAGTGTCGTGCGTATATCGTACGGATCGCTGAGCGGATAGTCATCTCCGGGCAGCAAGAGCGTCGCGGACATGAGGGGCTGGCCCAGCTCCCTTAGAAGCGCTTGGGCAATCGTATTATCCGGAACACGCAAACCAATGGTTTTGCGCTTTGGATTCATCAAACGGCGCGGCACTTCCTTGCTGGCCTCGAAAACAAAGGTGTAAGGCCCGGGCGTTGAATGCTTTATTTGCCGGTATGCCGCATTATCGACCCGCGCGTAACGCGACAGCTCCGATAGGTCCTGGCATACCAGTGTAAAGTTGTGGTCATCTTCCAGCTTACGAATTTGCTTGATGCGTTCTGCACCCGACTTGTTATCGAGAAGACAGCCAAGGGCATAAGCAGAGTCGGTTGGGTAAGCAATAACGCCGCCAGACTGGAGAATCTCCACCGCCTGATTGATTAATCGCCCTTGCGGCGTCTC
>CACCPA010000002.1 GCA_902547755.1 Halieaceae bacterium | reverse complement strand
CGCTCTAAGAATTCCCTCAGATACCAATTTTCGGCGTTTGTTGCGCGCGCATTGTTATCCAGCAGTTCCCGCATCAGCAAACGCGTTCGGCGAGTATTGGTCTCAGTAGGTTCAGCCAATGCTGCATAGAATTGCTTGAGGCTTTCTATCGGTTCCTCGCTGGCCTGCTCCGCTTCAGTTTGCTGCTCGTGAAAATCATCTGATATGCGTTGCAAGATCGCGCCATACAGCTTCTCTTTGCTGTTGAAGTAGTGAAGTAAGCCTTGCTTGGTAAAGCCCACTTCACTGGCAATGGCGGCAATACTCACACCATAGAACCCTCGCTCAGCAAATAGCTGCTCGGCGATATCAAGGAGTCGTTGGCGTGTGTCTGCGTGCATAAAAACCTCTTTCAATCCTAGCCTACCACATGGTAGGGTGTTTTCGCTACCGAGTGGTAGGCCCCATGAGTTATCATAGACTGACAACTGTTAAGGTTATGAGATGGATAGAGCCTTGGAGCTGCATTTAATCGAAGAGCTGCTTGGCCTCAGAGAGGCTAAGACACATTTTCTCGATCAAACCATCGAGTTTAATTCGGTCGATCATTATCAGTCTGAGATCATCTTTAGCGAGGAGCGTGAGTCGATATTTGCCCGACTCCCCGCGGCGGCGGCGCATGTTTGCGAAATACCCAACCCGGGTGATTTCGTGAAACGAGAGGTCGCAGGACGATCGATTATTGTGACGCGGGATGCTGAAGGTAAAGCGCGCGCGTTTCTGAATGTCTGTCGACACAGGGGGACGCAACTGGTCTCGGAGGAATCCGGTTGCAAGCACCGCTTTACGTGTCCTTATCATGCATGGACCTATGCAAATTCCGGTGAACTTCTCTCTGCACCTCATCTCGAGTTGGGGTTTCCAGAGCTCGATAAAGCAGAATACTCGCTTGAGAAGCTTCAGTGTGACGAAAGGCTTGGTTTTATTTGGGTGGTGGTCAATTCAGAGGTAACAGTCGATTTCGAGCAATATTTTGCTCCTATTGCTGATGAAGCTGAGGCACTCGATTTGGCTGACATGGCCATTGCGCGAGAAGAGAAGAAGATTCACAAATCCAACTGGAAGATACTCGTAGAGGGCGGGCTCGAGTCATACCATTTTAAGGTGGCGCATCGGAAAACCATTGGCCCTTACTTTGAGGACACCCTGTCCTCTTACCAAATGCTCGGGGATCATATCCGGTCTGTCTTAATGAGATCCTCTATGCATACCTTAAAAGACCTTCCTCCGTCGCAATGGCGTCTTCGCGATTACGCCAACATCATTTACACATTCTTTCCAACAACGCAGCTGTTGGTGCAACAAGACCATATTGTTTGGATCAACTCGCGCCCTGTTTCCGCTACCGAGACTGAACTTCGCCTGGTGACACTGGCGCCGACATGTCGGCTTGATGAACACGAGTACTGGGACAGGAACCATCGAATTACCTCAAACACCCTCAATGAGGATTTCATTATCGGTGAAAGCATTCAGACCGGTCTTGCCACAGGTGCCAATGAGCATATGACGTTTGGTCGCTTTGAGGGCGCGCTTCCCGAATTTAATCGGGTGGTTAAGCGTTATATCAGCGCTTAACCACGTCCGCTCGTTTATGGGTGATATCGATAGGTTAGGCTTTTGACCGCGCGGTTTATAAACATGGTGTTGTCGCCATAGGTCTCGTCAAAGTCACTGGTGAGCTTTGCGGCGATGATTTCGTCTAGATCTAGCCCATTACTTACTTGCTCGGTCAGTCGATCCCGTATCGTCGCAAGGTCACGCGTATACCGAGCAAACTCAGCTGTTGAGGCTGTTGAGCCATGCCCTGGGACCACAATGGTGTCTTCGTTGATCGCAGTCAGCACGCCCTCACAAAACGCGATTAATCCATCCAGCGTTCCACCGTTATCGGCGTCAATAAATGGATAGCCCGTGTTGTTGAAGACATCTCCCATATGCAAGACGTTAGCTTCTCGAAAATAGACGGCTGTATCACCCGTGGTATGCGCCGGTCCAAAATGCATAAGGTCGACTGTTTGACCATTGATATGAAAACGCATAGATGAGTCAAAGGTGATATCAGGCCACGCAGACTCTGGATAAGCCTCCTGCAAAACCGCCAGTCCAACCATGTTGACCACATGGTTCTCTTTCATCATTTCACGAGAATTTTCGTGGGCAACCAGCCAAGTTCCAGCAGGACCAAGAGCAAGATTCCCCTCCGCGTGATCAAAGTGCCAATGTGTTGTGACGGCAAAGTCGACATCATCTCCGCCGAGATCACCAATTGTTTCGACTACCTTTGGAATCATCCCTTCAGATTGATCGTCAACGATAAACGTCCCATCAGGTCCAATGCTGGCAACGATATTTCCACCAAGACCAAATAAGACGAATAGACCATCACCGAGCTCTTGGACTTTGACGTCCGCAGAATCAAAGTCCCAGCCAAATGCGGCCATGCCCTCAGGCACTGTCATAGCCTTGGGGGCATTTGGCGCACTGTGCGCCTGAACGCCCGATGAAATCATGATCGATAGACAAGTAGTCAAAAGCGCTTAACTTTTCATAGTGTAATCCTGTGTTAGCTACCCATTACTTTAGCGTGATTTCCGTGAAATCGCTCGCTACTGGATCTGTCTATTAAGCGCGTCCGTCGAGCGGCTAACCTGCTCGCTCTGCTCGGGTCAGCAGTCGATCCAATTGATCTGAGAAATGCTTTCTGTCAGAGAGGCTCAAAGCTGAGGGGCCGCCGGTATGCTCACCCGATGAGCGCATGGTCTCCATAAAATCTCGCATTTGTAGCCGCTGCTTGATGTTGTTTTCCGTGTACCGCTCACCGCGAGGGGTCAATACCAATGCGGACTTATCGAGCACGTCAGATGCGAGTGGGATGTCGGCCGTGATCACCAGGTCGCCTTCGCTTACTCGCCGCTCTATTTCCTTGTCCGCCTCATCAAAGCCACTTGGGACTTGATAGAGCCGCACGTGCGGTGACTTCGGTAAGCTGAAGCTGTGGTTAGCCACGAACGTTGTGTTGACCGCGCGTTTATGCGCCGCCTTCGCGATGATTTCACGAATTACGCCCGGGCATGCATCAGCGTCGACCCAAATTTCCATGCGGTGCTCTCACGGTTGATTGAAGTAATCCTACAGACAGAAAAAACCCGGCCGCAGCCGGGTCGTTAGTTTACGTTCTTCTCGGCTAAGCCGCTTCAAAACCGTGATAGCCACTGGCTGCGACTTGGTCACATATGAGTCGGTAGGTACCGACCCCGCCCACGTAAGCGAGGAACATGCGTGGCTTTCCGGGTACGTTTGACCCCATGTACCAGCTATTCGCCTTGGGGTAGAGGGTCATGTTGGCCAGTTGTTCAGTGTGCTCCGCCCATTCGCGCTCGGCACTGTCTGACGGCTCGATGGTGGCTTTCCCTTCCTCGCGCATCCATTGGATGCAGTCACTCACCCAATCGACATGCTGCTCGATGGACACAAGCATATTGCTGAGCACCGATGGGCTCGACGGACCGGTAATCGTGAACAGATTAGGGAATCCGTGTATTGCGATGCCAAGGTAGGAGCGCGGTCCATCAACCCAAGCATCTTGAAGTTTGACACCACCTCGACCGCGTATATCGACTCGCAGCAGCGGGCCAGTCATAGCATCAAACCCTGTCGCGTAGACAATGGCGTCAAATTCCCGCTCGCCTTCCATGGTCTTGATGCCTTTGTCGGTGATGGTCTCGATGGGGGTTCTACGAAGGTTCACCAGGGAGACATTGTCTCGGTTGAAGGTCTCGTAGTAGTTCGTGTCGATACAAGGCCGCTTCGTGCCGTAAGGATACTCAGTGGGCAACAGATCCTGTGCTGTCTGCTGATCCTTAACGGTGTCGCGAATGCGGTCGCGAATGTATTCGGAAATGTGATCATTCGCTTCCTGCTCAACCTGCAGATCGGCGAACTGGAACAGCATCCCTGGCAGAATCCCGCTCTCCCAGCCCTCGGTAAACCGCCGTTCTCGCTCCTTTGAAGTCGCATCGATCGCCCGATCAACTGAGCGTTCGTTAACGACGCCTAGCACGTTGAGCTTCTGTGTGGCTCGATACTCGCCGTAGTTCGCCTTGATGGCGTCCGCGTCCTCTTTCTTAAGCGCATGATTAAGTGCGGGCGTCGTAAAGGTCGCCGTGCGCTGGTAAACGACGAGCTCGGATGCTTCTTCGGCAATCAATGGAATCGCCTGCACGGCCGACGAACCTGTACCAATGACGGCAACTCGCTTGCCGGTAAAGTCGACCCCTTCCTTTGGCCATAAACCGGTTCGGTAGGTATCACCTTGATAGTGTTCTCTGCCGATGATGTCTGGTTCCTTGGAGGCTGAGAGCACACCGGTTGCCATGACCAGATGCTGTGCTCTGATACGTCGACCGAACTCTGTAGTGACGAGCCACTCGTCAGCGTCTTCATCGAAGTGGGCGCTAGCCACGCGTGTGTTGAACGCAATGTGGTTTTTGAGATCAAAGCGATCTGCAATGTGTTGGGCGTACTTCAGAAGCTCGGGCTGAGGCGAGTATTTCTCGGACCACTCCCACTCCTGCTGTAGCTCTTCTGAGAACGAGAAGGAGTAGGCCATACTCTCGATATCGACACGGGCGCCCGGATAGCGGTTCCAATACCAAGTGCCGCCCACATCGGTGCCAGCCTCGAACACCTGAACATCAAGCCCCTGCTCACGTAGTTTGTACAGCTGGTACATACCCGAAAAACCTGCGCCAACCACAACCACATCCTTCCGTTCGGCTGCCGTGAGGTGACGGTCCATCTCCTGTGCCAGCCACTGCATGGCTTTACCGGCAGCTGGCAATGCTGCAGGCATGGCAAAGAAACCATGCATTTGCTGAGCAAAGTCTTTGTAGCTGACGGTGACACCAGCCGCCTCTAAGGCCTCTGCATAGGCTTTACCCTCGTCAACCAAAATGTCGTATTGCGCGGTTAGCACGACAGCGGGTGGTAGGTTACTGAGATCATCGGCTAACAAGGGTGAAGCTTTGTGATTGAGTCTCTGTAAGCTGTCAGAGTATTGCTCCCAGAAGAAGGTCATGATGTCGCTGGTAAGGAACAATTGCTTGTCCTCGTCGCCCCAGCTCTTGGCGCCCATTCTCCCATCCGTGACGGGATAGATCAGCGCTTGAAGATTGATTTTCGGACCGCCCTCGTCACGTGACTGTATTGCCATAACGGCAGAAAGATTGCCGCCAGCGCTGTCGCCTGCGACCACCAACGGTAGATCAACAGCATTCATATCGACTCTGTGTTTGTCGGCCCACTCAAGCGCGGCATAACAGTCATCGACCGGTGTTGGGAATGGGTGCTCTGGGGCCTTCCGATAGTCGACCATGACAACAACCGAGTGACAGATCTCTGCAAGGTGTCGGCCCACAGCGTCGTAGTCGTCGATGTTGCCAATGACCCAGCCACCGCCGTGGTAATACACCATCAGGCTTTTAGCAGGGGTGGACGGCGTCAGGACTCGAGCCCTAATACTGCCGCCACTAACCGGGATCTCCACGTCACGGCTACTCACTTGAGCAGGGCCGGGCGGCATTGAGCGGTTGATTTCTGAGAACACCAACCGCGCCTCATCTGGCGTCAGGGTGTTGAGTGCAGGTGTCTCATTTAGCATCATTCCTGCGAGCATCGATGTCGTTGCTAGATCTAATTGCATGTGAGTCATCCTTTATCGTTATTAGTGATTAAACCCGGTTAATCGGGTATCCAGTTCCCGTGAAAACCAGGTGGAATACGGTGAGGAATATGTACCGCACCGATGGGCCCTTGCTCAATGTCGAGGGGTTTAAAGACCTGCAGCTGGGTCGTGATGTTTTTTGCATCGATAACCAATCCCATAAGCCAGCCATCGGCTTCCTCAGCATCGGGTGCTCGGGGGACAAACACGAACTCGCCGCCGACAAGATCAGGGCCGAAGGTGTAGCTGCGCTTTTGACCCGTCTCAAGATCGTGATGGTATAGCGCATTCTCGGCAACAAAATTTGAGACGGTCTCGCTAGGCTGGCTGACGATCCAGACATGTCGGTAAGGCTGCCCAAAACGGCGCTCATCGACCCTTGGAAACTCTTGCGGTGACACATCAATGGCAGTTCGAGCGACTTTTCGGGTCTCAGGATCAACCCGCCACCGCTCAAATCCACAGGGAACACCGTTAGGTCCATCCGGGCCGTGCGCGAACATGCTCTCGTAGGCACAGCAGTCAATGGTCACGCTACCGTCGTCATTCTGAAAACTATTAGCAACGTGAAAAACGTAGCAGGGATCAACCTCACACCAGATAATCTGATCTACATCGCCGCGACGCGGCAGGAGTCCAACGCGCGCGGGATGCGCCTTATTCCAGCGGTAGGGAAAGTTGTAGCCCTGGGCAAGTGTCGGTAGCGAGATGGTGACAGGCAGATCAAACACAATGACGTAGTCGTCAGTGATGCTGCACTCGTGGATTGACGGACCATCTCTTACCGGAATAGGGCGTTCTGCAATAACCTCGCCTGCACTGTTAATAGCAACGTGCCATACAGTGTCCTGCGTTTCGGATTCGTAAGTGATGGCATGCCACTCGCCTGTCTTTGGATCTTCATGAGGATGGGCGGTAAGCGGAGCTGTTAACGTCCCCTGTAGGTTTGTGGATGCTACCGTGTCGAGATTGCGGTCAAGCTCAAAGGGAAACGGCCCGGACTCAACGAGCGCTAACGTTTTTCCAGCCAGTTTTAGGACATTGGTATTGACCGTGTCGCGTGCACCGCGTCGCGGTCCAACTGCTGCGGGTGGTCCGCCGTTTCGCTCGAGTGTGCCTGATTTGATATATCGGTTGTGGTACCACTCAGCCCTGCCGTCCGCTAGCCGGATGCCATGCACCATGCCATCACCGACAAACCAATGGTGACCCCGCGGGTCAGGTTTAAAAGGGTTTGGACCAATTCGGGCGTATGTACCCATAAGCGTTTCTGGTATCTCACCCGATACCTCGAGGTGATCGAGCGTGAGCTCTTCCGCCATGGGCTCGTGGATGCCCGTCAAGAACATATGCTTCCGGAAGGGATTCTTGAGCTTCCGATTAAACGCGGCTGACGTGTTTAAAGCCTTAGTGACCGCCGCTCGGATTTTGACTTCGGTCTCGCTTGCCATTGAACCGTACTTGTTAAGCTTAGCTTTACGCAATAAACACCAATTCGGTTACATATGGCAAGTCGGTTATCGACTGGCAACAAAAGCAAATAAGGTATTAGAAATAGATCTTAATCCATTTAGATATCGGACTGTTTGGCCCTACCTGAACAGGTGCTGGCGCCATTCCGTCGCAGGTTACTTCGCCTCGTCTCGAAAACCAGGAATTTGTTATTACATACGTACAGTTATAGATAACGTCGGGATTGAAAAAAGGTATCTCTGAAATATGGAGGGTTAGACGATCATTCTCTTGGGCGCTTTTACTCATATCGATAAGCGCCACAATCTCTTTGCCAATCATGGGATGCCGATAACCCTGCTTGACCAATGTCATGACACTTTTGTTTAAAGCAATGCTTTCATTTAGATCGCTGGGTGTGCCATCCCAAGTGTCGTTCGTCGTTTGCCAACCTAGAGACGTCAAACAACGCTTCGTGTCTCTGGACTCTCTGTAGTTTGTCATTGTTGCGGCCGACGCCATTTTCCAGAATCCCACGTTTGAACCGCTGAGTCCGGTAATGTTGCTCTGAGCCGTCGGGCCCGACGTTGCCGCGGCGTTGTACCCTTCAACGCTCACGTTTGCTGTCCCGTTGATATGGCGAACACCGTTGAATGAAAAGTGTACGTCGGGTACGGGAATCCACTGGTCAGCTGCTTGCCGGCAAAACGCCTGCTCTTGCTCAAAAAACGTGTGCTGTAGATGAATTGGAAGGCTCGCGTTAAACCATCGTTCATCACCCAGATTATGGTTAACACTCGAACAGCTGGTTAAGAGGGCAAGCAAGCTCAGCCCTGACAGCTTCAGTCCAAACATGGTTCGCCAGCCTAATTGCACCATTCGTAATAGGTTAGCGACCAAAACTGCCTAGGACTTGAGTTTAATACGACTCAGGCAGCCAGCTCGTTCCGCGCAGTCGAAAAAGCAGCAACGGCCTTGTCGAGGTCTGCCTTTGTGTGCCCTGCTGATATCTGCACACGAATACGCGCTTTACCTTGCGGCACCACAGGGTAAAAGAACCCAATGGCAAAGATATCGAGTTCAAGCAGGCGCTCTGACATTTTCTGCGCGACGACAGCATCACCTAACATCACAGGTACGATGGGGTGATCGCCTTCAGGCACAGCAAAGCCGTTCGCCTGCATCTGCGCGCGGAAATAATGCGTGTTCTCTTCAAGCCGATCCCGCAGTGCGGTCGATGCTTCCAGCATGTCGAGCACTTTCAGGGACGCGGCACAGATGGAAGGCGCAAGCGTATTTGAGAAGAGATAAGGCCTTGAGCGTTGACGCAATAAGTCGACGATCTCCTGTCGGGCCGCGGTGTAGCCACCTGAGCCACCTCCAAGCGCTTTGCCAAATGTTCCAGTGATAATGTCGACTCGATCCATGACGCCGCAGTACTCGTGAACACCGCGACCGGTGGCGCCCATAAAGCCCGTCGCGTGACAGTCGTCGTGGTGAACCATGGCCTCGTATTTATCTGCGAGGTCGCAGATCTTATCGAGTTGCGCGATGGTACCGTCCATCGAAAAAACACCGTCTGTGGTGATGAGGATTCTACGCGCACCCTTGTCTCGCGCGGCCTTCAACTGGGCCTCGAGATCGGACATGTCGTTATTGCGATAGCGGTAGCGCGCGGCTTTGCAGAGCCGCACACCATCGATGATTGACGCGTGATTAAGCTCATCTGAAATCACGGCGTCTTCAGGGCCAAGAATGGTCTCGAACAGACCTGTATTTGCATCGAAGCAGGCAGCGTAGAGAATCGTGTCTTCCATACCGAGGAAGCGTGACACCCGCTCTTCCAGCGTTTTGTGAATCCCCTGAGTGCCACAAATAAAGCGAACAGACGCCAAGCCGAAGCCCCAGGTATTCAAACTGTCACTCGCCGCCTTCTTAACATCGGGGTGGTTGGCCAGTCCAAGATAATTGTTAGCGCACATGTTGATGACATTAGACCCATCAGCGAGCGTGATGTCGTTTTTCTGGTCAGAGGCAATCACACGCTCTGTTTTCCAGAGGCCCGCCTCTTTGATGCCAGTAATTTCGTCAGCGAAGCTGCCTTTTGCCGCTTGGTAGCTCATGTCAGTCCTTCCAGTCGAGGATAATTTTACCCGACTGCCCAGAGCGCATAATGTCAAAGCCCTCTTGGAATTCGGTGTAGTGAAGTCGGTGCGTAATGATGCGTTCCACGGGGAGCCCGCTCTGAATCATCATCACCATTTTATACCAGGTCTCATACATCTCACGGCCGTAAATGCCCTTGATGTTAAGCCCCTTGAACACGACGTCGGTCCAGTTAATGCCGGTATCGTCCGGCATGATGCCGAGCATGGCGATGTTGCCGCCATTGATCATTTTGTCCAGCACATCGCGGAACGCCACTGGTGAGCCCGACATCTCGAGACACACATCGAAGCCCTCCAGTATTCCGAGGCTTTCCATGAATTCCCGCGTGATTTGCTGCTTGCTGACATTGATTGGTTTGACCTTGGGTACAATCCGTTTGGCAAGGTCGAGTCGGTATTCGTTGACGTCGGTCAGAATCACGTTCCTCGCGCCGCAATGCCCAGCGACCATGGCAGCCATAATGCCGATGGGTCCCGCACCGGTGATGATGACGTCTTCACCCACCATATTGAAGGACAGAGCGGTATGGGTTGCATTGCCGTAGGGGTCAAAAATGGCTAGTAAGTCCGTGGGAATGTAGACGCTCGGTCTAAACACATTCGTTGCTGGAATAGCGAGGTACTCCGCGAAGGCACCATCGCGAGTTACACCGACGCCTTTCGTATTCGGGCACAGGTGTAAGCGGCCGGCGAGGCAGTTGCGGCATCGACCACAAACAATATGACCCTCACCGGACACGATGTCACCCATCGAAAGCCCAGTGACATTCTCGCCTATCTCGACAATCTCGCCTGCGTACTCATGTCCACTGACCATGGGCACTTGAATGGTTTTCTGCGCCCAATCGTCCCAGTTATAGATGTGAACATCGGTACCGCAGATGGCCGTCTTATGAATTTTGATGAGAACTTCGTTTCCCGCAATCTCGGGAATAGGTGCGTCCTCGAGCCAAAGGCCTTCCACGGCGCGCTTTTTGACAAGGGCTTTCATTTGGGTTTCCAGCATGCACGTTGTTATAGGTGGTTGTATGCGAAAAGCGCCACCTTGGATGACTCAAATTGGGTGAGCAATGCATGAATCCGACGAGTATACCTTAGGTGGAAATTTGAGTACCCGCTTCCTAAACTAAAGTGATGGGGAAATTGCAGTAGTGCAATAAAAGTTAAGCATTGGGAGGTGCTGTTGAGACACTTTAGCCTGTATCTGGCGACTATGGCACTGGCAGCTCTGTTTGGGAGCGGTGGCATCGATTCCCTATCTACGCTTGCTGTGGGTCTCGTAGGACTTTCGCTACTACTCCTCGGTTTATCCCCGCAGTTAGTGAAGCTGGCCGAGCTGATGGGGAATCATGGATTACACCGCAAGCTATCATCAGGCGTAACGATTGCGGAAGCGATTGCCATGTCACCCATTATGATTTTAGGCGTGGTCCTCGCTGCCGCGCTCTTGCGTGGGATGTTTGCCAGCTGATAGGTTGGTCAGAACAGGGTTGCAAGACTAAAGATGAGCAATTTGATTGACCAACAGAAAGCAGATTTGGCCGCTTCATTTCGTTGGGCGGCGCGGCTTAACTTCCACGAGGCGGTGGCCAATCACTTTTCACTTGCGGTGAATGATGACGGTACTCGATTCATTATGAACCCCAACCAACGCCATTTTTCACTCATTAAGGCCAGTGACATTATTGAGCTTGATGCCAATGATCCTGGGTCATTAACTGGACCCGATGCGCCAGACATTACGGCTTGGGGTTTGCATGGAGGTATTCATCGGCACTGTTCCCATGCTCGATGCGTGATGCATGTGCATTCAAATTACGCAACGGTGCTGGCATCGCTCGCAGACAGTAACCTACCGCCAATCGATCAGAACGCGGCCATGTTCTATAACCGGTATGTGATTGACGATAATTACGGTGGATTGGTGTTAGAGGAGGAGGGTAATCGCTGCGCGCAGTTGCTCTCTGACCCAAAACATAAGGTCATGATCATGGGTCATCACGGTATTCTGGTGATTGGAGGCACCGTCGCGGAGACCTTCAACCGGCTGTACTATTTCGAGCGAGCCGCCGGAAACTACATTCAGGCGCTACAGACTGGACGGCCCGTTCGTGTGCTCGCTGATGAGGTTGCTGAGAAGACAGCGCAGCAATTGGAAGCGTATCCGGAGCAAGACGAGAGGCATTTTTCAGAATTGAAGTCTATATTGGATCATGAGGGGTCCGACTACGCGGACTGATGTTTGACGCTGATAGGCCCTCGGGTAGCAGATCAAAGAGGTAGTTCAATCGGCAAAGGCTAAAGCGCTGATGGCGCTGTTCAAGCTTTACGTAATACTCGTTGAAGTTACCCGTAGCCAGTGGGTGAAGTTCGGCGCGCGAAAGAACCCAGAGCCGGGGCCTTATTTTGGCTATGTCCTCTTAGGCACGCTCTTCATCACTTTTATCGTGTTCCTGCTGAAGGAATAGTTGCCAACACGACGCATTAAACGTGACGGTGGACTGTCATATGGTTGACGTGCTAAGTGCGAGCAAAAATTTCAGGCTCTGCTAGTCTTAAACGCACACAATAACCAAACAGGTGTGACGTGCGAGCCCTTCTCTTTCTTGTTTTTGCAGCCTCCTCTTTTGCCGTACAGGCCAATCCGCAGCCCCTTGAATATTTCCTGAAGGGCAGTGACTACCTAGATGTTGCGCTCTCCCCCTCGGGCGAGCGAATAGCGGCCAGAGCGGAGTTCGATGGCAAGGTCGTGTTGATCGTCATGGATCGGGAGACCAAGGAAGTCATCGGGGGGATTCAGCCTGGGTCAAACGATGCCATCAGCAGCTTTAACTGGGTCAACGAGGATCGTTTAGTTTTCACCTACGCCGAACAGTTCTTTGGCAGCGACCAGCGGTCCTCAATGGGCGAACTGTTTGCAGTGGATTTTGACGGCTCAAACCCAGATATGCTGGCGGGATTCCGAGCATCGAATGAGCGAGCGGGGTCCCGATTAGGCGGTACGCGCAAGGCCGACCGCGCCGCCGTCTCCATGATCGACGTGCTTGAGGACGATGAGGATCATATCCTCATTATCAAATTTCCGTTTTCACCCGATGGGTGGAATTATTCGATGGACGGTAAGAAGCCACCGATCGTTTCTAAACTTAACGTATATTCGGGTAAGCAAAAGACTGTTGAACGCCTACAGTTCAAGCTCGCGCGCCCACTGACAGACAAACAGGGCGAAGTACGCTTCGTTTCCTATCAGACCGAGGATGGTCGGACGAAGTCCGCCTACAGATCGAAGAAGAAGGCGGACTGGCAATTACTGAGCGATGCGTTTGAGCTGGATGATGACCTTTCCGTAGTAAGTTTGAATGACGCTGGCAATGCGGTGTTTCTATATGGACCTCATGGAGAAGAGGGCTTCCGGACGGTCTTTCGCTTCGATTTTGAGGAAAATATTTACGAGCCTCTCTTCACCAATTTGGATGCCGATATCGTCGACTGGTTGGCTGATCCAGACACCGGTGAGATCGTGATTGGCTCTTCACGACGCGGGAAAGTAAAGCACCACTACTCGGTTAGAGAGAGTCGGTATCAAGGGTTACATCGTGCTCTGGTAAAGGCTTATGGCGATCAAACCCTGAGTGTGATGAGCCGCTCTACTGACGGCAAAGACATGATTTTGCGCGCGAGTAGTGACACGAATCCGGGCAGCATTTTCATCTTCAACACCGAAGCAAAGCGCGCTGAGTTCTTCTGGGCCAATCGCTCATGGATGGATCCAAATCAGATGCGTCCCATGCGAATTGACGAAGTGATTTCCAGAGACGGTTTTTCGATTCCCGTTAGGCTGACGCTCCCAGCGACCGATGAGCCTGCTCCCTTGATTGTAAACCCTCATGGTGGCCCTCACGGCATCTCGGATGACTGGGCTTTTAACTACGAGACACAGTTGCTGGCGAGCCGCGGCTACGCCGTGCTTCAGGTGAACTTCAGAGGTAGCGGTGGCTTCGGAAAGAAATTCGAAGATGCCGGTCATATGGAGTGGGGTGGAAAGATGATCGAAGACCTGGCTGAGGCTGCTCGTTGGGCCATGGGCAGGGATGACATCGATCAAGAACGTGTCTGCGCGTACGGTGGTAGCTACGGTGCCTACGCCTCCTACATGCTGGCGGTGCGAGAGCCTGAGATGCTGCGCTGTGTAGTTGGTTATGTCGGTGTTTACGACCTCAACATCATGTATAGCACCGGAGACATACCCAAGTCATGGGGAGGCGCAGGCTATCTCGAGCGAGTGATTGGCCGCGAGAAGGCTGCGCTTGATGAATTCAGCCCAACCACACACGCCGCTCGCATTAAGGCAACGCCCATGTTGATTCATGGTGAGGACGATATAAGAGCCCCGATTGATCATGCCTATGCCATGCGTGATGCGCTCGAAGAGGTGGGCAAAGAGCCAAAGTGGCTTAAGATCGACGATAGCGGGCACGGTGCGGGGAGCCTGAAAAATAGACTCGAGTTGTACGAGGGTTTGCTCGGCTTCCTTGATAGCAACTTAATGTGAGACTGGCAGGTAGAGTGGCCTCTTTTTGAATGGAAGTCTTGGTATTTATTGGGCTCGCGGTTGCTCTCGTTCTCGGATTAATCGGCTTTTTCGGGCGCTGCCGTGCCTGTGGTAGCTGGGCTCACGCTTTCTATCCGGGGCATGCCGCCGATATTCCTCATGGCAAGGCCTCCATTGTGTGTAAACACTGTGGTGACCGGCAGCACAAGGGAGAGGTGTCAGCAGACGGCCCGGTTGCTTGGATGAGCGGTGGCAGTGGCCAGTTCCATGAGGACGGTTCTTATACGGGTGACTCAGGCACCTTCGCGGATGGCGGCGGCGGTGGAGGCGGAGAGTAAGACTGTGTCACAGCAGTAATGCAGTACTGATGCGCGCACTTTTTTAGTGCGCGGGGTTTCCGCGACGCACCAAAACTGCATCCTTTTCTGAGCTCATATGCTTAAAAAATCACGTTCCTAAGCCAATTTTTGGCTGGCATGACAATTGCAAGTGTACCTGCGAGCCCGCGGTTTGCACTTCATTCACGAAGGCGTTGAGCGCACGAAGCGCAAGCACAACCGGTTTTTATGGTGCGCAAGCTATTAAGTAAGAGGTAATGATGAAATCCAAGCTCGAATATATCTGGCTTGACGGTTACATGCCGACTCAAAGTCTGAGAAGTAAAACGCAGGTTATCGACAATTTCGGAGGCACACTCGGGGAGTGTCCTATGTGGTCGTTTGACGGTAGTTCAACGGAGCAGGCCGATGGCAGTAGTTCCGACTGTTTACTGAAGCCAGTCGCAATCTTCCCGGACCCCGGTAGGCTGAATTCTTATCTTGTCATGACCGAGGTTCTGAACGCTGATGGCACACCCCATGTGTCGAACGGTCGCGCTACGATCGATGACGACGATGACGATTTTTGGTTTGGTTTTGAGCAAGAGTATTTCTTGTGGGACATCGATACCAATCTTCCACCCGGATTTCCCCCCGGAGGATATCCCGGACCACAGGGACCCTATTATTGTTCGGTAGGCGCCGCGAACGCTTTTGGACGTGACTGCGTAGAAGAGCACTTCGACCTGTGTCTTGCAGCTGGCATCAACGTCGAGGGCATCAACGCAGAGGTGGCTGCAGGTCAGTGGGAGTTTCAAGTTTTTGCGAAGGGCGCCAAGCGGGCCGGTGACGAGACATGGATTGCGCGGTATCTGCTTGAGCGAGTCGGAGAGAAGTATGGCTATTCCATCAATTGGCATCCGAAGCCATTCGGGAAGCTTGATTGGAACGGGTCGGGCATGCACGCCAACTTCTCTAACGAGGTTATGAGAACATCTGGCAAGGAAGAGACCTTTACTTTAATTTGCGAGGAATTCGGCAAAAATATCGAGCGACATATCAGTGTCTATGGCGCTGACAATGATCAACGTTTGACCGGTGATCACGAAACGCAGTCGATAGATACGTTCAGTTACGGCGTGTCAGACAGGGGTGCTTCGATACGAATCCCTGTTTCCACTTACACAGATGGGTGGGTGGGAAGACTCGAAGATCGCCGAACCGCATCCAATGCTGATCCATACAAAGTTGCCGCTGCTATCGTGAAGACAACCAAGGAAGCGCTTGTTTAGCAAGCCTTGGTCATGAGGGTGTTGGTGCGCTTAGAGCCTGCGCACCAGCACTCTGCGACAATCTTTATCCCTCTGCCGCGATTCGCTCTGAGACTCCCAAGGCCCTCTTGACGTGCTAAGAAAAGAACTTACGTGTTTTGACAGCAGCGTGGTCGACTAGTTAATCGTCAAGCGAACCCAGTGGGTGTTTCCTCCCCTTACTCTCTGGGTAGTCACTGGCAAACCTGTGAGGGACATCCATATTTAATCCCCGGTCATGTCAGATCTAAAGACATGTGGGCTTCATTATTGAGAGTCGACTAAATCACTCCTCAACCAACAGCGAGCGCCGAATTTCTGCATGTTTCTCCTTGGTAAGTGGGTAGTGATGTAGCGGAAGATAAGTCAATGCCATTGCCGTCACGGGCGCAAAGCAAAAGATCAAAAGTAGGCCATTGACGGCTGCTTGTGAATTCTCAGTCCCCGGTGTGAAATTAAAAACTCTGTCAGCGATTGTCAGCGTCAGACCAACGGCAACGGCCCCACCTAATTTACTGATAGTCCCGAGCAGCGCGAAGTACATGCCCGCACGCTTTTGCTCCGTCTTGAGCTCATCGATATCTGTAAGGTCAGCCATCATCGAGTGGAGCAGCGTGGGTGTGGCGCCAAAGGCCAGTCCTGCTAGGAAGGTGTAGCTCCAAAATAATCCGACATTTCCTGGTTCAGTCACAAAAAACAAACCGCTTTGAAGCACCATGGTGTAACCCATGGCCAGTTTGATGGCACCCACTTTGCCCACGCAATAAGTCAGTTTCAGCCAGGCAGGCATGGCAAGAAACCCAGCTACAAAGTACAGGAGCAGTGCCATACTCGCTTGATCCTGAAGGTCGAACGCATAAGTAGCGACAAAAATGTAGAGTGCAGCGGTCGCCGAGATGGCAAACGATGTAGTGAAGTCCGCAGTGAGTAAACGCCAGAGTAAGGGGTTCGATCGGAGTATACCGAGGAAATCTCGCCAACCCGGCGCCTCTTTACGCTCGGTAACTTTGTCAGGCACGACAACGAGTGTGGCTATGGCCGTTATGGGAAATAAGATGAGGCAGAAGAGTCCCATACCTGCCACCTTTGCAGGCGTGCTTGATTCACCAAAGAAATCCATGGTCGCGGGAATCGCCAGCACGAATATCATCCCAACGATGATGAAGATCTCTCGCCAGCCGAAGAGCTTGGACCGCTCGTCGTAGTCATTTGCAAGGAAAGTGCCCCAGGAGTTGTGCGCGATATTCAGCATGGTGAAGCCGAGATACAGCACCAACATCCAAACTGCGAGGTAAAAAGCGGTGACTTCCGCTGGGTTAGGGATGAATACCTTATAGACGGCGAGCATGACCATGGGTATGGCCAGTGCCACCCAGTGCTTGTATTGCCCCCATCGACTGCCGTATCGGTCGATAACGATACCCATGATGGGGTCGGTCACCAGGTCCCAGACGCGTGCGATCGTAAAGATCAAGCCAACGGTCGCGAGACTGAGGCCGAGGCTCCCGCTATAGAGCGGCGGCAGATAGATGGCAATCGGCATTCCCATCGCCCCGATAGGCAGGGCAACCATGGAGTAGCTTGCTAGGACTTTATTATTGATTTGACTTTGCATGCACAGAGCAGAGCGATCAGCGACAACCCTGAGAAAGTGACCGTACGGCAATTGGTTGTCAATTCAATGTGACAACTTACAGTTGTGTGGCTTCCCGACCCGAGTGATCACCGCAATGGCGACACGCTAGAGAGTCAGAATCTGCGGACGACGAGGAGGATGGTGCCCAGGGACGGAATCGAACCGCCGACACGGGGATTTTCAATCCCCTGCTCTACCAACTGAGCTACCTGGGCAAAATCTGAAGTAAGTACTCCGGAAAGGCCGCGTATTAAACCGTCGAGACCCTAAGCCGTCAAGTAAACTAAGCCATTGCTGGCTGATTATCTGTTTGAGGGTCGGGCTTGCTCACGGAAACGTCTTTGGTCATGTCTCTGTTGGAGGCTAGCACCGCATAAACCGCAGGCAAAATGACCAGTGTGAACAAGGTGCCTATCAGCATACCGAAGACCAGGACGGCACCGATGCTGTTTCTCGCCTCTGCACCTGCGCCCGTCACCAAAACCAACGGGAAATGACCTAGCACCGTGGCGCCAGTGGTCATCAAGACTGGACGTAAGCGTGCGATAGCGCCGTTACGTATCGCGTCAAACTTCTCAACGCCGGCCATGCGCTCGCGGTTGGCAAAGTCCACGATGAGAATCGCATTTTTCGTCACCAGACCAACCAGCGTGACCAGCCCCACCTGCGAAAAGATATTGATGGTGCTGAAGTTCAAGAAGGTGATGGTCAGTGCTGCAAATAGGGCAAGCGGTATGGAGCCAAGTAGGATAATCAGCGGGTCCCGGAAGCTATTGAACTGAACCGCTAATACGAAGAACACGAGCACTGTCGCTATGCCGAGAACGCCAGTCATTGTATTGCCCTCGCTTCGAAGTTCACGAGACTCACCGAGGTAGTCTAGAACATAGCCTTCAGGCAGCGTTCGCTCGGCAATGTCTTCGATCAAGCTGAGACCTTGGTCTTTGGTTGTGCCGGGCAAAATGGCGCCGTAGATCTTGAAACCGTCTTTCTGTTGAAAGCGCGTCAACGCACGGGGCTCTGTTGATCGCGTCAGGGTCACCAGCGACCCAAATGGCACGAGTTCTCCATTGGGGATTCTGATGGGGATGTCGAGAAGAGCTGCCGGTGAATCACGTTGTTCACTCTCTAGCATGGGAATGACGCGGTAAGCACGGCCACGTTCATCAAAGCGCGTTACGTAGGCCGGTGAGACCATCAACCCCATCTGCGCCGACAAATCGCCGAGACTCATCCCTAAATCTGCAAGTCGCTCCTTATCGATATCGAACTGCGCCTCGACGCGATCAATCTTGATATCTGTCTCAACAAACAAAAAGTTACCCGATGTCTGTGCTTCATCGACAATGCTCCGGGCAACCTTGAGCATATTTTCACTGCTGTCCGATGAGGTAATAACAACCTCTACGTCAAAGCGACCTGCAGATGGAAGTGAGGCCTCTTCAAAGGGCACGGCAGAGACAATGGGCGATCCCTTAATGCTCTGGTAGATCTCAAACACCATGTCTTTAACGGGGCGATCACGTTCATCAGGCGGCACGAACTCTTGCCCGCCAAAACCACCGGTGGGTGTAACAATCTGCCACATGTAGGATGGCTCGGGCCTATCTTCAAGCGTCTGTACGACCTGATAGAAGCCTTCATAGGTCTCTTTCAATGACGACTCTGGAGCGGACTCGAATACAAGACCCAGACTGCTTTGATCTTCAACAGGTGACAGCTCCTTGAGTGAAAACATATACAGCGGTGCGGATAGCAGCGAGAAGAAAATGCCAGCGCCAATGAGCTGGTATCGCCATCTAAGCGAGAAGTAGATAACCCGCGCATAGGCCTCGGTGGTCGCATCAAATCGCTGATTAACCCATTTTGTGCTGGCTGACTCGTGCCCTTTGTCAGGGCAGACCCAGGCGCTCAGAATGGGCGACAGTGTCATGGCAACAAACCCAGAAATCACGACGGCGACCGCTAATGCAAAGGCAAACTCTCTGAAAAGAACGCCGGATAGCCCCGATAAAAAGCCAATGGGGGCATAGACCACAGCCAACGTTGCTGTCATGGCGACAATGGGCCCGAGTAACCGGCGCGAGCTGGTAATCGCCGCCTCATAACGAGTCATGCCCGACCTGAGATTTCGCGCAACGTTTTCGACGACCACAATGGCGTCATCCACCACAAGTCCTACTGACAGAACGATAGCGAGCACGGTGAGTAGATTGAAAGAAAATCCGATGACCGACATGGCAGCGACTGCACCGAGCAACGAAATAGGGATGGTCATCAGTGGGACCAAGGCGGTGCGGAAGGAGCCCATGAGCGCCACGACGACAAAACCCACAAGCAAGATTGTTTCTCCAAGTGTCATCACGATCTCGCGCAGTGAGTCACGCATGTAGTTCGAAATATCGAAGGCCATGATAAGTTCTAGGTCATCGGGTAGGATCTTGTTGATATCCTCAATTCGCTCATACAGCGCATCGGCAACGGCAATCTCACTAGCACCAGGCGCCGCGTAAATAGGTAGGAAGACCACCAAGTCCTGATCGTAGCGACTGCGCATCTGCGCTTCTTCCATCCCCAATTCAATCCGCGCGACATCACCCAATCTGATCTCAGCACCGTCCTGAGCGCGAATGATCATGGAGCGGAAATCGTCAGCGGTCCGAGCAGTGGAGTCCGTTTTTAAGGTAATCCGCTGGGTAGCGCTCTCGCTGGCACCCAATGCACCAATCACATTATTACTCTGCAGGGTATTTTTAATGTCGTGCGCAGTGACATTGAGCGCGGCCATTTTCCATGCGTTCAGCCAAATGCGCATGGCGGGCTTTACGCCACTGTTCTCAACGCGCTGTACGTTAGGTACCGAGGTTAGCTGCGGCACGATATCGCGCTGAACAATATCGGTGACTTCACCCAGAGGTCGCTCCTGTGGGACCCGCACGGCAAGGTAGAAGCTCGCATAAGGACTGTCAGCACGACTAACCTCAATGAACGGATCTTCCGCGCCATCAGGGAGTTCTAAGCGGATCTGGCTAAGACCAGAGGAGAGCTCTGCCAGCGCGTCAGTACTATCCTCGTTGAGTTGCATCCATGCTGTGACAATGCTCTCTCCCGACGTTGTAGTCGACTCTACGTAGTCAACGCCCGGAATGGCATTTGCCACACGCTCGATCGGCTCGGTAACAAAGCCTTGCACCGACTCAGCCGTCGCGCCAGGGTAGGGCGTGATGATTTGGATCGACGAGCTTTTTATGACTGGAAACTGCAGCACCGGTATATCGATGGCAGCGCGTATCCCCGCGAGTAGCAAAAGCAATGACACAACCATCGCAATGACAGGTCGTTTGACAAAAATATCGTTCCAACGAGGTCGATCTTGATAGCCTGTCATGCTCAGTTTGTCCTGCTGCCCAGTTGCGCCAGGACACCGTCTTTAAGTTTGAATGATCCGGTTGTTGCGAAAAGACCTGCTTCATCAAGGTTCGCTGTGAAGAGAGCGTACGCTGCCGTCTCATCAACCAGCTCGATTCGTTGAATCTTTGCGCGATATGGTCTCTGCGCACCGGGCTCGGAATCAACAAGTTGATAGATGTAAGTGCCATCGATGTCCCAACGTACGCTCGAGGGCGGGAGTTGATACACCGCCATGGGCGCCCCACCTGCAACTTCTACCTGAATGAGTTCGCCATGCTTGAGGTCAACCTCGGTTGTACTCGCCCGCACATCAAACGTGCGAGTACCTGAGTCAATGGAGTCGGAGACAACAATGATGGTCGCTGTCCCGAGAAGTTCACCATTAAGGTTATACAGGCTCGCTGCGTCACCGACTGAAATTTTCGCGAGACCTTGGGGGACTTTGAAGTCAATCCACCGCTCGTTACCCAGACCTGTAAACGCCGCAATGACCTCGCCCGCATCCAACATGTCACCAACCACATGCGTATAGATACCCATACGTCCCGAAAATGGGGCTTTAACCGTCAAGCGCGTCAACTGCGCATCGATGGCCTTTATTTGAGCATTGAGTGCGCTCAGTCTAGCCTCCTGCACGTCAATGTCGCCCTGAGCGATTAAGGCCTGCTCTTTAAGCGTCCGACTTCGGCCCAATTGAGTGATGACTAGGTTGCGATCGGCTCTTAGCGCTTCCTGTTGCGCTAATAGATCGGCTGAGAAGAGCTCTAGGATGGCGTCGCCTTTCTCAACCACGGCGCCCGCAGAAAACGGAAGGCTCACGATCCGCCCCCCGACTTCAGAGCTGAGCTCTACGAATTCAGGTCTTCTAATCGTGCCGCCCAGTCTGCGCACTGGGGTATGGGTGAGGGTTTGTACCTGGCCTGCGCTGACAACTTCGTAGGTCTCAGGAAAGGACGCTCCAAAAGCTATCGCGGCTGTAATTTGCTGGTACTTCACTGCCGCAAGTGCACCGGTGACCAAAAAGCAGCCAGCCAATGTGATCAGCCAGGGTAAAATTTTTCGCATCGTTTAAATCTCGATAACCGACGTTACTCGCTGGTTTGTGATGGGGGCACATAGCCCTCAGCTTGATCGTGCTCTCCGCCACTCAGGAACAGATCCATCTGCTCAGAAAGATACTTTCTTGCATCCAGATCCATCATGTTGAGGTGCTTTTCGTTGATCAGCATGGTTTGTAACGCTTGCCAGTCACCCCACGCCTTCTTTGATACGGACTCATAGATGTCTTGGCCTTTTGCTCCGGGAAGGGGCGGCCTGTCCAGTCCTTCTAGTTCTTCTTTGTAGCGCCGGCAATGAACGGTTCGCATGAGCTGTCTCGTCAGTCTTTAGCAGTGAGTGTGTTGAGCATTTTGAGCACTGGCGCGGGCAACCCGAGTGCCAAAGCCTCCTCCATTGTAAACCAGCGGCGATCATCTCGGTCACTTATTCTGGACGATGCAGCCGCTATTGGACACACGACCTGCGTGATGTCGAGCTTGAAGTGGCTGAACGTGTGGCTGTGACGGGATTGCTCGGTCGCATCTCCAGTCGCCGATAGTCCATTATCTAAGAGCCAGTGGGCCAACTCTGTTCTCGCTTCTATTTCGGGAAAGGACCAGAGCCCGCCCCAAACTCCGACTGGGGGGCGTCGCTCTAAAAGAACGCGACCCTCTCGATCGATGCACTGCAGAAATACAGTCGATCGGATAGGGACCGCTTTCTTGGGTTTTTTGCCCGGGAAGTCGGCTGGTCGATTTTCAATGCGCGCTCGGCAGTCATCGGACATAGGGCAGTACAGGCAGCCGGGGCTTGATTTGGTGCAGAGCGTCGCCCCCAAGTCCATGATGCCTTGTGTGTAATCGCTAGTTCGGGTCCTTGGCGTATGTGATTCCGAAGCCGCCCAGAGCGCTGCCAGTACGTCGGCTCTACCGGGCCACCCTTCGATCGCGTGAAATCGAGCCAATACGCGCTTAACGTTGCCATCCAATATAGGTGCCCAACCGCCGTGTCCAAGCGTCACAATGGCACCGGCTGTCGATCGGCCAATGCCGGGTAATGTCTCTAGTGCTTCGACCGAGCTGGGAAACTCTCCCTCAAAGTCGCTAACCACTATTTGGGCTGCGCGGTGCATGTTGCGTGCGCGAGCGTAGTAACCGAGCCCGGTCCATAGACTCAGTACATCGTCGAGAGGTACCTCTGCTAGATCCGTTACGGACGGATAGACCGACATGAATCGGGTGTAGTACGGAATGACGGTCGAGACCTGTGTCTGTTGCAGCATGATCTCGGAGACCCAGACGCGGTAGGGCGTTTTGTCCTGCTGCCAGGGGAGAGAGGTTCGACCGTATTCGTCAAACCAGGACAAAAGTCGTTCTGAAAATGAGGGAAGCTGAGTCATAAGATGAGCTGTTTAGCGCTTTGCTATACAATCCGCGGCCTAGTGTAGCGTCTCGGCGCGAAAGCCGACCCAAGTTTAGGAAAAACAGATGGACAACGCTCAAACACCCGTGCGTGAAGCCACAGTCTCACGAGACACACTTGAGACTCAAATTACCGTATCGGTCTGCCTAGATGGAACAGGAAAAGCTGAGTTTGATACGGGCTTACCCTTCCTCGAGCACATGCTTGATCAGATAGCCCGTCATGGGATGGTTGATCTCAACATCAAGGCCAATGGCGATTTGCACATTGATGCGCACCATACGGTAGAAGATATCGGCATTACGCTCGGTCAGGCACTAGCAAAAGCCGTGGGCGATCGTCGCGGCATCCTGCGCTATGGACATGCTTATGTGCCGCTGGATGAAGCATTGTCTCGCGTTGTTGTCGATTTTTCGGGTCGTCCTAGTCTTCACTACGATGTGCCCTTTACCCGCGCCTCAGTAGGCGATTTTGATGTCGATCTATTCGCGGAGTTTTTTCACGGGTTGGTCAATCACGCGCACCTGACCTTGCACATCGACAATCTGAAGGGTGAGAACAGTCACCACCAGGCCGAGACCGTATTTAAAGCGTTCGGCAGAGCGCTGCGTATGGCGGTCTCTGCAGATGAGCGCGCGCCCTCAGCAATGCCATCAACCAAAGGCGTTCTGTAATTCCATGACGCAAACGGTTGCCGTTATCGATTACGGCATGGGTAATCTTCACTCCGTTGAAAGCGCACTGCGAGAGGCGGGCGCGAGCGATGTTGCGGTCACAGCAGATGCCGAGGCTATTTTGGCGGCCGATCGCATCGTGTTTCCGGGGGTTGGCGCCATCCGCGACTGTCTGGCTGAGTTTCGCCGACTGGGTTGTGACAAAACGCTTCGTCTAGCCGTTGAGCGCGGTACACCCGTATTGGGAATCTGCGTTGGCATGCAGTCGCTCATGGCGCGATCAGAAGAGAATGGCGGTGTTGATTGTTTGGGCTTCTTTGACGGAACAGTCATGCGTTTCCCATGGAATCACAGTGATACCGATGGCAGGAAGCTGAAAGTTCCTCACATGGGCTGGAATCAGGTATCGCAAAACCAGAACCACCCACTTTGGGACGGAATTGCGGACAACGCGTATTTCTATTTTATACACAGCTTCTTTTTGCCCGCGGCGGAATCTGATTGCGTCACGGGGTTGTTCGACTACGGCATCAAGGGCAGTGCAGCCATCGCCAAAGGCAACGTGTTTGCTACTCAGTTTCACCCTGAGAAAAGCCATGACAACGGCTTGAAGCTGCTCGCTAACTTTCTGACATGGGACGGGATATGCTAGTTATACCTGCAATCGACCTGAAAGATGGGCAATGCGTTCGCTTGCGGCAGGGCGATATGGAAGACAGCACGGTGTTTTCTGATGATCCAGTCGCCACGGCCGAGCGTTGGGCAGACGCGACGGCGCGTAGGCTGCACATGGTTGACCTCAATGGTGCGTTTGCAGGCAAGCCCAAGAATGCGGAAGTGGTCAGGGCGATTACCCGTGTACTTCCCAGCCTGCCTGTCCAAATCGGCGGTGGTATTCGAGATTGCGCGACCATCGAAAGTTACCTCAATGCCGGCGTGAGCTATGTCATTATTGGAACAGCAGCGGTCAAAAACCCTGAGTTTGTTCGCGAAGCCTGTGAGCGGTTTCCAGGGCACATCATCGTAGGCATTGATGCCAAGGCCGGATTTGTCGCGACCGATGGTTGGGCTGAGACCAGTACCGTACTTGCCGCAGACCTGGCGCGTGATTTTCGAGACGCCGGGGTCGAGGCGATTGTGTACACGGATATCGAGCGAGACGGGATGATGCAGGGCGTCAACGTCAGTGCAACGGTTAATCTGGCGAAAGAGGGTGGCTTGCCTGTGATTGCCTCAGGTGGTGTCACCAATATTGAGGATATTCGGGTGCTGTCTCAGGTGGCGCACAACGGCATTGTCGGCGCTATTACGGGACGCGCTATTTACGAAGGGACATTAGATGTTGCCCAAGCGCAGGCGTTGGCAGATCAAGTGAGCACAATGCAGTGAGCCTGGCGAAGCGCATTATTCCCTGCCTCGACGTCGACCAGGGGCGTGTTGTCAAAGGAGTGAATTTCGTAGGCATTCGCGACGCGGGTGATCCTATCGAGATCGCTCGTCGCTATAACGACGCAGGTGCTGATGAAATCACCTTCCTCGATATCACAGCCAGTCACGAGCAGCGCGATACCACGTATAGAACTGTTGAACAGATCGCGTCTCAGGTGTTCATTCCACTCACGGTTGGCGGTGGTGTGCGAGCGGTTACTGATATCCGACGCTTGCTGAACGCCGGCGCAGACAAGGTCAGCATCAACACGGCAGCTATTTTCAATCCTGATCTTGTTCGTGAGTCAGCTGAGCGATTTGGTTCGCAATGCATTGTAGTCGCAATGGATGTAAAAGCACTCGACGATGGCTCAGGACGCTACGAATTGTTTACCCACGGGGGTCGCAAACCAACCGGCATAGAAGCCATTGAGTGGGCCCAAAAAATGGCGGATTTTGGTGCTGGGGAAATTTTGTTGACCAGCATGGATCGTGATGGAACCAAGGACGGCTATGACTTGCCGATTACGAGAGCCATCTCCGATGCGGTGGACATTCCCGTTATTGCTTCAGGAGGCGTCGGAACGCTAGACCATCTCGTGGCGGGGTTTACAGACGGCGGAGCCGATGCGGTTCTTGCGGCGAGTATTTTCCACTTTGGCACGTACACAGTGGCCGAAGCAAAAGCGCACTTAGCTCAATCCGGAATTGCCATTAGAGTGTAGTGAGCGCTAACTTACTCTTCGTCTGAAGATGACTCGTCGGAGTCAGCACTAACATCGCTTAGCGGTGTTTCTCCCAAGCTTTGATAGACGTTAATGCCTTTTAGCAAGGTGAACGCCTCATAGACCTGATTATCATCCTCGCGCAGTGTCGCGATAGCCTCGGTCTCTGTTTCAACGTTTGATCCTGTGTTCTCAATACTCCGATTGAGGTCGGCTTCTCGAAGTCGGTTGCCTTGCTCAAGGCTGGTTAACTGCGCTCGTTCAACTACCACGTCCGGCACAATGCCTTCAGCCTGAATAGATCGTCCGTTGGGTGTGTAATAGAGCGACGTCGTTAATTTCAAGGCTTTGGTGTCAGAGACTGGCAGTACGGTTTGAACCGAGCCTTTCCCAAAACTTTGAGTACCCATTATGACCGCTCGGCCGCGGTCCTGAAGCGCGCCTGCAATAATCTCGGAGGCGCTTGCTGAACCACCATTCACCAAAACCACCACGGGCACGCCCGATAACAATTCTCCTGGTTCGGCGTTGTATGTGTTCATGGAGTCGGGGTGACGCCCTTTGGTATAGACGACCAAACCACCATCAAGAAAGTTACTGGCCATCTCGACACTGGCATTCATAACACCACCAGGGTTGTTACGAACGTCCAGAACAACACCTCTGACGTCACCTTTTTCGAGCGCTGATTCGATCGCACTGGTGACCTCGCGTCCCGAGTCCCTTTGGAAACGGGATACTCGAATCAGCCAGTAGCCATCGTCAAGCTCACGTGATCGCACGCTGGGCACGTCAATAACGCCCCGCGTGACAAACACATCAAATGGCTGACTTTCACCGGCCCTGCCGATTTCAAGTGTGACTGTACTGCCCTCCGGACCGCGCATGTAAGTAGAGGACTCACTGGTCGACATGCCCTGCGTCGACGTGCCGTCAATTTTGAGGATCACATCACCAGCCTTCAATCCAGCGTCGATCGCGGGTGAGCCATCAATTGGTGTAACGATGGCAATGAAGCCACCCCGATAGCCGATTTCGATGCCCAGACCTGTGAACTGGCCTTCTGTTGATTCCTGAAGGTTCTCGTAGTCATCGTCGGTGAGGTAGGCGGAGTGCGGATCGAGGCTAGTTAGCATGCCTTTCACTGCCATTTCAAAGAGCTCCGCATCGGTGACATCCTCAACGTAGCCGCGACGAATGGCATCGAAGGTATCCGCAAACAGTTGAAGCTCTTCAAACGAGGTGCTAACCGCTGGCGGTTTCTCTTCAGTCGGCTCATTAGTCTGTGCGATGGCGCCGTATGACGTGCTGAGTACAAGCATTGCTGCCAATAAATGGGTAGCGCCGTTGCCTAAGCGACGTTCTCTAGACTTAAAACCGATATGTGCCATGCGTATCTGCTACCTAATCCAATTGGCCGGATTGACCGGAGTGCCACCTGAGCGTATCTCAAAGTACAAAGCTGGCTCAGTAGCCCCGCCACTCGAGCCAACGCGAGCAATGACCTCTCCCGGCGCCACCCACTCACCTGTCTCTTTGAGAAGGCTCTCGTTGTGCCCGTAAAGGCTCATCCAGCCATCACCGTGGTCAACGATGGTAAGCAAACCCTGTCCTCGTAGCCAGTCTGCGTAAATGACGCGTCCATAATGAACTGACCGTACGGACGATCCCCGGTCCGCGGGGATCAGCCAGCCTTGCCATCTCAGATCACCGCGTTCTCGTTTCTGGCCGAACCGGGTCTTGCTAGCGCCATCAAGTGGCGCTCGCAGCTTACCTTTGAGTGCGGCAAAAGCATCGTATTCGCCCTCGAGCGACAGGTTGGCCAGACGCTCCAAAAGCTCGGCAAGTAGCGTGTTAAGTCGAACGGAATCGGCGCGTAGAGCAGCCACTTGTTTACCATCGCGAGCAAGCGATGCCGATAACTTCTCGATGAGTGCTTTCTGTTCCAAACGCTGATCCACTAACTGTGCACGTGTTTGGGTCAGCGATGCACGGTCTTTTTCTTGTGCTTCCTGTGCGGCCGCGAGTTGAACACGGTTAGCATCGAGCTGGAGTACCGCCGCCTTAAATTCGTCGATCGTATCGAGCTGTCGATTAAGCAGCAAATTGAAGTAGGCGAGATTCCGCTCCGTTTCCTGTGGCGCACTGTCACCAAACAGAATCTTAAGATCGCCACCCTGTTTCAACACCGAAAAAATACCGATGCTTGTCTCTAAAGTCTCTCGCAGCTCATTTATCCTGCGCTCGATGCGCAACCCATCAGCTTCAAGCTCATTGATAGCTCGCTGACGTTGCTCAAGGCTGAGCTGTGTCTTCCGCAAGGCTTCGTTGGCACGACCAATCGCGACGTCTGTATCGCGTAGCTGTGACTGGATGTCGTCTCGCTCCTTTGATTGCGAGGTAATTAGCTGCTCAAGCGTCGCGATTTCATCGTTAATCGCTTTGATGGCGGCGCGCGCTTCTGCCTCACTTGTGAGTTCGTTACTGTCCGCGATGTTGGGAAAGGAGCCCAGCAGCATAGCGGCACTCACCACTGCTAGAGCCTGAATCCGAAGCCGAAAAAAAATCATTGTGAGTGACTAAGCAGAGAGCAGTGACTCACCGGTCATTGTACTAGGTTTTGGAATGGCCATGAGATCAAGGACAGTCGGCGCGATATCGGCTAGTACTCCTGGCGCCTCTCTGAACTCTCGTCCGCGCTTTCCTATGTAAAAAAGTGGCACGGGTTCCGTTGTGTGCTGTGTATGGGGCTGTTCCGTATCGTGATCGTGCATTTGTTCGCAGTTGCCATGATCGGCGGTTATCAGCGCCTGACCGTCAGCTGCCAGCACCGCCTCCTCGACACGAGCGATACAGGTATCCAAGGTTTCCACGGCTTTCACCGCCGCTTCGAAATTACCTGTGTGACCAACCATGTCTCCATTGGCGAAGTTGACCACAATGAGTTCATGCGAACGATTTTCGATGCTCTCAATAATGGCGTCGGTCACTTCAACCGCCGACATCTCAGGCTTTAAATCGTAAGTAGCGACATCAGGGGAAGGAATAAGCACTCTCTCTTCACCTTCGAACGTCGCCTCGCGACCACCGCTAAAGAAAAAGGTGACGTGCGCGTATTTCTCGGTTTCCGCTATTCGCGCTTGACGTAAGCCATGAGAGGCGACGACGGCGCCGAGGGTGTCCTCGATGATGTCTGGTCCGAAAGCAACGCTCGCGTTGATACCCTCAAAGTATTCAGTGGTCGCAACGAAACGAGCCTTTGGAAGGTATTTGCGCTCAAACTCTGAGAATGCGGGTTCTGTCAGTGCCTGGGACAGCTGTCGCGCACGGTCCGCTCGAAAGTTCATGAAGATAATGCTGTCACCATCGTTAATTTTAACGGCTTCACCCATTCGACTCGGCGCCACAAATTCATCGTTTTCATCTCTATCATAGGCGGCGGCGAGTGCGTCGCTGGTACAGGCGTATTCGTAATCTGCGATTCCCTGAGTGATAAGATCGTAAGCCGGTTCTATGCGTGACCAGCGCGTATCGCGATCCATTGCAAAGTAGCGACCTTGAACGGTTGCCACTTTGCCAGTGCCTAATTCTGCGAATACATCATCGGCACGTGCCAGTGAGGCCGCCGCGCTTCGTGGAGGCATATCTCTCCCGTCGAGGAAAGCGTGCAGGAATATCTGTTCTGCACCGCGCGCCCTGGCTAATCGAAGGGCGGCGAAGATATGTTCTTCATGGCTGTGCACGCCACCGGGAGAGAGGAGGCCAAACACGTGGACGGCGGACTGAGCGGCTACGGCGGCATCAATCGCATCGGTGAAGGCTGGGTTGCTAGCAAACGTACCATCCTCGATGGCTTTGTCGATTCGGGTGATGCTTTGGTAAATAATACGCCCGGACCCTAAGCTCATATGTCCGACTTCGGAGTTGCCCATCTGGCCAGCGGGCAGTCCAACATCAAGTCCTGATCCTGAAACAAGCGTCGATTCACCTGTTTCCCACAGGCGGTCAAAGTTCGGTGTTCGGGCATGGAAAATGGCGTTATTTTCTGGCGCTTGCCGATAACCGAATCCATCCAAAATAACGAGGACGGTAGGTGAGAACGCGTTTATGTTGGATGACATGATTTTCCCTCAAGCTCACCTTGTGAATTTTAGCCTGATGAATGTTACAGATCATCCCGTTAGAGGGTGATTCTGCTACTGGAGAGCCCTTGTTGAAGCACGTATACTCTGCGCTTTTCGCGCGTGCCCTCCAGGGCAGAAGCTAACTCGGAGAGCCTAGCAGTGTCTTTTAGCCAGTTTCTAATTTTCGTCTCCGAGCAGTGGCTGTTGGTATTTGCACTCTTACTATCGCTCAATCTCTTACTCTTTACGGAGTCCCGTAAGGCTGGGCCTGCGCTAAGCCCTCAGCAAGCGATAAATCTGACAAACAAGAGCGGTGGCATCTTCCTTGATGTGAGGGATTCGAAAGAGTTTAAACGGGCGCACATAAGCGAAGCCATCAACATCCCTTCGGCGAATTTGCCGGGAAGAATGGGCGAGCTAGAGGCTTATAAAAACAAGCCCGTGATTGTGGTTTGCCGAATGGGGAGCAGTGCGTCAGCTGCGGTCAAACAGCTTCGGGCGAACGGCTTTGATAATGCACACCGAATGGCGGGTGGCATGATGAGTTGGGACGAGCAGCGCTTGCCGGTGACCAACAAATGAATACCGTTACCATTTACACCACGCGATGGTGCCCATTTTGTGTGAGAGCAAAGAGCTTACTTAACAGTAAGGGCGTGGCATTCGACGAGATTCCGGTTGATGGTAATCCGGGACTGAGAGCAGAGATGGCTGCCATGGCTGGTGCGACGAGTGTCCCTCAGATCTGGATAGGCGACCAACACATCGGTGGCTGCGATGAACTGTATGGTCTCGAGCGTCGTCAACAATTAGATTCAATGCTTCGATCAGAAGCACCTTAAATACGAAGAAAGGAGTAACCGCAATGGCGGAAGATCAAGCTGCTGGGGCAGCGCAAGAAGAGCAGGTTCAGCAGCAATTCACAATGCAGCGTATCTATGCAAAAGATTTCTCGTTTGAGTCGCCGGCGTCTCCCGATATTTTTCGTCAGAACTGGCAGCCCAACGTCAATGTTGATTTGAATACCCGTTCTTCAAAGGCAGACGATACAGGTAACCATGAGGTTGTTCTCACCATTACGGTGACGGCCAAGATGGAAGACAAGAACGCGTTCCTAGTTGAGGTGCAGCAAGCGGGAATATTCTTTGCAGCGGGTATCGACGAGGAGCCCTTGAAGCAGCTTCTTGCGACCGTGGCTCCCAACATTCTATTCCCTTACGCTCGCGAAGCGATCGACGCACTGGTTATCAAGGGCGGTTTCCCTCCATTGATGTTGGCGCCCGTTAATTTCGATGCGCTGTACCATCAGGCGATGGCGCAGGGTGGTTCGATACAAGGTGGTGAGCAGCCAGCGGACGGCTCTACGCACTGATTAGGGGTTCTGGCTGAGTTTGCGAGTTAGGGTGTTTCGGCCCCAACCCAAAAGCTCAGCGGCCTCGGCTTTTCTCCCCGCTGTATGCTCCAACGCGGCGTTCATCATAATCGACTCTATCTGAGGCATGGCTTGTTTGAGCACGTTAGTCTCACCTGCGAGTAACTTTGCTCTCACCCAGTCAGACAGCTGCTTTTCCCAAGAGACAGACCCCTTCCCTTCACTGTCAGTGCCCATTGTGAGCTCGGGTGGCAGGTCATTCATGAGAATCGTGTTGCCCGCAGCCATGACAGTTAGCCAGCGGCAGGTGTTTTCTAGCTGTCGGACATTGCCAGGCCAGTCGAGCGCGCTGAGGTAGTCCCGCACCTGTGCTGATACTTCTTTCGTTGGGACGCCCAGTTCTGCCGCTGCTTTAGTCAGAAAATGGCTGAGCAGCAAGGGTATGTCTTCGCTTCGCTCGGATAGCCTAGGCACGTTGATGCCGATCACATTGAGTCGGTGATAAAGATCTTCCCTAAATGAGCCCTGCTCGACGAGGTTGCGAAGGTCCTGATGTGTCGCAGCAATAACACGAACGTCAGCCTTGATCGCGCTGGCGCCACCCACCCGATAGAACTCCCCCTCAGCAAGGACTCTCAGTAAACGGGTTTGTGTCTCATGTGGCATGTCGCCTATTTCGTCTAGAAACAGAGTGCCGCCGTTGGCTTGTTCAAAGCGGCCCTCGCGTCGCCCGGACGCGCCCGTAAATGAGCCTTTTTCATGCCCGAAAAGTTCGGATTCCATCAAGTCCTTGGGCACGGCTGCCATGTTGAGCGCAACAAAAGGTGCACTTGCCCTTGGGCTGTGACGGTGCAGGGCCCGTGCGACCAGCTCTTTACCTGATCCTGATTGGCCACTGATCAGTACGGTGATCGAGCTCTGTGAGAGGCGGCCGATGGCTCTGAAGACCTCTTGCATGGCCGGTGCGTTTCCAATGATTTCCTTGTCACCGGTATCCACTGCCTTGCCGTTGCCGGGTAATTTATTTGTATGTGCGAGCGCACGAGCGGCGACCTCAAGCATTTCATCGATATCGAACGGCTTAGGAAGATATTCGAATGCGCCTGACTCATAAGAAGTCACTGCGCTGTCCAAGTCTGAGTGTGCAGTGGTGATGATGACGGGTACATTGGGGATGATCGATTTCAGTTCCCCAAGGAGGGCCAAACCGTCCATACCAGGCATACGAATATCGCTGATAATAGCCTTGGGTGTCGCTGTTTTGAGTGCTGCAAGTAAGTCATCGGCGCATTCGAAGCTGTTGCAGGAAATGTTTTCGCCTGACAGCGCCTTCTCGATGACCCAGCGTATCGAGCTGTCATCATCAACCACCCAAATTTCGTTTGAATTAGTCATGCAATTCTTCCATTGGTACTAGCAGCGTGAAGCAGGTATTACCTGGCTCACTAACCGCTTGTATAACGCCGCCGTGGCGGGTGAGTGTGAGTTGTGCGATGGACAGTCCAAGACCTGAGCCCTCGGGTCTCGAGGTGACCATGGGCAGGAAAATGGATGACATTAGGTCATTAGGTATGCCAGGCCCGTTGTCGATAATGTCAATGGCGCAAACGAGCTTGTGCCGATGTCCGTTTAATGTGTATTGGCGTCGACTGCGTGTCTTGATCGTGATTTGGCAGTCTGTCTTCGATGCTTCCCATGCATTCCTGACGATATTGAAAATGGCTTGCGTTAGCTGATCGGCATCGGCCGAAAACTCGGGGAGGCTCGGGTCATAGTCTCTGAAGACAGTCAGCGCCTCATTGGCTTCGGCTTCCATTAACTGCCGAACCCGTTCGGTGACCTCGTGGATATTGATGGGTCGTTTATCGAGTGACTCTCGGGGACCGAGCATACGGTCAACGAGGGCTTGTAGACGATCGACCTCTGAAATAATGATGTTGGCGTACTCGTCCAGCTCGCTGTCATCGAATTTTCTAGCCATCAACTGCGCTGCACCACGGATGCCACCCAGTGGATTCTTAACCTCATGCGCCATGCCTTTAACGACGTTGTGCAGGCGCTGCTGTGCTTCACCTAGGTTCTCGGTTTCGCTGATCGCGCGGGCGCGATCCAATGGCGATATTTCTAGCAAGATCCGCGAATCATGTTCGTAGTTCAGAGGGGTAATCACGACATCAACCGTGATTTCTTTCCCCGTTTTCAGCGCAATCTTCAGATCGCGGCTGACCGCTGGTAGGCGCGTTCTTACCGCATTCGATAGTGTTTCATGCCATTGAATGGCGCCTTGACCAATAGCGTGGGCTAGCTCATCAAATGGGTTGCCTGAGGCCCGCTGGCGCGACGTTTCCAGTAGCACCTGCGCGGACTGGTTCAGAGTATCAACCACACCGTGCCCATCGATAAGGACAATGCAGGTGGTTAGAGAATCGAGATCGAATCCTGGCTTATAGTTCATCTCGGCGCCGCTCTCAATACGGATGGTCGGAGAACATATACCGTGATTTTCTCGGACTGGCGGATAGTCTCCCCAGCGCGCGATAGTCGACGCACTTGGATTGTATGTGGGCCGCGGATCACATAAGTCAGGGTCCAGACCGCACTTGCTTGCGGGCCGTCCACTAGTTCGTCATCGAGATAAAGTGCCACTAATTCATTGTCGGCCAAAGGGGCGCCGAGTGCTGCAGTCACATCGAATATACCCGCACCCATTGAGATGGTGGCATTGTTGAGGGGCGAAGCAATGGACACTGAGCGCGCGGCAGACTTGTCGCTCGTCGCCGCTTCTGGGCTCGGTACCATAGGGCTGTAACCCGACATCGAGTTCGTCACATTGGGTTTAACAACGGTGCTTGTTTTGCCCGAGCTTGCTGCCGGTGGTACATCGCTGAAGGTAACAACGCCATTTTCGTCCACCGACTTGTAAATTTGAGCACTCGCAGTCAAAGACACTAGCCGGAGCGCCAGGCATTGAAGTGTCCAAATTTTGACGATGTTTCGGTCAACTCTATTCATGCAACAAGACGCTTGCACTGTTTCAGTGCAAATAATGAGAGGCAAATTTTTTCCATAAAATTTAGAGCCAAAAAAAGCCCGCAGTGTGTGGCGGGCTTTTCCTGTAGTGACATCAGACTGAGTAGTACATGTCGAACTCAACAGGGTGAGTAGTCATGTTTAGACGCTCAACTTCCTCGCGCTTCAGTTCGATGTAGCCGTCGATCATGTCATTGGTGAAAACACCTCCGGCCGTCAAGAAGTCGCGATCCGCATCGAGCGCGTCAAGCGCCATCTCGAACGTTGATGCGACTGTAGGAATGGCCGCGGCTTCCTCTGCGGGCAGGTCATAGAGGTCCTTATCAGCTGCATCACCTGGATGGATCTTGTTCTGAATGCCGTCAATGCCGGCCATTAACATGGCGGCGAAGCACAGGTATGGGTTGGCCGTTGGATCGCCAAAACGAACTTCAATACGCTTGCCCTTGGGCGATGGCTCGTAAGGGATCCGGATCGATGCTGAACGGTTTCGCGCTGAGTAAGCCAACATGACGGGCGCCTCGAAGCCGGGTACTAGACGCTTGTAGCTGTTGGTTGACGCGTTTGCGAAGGCGTTAATCGCACGCGCGTGCTTGATGATCCCGCCGATGTAGTAAAGCGCTGTCTCCGAAAGACCTGCGTACTCATCACCCGCGAAGGTGTTAACGCCGTCTTTAGAAACACTCTGGTGCACGTGCATGCCGGAACCGTTGTCGCCAACGATTGGCTTGGGCATGAAAGTCGCCGTCTTGCCATATGCGTGCGCTACGTTATGTACGCAGTACTTCAGAATCTGAACTTCGTCAGCCTTAGCGACTAGTGTGTTGAACCGGATACCGATCTCACATTGCCCTGCTGTTCCTACTTCGTGGTGGTGTACTTCTACGTCGAGACCCATTTGCTCCATTGCTGAACACATGGCTGCTCGAATGTCATGCAGCGAGTCAACGGGTGGCACAGGGAAGTAGCCGCCTTTGACGCGAGGGCGATGGCCAGTATTACCTTCCTCGAAATCGTCGTTCGAGGCCCAAGCTGCCTCTTCGGAGTTGATGGCGTAGCTTGCGCCTTGCATCTCCACCTTGAATTTAACGTCATCGAATACGAAGAATTCTGGCTCTGGACCGAAGGATGCTGTGTCACCAAGACCTGTTGAAGCGAGGTATGCCTCAGCACGCTTTGCCACGCTGCGAGGATCACGCTCGTAACCCTGCATAGTTGAAGGCTCGACAATGTCACATCGCAGGATGACAGTAGCGTCGTCGGTGAAAGGGTCGATGATGGATGTGCTGTCATCGGGCATGAGGATCATGTCTGACTCATTAATGCCCTTCCAGCCGGCGATTGATGAACCATCGAACATCTTTCCATCTTCGAAGAAATCTTCGTCTACCTGACTAGCAGGAATGCTGACGTGTTGTTCTTTGCCTCGTGTATCCGTAAATCGCAGGTCCACCCAGCGAATATCGTTGTCTTTTATTAGAGTGAGCGTCCGCTCTGACATGTTGCCTCCTAAGGACTGCATTAGCCGATCTGCTCGGCATTTGTGTGCGTAAATTGAAGCAATGCACCTTTGCTGACGTAAGTATAGCAAACGGTGTGCCAGCATAGCGGTAGCATTTTAATTTGCTTAAAATACTGATTTTGTTGATTTTTTTCTGAAGATATAGAGTAGCAAATACGTTTATTTGCACAATATTGGTGCACTAAAAAAGCAGCGCACTTTTTTAGTGCAGTTTAGAGGCTTTTTTACAGAGACCAACGCCGCTACTCGCTCTGGGGTCGCGGCAGAATTACCAGAGCTGCATCGTCGTCGACTGTGGTACAGTCCGCGCGCGCCAGGCCACCACCGACACGCCACCACACATTGAGAGTTAAGAAGTGATTGAGAATCTTCGAAATATCGCGATTATCGCGCACGTTGATCATGGTAAAACGACGCTCGTTGATTGTTTGTTACAGCAGTCCGGAACGCTCGATCGCAAGAGTCAGGGTGCCGAGCGCATCATGGACTCTAATGATCAAGAGAGGGAGCGTGGCATTACTATCCTGGCGAAGAACACCGCCATTAAGTGGAATGACTACCGAATTAACATTGTGGATACCCCCGGGCACGCGGATTTCGGCGGAGAGGTTGAGCGCGTGTTATCGATGGTAGACAGCGTGCTGTTGATTGTTGACGCCGTTGACGGACCCATGCCGCAAACACGGTTTGTAACATCGAAGGCGTTTGAGCGAGGTCTAAATCCCATTGTCGTCGTCAATAAGATTGATCGTCCGGGCGCGCGTCCTGATTGGGTCATAGATCAGGTCTTTGATCTCTTCGATTCGCTTGGCGCGACCGACGAGCAACTAGATTTTCAGATCATGTACGCGTCAGCCCTCAACGGCATTGCAGGCGATGACCCCGATAGCATGTCAGAAGACATGGAGCCGCTGTTCCAGATGATCGTCGATCACGTATCTTCGCCCGAGGTGAACTCTGACGGCCCATTCCAAATGCAGATTTCTGCTCTCGACTACAACAGCTATGTGGGCGTCATTGGGGTTGGAAGAATCACCCGTGGCAAGTTGTCGCCAAATACTCAAGTGTCTGTTGTTGATCGTGATTCGAGTTCCCGAAACGGAAAAATCCTTCAGGTCATGGGCTATCACGGACTCGAGCGAATCGAGGTGGAGACGGCGGAAGCCGGTGACATCGTATGCGTTACTGGGATTGATGCGCTCAATATTTCTGACACGTTGTGCGACCCCGCAGCGGCTGAAGCGCTGCCTACGCTATCTGTGGATGAGCCGACGGTCAGTATGACATTCCAAGTCAACGATTCTCCCTTCGCAGGCCTAGAGGGAAAGTTCGTCACCTCGCGCAACATCAAGGAGCGTCTCGACAGGGAGCTTATTCACAATGTGGCGCTCCGAGTTGAGCAGGGCGACAGTCCAGACAAATTTGTTGTGTCTGGGCGCGGTGAGCTGCATTTGTCAGTTTTGATTGAGAGCATGCGGCGCGAGGGTTTTGAGCTCGGTGTGTCGCGACCTGAAGTTATCCAGAAGGAAATCGACGGCCAGCTTTGCGAGCCTTACGAGCAGTTGGTTATAGATTGTGAGTCCGAGCACCAGGGTGGTGTCATGGAAGAGCTCGGGCAGCGCCGGGCAGAGATGAAAAACATGGTCCAAGACGCGACTGGCCGTGTTCGATTGGAATTCATCGTTCCAGCGCGAGGGTTGATTGGCTTTCGCTCAATGTTCATGACGCTCACCTCGGGTAGTGGGATTATGACGCACGTTTTTGACCACTACGGACCGGTAAGCAAGGCTGAGCTGGCGCAGCGCAATAACGGCGTACTCGTCTCCATGGTGAAAGGTAAGACGCTTGCCTATGCGCTTTACAGCCTTCAGGACAGGGGGCGCCTGTTCATCGAGGCAAACGTTGAGGTGTACGAAGGTCAAATCATGGGCCTTCACAGTCGAAGCAACGATCTGGTTGTAAATCCAACCAAGGCCAAGCAGCTAACCAACGTCAGAGCATCGGGCACGGATGAGGCGCTGATACTGACGCCGCCTGTCTTACACACCCTCGAGCAGGCCTTGGAGTTCATTGACTACGACGAGCTGGTAGAAGTTACCCCGGACAGTATTCGTCTTCGCAAGAGGCTGCTGCTAGAGCACGAGCGCAAGCGAGCTTCGCGCGCTGCCGCCTGAGTTAAACGCCCGGTTTTAGCATCTCGTAGTGGGGGATATCGTCTTCCATGTAGGGCCCATGAACGGTCTTGAACCCTAGTGCCTCATAGAATCCCTGGAGGTAGCCCTGCCCGCTAATTCTGATGCCTGTATTCCATCGAGATTCACAGAAAGCGATGCCTACCTGCATCAACTCGACCCCCCGACGCTGCCCTCGGAGTGACTCGGGAACGACCACCCTGCCAATAGAGCACTCGTCGTAACTTACCCCAGGTGGGACAACTCGCATTGTTGCCACTAGGTCATCGCCCATGTGTCCTGTCAGGTGCCAGCTAACAATATCTGTTTGGTCTGGGTCTTTGTACGGGCAGGCTTGCTCAACGACAAATACGTCAGCTCGCAGCATGAGAATGTCATGCCATGCCGCTGCCGACATTGTGTCGAAATGGCGCCACCGCCAGTTAATTTGTTCCATGCTAGGGTCGCTGCTATGAGATAATCTGTGCGTGCGAAGGCTATCATGACGGAGCCCTTCTGCGCCTAAAAAACGAGCGATTTGTTGCCAAAGGTAATTCGGTTTTATGTCAGACCTCTTTAACGCCCCTCAAGCTACCGAAACCCTCTCCTTAAAGGAGTATGCGGAGAAGGCTTACCTCGATTATTCGATGTACGTCATTCTCGATCGTGCCCTTCCGCACGTGGGCGACGGTTTAAAACCTGTTCAGCGAAGAATCGTCTACGCGATGAGCGAGCTGGGACTGAAGTCCTCTGCCAAATATAAGAAGTCGGCCCGAACCGTGGGTGATGTCATTGGTAAGTTCCACCCACACGGTGACAGTGCCGCTTATGAGGCGATGGTCTTGATGGCGCAGGACTTCTCGTATCGATATCCGCTCATCGATGGGCAGGGCAATTGGGGCTCAGCAGATGACCCCAAGTCATTCGCTGCTATGCGGTATACCGAATCCAAACTAACCAAATATGCCGACGTACTTTTAGGAGAGCTGGGTCAAGGCACGGTGGATTGGCAGCCGAACTTTGATGGCAGTCTCGATGAGCCTATGGTGCTCCCGGCACAGGTGCCCAACCTGCTTCTCAATGGCACAACAGGTATTGCGGTTGGTATGGCGACCGACATTCCGCCTCACAACTTGCGCGAGGTCGTCAACGCGACCATTCATCTTCTCGATCATCCAGACGCCACGATTGATGCGCTCTGCGGTCATATTCAGGCGCCCGACTTCCCGACCGATGCTGAAATCACGACGTCACCCGAGGAGATCCGGGATATATACCGGACTGGGCGCGGCAGCATTCGCATGCGTGCAGCTTGGCAACGCGAAGATGGGGCAGTTGTTCTTCATGCGCTGCCCTATCAAGTGTCAGGGTCCAAAGTGCTTGAGCAAATTGCTGCTCAGATGCAGGCTAAAAAATTGCCGATGGTGTCGGATCTGCGCGATGAATCAGACCACGAGCATCCCACACGCCTGGTGATTGTCCCGCGCTCTAACCGCGTCGACCTCGACGCCATGATGAGTCACTTGTTTGCTACGACCGATCTGGAGCGAACATACCGAGTGAATCTCAATGTGATCGGGATGAATGGGCGGCCGGGTGTGCGCTCACTCGATATGGTACTGCGCGACTGGGTCCAGTTCCGGCGCCAGACCGTCCGCAGACGCCTCGAGTACCGGCTCGAGAGGGTGCTCAAGCGGCTACACATTCTAGAAGGCTATCTCGTTGCCTATCTAAATATCGACGAGGTGATTCGAATTATCCGAGAGGAGGAAGAGCCCAAGCAGGAGCTGATGGCGAGATTCTCACTATCTGATATTCAGGCTGACGCCATTCTCGACTTGAAGCTGCGGAATCTGGCGAAACTCGAGGAGATGAAAATCCGCGGCGAGCAGTCAGAGTTGAGCGAGGAGCGGGACTCACTGCAAAAAACGTTGGGCAGTAATGCTCTGATGACCAAGCTTATTCGCGGTGAACTGGTCGCCATTGCCGATGAGTATGGCGATGATCGCCGGTCACGCCTGGTTCAGGTTGAGGAAGCTAAGGCCTTCTCCGAGCTCGAGCTCACCAGTGCTGATCCCATGACCTTAGTTCTGTCGGAAAAAGGTTGGATTCGCGCTGCGAAAGGCCATGACATCGATCCGGAGACGCTTAACTACAAATCCGGCGATGCCTATAAGTTTTCTGCACTGGGGCGTAGCAATCAGATTACGGTGGTATTTGATTCGACCGGTAGGGCCTACTCGTTGCCGACACATCAACTGCCATCGGCGCGAGGTCAGGGTGAGCCTTTGACGGGACGAATTACACCTCCCTCGGGCGCCACTTTTGAAGGGCTGATGACGGGAACAGAGCATCAAAAGTTCTTGCTGGCCACTGACGCCGGCTATGGGTTTGTCGCTAAGTTCAGCGTTCTCGTAGCCAAGAACAAGGCGGGTAAGGCGGTATTGAGCTTGCCTAAAGGTTCACAGGTAATGCCGCCCGTTATCGTGCCTGAGCGACAGAATTTACTGGTTGCGGCAGCGACGTCTGAGGGTCGATTGTTGGTATTCCCGCTGGCGGATTTGCCGGAGCTCGCCAAGGGTAAGGGAAACAAAATCATAGGCATTCCGTCGGCTAGAGCGCAGGCCCGCGAGGAGCTAGTGGTGGGACTCCTGGTATTCGGAGATGGTGATGTGGTACAGGTGCAGTCGGGTCGCCAATATCTAAAACTAAAACTCTCTGATCTCGAGAACTACCGTGGTGAGCGTGGTCGCCGAGGCAATCGATTACCTAAGGGCTTCCAGAAGGTCAGTGGACTGGCAATCGCTGACGGTTAAAACGGGAGGTCAGACTGTTCACCCACATCGGGGAAAAGCCGTCGCTGCAGCAGTTTGCTCTGTTTATCTAGCTCGGGCAGCAGTTCCGGGGTGGGTGAACCCAGCTGGGTGTCGCCGTCTGCTGTCTCTATGACGTCAAACAATGCTTCAACCTGATCGCTTTCTAAAATCGAGGGCGCAAGCTTTACCGATGAGCCTGCCCGTTGCGCCATAGTCAGTGTTTCATCGATCACTGTTTGGCTGTAAAGGGTGGCATAGGCTGATCCCCGTTCACCACGACCCATGTCACTGCGCCCGACACCGATTCCACAGATGAATTTTCGCCGCTGGCTTCGCTCAGCTCTTGCTAATAGATGCTGCAGTAACGTGCTCGCGATAACGGCTCGGGCATCGGGTGTCATGCCCCGTTTAGTTCCTTCGAAAAAGAGCGTCAGGCTCTCAGGTCTAACAGTCTGAAGGTCGCCGTCGAGCAGTTGCGCGACCGCTTTTGCCAGTGTTTCGTATGTCCCAACGTAATTCGCGAGGGTGATTTCATCGACGGTATCGATGTACTTCCCGAGGTGGTCAAGGCTGATGGTTGTGACGGCCATTGAGTCGAGCGACGTTTCGTCAACGCCCTCGGCATTGGCCGGGCTGATGAGATCGAGCGGAAGATCATCGATTGCGGTCTCTATTTGCGCCAGTGTATCGAGCCGATCATCAACTTGGCCCGAGTGTGCGATACGTCGGAGGATCGCTCTTAGTCGATGCGATTGCGATCTGGAAATCGACACAGCACCCGCGTAACTGAACATGGCTAATACCAGACTGAGTGCAGAGACTGTCCATCGCAGGGATGAATTTGACGTGACACGCTCCAATTGCACGGTCAACTGCCCCGCAATGTCTGGGCCGATTCTGAGTGGGGCATGATACAGCTGCTCCGTATTGGTCAGCGATCCCACGACCAATAGGAACTCTCCATCCACATCGGAAATTGCCGCACCACTGACGACGTCGGAAGACAGTATTTTGTTGAGTTCACTTGTGGCTGTGAGCATGTCATCTGAGGCGACTAGCCCAGCTGTGCGCGACGCCACAGCATTCAACAGTGCTTCCGCGTGAAGGGCGCGCGTCGCTGCTTCTAAATGAGCCTTTGAGGCGAGGGTTAAGGTTAGTGTTATCTGTGCCGCTATAAAAACGGCAGCGGCGGCGAGCAAGCCAGTCTTTTGGCCTATATCTAAACGCTCCCAGAAGACCACTACTTCCTGCTCCCTAAAATCTGAGGTTTTCGCGCAACGCTGACAATATCGCCCGCGTCTCAGGGTAACATGAACCCCCCAGAAGCGACGTCAAAAATAGGTCAATGCATATTACGATTCTGGCAAATCGGCCCGCCATGCCGAACTTGCCTACGGTCACGGCATTTCTAAAAGAACATCAGATTCGGCTTGTCGACACCGAAACCTTGCCTGTTGCTAAAACATTAGCCAGCACTCGGTGTGCACAGCGCTGGCACCTTCAGTCAGATTCAGCAGACCTTGAGTCGATAGCGTGGTCCGATCTAGGACTTGCTGACCACGTGGACGTCAATTTTCAGCATCCGTCAGATGCAATCTCGGATATTAAACTTGCTGTGCTCGATATGGATTCGACACTCATTCAGTGCGAGGTCATTGATGAGTTGGCGGCTAGTGCCGGCGTGGGTGAGCAGGTGGCGGCCATTACCGAGCGCGCCATGCAAGGAGAGTTAGACTTTAGTCAGAGCTTTTCGGAGCGACTGGGTTTGCTGCGTAATCTTGATGCCAGCACGGCGGTTGAGATAGCCAAGAGTCTCCCGTACACCGATGGTGCGCGAGAGCTGATGACCACCTTGCGCGCACGGGGTGTTAGAACTGTCATTATCTCAGGCGGCTTCAGTTTGTTTGCTGACCACGTTGCGACTGAACTCGGAATGGATGAGTACTTTGCCAACACCCTGGAGGTTGTTGATGGCCTGTTAACAGGTGTCGCGATCCCACCCATCGTCAATGCCGAGTACAAAGAGGCCAAGTTACGTGAACTAGCGGACTCAATGGGTATCACTTTGAGTCAGACTTTGGCCGTTGGCGATGGTGCAAATGATCTCAAAATGCTCAATGCGGCGGGTATCGGCGTGGCTTTTAGAGCCAAGCCTGTGGTGAGGGCGCAGGCGCGGTATCAGATATCAACGGTGGGTTTGGACGGAGCCCTCTACTTTTTGGGTAATAGGTCCAGCTAACCTAGGGCCCTACTCGCTGATTCGTGTGTCTATAAGGTATGATCGCGCCATTATTGATGCCGCAAGGTTTGGATCTCATGCCCAATTTTTCTACCAACGAATTTAAACCCGGACTCAAGGTCATGCTCGATAACGAGCCGTGCTCCATCCTAGAGAACGAGTACGTTAAGCCCGGAAAAGGGCAGGCGTTTAACAGAGTCAAGCTGCGCAACCTTCGCTCAGGCCGTGTTCTGGAGAAGACCTTTAAGTCAGGTGATTCGCTCGAGGGCGCCGACGTGTTGGACATCGATCTCGAGTACTCCTACACCGACGGCGAGTTTTGGTACTTCATGGACCCCAACACGTTTGAGCAGCACTCAGCGGACAAGGCAGCCGTCGCGGATGCTGAGAAGTGGTTGAAAGAGCAGGAAAAGTTCGAAGTAACCTTGTTTAACGGCGCGCCGCTAACGGTAACTCCTCCAAACTTTATCGAGCTTGAAATTACTGAAACCGATCCCGGGCTAAAAGGTGACACTGCGCAAGGTGGAAGTAAGCCAGCAACTTTGTCAACGGGTGCGGTAGTGCGCGTTCCCCTGTTCTTGTCCGAGGGTGAAGTGATCCGGGTTGATACCCGAAGTGGCGAGTACGTAAGCCGAGCCAGTAAGGCCTGACGTAAACACCTGCGATGTCTGAATGGGAACCGAGTGCAGGCATCTATGAGCTGCGCGCTCGCGCCGCTATGCTTGCCGAAGTCAGGGCGTTTATGTCATTGCGCAGCGTGATGGAAGTCGATACCCCCTCATTGGGGCAGTTTGCAATCACAGATCCCAACATCGAGTTGTTTGAGGTGGCGACGCCCGACGGGACGCGATTTTTACAGAGCTCGCCCGAGTATGCGATGAAGCGACTACTCGCTTCAGGGTCCGGCGATATCTTCCAACTGGGTAGGGTCTTTAGATCTGGCGAGCATGGCGGTAGGCACAATCCCGAATTCGTGATGCTGGAGTGGTATCGGGTCGACTGGACGCACTATCAACTGATGCGTGAGGTCGCCGAGTTGATTGCTGAGACCTTGCGGCTTTCCACATGGCAGATTTGGTCGCTCGACGCCCTGCTTGATCATTTTTGCCAGATCAACCTACACGATGCGGCCGAGCTAGAGCTGAAGGTAGCGGCTGAGAATGCTGGCATAGACGTGGTTGGTGACCTCGATAAGCTCGACTACCTCGACCTCCTGATGACCCATGTCGTGGAGCCCGGCATTGCATCATGGGGGCTTGTTTTCATCATTGATTTCCTTGAACAGCAGGCAGCTCTCTCGCGCATCATCGAACGGAGCGGTAATTCGGTTGCCGCTCGATTCGAGGCTTATGTGCATGGTGTTGAGCTCGCCAATGGTTATTGGGAAGAGTCGGATCCCAATATTTTGATGAGACGTTTTGAGGCGGATAATGACCTAAGAGCCTCCCGAGGCCAGCCTGTTCGCAAGATTGATGAGCGGTTGATTAGTGCCTCGAGGGCAGGTGTGCCGGATTGTGCTGGGGTGGCAGTTGGATTCGATCGCCTATTGATGCTGGCGCAAGGGCGCTCTGAACTCTCTCAGGTCATGCCCTTTTCGTGGGCGCTCGCCTGACTCGGTATCAGTGCGAACACTTTGGCCGGAGAGTCGTCGTTTCCACGTAACTTTTTATCGCGGCTGATGATGCTATTGATGCCTTGCAACGATTTTAGAAAATGAGCGCAGGTGTATAACCGTCAATGAAGGCTTTTGGAGGCCGTTTGGGTTTCCCCGTTGAAATTTCAATGCAGACGAATTGCAGCTTGGCGCGAAGGACGGTTTCTCCCGTGGCTACCAAGCGTATTTGCATCTGACGCTCCATGAGCATGGGTCGGTCCCAAGTGGTAATCCAGGTCCCCACCTCTAGCTCCTCACCCAGTCGTGTTGCCAAAAGGTAGTGATACTCGGCTTTGGTAAGCGCCATCGCCCTGTCGAGTGATCGATACGCATCAGCGCCTAGGCCTAGGTCTGTGGTATGGGCCCAGGCGGTCTCGTTGCACCAAGTGACGTATTGCGTGTTGTTGGTGTGCTCAAGCGCATCAATGTGCTTGGCCTCTACGGTGAACCGTAAAATGAAAGGTGCTTCGTGATCCCAGCTCATGCGGGTTGCTGTGCTGCGGGCTTTTGTTTAAACGCGAGGTAGCCGAATCCAATGGCGATTAGTGGGCAGGCGAGATTGAAGATGGCGTAGGGCGCATAGTCGAAGGTTGCTATGCCCAGGGTCGCGGCCATATAAGCACCACAGGTGTTCCATGGAATCAAAGCTGAAGTCATGGTTGCAGAGTCTTCGAGCGTTCGCGATAGGTTTTCTCGGCTCAACCCACGGTCGTCATAGGTGCTACTGAAGAGCCTGCCCGGTAATGCGATCGCAAGGAACTGATCAGCGGCAAGTATATTGGTGATAAAGCCACCTGTTACCGTGGCGGCCACAAGGTCGCCCGTGGACTTTACCAAGGTGAGAACACTGTCCAGAATTTGCTTGAGGATGCCGGTCCGTTCCAGTACGCCACCGAAGGCAAGTGCGCTGACAATTAACCAAACCGTGTTGAGCATGCTGGCGATGCCGCCTTTGCTGATGAGGCGGTTTAGTTCCTCGTTTGTCGTTGTTCCTTCAAAGCCGGCAAATAGCGTTCGCCACAAGCCCTCGACAACGGGCATGGTAGCTTCTGGATTTGCCATCAACGCAAATTTTCGCACGACGTCGGCCTGTAAAGTCAGCGCCGTCAGTAGCCCAGCCAATGTGGCGAGCATGATGGCTGGGTAAGCCGGCACGCGCTTCCAAATGAGGCCAATCATCACGGCGAGCGGAATAAGGACACCAACGCCGACATTAAATTCCTGACTGATGGCAGCTCTAAGCTCCGCTATTTGCTCCGGGGCTGTTGCCGCGCCTGAGGGAATTAGGGAGAAAAACAAGAGGGCGACGCAGAATGCGGGCACCGTCGTCCATAACATATGACGAATGTGTGCGAATAAATCAACGCTAGTGCAGGCGGCGGCCAAATTTGTGGTGTCGGACAGCGGCGATAATTTATCGCCAAAATAGGCGCCACTGATAATGGCTCCAGCGGCGACGGCGGGTGACAGTCCGTAACTGTCCGCAATGCCGATAAGTCCAATACCCAAGGTGCCGGCGACGGTCCATGAGCTACCGATGCTTATCGAAGCCAGCGCACAAATAATCGCCGCAGCAGCAAAGAAGATCGATGGATTAAGAATTGAGACGCCGTAGTAGATCATGGCAGGCACGGTGCCTGCGATCATCCAGCTGCCAATCAAACCTCCGACGGCCAAGAGAATCAAAATCGGTCCCAGGCCCACTTTGATGCCGGCCACCATGCTCTCTTGCACTTCGGCCCAAGTGAGGCCGCGGTACATACCTACCAGCCCGGCGGCCGCCGATGCGATTAGTAGCGCTACTTGGTTGGGCCCGTAGGAGGCATCTGCCCCGAAAAGTTGAACCGCCGAAAAAAGGAGGAAAACAAGAAGAATAATCGGAGCAAATGATAAGAGCATAGGTTACGTGGGCCGGTAGTGCGGCTTTGCCATTGTTATTTGGTAGGTTCCAATAATACGTTCACGAAATCCACCTTCACAGTAGCTTAAGTAAAAGCGCCACATGCGAATGAATTTCTCATCGAACCCCAAGGCTTTTACAACATCCAGTTCAGCCATGAAGGCGTCATGCCAATGCTGGAGTGTTCGCGCGTAATCGAGGGCGATATCTCTAAGGTCGATAATTTGCATATCGGTTCTGCGGGTCAGCGCGCCGCTGATGATATTCAGCGAGGGCAGGCAGCCGCCTGGAAAGATGTATCTTTTGATGAAATCGACTGACTTGCGATAGTCATCGTAGCGTTGTTTGTTGATAGTGATGGCCTGAATCACCGCTTTGCCATCGGGCTTGAGTAAGTTGCTGACACAGTTGAAATACGTATCGAAGTATTCGTGCCCAACGGCTTCGATCATCTCGATGGAGACCAACTTGTCGAACTGACCGGACAGGTCTCGGTAATCTTCGAAGAGCAGGGTAATTTTGTCTTGCAGTCCTCGCTTTTCGACTTCTGCTTGCGCATATTCCAGCTGCTCACGCGAAATTGTGGTGGTGGTTACCTTGCAGCCGTAGTTCTCGGCAGCGTAGATGGCCATGCCTCCCCAGCCCGTGCCAATTTCAATCAAATGATCGGTTGGCTTCAGCTCGAGATCCTCGCATATAAGCTGTAGCTTGTGCTGCGAAGCCTCAGCTAGGTTATCGCAATTCGGTGGGAATACCGCCGACGAATACATGAGGGTAGGGTCTAGAAAAAGCGAGAAGAAGTCGTTGCCCAAATCGTAATGCGCGGCAATGTTCTCCCGCGATCCGGTCAGTGAGTTTCTACGCGCTGCGTGTGCCAGTTTAAGCGCACTTTTAACCAACCAGTTTTGATTGTTTTTCATGGACTCAAGAATTGGCATGTTGGCGCTGAATACCCGTGTCACATTGGTGAGTTGATCAGTGCTCCAATCGCCGTCGATATACGCCTCTGCAGCACCCATGGTTCCGCCCATGAGAATCCTTGAGTAAGCGCTGGGCTCGTGAATCGTGACCGAGGCGGTCGGCGCAATCGATAGATCACCATCGCCGAAACGGTGTGTCTCTCCACTGTCGTGAACGATCAGCTCACCATGCCGCAGGCTGCCGAAGAGCTTGAACACCAGACGTTTTGTGAGTTCAGTACTGCGCCACGATTTTACTGAGGGCAATTTATCTATGTGTTTAACATCTACCTGACGTGTGGTCATAAGACATTCCTACTTAGCTAACAGAGTTATTCTTTGGATGAGCGAAGAGAGGCACACGCCGCAGAAATAGGACAGATGCCTGCCAATAAATACCTGCTGTGACTTTGGCTGTCTCGAAGGGAAAGCGCGCCAGCAGGGAGAGTCCGGTAAAACGCGTAATCGGGAGTCGTGAAAGCGTCAGCGATGCATGGAAAACACGTTTCCCGTTCTCAAGATTGGTGAGCTTGATGGCCAAGGTTTCATCTGGAACCGTCGACGACCAGCGGTACTGTTGTTGCATACCGTGGAACGGCGAAACATGAAGTTCCTTTTGAAACTCTGTCTGGAAAAGTGCGTCTGAATGGTCGACAGGGAGGACGTAGCTATGTCTTTCACCCCAGGGCGTATTGGTGACCTCGGCGACAATAAATTCGAGTCGTTCGCTCGATGTGCCTTTGCAGAAATAACAGGCGATCGGGTTATTCTGAAGCCCGAAATATCGCCAATTGGCGAGCAGAAAGATCCGTCCCTCGAAGTGCTGGTTTGTCTCTTCGAAAATACGCTGTTTGACGGCCTCTGCCACAGTGAGGTTTTCGTCGCCAATGAAGTCGCTGCGGGTAAAGCGCGCTGGCGCCAAACGTCGCGAACCCCAGCCAATGGCTCGGTGGGTAATGTCGCTTATCTTCTCCACATCAACGAAGGGCATGAATACCCGATAACTGAACCGATGAGGTTTGGGTGTCGTCCGCGCGTGCGCCAGTCGACCCACATAGAACGCAGAATTCACTGGAAGCCTCGCTTCTTGATGATGGCGTCGGCGACACGATTGCCGCTGAAAAGACCGTCCTCGTGAAAACCGTTGCGCCAGTAGGCACCACAGAACCATGTGTTCCGCGGTCCATTGATTTCAGGCCAGCGTTGCTGAGCGGCGATGCCTTTGATGGTGAACTGCGGATGTGCGTATCGGTACTCGCCCAAGATTGTTCTCGGGTCAATTGCGTCAGTGTCGTTAAGCGTTACGCAAAAGGTTTCTGGAGAGTTGATCCCTTGAAGAATATTCATGTTGTAAGTCAGCGTTGCTTGGCTGTTCGACTCACGTAGCCGATAGTTCCAGCTCGACCACGCGAGGCGCTTTCTCGGGAGCAAGTGTGTGTCGGTGTGGAGCACAACTTCATTTTCAGAGTAGGGGAGTTCGCTTAGCACAGATGATTCGGTGTCATCGATATCACTAAGCATGTCCATTGCCTGATCCCCGTGTGTCGCAATGACGATGTCATCAAAGCTCAGGTCTTCACCCTGATGTGTCCGTAATCTGGGAGACTGACCCTGCTGACGCACGACGGCGGTCACTGCGCAGTTGGTGCGAATGTTCTTCTCAAACGGCGCACACAGGGGCGCCAGGTAACTCTGGCTGCCGCCGCGTAACACTCGCCACTGAGGTCGGTTTTTGACCTGTAACAGACCGTGATTCTTGAAAAATCGAACAAAAAATTCTGCGGGAAAGTTCAGGCTTTCCTCGAAGTTTGCAGACCAGATGGCTGATGCCATGCTGATAAGGTAGTTGCGTCGGAAGAACTCATTGAAGCCGTGCCGCTCTAGATAGTCCTGCAGCGTCTCGCCGCTGCGCAGCCTGCCAGCTTCAAGGTCTTCCACTGCTACCTTGTTGAATCGAAGAATGTCTCTGACCATCCCAACAAATTTAGGCGAGAGCAGGTTCTGACGTTGCGCAAATAAGGTGTTTAGGTTGTTTCCAGCGTACTCGAGGCCGGTGATGTCATCGGAAACAGAGAACCCCATCGAGGTCGGTTGGTTTGTTACCCCCAACTCGTCCATGAGTGAAATGAACTCAGGGTATGTCCAGTCGTTGTATACAATAAATCCGGTATCAACCGCGTATTCACCGCTGGAAACCGACACTTGCTTGGTGGCCGTGTGGCCGCCGACCTTGTCTGCCGCTTCAAAAACAACAACAGGCTCGCCCGCTTGCGCCAAACGATAGGCGCATCCAAGACCTGAAATTCCTGTACCAATAATGGCTGTGGCCATTGTTTTACCTCAAAACCGCGTCGATACCGTATTCCGACTAGTTACCGGAATAATGGGCGATATGTAAGTTTTAATATACACATTAAGGTGTCAAGTTTATTATATTTGTGTATTCTGTGGGGAGATACGCTCAAAGGAGAGTGCTGGATGGTAGACAAGCAGGGAGAAGGCGCACGCGGACAACCCGCGACCTCTGCTTGGTCGGTTCCCACGGGGCGCCGAACGGATGAGTGGAGTCAATGCGTTGTCAGAATCGCAGAACATCGCGATCGCGCCGCATTTGCGAAGTTTTTTTCGCACTTTGCTCCTCTTATAAAGGCTTTTGCATTGTCGGGCTCCTCGTTATCCGCGGCGCACGCCGATGAGCTGGTTCAAGAGGTGATGCTGAAGGTATGGCAGAAAGCTGCTGGCTTTAATCCAGAGAAAGCTGCCGCTAGTACTTGGGTGTACACCATTGCGAGAAACTGTCGGACCGATATGTTCCGACGGCTTCAGAAGTTTGATACGCAGCTCGAAGCCGAGGACATCGGTTTTGAACTAGAGGGCGATGAGCCCACGATGGCGCTTCATGCATCGAGAGGCGCTGTTCGTGTTCGAGAGCTGATGAGTGATCTTCCCCAGGATCAGGCGCAGATTCTTGCGAAGGTCTACATGGAAGGTAAGTCGCACTCTGAGACAGCTGCAGAGTTAGGTTTGCCGCTTGGTACTGTGAAGTCTCGCGTGCGCTTGGCTATTCAAAAATTACAGGTGTTTATGGACGCGGGCTGGGAGGAGTGATCCGCAAAGGCAAAAATATGGGTATTAGTTTGCATAAGCGGTAAAATAGTTTGCTAGGGCTGAACCGGCGGATACAGTCGGTCGTACCGCAGACGAATTATATGCAGTTGACTGATAGTAAGGGCAGGGTTAAAAGATCGTCATGGTTAAACATCATCCGGATACAAATACGCTACTCGAGTTTGCAGCGAGCGCACTTCCGGCTGCGCAAAGTGTTGTCGTTTCTACGCACCTCCAGTTTTGCTCTGAATGTCGCCAACGGCTTTCACAATTAGAGAGCCTTGGTGCCACGATGTTTGAGGATGCTGAACCCGTTGATATCAACCCCAGCCTTTTCGATAACGTTCTTGCTCGCCTTGATGAGGTGCAAGAAGACCGCGCGGCCAACGATGCGAACGCTTCACCAATGTCATGGACAGTGAAGCAGATCCGCAAGGGAAATCTGGATGAGCTTCAGTGGAAAAAAGTGACTCGCTCACTGCGTATCGCTGATCTGGGCGATATTGATGGCGCGGCGGAGTTCTCGCTTTATCACATCGCAGAGGGCGGCCGTATTCCTCAGCATAATCACTCCGGGACAGAGATGACTTTGGTTTTGCAGGGTGGTTTTAGCGACGAAACCGGCTCGTACCATGCCGGCGATTTCATCACTCGTGAAGCGGGTGACATTCACGCGCCGACGGCACTCCCCGGTGGCGACTGCATTTGTCTGGCGGTTCTCGAATCACCGCTTCGATTCACTCACTGGCACCATCGCTGGTTGAGTCCACTGTTGCAGCTTCGAGCGGGCTAGTCTTTTCCAAGCCGATCGTTTCTGCGCCGGTCGGGTGCGCAGGCAGCTAACATCTATTGGATAAGGCTCAGAAATTTATTTGGGCTATCCGCGGTATTGCGGATTTTTGTATCGATAAAGCGGACTCGATGAGATCCTCTTACATCCAATAGACGTACAACCCCCAAACTTAAAAAAGCGAGCATCTTCCATGCGTATTGTTATTCCTCGCGAGTCGGTTGCAGGCGAGCGACGCACCTCCGCGACTCCTGAAACTGTAAAGAAAATGATCCGTCTCGGCGCCGAAGTGGCTATCGAGTCTGGCGCTGGTGCAGCGGTGGGCTTTGATGACAGCATTTATGCGGAGCTTGGCGCAGAGATCGTTACCGATCGTGCAGCTCTGTTCGGTTCCGCCGACATGGTGTTGAGGCTGCGTAAGCCTGAAGCAGATGACATTGGCATGATGACGTCCGGTTGCATCCACGTGTCTTATCTGGATCCGTTTAACGAGCGCGATCTGATTAAAACGCTCGCTGATAAAGGTATAACCGCCATCAGCATGGAAATGATTCCGCGTTCCACACGAAGTCAGAAGATGGACGCGTTGAGTTCTCAGGCGAACCTGGCCGGCTATGTTGCCGTCATGTTGGCAGCAGCGCAGCTTCCCCGCATTTTCCCAATGCTTATGACGCCGGCAGGTACGCTTAAGCCAGCTAAGGTATTCATCATCGGTGCTGGCGTTGCAGGTCTTCAGGCAATTGCTACCGCAAAACGTCTCGGTGCTAGAGTCATTGCATTTGATACGCGCCCCGTCGTTGCGGAACAGGTTCAGTCGTTGGGTGGAAAGTTTTTGGAAATCGATCTTGGAGATACCGGTCAGACGTCGGACGGCTACGCGAAAGAATTGACCCCTGAGCAGGTGGATATTCAGCGCCAGGCTCAGAAAGATGTGATCGCTGACTCTGATGTCGTGATTACTACGGCGCAAGTGTTTGGCCGTAAGCCACCTGTTCTTGTAACCAAGGACATGGTTGAGGGGATGGCGCCAGGTTCGGTGATTGTCGATATGGCCGCAGAGACCGGCGGTAATGTTGAGGGATCAGTTCCTGATGAGACCGTTGTCGTTGATGGTGTGACAATCGTCGGCACCGCGAATCTTGCGAACGAGGTCGCCAAGGACGCGTCTCAGATGTATGCCAGCAACCTGTTTAACTTGGTTGAGGACACTTGGGATACGGAAGCGAAGATATTTGTTCTCGATATGGAGAACGACATTTTACCGGGCTGTGTCATCACGCACGGTGGAGCGGTGGTTCACCCCACTATTAAAAACCTAATGGAAGGGGAAGGCTAAGATGGATGTCTCATATCTTTTATTCATTTTGATGCTCTCAGTTTTTCTGGGCTTTGAGCTGATCAATAAGGTGCCTGCGACACTGCACACCCCATTGATGTCAGGTGCGAACGCAATTTCAGGGATTACTGTCGTGGGTGCGATTGCACTGGCAGGAAGTGGCAATGCCGACATGGCTCAGTGGTTGGGTGCTGGTGCGGTAGCACTTGCAAGTGTCAACGTTGTCGGCGGTTACATGGTGACCGACCGCATGCTCGGCTTCTTCAAGAAGAAGGAGGGCTAAGACATGGGTCTCGAACTGATTATTCAACTGGGTTACGTCGTTGCTGCAGGCCTCTTCATTTTTGGCCTCAAAATGCTTGGGTCTCCCGATACAGCGCGTAAAGGTAATGGCATATCTGCAATTGGTATGCTGGTGGCGATTGTTGCAGCACTGCTCGATCAGGGCATTGTCCAATACGAATATATTCTAGGCGGCATGGTGGTGGGTGGCGCGGTTGGCGCCGTCGCAGCGCGCACGGTTGCCATGACCTCGATGCCTGAGATGGTGGCGTTGTTCAACGGTGTTGGTGGTGCTGCATCTGGCCTTGTAGGTGTCGCTGCGCTCTCGATCGCAGACGGCAGCTTTACCTACATCACCATTATTCTCTCCATCCTGATTGGTGGTGTGACCTTCACTGGCTCACTGGTTGCGTACGGCAAGCTGTCTGAGACCATCGGTAGTGGCGCCGTGACCTTCGGAGGGCAGAAATTCGTTAACGGTTTGATTGTTATCGGAATCTTGGCGAGTGCTGTGATGTTCGTCATGGACCCAACTAACACCAATATGCTCTACACAGTGGTTGGCTTGTCGCTCCTCTTCGGCATCATGGTGGTGATCCCAATTGGCGGCGCGGACATGCCAGTTGTGATCTCGTTACTGAACTCATACTCGGGTCTAGCGGCCTGTGCAGCCGGTTTTGCTGTCGACAATAACGTGTTGATTGTGGCCGGTTCGCTAGTCGGTGCGTCAGGAATCATCTTGACCCAGATCATGTGCAAGGCAATGAATCGCTCATTGAGTAACGTCTTGTTCTCAGGCTTTGCCAGCATCTCAACGGCGGTTACAGAGGTTGAGGGCGAGATTAAGCCTATCTCTGTAGAGGATGCGTACTACGTGCTCGAGGCAGCGACTAACGTCGCTATTATTCCTGGATACGGAATGGCGGTTGCTCAGGCGCAACACGTTGTGAAGGAGCTCATGGAGCTGCTCGAAGCCAACGGTTGTGAGGTGAATTACGGTATTCACCCGGTGGCAGGTCGAATGCCGGGCCACATGAACGTGCTGCTGGCTGAGGCAGACGTACCGTACGACCAATTGCTGGAAATGGACGACATCAACCCGCGCATGGAGAGTGTTGATGTCGCGATTGTCATTGGTGCCAATGACGTCGTGAACCCAGCCGCTCGCGAAGTCGAGTCGTCCCCTATCTACGGAATGCCGGTAATCAATGTTGCTGATGCACGAACCGTTTTTGTATTGAAGCGATCTATGGCCTCCGGTTTTGCCGGTATCGAGAACCCGCTGTTTTACAAGGACAATGCGCGTATGCTCTTTGGCGATGCGAAAGAGTCTATTGGTGGCCTGGTAAGAGAGTTCTCTTAATCGTTCGGTCGGTAGTGATCTTATGGAACGGCGCCAGAACACGGCGCCTCTTTTTTTTGCGCGTTATTCGGGCAAAAAAAACGTGATACGTTTTTGTTTGCAATAAGCGCTTTCGCCGGAGTAGCGTTTGGGCTGCGGCTAAAAAGATAAATAACAAAAGGAAAGCCACGCTATGACTATTAAACGCATCCTGGGAATGAGTGCAGTATTACTGCTCGCTGTCATTGCTTATCTCTTTTTTGATATCTCCCACCGGCTCGAAAAGGCACAGAGCGAAGACCCCCTTGTCTGGGCCTCGGATATTGAAACGTTTGCGGAGCGAGGTCTCGGCGAGCCCGAATCCCTCTTGTTTGTAGGAAGTTCCAGCATTCGATTCTGGGGTGAGCTTGCCGAGGACATGACGCCTGTACCCATCATAAACCGCGGATTCGGAGGCTCTAAAATAGGTGATGTTGTGCACTACGCCGAAACCTTATTTCGGGCAGATAACCCGCGCGCTATTGTGATTTTCGTCGGCACCAATGACATGACGCCGCAGCAGACAAAGTCAGTCGATACGATGACCAGTAGATTTGCAGCCATGATGTCGGCTTTGAGGAAACAGCATCCGAATGTGCCCGTTTACTATATTGCGATCACGCCATCACCGTTGCGCTGGGCTATCTGGGATGAAGCCGTTGCGGTCAACGAGGCGATTCAGACGCTCATTTTGCAGATGCCAAATACGCACTTCATTGATACGGGTGAAGCCTTGATGAGCGACGGTGAGCCCAACCCCGATAACTACGTTTTTGATAGGCTGCATCTAAATGCCAAAGGCTATGATATTTGGGCTGAGATGATCCGATCGCGGATCTTTGGCGATTTGGGCTTGCCCTAAGCTGCAGGCGGCGTGATCGGCACTTCTTCTGTCGAGGCCTCTTTAAATTGCATGTTGGCAAGGCGCTGATATAGATCACAACGCGCTAGTAACTCCGAATGTGTTCCCACATCGACAACGGAGCCTGAGTCGATCACCGCGATGGCGTCTGCGTTTATGATGGTGGACAGTCGGTGCGCAATAATAATGGTCGTTCTGCCTCTAGTGAGCTCGCCAAGTGCGAGTTGCACGTAGTATTCACTCTCTGTATCGAGCGCACTCGTAGCCTCATCAAGCAAGAGAATTTCAGGGTTCTTTAGAATGGCGCGAGCCAGTGCTATTCGCTGCCGTTGCCCCCCTGATAGTTGCACGCCTTGAGCGCCTATCTCACTTCGGTACCCCTGCGGTAATCGCTCGATGAACTCTTGAGCATAGGCCGCCTTTGCCGCGGCTTCGATGTCGGCTTGGCCGGCATCGGGGTTGCCGTACGCAATGTTGTAGGCGATGTCGCCTGAGAAAAGGATGGGTGCCTGAGGCACCAGCGCGGCCTTGCTTCGCCAGTCCTGTAATGGGAAGTCAGCAAGCGCTACATCGCCATAAGTCAAAGCACCTTCGCTCGGGTCGTGAAAGCGTTGCAATAACTCAAACAGGGTTGATTTCCCCGCGCCTGAAGGTCCAACGAGTGCCAAGGTTTTTCCCGGAGCAATCGTCAAATTGAAGCCTGAAAGCGCAGGATTTTCCGGTCTCGCGGGGTAGGTAAAACCCAGTCCATTGGCAACCAGCGCCTGTCCATGGGGAACGGGTGATGAGCCGTGATCGACAATATCACTCTCCTGATGGAGTAGTTCGACGAGCCGCTCGGCGGCGCCAGCCGCGCGCTGCAAGTCGCCCCATACCTCAGACAGTGTGGCGAAGGCAGTACCGAGCATGACGGCATAAAAGACGAAAGCCCCCAAATCTCCACCGCTCATTCTGCCGGCAATCACATCTTGTCCGCCGGTCCACATCATCCCAACCATGCCGCCCAAGAAGAGGAAGATGGCGCAGGCCATCAGCCAAGCACGTTGCTGAATCCGTTTTTTGGCAATGTCGAATGCGCGACGGACCTCCTGCTCGAAGACCTCGCGCTCCATGGTTTCCCGCTGAAAGCTTTGAACAATCTTGATGGACTGAAGAACCTCACCTGCCCGGCTCCCCACACTCGCGATGCTGGCTTGGCTTTTGTTAGAAAGGTTCCTTACCCGTCGACCCAGATATAGCACCGGAAGCAAGGTGAGTGGTACTCCAATTAACATGATGAGCGTCAATTTTATATTGGTCAGCGACATCAATATGAGCGCGCCCATGAGGGTTAAGGCATTACGTGCGGCAAGGCTGACCGATGAGCCAATCAGTGTTTGAAGCAGTGTCGTATCCGTGGTGATGCGCGACATGATCTCGCCGGCATGATTTTTTTCGTAAAAGCCCGGATGAACGGTCAGTAAATTATTGAAGACGTCGCGCCTCAGATCTGCGGCAACGCGTTCACCCAGCCATGACACCATGTAAAACCGGATGAAAGATCCGCAGGCCATGGCAAAGCCCACACCCACCATAAACAGAACGGCCCGGCGTAAACCCTCTTCGCTTTGATTGGAAAATCCCTGGTCAATCAGAATTTGAATGCCGTAACCCAGTGATAGTTGAGTCATGGCAGTGAATACGAGGGCGACGCTTGCAATAATCAAGCGGCCTTTATGGGGCCAAAGGAAGCCTAATAGCTCTCTTAACGGCCTGAGCGATTTTGACTTTCGGTTGTCGTTGTCGCTGGGTACTGAGCCGGCGTCACTCATCTTCGTTTGGGCTCCTAGACAGGGCGCGGCCCATGACAAGACCAACCTCAAACAAGAGCCACATTGGCAGTGCAAGCAGTGTTTGGGAAATCACGTCGGGTGGCGTGAGCAACATGCCCATGACGAAACAGCCAACAATGACATAGGAGCGGTTATTTGCGAGCTGATCCGCGGTAACCACACCGGTGAGTATGAGAATCACCGCTGCGACTGGAACTTCAAAGGCGAGGCCGAAAGCAAAGAAAAGTTTTAAAACAAAATCGAGGTATCGATTAATGTCGGTCATGACTGAGATGTCCCCGGGACCGACAGTGGTAAAGAAACCAAAAAGAAGCGGAAAGACAACGTAGTAGGCAAATGCGACGCCGGCATAAAAGAGTATGACGCTGGAGGTCAGCAATGGGATGGCAAGTCGCTTTTCCGATTTATACAGACCGGGTGCGATGAAACCCCAGAGCTGAACGAGTATGACCGGCATGGCGACGAATACGGCGAGTACCAGCGACAGCTTAAACGGCGTCAAAAAAGGTGACGTCACTTCTGTCGCAATCATTGATGACCCCTCGGGAAGGAGTGATCTCAGCGGCTCCGATACGTAGGCATAGAGCTCATTAGCAAATGGAAATAAGCCCAGAAACGCGACAAAGACTGCAATGAGGGCATTTCGAAAACGATCTCTCAGCTCGCGCAAATGCGCGACAAGAGGCATGGGCTCGTCAGTACTCACCGAGGTCAAGCTCCTTTCTCAAAGGTGCTCTCTACCTCAGCAGGGCTCTCTACAGTGGCGATTTCTTCGGTCGGGTCGTCTGCGTCAGTCTGCGATGATAAGTGTGTGTTTGATTCCAGTTCGGAGGCGTTACTGTCAGCCGCATTCTCCGGTAGTGATGTATCGCTCTTTTCACTATTCTCAGTGAGCGACAACGCGCTGCTGACGTCAGTCAAATCTTGCACTTCATCACGACTCTCTTTTAATGCCCGCATTACCTCTTCGTTGTGCAACTCTCGGTTCACATCGGATTTGATTTCCTCGAAGCCACGACGCACGCGTCCCAACCATAACGAGATAGATCGTATAGCACTTGGGAGTCGTTCTGGCCCAACCACAAAAAGGGCTACGGCGCTGATGACAAGGAGTTCAGCAAAACCAATATCGAGCATGATGGGGTGGACCTCTTAAGGGTCTTCTTTCCGATCCTCAGACTTGTCGATTTTGGCGGTATCACCGTCGTTGCGCTTCATTCCCTCCCGGAAGTTGGTAATAGCGCTGCCCAGATCTTTTGCCGCACCAGGAAGACGCTTGGTACCAAAAATCAGAACTACGATCGCGAGGATGATGAGTAGTTGCCAGATTCCAATGCCGCTAAATCCCATAGTTATTCACCGTTTGTTAAGTCTGCTGGACTTCTATGCCTTAATCAGCGTTGCGTGATGCCTTTTCCTCGAGGCCAGATACACCTTGCCGCGCGGCCAAAGCTGCCATGACGTCATTATGACTGATACCAAGCCGATCGAGCATCACCAGGATATGAAATACGAGGTCAGCCACCTCGTTGATCACATCTGCAGAGTTACCCATCGAAGAATCGGCATTTTTTGCAGCCAATACCACCTCGACGGCTTCCTCGCCGACTTTTTCAAGAATTTTATCGATACCTTTTACATTCAAACTTGCGACGTAAGAGGTTTCTGGATCCGAATCACGCCTTTCGGCGACGATTGCAGCAATAACATCAAGAACATCACTCACGCGTCATTGCTCCCTAATATCCAGCCCTGATCGCCGGGCTTGTAGAAAAAACAGGAGCGGCGGCCTGTGTGACAGGCGACACCACCGACTTGGTTCACTTGCAATAATAAAGTGTCTCCGTCGCAGTCTAGTCTCGCGGCAATGAGGCGCTGAACGTTCCCTGAAGTTTCACCTTTGCGCCATAAACATTTGCGAGAGCGAGACCAATAGACGGTGCGCTTTTCGGCGAGTGTTAGGCGGAGTGCCTCCTCGTTCATCCATGCCATCATCAACACTTCACCCGTATTGGCATCCTGCGCAATAGCCGGTATTAGGCCGTCTGCATTCCAGTTTGGCTGCATAGTCGCTGGTGTATCGCTGTATTGGGGAATGCTCATGACGCGATTATGCCACGTCGGTGTTGCCTGATCACTTGCTCCGACGGATCAGGCCCACAATGACAAGAAGGGTTCCTATGGCGACATACCAGGGGTTACTCAGCTCCGCGAGTAAAGTAACGATCAACGTCGCAATACCCGAACCGACTAACAATGGACTACCTTCTGATGGTTTGCTATCGCTAGGCGCTGTCTTTAGCGCTTCTCGTTGCGTCGCAAGAAACTGTGGAATTACCTCAGGTAGTTGCGAGGCATGATGTACAAAGGCAGGTGCGTCGCGCTGCAGTTGTTTGATGACATTTACGGGGCTGTATTGACGTTTAAGCCAGTCCTCAAGGAAGGGCTTGGCTGTTTCCCAAAGATTGAGCTCCGGGTAAAGCTGACGTCCCAGACCTTCTATATTGAGTAGTGTCTTTTGCAATAGCACGAGCTGGGGCTGGACTTTCATGTCGAAAGCGGACGCCGCCCTGAACAGATTAACAAGCATGTGCCCTAGGGAAATTTGATGCAGTGGTCGATCAAAGATGGGTTCGCACAACATGCGAATGGTGGCTTCGAAGTCCTGAACACGTGTCGAGGAGGGTACCCAGCCGCTTTCTATATGAAGCTCTGCTACCAGCCGATAGTTTCGCTGGAGTATTGCTAGCAAGTTCCGAGCAACGTAATACTGATCGCCTCTGGAAAGTTGCCCTACGATGGCGCAGTCAATAGCAATATATGTTGGGGTCTCTGGTGACGTCGCATCCACAAAGATATTGCCCGGGTGCATATCGGCGTGGAAAAAGCAGTCATCAAATACCTGAGAGAAAAAGATTTCAACACCGCGTTCAGCGAGCACCTTCATGTTGACGTTGGCCTCATTGAGGGCAGCAATGTCGCCAATGGGGATGCCGGAAATTCGTTCCGAGACCATGAGTCGGGGTGTGCTGTAGTCCCAGAATATGGTGGGTACAAATACGAGTTTGCGAGCTGCGGTATTCTTCTTGAGCAGCGACGCATTGGCTGCCTCTCTGCGTAGATCAAGCTCGGTCGTTATCGTGACCTCATAGTCTTCCACTACCTCGGATAAACGCAGCCGCTTTAGGTCATCGGACAGCCGGTCGATCAAGCCGGCAAGTCGCTTTAGAAGACGAATATCGGCCGCGATCTGCTTTTCTATTCCTGGTCTCAGCACCTTAACAACCGCGTCTTCACCATCATTAAGCGTGATGGCATGGACCTGCGCTACTGAGGCTGCTGCGAGGGGCTTGCTGTCAAACGTCTGAAAAGCAGTGGCAATATCTGCTTGTAGCTCCTCTTCGATAATTTTGACGGCTGACTCGCCCGGGAAGTGTGCGACTTTATCCTGCAGACGAGCCAGTTCATCAGCGATATCGTCCGGTAGCAGGTCCCGGCGAGTAGATAGTAATTGACCGAACTTTATCGGCACGGGGCCGAGAGATTCCAAGGCGAGGCGTAATCGTTCTCCACGTGGTCCATCGCTGGCTTTAGCCCTCGCGCCTAGCAGGTGCTTCAACAGGCTGGTCGTTGCCGAGCTTTCGGGGATAAAAGCACCCAAGCGGTGCCGTCTCGCGATCAGTAAAAATTTCAGTGCGCGCTTCATTCAATGGACCCAGTCAGACTGGCGGCCCGCTTTTTGATGCGCTTGAGACGAGACTCGATACGGTCCGTTCTGAGCACGAGATCGTCTACCGCGGTGAAAAATGAATCGAGTTCAGGTTTCGGTGGCGAGAGGCGGCCTTCCTCGAGAATAAACTCACTCAGCTGTCGCTTCATCCGCCTGTGTGTCGTCCCTGTCGTTTTCGTTATTGCACGAATAACCTCGGCCAATTGGTGACCGAAGACAGGACCGATGGCATCGACTATGGGTGCTTCCCAGTCGATGTCGAGATCGCCCACAATCGTCTGTAGTTGCATGAGCGGCGCGGTGTCACCGCTGATTTTTACGTCACCATTAATGAGTGCCGCCGCGGGGTCTGATGCAGTTGCAACGCGAGAAAAATCCCGCCAGGTTCCCTCAATTGAAACAGTTGCTTTCGCTTCCCGGTAACTGGCGATTTGAATACCGCCGTCGTCCTCGACACTCACGAACATTATCAATTCGGGTTGTGTGCAATGAATCTCAATGGCCAGCGGGTGCAGTTGCTTTAACCGGCTTTGCGTTCCGGGCGACAACTCAACGGCCTTGGCAATCACAGTCTCGATCGCAAGGCTGACGCCAGCAATAACGGCGGGATCATGCTCCACGCTATTAGCCCTTGATGCCTCTGTGCACAGCCACAATGCCACCGGTCATATTGTGGTATCGGCAGTCAACGAAACCGGCGTCCTCGACCATCTCGAGCAGGGATTCCTGATCGGGGTGCTTCCGAATCGATTCGGCGAGGTAGCGGTAGCTGTCAGCATCATCGGTGATCAGTTTTCCCATCGCAGGTAACGCTGAGAATGAGTAGGCATCGTAGACCCTCGACAGTAACGGCGATGTCGGCTTGGAAAACTCGAGTACCAGCACGCGACCTCCAGGCTTTAGGATGCGGTGCATCGACTTAAGTGCTTTGGCTTTATCAGTGACGTTTCTGAGGCCGAAGGCAATAGTGATGCAATCAATGCTGTTGTCTTCGAATGGGAGGAACTGGGCATCGGCTTGCACCACATCAATGTTGCTCAGCGCACCCTTGTCGATAAGGCGATCGCGGCCGACTGACAGCATGGCGGCGTTAATATCTGCCAAGATAACTTTGCCATCAGCACCCACAAGTTTTGAGAACTTTGCGGCGAGGTCTCCCGTACCACCGGCAATATCGAGGACGGTCTGTCCGGACCGAACGGCACTGAGCTCAATGGTAAAGCGCTTCCAGAGCCGATGAAGGCCGCCAGACATCAGATCATTCATAAGGTCGTATTGTGCCGCGACGGAATCGAAGACCTCACGGACACGTCCAGCTTTGTCTGCCGTTTTGACTCGCTCGTAACCGAAGTCTGTAGTGTCGTCAGTCAGATTGTCTTGGGAGCTCATGGCCAATTCCTATTATGGTGGACGTATTGTCTCAACCTATGATCTTTACAATGTTTGTATCGGGGTCTCGTGACTCTCCCGCCTGCGCCAACTTCGCTAAATAGTCAGCCCATAACCTATCTTTGTTTTCAGCAAGCTGCGCTAGGTACGTCCAAGTGTACAGTCCGGAGCTGTGCCCGTCGTCAAAACTAAGCTGTACCGCATAATGTCCTACTGGCTGAATGTCGGTGATACCAACTTCTTTTTTGCCAGCTTGCAATACTTCCTGACCTGGTCCATGGCCCTGTACTTCAGCCGAGGGTGATAGAACTCTGAGTAATTCAGCAGACAGTTCTACAGGATCTTCGCCAGGGAACGAGAGGGTCAAGACGCGTCTGCCACTGCTGTAGTTGATAGCTTCGGGTGCTTGAGCAGTCATAGAGTTCAACCTATGCTCATTGAGCACGCTTTAGGAGCAGCGTATCAATATCTGACTGGGCGGTAAGCGCTCTCGCTTTGGCCATCGCCGAGCGACTATCGAAGGGGCCGATGTACACACGGTGCCAACTTCCCGTATCGGTATTCATTTGCTCAATTGATGACTCTAATCCCAGGAGCGCGAGCTCTCCACGGCGCCTATCGGCATCGGCTATGGCTCGAAAGGAACCTGCCTGAAGCACGTACTGTGTGTATTCAGATGGACCGATTTCCACCGAGCGCCCTGTATCTAGGCTGAATGACTCGTCTTCCAACGTGTTAAAAAAGGTGAAGCTGGGTTGTGGTGTCGACTCCGCAGTCCCAGCCGTCGAGGGAGTGATTGCTGCGGGTAGGGCTGTTGGATTGATGCCCGCGACGATGCCCAGGCTGGCGATGGCGCCTGTCATGACACCGACGATAAATCCATTGACGTGCGAGGCGTTAAACAGCGGAGTGTCCGCAGATTTTTTCTTGGTCTGTGAGGTTGTGCTCCGAGTTGCACTCCCCGTATTTCGTTTGCGCTTGGTGCTTGTCGATGGATTCGCCACGATCACATCGCCTCAGGTGCAGAGACACCGAGAATTCTGAGTCCACTCGCAATGACTTGCTGCGTCGCAGTAGCGAGTGCAAGCCGCGCCAGGCTGATTCCCTCATCGGCTTCCATTATTTTGTGCGCGTTGTAAAAGGAGTGAAATTCCGCTGCCACATCGCGTAGGTAATTAGCCACTGCGTGCGGCTCTAGGCGCTTTGTCGCCCCAGCAAGCACCTCTGGGTATTTACTGAGCACCAAAGCCAGCGACTGCTCCTCGCTACTATTTAGGAGTTCAAGGTGCTGAATGCCGTCGGCTGCCGTCCACTGCCCAAATTGCTCAAGTGCTTTACGCTGAACGCTGCAGATTCGTGCGTGCGCGTACTGGATGTAGTACACGGGGTTCTCATTACTTTTTGACAGAGCAAGGTCGATATCAAACGTAAGCTGAGACGTTGCTGCACGGGCCGTCAGGAAGTAGCGTGTGGCATCTCGACCCACCCAGTCGATGAGATCACGGAGGGTCACGTAGCTCCCGGCGCGCTTGGATAATTTAACCTCTTCACCGTCGCGCATAACGGTCACCATCTGGTGCAGTACGTACTCTGGCCAGCCTTCGGAGATGTCTGTCTTCAGGCCCTGTAATCCCGCCCTGACTCGAGTGATGGTGCTGTGATGGTCGGCTCCCTGCTCGTTAATAACGCGCTCGAAACCCCGCTCCCACTTGTTGTGGTGGTACGCCACATCGGGAACAAAATAGGTGTAGCCTCCCTCGCGCTTTCGCATAACACGGTCTTTGTCATCGCCAAAATCAGTTGTGCGCAGCCAAAGCGCACCATCCTGCTCGTACGTAAATTGATTGTCGATCAGTGTTTCGACTGTTTTCTCAACTGCGTTCGACGTGTAAAGCGATGACTCGAGAAAATAGCAGTCAAAGTTGACGTCAAACGCTTTTAGATCTTCATCTTGCTCGCGGCGGAGCCAGGCGACTGAGAATGCCTGTATGTTGGCCACGTCCACGGCATCGCCGGAGGCCGTGACTGTGCGGTCTGCTGCATTCACGGTTTGCTTATTCTGGTAGGCGGTGGCGACGTCTTTTATATAGTCACCCTGATACCCGTCGGCGGGCCAAGTAGTATCACCCGGCTCCACACCATCGATTCGGGCTTTCACTGACAGCGCAAGATTACTGATCTGCTGGCCCGCATCGTTGTAATAGAACTCCCGATGCACCGACCAGCCGGCATTGTCCAAGAGCCTGCAAAGCGCATCGCCAATCGCAGCCCCTCGACCATGCCCCACATGCAGAGGGCCCGTTGGGTTCGCTGAGACAAACTCCACCTGAACGCGCCTTCCCTGACCTTCATTTGAGCGGCCATATTCCTCACTCGTTGTCAGAATGGTCTCGACAACAGCGATGTTGCTCGCTTGGGAAATATGGAAGTTGATAAAGCCCGGACCGGCGATGTCACACTTCGTTATCATATTATTTTGGGGTAGTCGTTCGATGATCGCCGCCGCCAAGTCGCGCGGCGGCATGCCGGCTTTTTTGGCTAGCACCATCGCTGCATTAGTAGCCAAATCCCCGTGCTTGGGGTCGCGCGTATGGTCAACCTGAGGCTTCGGAAGCTCACCCTCTGGCAGCATGCCCTCCGCTTGGATTGCCCGAATAGATTGCTCGATTAAATCAACTACCTGATCTTTCATTGATGTCGCTTGATCTGTTGTGACGTGGAGCGCCTTGTCTGTTGAGCCGTAGTGTATCTCGTTAGAGCGTTTCCGTTGGGTCGATTTCAACAAACCAGCTGACTTTTCGCCCTAATTTTTGCGTTGATCCGATGTCTCTTGCAGCCTCCAGAAGTGAATGCACTGCTCTGCGGGTCTGGGCGTGCACAATAATCTGATAGCGATACATGTTGGCACGACGTGTCATTAGTGTTGGCATGGGGCCAATTAAGCGCACCTCATCCTGGATCGGCAGCTGTTGACGCAGGGCATCCAAGAAATCTATAGCGTCTTTTTCCTGCTTACTGTCACTGCGAATCAATCCCATGGCGCCCTTCGGTGGCAGGTGAAGTGCTTCTCGGCGAAGTAAGAGGGCACGCGCTTGGTCCGTATAAGATCGCTCGACAAGTTGCTGCATCATGGGGTGGTCCGGACTGCGGGTTTGTATCAAGACCTTCCCCGGGAGACTGGATCTGCCGGCGCGCCCTGCAACTTGAACCAGCAGCTGGAGCAGCCGCTCCTCCGCCCGAAAGTCAGGACTGTATAGGAGGCTATCGGCATCGACGACGACAACACAGGTCACTCTAGGGAAGTCATGTCCTTTGGACAGCATTTGCGTGCCTAACAGTATGGCCGATTCAGCGCTGGCGATACCGTGTAGGGCTTGCGAGAGAGTTTTCATATTTTTGATGTTGTCACTGTCAATTCGGAATATCGGGGTCGAACTGAAGTGACGGTTCATCAAGAGCTCAAGTTGCTCGGTACCGATGCCCCTACTGGTTAGGCGATTGCTATTGCACTGCTGACAGTAGGTCGGGGCACTCGTTTTGGTGTTGCAGTAATGACAGCTCAAATGCGGTGGCGTCCGATGAACGGCCATGGATGAGTCACAGTGTTGACAGTCTGCAACCCAACCGCAGTCTTCGCACTGCAGACTATGAGCAAATCCCCGTCGGTTGATGAACAGTAGCGCTTGCTCCTTTCGCTCCAGTGCGAGGCGAATCTGATTGATCACCTCGTCTGATAACCCACTGCTGAGCGCGAGGCCTCGGGTATCGATCAGAGAGATATCAGGCAACGCGCTACCCTGTGGCCGTTGCATCAGAGCGTGATGCTGATACCGGCCCTGGTCGCAGTTAGCGATTGTTTCCAGACTGGGTGTGGCGCTTCCCATTATAATTGGGCAGTTGCAGATCTGAGCCCGTTTAACAGCGACATCTCGCGCTGAGTAACGGGGGTGATCCTGCTGTCTGAAAGACGGGTCATGCTCCTCATCGACGACAATGAGACCCAAGGTCCGGAAGCTACAGAATATGGAAGAGCGAGTGCCAAGCACCACGCGGGCAACGCCTGAACGCGCCATCGCCCATGTTCGACCTCGCTCAGCCTCAGTGAGTCCGGAATGTATGAGTGGTACTTCACATCCCAACGCCGCCTCGAAACGGTGTTTGGTTTGGGGTGTAAGACCAATTTCGGGAATGATGACCAGTGCCTGATGACCTCGTGCTATCGCTTCCTTAATACATTCGATGTAGATCTCTGTTTTTCCGCTGCCCGTAACTCCCTCGAGCAGATGGGGTTTGAAGCCCGTCATTTGCGCCTTCAGCGTGCTGCAAATCCCTTGCTGTGCGTCAGTCAAGTTCACTGTCGGTTGAGGCGAGTACGCCGTTGGTTCCGCTCGTTTTTTTTCTGCCACGCCCGATTTGATGAGGGCTGATATTACCGCTGCAGAGAAACCCGCTTTGGTAAGACTGGCAATCGGGACGGTGTGTTCGCCAATGAATTGAGCCGCGGCCCGTTGTTTGGTCGCTCTGGTAGGGATTTCAGCTATCGTTTTAGTACCGTGATTTAGGGCGATGTAATCGGCTTCTGCCGTCCATGCGGGGCGACCTTTGCGCTCGGGTGTCGCCAAGCCCAGCTGTAATGCCTCGCCATGAGGAATGAGGTAATACTCAGAGAGCCATCGAAGTAACTGTAGTTGATCCGAACCAAGCAGCGGCAGTTCGTTGTCCAGCAACGTTTCCGCGCGTTTGAGTGCAGTTGCGGCGGGGAGCTCACTCCGTCTTTCCTCAAGAAAAATCCCAACCATATCCCGACCGGCAAATGGAATTTTCACTCGAGCTCCCGGTTGTGGCGTTATTTGATTGTCTGAGGGCGGTAAATATTCAAAAACTCGGTGTAGCCGCGATGGCACCGAGATTACCCATACAAGAGGGCTTGAATTGGCTTTGGGCTCTGGTATCATCCGCGCTCTTTTTTACTAGACACCCACAAGGTGCTCGAGGGTAACATGAAGGCAGATATTCATCCGCGTTACGAAGACATCACTGCACGCTGCAGCTGTGGCAACGAAATCAAGACACGTTCAACGCTTGCGCAGGATATCACTATTGACGTCTGCAGTCGGTGTCATCCGTTTTTCACCGGTAAGCAGAAAATCGTTGATTCTGGTGGTCGAGTCGATCGCTTCAACAAGCGCTTTGCTGGTCGCAGCTTAAAGAAGTAAGTGTCTGGTTAGTTTTAAAGACGCCGGTTTATGTCGGCGTTTTTTTGCCCAAAAAAGTGGAGCCTCAGAACAGCCCATCTAAGTCCTCGGGGTCGGTATCATTCCGGCCGCGCTGATTGATAGGCGTAAACTCCTGAAGGAAAACCTCCCACATCGATGAGGATTGGCTATCTGTTCGCTGTCCTGAATCCTTGTCGATTCGCAATCTGACAACCCCAGGCGGCATCTCTGCTGCTGCGCTTTGTGGTGGTAGGGCGACTCGCATAAAGTCGATCCAAATCGGCAGTGCCGCGGTGCCGCCGAATTCCCTGCGGCCCATGAGACTATAATCATCAAAACCTACCCACGTGGTGGTGACTAGATCCCGGTTATAACCCGAGAACCAGGCGTCTCTCGGACCGTTTGTAGTTCCTGTTTTACCGGCGAGATCATTGCGTTCTAGGACGCGAGCTCGTCGCCCAGTACCGCGTTGGATCACGTCCTCCAGCATCGATGTCAGGACGTAAGTAACCCGCTCGTCGATAATTCGTGGCGCCTCTCGGAACTCGGGCTCGCGGTCTTCTAGCAAGTCCTCGATTCGGGACGCTTCGAGGAACTCATCATCCGATTCTTGCCGGTCGCATGCAGAGCAGGCGATAAATGGGTCGGCCGCGTAAATGATATTGCCGTCGACGTCTTCAATTCTTTGGATGAGCCAGGGCTCAACTTTAAAACCGCCATTGGCAATGGCTGTGTATCCACTGGCAACCTCGAGTGGCGTGTAGGCATGGGTACCGAGTGCGAGTGTCAAGTTGGGCTGCATGTCGTTGACATCGAAGCCGACTCTAGCCGCCATTTCGATAAGCTTACGGACCCCGAGTTGCTGAAGAACGCGAATTGACACCAGGTTCCTCGAGAAGGTGAGTGCTTCTCGAACGCGGGTTGGGCCATAAAATCGACCGCTGTCATTTTCGGGGCGCCATAAGTCCTCGTCAGTTAAGTTCCCAACGACGACTGGCGCATCATTAATCAACGTCGCTGGGTGGATACCGTTCTCGAGAGCAGCGGCATAGAGAAACGCTTTGAAATTGGAGCCGGGCTGGCGCTTCGCCTGCGTCGCTCGATTGAATTTGGACAGTACGAAGCCCATACCGCCCACGAGGGCCTTGACCGAGCCGTCGCTTGGATCGAGCGATACTAGTGCCCCTTGAACGCGAGGCACCTGGGCGAGACGAAGGCTATCGTCACTTTCGCTGACTCGGATCAAATCACCGACCGACAGCAGGTCGCTGAGAGTCTGAGCACTGCCGGTTCGTCTGTCTTCATCTAAGTAACGGCGAATGCGACTGAGATCTTCACGCCAAGAGAGAAAGCCGGTGCTTCCATCTCGCAACAGCATACGAGCCCCGTCCTCGAGCAACTCGGTGACAATGGCGGGTCGTAAGTCGGCGATGACTGGCATGGCGCGAAGTACGCTCCTCCAGCGCTTGTCTAATGCCTCGGGCGTTTCTTCCTCGAGCGGCGGATGTTGCTGCTCAGGTCCGCGCCAGCCATGACGATTGTCATAGGTAATAAGCCCATCAATCAGGGCATCGCGAGCAGCCTGCTGCAAATCTCCATCGACGGTTGTGTAGATCACATAGCCATCGGTGTAGGCGTTGCTCCCCAGTCGCTCGACCGCGAACTGGCGCGCCATCTCCGCAACGTAGTCAGCATCTACCTCAACCTTCAATCCATTGAAGGATGCAATATCGGTGCTGGCGACTGCCTCGTCGTGCGTCGCTCGATCAATCATGTCGAGCGACAGCATGCGACCTAAAATCCAGTTTCGTCGGATCTCACTGCGCTTGGGGTTACTCAAAGGGTTGTTGCGAGAAGGCGCTTGCGGGACCCCTGCCAACATGGCGTGCTCCGCGACGGATAGCTCGCTGAGTGATCGTCCATAGTATGTTTGCGCCGCGGTTTCGAAGCCGTAACTCCGGTGGCCTAAAAAGACTCGATTCACGTAGAGCTCTAAAATTTCTTCTTTGCTAAGGCGCTGCTCAATTTCCAGTGCAAGGAGGATTTCTGTGAACTTCCGGATGAAAGTTTGATCCAGCGTTAAGAAAAAATTTCTTGCCACCTGCATTGTGATGGTCGAGCCGCCACTTTGCTTGCTGCCAGTCGCCACTAACTCCGACACGGCACGCGCCAATCCCAGGAAATCGATTCCCGAGTGTTCAAAGAAGCCGTCGTCTTCCGCAGCAAGGAGTGCATCAATAAAGCTCTGAGGTAGACCCTCATAGCGCGCCGGTATTCTTTTTTGCTCACCGAACTGGCCGATCAGTTGCCCATCGGAACTCATGATGCGAAGCGGTGTTTGTAATTTGATGTCAGTGAGTGCCTCAGCCTCAGGTAGCTTTGGACTGAGATACAAATACAAACCGGCCAGCCACCACACAGCGGCAGCTGTGATCAACACGAGGGCGTTTGCACTATGTTTGACTACCGACAAGCCTTAGGTCTCCGGCCTTAATTTTGGTTGGAAATGCGACGCAGTCGTCGTAGGTTCATCTGTATATCTTAACTCCCAAGTCGCACTTTATCCCAACCTGTGTTGCAATAAATGATAACTAGTGGGGGCAGCCAGCCGGCGAACGAGAGATAACATGCGCGTATTTTTGGTCGGTCCCCCTGGGGCCGGTAAATCTACTGTGGGTAGGCACCTTGCTGCACACTTGCAGGCGACGTTCTTCGATCTTGACGAGGTGATACAGGAGCGCGCGGGCGCAGATATCCCATGGATTTTTGATGTGGAAGGGGAGTCCGGTTTTCGTGATCGCGAGTCCGCTGTCGTCAAAGACTTTGCATCGAGAGACAATGTGGTGATTGCGACCGGTGGTGGTGTTGTTCTTAGGCCCGAAAATCGCATCGCTATGTCGAGCGCGAGCACAGTTGTCTATTTGGAGGCGTCGTTATCGACTCTGGTGAGTCGAACTGAAGGTAAGACCAAACGACCGTTGTTGGTGGGAAAGGATGTCAGGAAGGTGCTTCAAGAGATAATGGCCGTTCGGGACCCCCTCTATCGCGAAGTGGCCGATGTCACGGTCGCATCAACCGGTGGCTCTGCTAAAAAGCTCGCAGGGGCGATCGCGGAAAAACTTACAGCCTTCAACAAGGGCGAACCATGAGTCCCAGAGCACCAGAGGTAATGGTACGACTTACCGCACAGGGGTCTGACAGAAGCTATCCAATCCATATCGGTCCGAGCTTGCTGACTTCGGGAGATCTGTTGCGAGCGCTTGTCGGTGATCGCAACGTTTGTCTTGTTACTAACGAGACGGTTGCGCCATTGTTTCAATCATCTGTTTTGGATGCTCTGCACGACAATGATGCAGGTAACCGCAGAGTAACTGTCGTTGAATTACCCGATGGCGAGGCGCACAAGACGCTCGCGTCCTATGAGCGCATCCTGACGGCCGCCCTGGAGGATAAGCATGAGCGCAGTACCGTATTTATTGCGCTTGGCGGAGGCGTTGTTGGTGATATGACTGGGTTTGCCGCTGCTTCCTTTCTCCGCGGCGCCGATTTCATTCAAGTGCCAACGACGCTGTTGTCACAGGTTGATTCTTCTGTCGGGGGGAAGACAGGTGTCAACCACCCGATGGGTAAAAACCTGATTGGCGCTTTCCACCAGCCCATTGGCGTCATCATAGATACTCAGACACTGGAGACCTTACCGGACCGAGAATATGCTGCGGGCATGGCTGAGGTTATTAAGTATGGCCTGATCGCTGATGCTAACTTTTTCGATTACTTGATTGGTCACTCGGAAGCGCTGGTGAGGCGTGAAGAAGCGCTGTTAGCCGATGTGATCGCACGGTGCTGTGCGATCAAAGCCGAGATGGTGAAGCGGGATGAGCGTGAAGGTGGTGTCAGAGCCATATTGAATTTCGGACACACCTTTGGCCATGCGATCGAAAAGGAGCAGGGCTTTGGTGTTTGGTTGCACGGCGAGGCGGTGGCGGCCGGTATGGCCATCGCCACACGGATTTCAGCTGATCGCGGTGCTGTCGAGCCCGGCACGGTCGCGGCGCTAAACGGCTTCTTGCAAGCTTTCTCTCTTCCTGCCCATGCACCCGATGGTATGGGTGTCGATGCCTTCATGACTGCGATGCAGGGCGATAAGAAAGTTCAGGCGGGAAAAATCCGCTACGTGCTACTCGAGTCATTGGGGAATGCCTTTGTCACCGCAGGCCTAGACGAATCCGAAATAGCACCCAACTTGTAAAACTCCCCAGTGATAGGATGGTCTCTTTTTGCGGTTACGCAAATTGTAGATAAAGGCCCAGAAGTGTAGACTATGCGGCCTTTTTGGCTTTGCGCGTTCATGGCGTTAGGCCCCAGTTTTATCAAGCGAGCAAGCTCAGACATGAAGTCATCAGGCATCGTGAAATCGACCGTTGGCACGACTAACGAAGTGCGCGGCTTATACAATCCCGACGAGTTCCGGGATAACTGCGGTTTTGGCATGATCGCCCACCAGCAAGGTGTGGCGAGCCATAGGCTGCTCCAGACAGCCATTGAGTCCCTCACTTGTATGACGCACCGCGGTGGTATCGCCGCTGACGGAAAAACGGGCGACGGATGTGGTTTATTGCTCCAGATACCCTCCGACTTCATGCGCGCCCGCGCGCGAGATCTTTTAGGGCGTGAACTGAAATCAACCTATGCGGTCGGCATGGTGTTCATGTCGACCGACGCTGACAGCCAGGCACGCGTCAGAGAGGCCTTCACTGTCGCTGCGGCTGAATTTGATTTCTCAGTAGCCACATGGCGGGTCGTACCGACACAGCCGGATGTCTGCGGCGAGATCGCGCTCGAGCAACTGCCAGCTATCGAGCAAATTTTCCTCGAGACTGACGACGCAACCCATGAAGAGGTGGCCGCTCGATTGTTTATGATTCGGCGTCGTGTTGAGACGGCATTGGCAACTGAGCCTGATTTTTACATTTGCAGCCTATCGGATCGGGTTATTTCCTACAAAGGCCTGGTGATGCCGGCCGACTTTGAGCACTTTTTCCCCGATTTGGGTGATGAGTCTTTGGAGACTGCAATTTGTGTCTTCCACCAGCGTTTTTCCACCAACACATTACCTAAATGGCCGCTGGCGCAGCCGTTCCGGATGTTGGCTCACAACGGTGAGATCAATACGATCGAAGGTAATCGCAATTGGTCGAAAGCACGCACGCCTAAGCTCTCTTCGCCTTTATTGCCCGATCTACCCAGCGTCACGCCGCTGGTTAACGAATCAGGCTCTGACTCGTCGAGTCTTGATAACATGCTTGAGTTGCTGGTAACAGGTGGTGTTGAGTTACCCAAAGCGCTCCGCATGCTTATCCCGCCAGCGTGGCAAAACATCGAAGACATTGACCCTGATCTAAAGGCGTTTTATCAGTATCACGCTATGCACATGGAGCCTTGGGATGGTCCGGCAGGCATCGTCTTAACCGATGGCCGGTACGCCTGTTGTTTGCTTGATCGAAACGGACTTCGCCCCGCTCGGTGGGTAACCACGACTGACGGCTTTATTACTCTGGCGTCAGAGGTTGGCACCTATCATTACGAGCCTGAGACAGTCGTGGCCAAAGGCCGCGTTGGACCGGGCCAAATCCTGGTTATCGATACCGAGACCGGCGAGGTGCTCCACACCAAAGACATCGACAACAAATTGAAAATCAGCAAGCCCTACAAGCGCTGGCTGCGAGACAATGCGCGACACATCGAGGCCTCATACGACACGAAGGTATCGGCGCCGATTGAAGGTGATGAGCTCGATATCTACCAGAAGATGTTCCAGGTAAGTCTTGAAGAGCGTGATCAGGTTCTGAAGCCTTTGGCTGAATCGGGTAATGAAGCTGTGGGTTCCATGGGTGATGACACGCCCATGGCCGTTCTCTCTTCAAGGGAGCGATCGCTATACGACTTCTTTAGACAAAAGTTTGCTCAGGTAACCAACCCACCTATTGATCCTTTGAGAGAAGCGATCGTGATGTCACTCGAGGTCGATCTCGGAGGCGAAGGGAACTTATTTGAGGAAACCGAGCGGCACGCGCGTCGGGTTAGCCTCACCTCACCTATCCTGTCTCAAGGAAAGTTTGAATCCATTCTCGCGCTGAATGAGTCGGGCTTAAAGGTTCAGGTTATCGATACGACTTACGATCCTGAACTGACCAGACTCAAGGGTGCACTTGAGACACTGTGTCAGGAGGCGGCTGCACACGTGACGGGTGGCGCCAGCGTCCTAGTGCTCTCTGATCGGAGTATCGCCGAAGCTCGAATTCCAATTCACAGCCTACTCGCTACGGGCGCGGTGCATCACCACCTCATTGCCCATGGCCTGCGTGCAGACTCAAACCTCATTATCGAAACAGGGAGTGCACGAGATTCGCATCAGGTGGCCTGCTTGCTGGGCTTTGGTGCGACCGCAATCTATCCCTATCTGGCCTACAGCGTTCTGACAGATCAATTGAACAGTGGCGAGATCCTCGGTGCGCCGTCGGTCTGCTATAAGAACTACCGAAAAGGCATTAATAAGGGCTTGCTCAAAATTATGTCCAAAATGGGCATTTCAGCGGTGAACAGCTACCGAGGTGCTCAGCTTTTCGAAGCGGTGGGCCTCGATACTGAAGTGGTTGAAATGGCTTTTCGGGGCGTTTCCTCAAGAATTGCCGGTGCTGGTTTTGCTCATTTGGAATTCGACCAAAAGCAACTGGCGCGAATGGCAAGGCTTAAGCGCAAGCCAGTTGTTGCGGGTGGTTTATTGAAGTACGTGCACGGCGGTGAGTATCACGCCTACAACCCCGATGTTGTTATGAGCTTGCAACGAGCGGTCGTCAGTAACGATACACGCGATTACAAGACTTACGCTGATCATTGTAATGACCGACCGGTTGCAGCCTTGCGCGATCTCCTCCAATTAAAGCCTAGCCCAACACCCATTTCATTGGATGAGGTCGAACCCATTGAGGCCATCCTCAAGCGCTTTGACTCTGCCGGTATGTCCTTAGGCGCGCTGTCCCCGGAGGCGCACGAGGCGCTGGCGATGGGTATGAATGAGATTGGTGCGCGTTCAAACAGCGGTGAAGGTGGCGAAGATCCAGCGCGATACGGCACCAACCGTGTTTCCAAGATTAAGCAGATTGCCTCTGGACGATTTGGCGTTACTCCTCATTACTTGGTTAATGCCGAGGTATTACAGATCAAAGTGGCACAGGGCGCCAAGCCAGGTGAGGGTGGACAGTTGCCAGGTGGCAAGGTCAATGACCTCATCGCCCGTCTCCGTTATTCGGTTCCCGGTGTCACACTGATATCGCCACCGCCGCACCATGATATTTACTCGATTGAAGATTTGGCTCAGCTAATCTTCGATTTGAAGGAGGTTAACCCCGACGCCTTCGTCTCGGTAAAACTCGTATCAGAACCCGGGGTCGGCACAATCGCTGCGGGTGTTGCCAAAGCCTACGCAGACCTCATTACCATTTCAGGTTATGACGGCGGCACTGCGGCTAGCCCGCTGACGTCGATTCGGCACGCGGGCTCTCCCTGGGAGCTGGGTCTCGCTGAGGTCCATCAAACCCTGCGGGGCAATCGACTGCGTGGAAAGATTCGCGTGCAAGCAGACGGTGGAATGAAAACGGGTCTAGACGTTGTCAAAGCTGCTATTTTGGGTGCAGAAAGCTTTGGCTTCGGCACGGCGCCAATGATTGCGATGGGTTGTAAGTACCTCCGTATCTGCCACCTCAATAACTGTGCGACCGGTGTCGCAACGCAAAACGATCAGCTCCGAGAGGACCACTTCGTGGGTGACGTGGAGCGTGTTGTCAATTTCTTCCGCTTTGTGGCTGAAGAGACCCGCGAGTGGATGGCGACCTTAGGCGTCTCCAAGCTTGAGGACCTCATTGGTCGTGTTCATCTTCTGGAGCACATTGATGGCGCAACCGAGAAGCAGCACTCCCTAGATTTACACCCGATAACATGGACTGACGAGACTGCTGTTGACCAGCCGCAGTTCTGTGAGGTTGAGCGCAACCCTCCCTTTGATCAGGGTGAAAAGGCTGCACTGATACTGGAGCAGGTGCTTCCATCCATTGAGGCCGCGCAAGGTGGTGAGTTCGACTTCGCCGTGACAAATTGCGATCGCTCTATCGGCGCCAGACTGTCAGGGGAGATTGCCAAGCGCTACGGTAATTTGGGCATGGAAGATGCACCTGTTGTTCTTAAGCTCAAAGGCACGGCAGGTCAGAGCTTTGGCGTATGGAATGCTGGTGGCCTGCATATGTATCTAGCTGGCGACTGTAACGACTATGTTGGGAAGGGTATGGCCGGTGGAAAGCTGGTGATTTATCCACCCGAAAATAGCCGTTTTGAAAGTCGCGACGCGAGCATCATAGGGAACACCTGTCTCTATGGCGCCACAGGTGGACGTTTATTTGCTTCAGGGTGCGCAGGAGAGCGCTTTGCTGTTAGAAACTCCGGCGCGCATGCGGTTATTGAAGGGGCGGGTGACCACTGCTGTGAGTATATGACGGGTGGTTGTGTCACCGTCTTGGGATCGACAGGTCTGAACTTTGGTGCGGGTATGACGGGCGGCGTGGCCTTTGTTCTAGACCAAGATCGTGTATTCCCTGATCACTACAACAGCGAGCTAGTCGAAATTCACCGTATCAACGGTGAAGCCGCGGAGGCACATCGACACTTCTTGCGTGACAACATCGAAGAGTTTGTCGCTGAAACGGGTTCTCAGTGGGGGCAGACAATCCTTGATAATTTCGAGGATTACGTTGGTAAGTTTTGGTTGGTAAAGCCCAAGGCGGCTGACTTCCATCAACTACTAGCGCGATTCCGCTATACAGATTGAGGCTGACGCAATGTCTGAGCGATTAGCAAATCCATTCCAGTTCCTAGATGTCGAGCGGCGCGACCCTAATAAGCGGTCGATGCAGTCTCGAAGGGAGGAGTTTGTCGAAATATACGACCCGTTTACCGAGCAGACTGCAGCTGAGCAGTCACACCGATGTCTGGAGTGCGGGAATCCGTACTGTGAGTGGAAGTGCCCCGTTCACAACTTGATACCCAACTGGCTAAAACTACTGGCAGAGGGGCGTCTGTTTGAGGCGGCAGAACTGAGTCATCAGACCAACACACTCCCTGAAGTGTGCGGCAGGGTATGCCCTCAAGATCGTTTGTGCGAAGGGGCCTGCACGCTGCACGATGGTTTTGGTGCCGTCACCATTGGTAATGCCGAGAAGTACATCACGGATACGGCGCTTGCGATGGGTTGGCGTCCGGATCTGTCCGATGTCATTCCAGCGGGCAAGCGGGTGGCTATTATTGGTGCTGGGCCTGCGGGCTTGGGCTGTGCCGATATCTTGGTACGTAACGGCGTTTCTCCCGTTGTCTTTGATCGCTACCCCGAAATCGGAGGGCTATTAACGTTCGGTATTCCGCAGTTCAAGCTCGAGAAGCAGGTCATGCAGCGTCGCCGGGAAGTCTTTGAAGGTATGGGCGTTGAATTCCGTCTCAATACAGAGATTGGTGTCGATATCGATGCCGATGATTTACTCGCAGAGTTCGACGCTGTTTTCCTTGGTATGGGGACCTACACAGCGATGCAAGGTGGTTTTGATGGTGAGGACTTACCCGGTGTTCACAAGGCGCTCGATTACCTCGTCGGGAATGTGAATGAAAAAATGGGCTATCCGCAGCCAAAAGAAAACTTCATCGATTTGAAAGGTAAGACTGTTGTCGTACTCGGCGGTGGTGATACTGCGATGGACTGTGTGAGGACAGCAGTTCGGCAACAGGCTGAGCAAGTGTTCTGTGTTTACCGTAGGGACGAGGAAAACATGCCTGGTTCGCGCCGTGAGGTTCAAAATGCTCGCGAGGAAGGTGTCCAGTTCCTCTTCAACCGACAGCCAGTCGGCGTTGTCGATTATTTTGGCGAAGCCATTGGAGTCAAGGTTGTGGAAACACGCTTGGGTGAACCTGGGCCCGATGGCCGTCGTCGGCCAGAGCAGGCAGAGGGCTCTGAGGCGACGCTCGAAGCGGATGCGATCATCATGGCCTTTGGGTTTCAACCGAGTCCGACTCAGTGGATGGCAGACATGGAGATCGCATTGAATGACTGGAAGGGGGTCATTGCACCCGAACACCAAACTTTCAAGTTTCAAACGACAAATCCCAAAGTCTTCGCTGGTGGTGATATGGTACGCGGATCTGACTTAGTGGTTACCGCCATTTGGGAAGGAAGGCAGGCCGCAGAGGGTATCTTGGATTACCTAGCGGTCTAAATATAAAAAAAGATCAGAGTGAGTTTGCACACAGAGGCGACCACTCGGGGGATCCTGCCGATATGGCACCACTGCAAAATGATAGATTTTTGCGGGCCTTGTTACGCGAGCCCGTAGACCGAACACCTCTTTGGATGATGCGCCAAGCAGGCCGTTACCTGCCTGAATACCGTGCCACGCGCGCGCAAGCCGGCAGCTTTATGGGTTTGTGTACCCAGCCGGAACTCGCCTGTGAGGTCACCATGCAGCCGTTACGTCGTTACGATATGGACGCGGCTATCTTATTCTCAGATATTTTGACAATCCCCGATGCCATGGGGTTAGGGCTTTATTTCACGGAAGGCGAGGGGCCTCGGTTTGAAAGACCCTTGTCGACTGACGCCGAGATCGCAGCTCTGGAGCCCAATAGAGCGCGGGATGAGTTGGGCTATGTCATGGACGCTGTTTCTTTAATTCGGAAGGAGCTCAATGGCAAGGTTCCGCTGATTGGATTCTCTGGCTCTCCCTGGACCTTGGCCACTTACATGGTCGAGGGTGGTTCGTCCAAGGATTTCGCAAAGACAAAGTCGTTGGCTTTCAATAATTCTGCGGCGATGCATCAATTGCTCGATAAGCTTGCGGACGCTGTCGCGGTTTATCTGACCACTCAGGTTGAGCAGGGGGCACAGGCGCTCCAAATTTTTGATACCTGGGGCGGCTCGCTAAGCCACAGTGATTACCAAGAGTTCTCTCTTCGCTACATGCAAGCAGTGGTCGACCGATTACCTCGAGAGGCGGATGGCCAGCGTGTGCCCGTCATTGTCTTCACCAAGGGTGGCGGCCAGTGGTTGGAGCAAATTGCTGACTGCGGCGCCGATGCAGTAGGTCTCGACTGGACAACCGATATTGGGGCTGCTCGCGCTCGGGTGGGTGACAAGGTCGCGCTGCAGGGCAATATGGACCCAGCCATGCTCAACGCGCAGCCTGGGCGGATTCGCGAAGAAGTCGGAAAGATTTTGGCAAGCTATGGCTCTGGAACCGGCCATATTTTCAATCTTGGTCACGGTATCACACCCGGAATTGATCCTGAGTGCGTTGGAGCAATGGTTGACGCCGTTATAGAGCTATCGCCGGCTTACCACTCGTAGTCCGGTATTTCATGATTCATGTTAAGCGCGGGAAGGTCCGAGTCAGGCCTTCCCACGACTTTGGCAGGAACACCCGCAACAGTCGTGTGCGCTGGGACATCTCGCAGGACAACGCTGCCTGCACCTACCTTGGCGCCCTCTCCAACCCTGATGTTCCCCAGTATTTTTGCGCCAGCACTGATCAATACGCCGTCAGCAATTTTCGGGTGCCTGTCACCATGCTCTTTACCAGTGCCTCCAAGAGTCACACTTTGCAGTATCGAGACCTGATTGCCGACAACGGCGGTTTCACCCACCACAAGTCCTGTCGCATGATCCAACATAATGCCACTGCCGAAGGTGGCGGCTGGGTGTATATCGACGCCAAATTTCATAGACGCCCTACTCTGCATTAGCAGCGCAAGCGATTGTCTGCCTTGTAGCCAAAGCCAGTTTGAAACCCTGTGCAGCTGCAGCGCGTGAAAGCCCTTAAAGTAAAGAAGCGGCAAATGAAATGACTCACACGCAGAGTCTCTCTCAACCACTGCTTGCAGATCATCACGCATGGCTTGGCGAATATCGTCGCGTGTAGAAAACGCCTCGGAGATGACGTGGCACAGGACGCGAGCGGGAATGGTTGCACAGTCAATCTGATTTCCAAGGTGGGCACTGAGAGCGCTTTCTAAGCTCGAGTGATTAAGGACAGCGGCTCGCAGGAAGTCCTCCAGCATAGGCTCCGTGCGAATCAGTTCACGCACCTCGCCGCAAATCGTGGTCCAAAGCGGATCGTTTGCGTGCTCGGCGTCTGTGGAGGGAAGTGCATGCACTGTCATAATTTCCTCATTATTGTTACCGCACACGTTAGCGCAGAGACCTAGGTTGATTCCAGAGACTTAGGCTGCAGCTGCTTTACATACCCATAGATTTTCACTATTCGCAGAGTACTTACGCTCGAACAGTGTCATAGGGTCTGTTGCTGACAAGCTTTTGACTTGAGTATCTAGGCCTAGCAACTGCGCTGCTACCGCGAATTCATCGACATAAATTTTCCAGTTACTCCTGACCTCAATCGTGCCGCCTAATTGCTCGAGTAATGGAAACGATGGGTGGCCGTGGATTCTTCGCTTGAGGTGTGCCTTTTTCGGCCAAGGATTCGGATACAGCAGATAGTGTTGTGCACATTTAACCTTGGCCGACGCCAACTGAGCCCATATGTGCTCGCAGTTGCCACGTATCAGGTGATAGTTGTGCGATTGCGTTTGCACGTGACGCCTCAGTCGGTCTGCCGATTTATCAATGCCAATGACCAGTGCCTTTGGGTGTTGCAATGCGAGTTTTGCCGTGCTCATTCCTGTACCGCAAAAAGAGTCCAAAATGAGCGGTCCATCATGGGCCTTGAGCAACGCGACAATGTGGCTCATCACCTCGCGATCGTGCGGGGGTGTCGGCTCCTTCCAGGTTGATCTCATGTGTTTCTGTACTAGCTTGGCGAGATCGCCGTGAATCGAGGACTGGTTTGAGTAGATGCTGGTGTTGTCCTCACGATTCATTTGATACGAGTCCTGTTGGTTGCGATCATAAACCCTCATTTTACCGGGCTAGCTTGTCATGCGACGTGATGTGAGACCTTATTGGGTAAAGCGGTTGTACCTGAAGTTTCGCGCATTTTGGATTTGGTGGTTTCTCGCGCCGCGATGCGAATCATTGGGGGCCTTTTCAACCATTATGTCGCCTTGGTTCGTCATCATATCAGGTCCTAATATCCGCATCGGGCATTCGTTTACGGCCATTGGGGAAATGCATCATCCAGTCCAAATTGGTGTCTGGGGCCGAAACTTTGGCGAAGGGCGTGTCGAGATTGGCGACGCTTGCCTAATGAGCCCCGGCGCAAGAATTTCCGCTAGCGACGAGGTGGTATTGGGGAACGGCTGCATGATGGCCCATGGCAGTTACATCACTGACTCTGATTGGCATGGGCTTTACGACCGAGTCAATCGAGATGGTGCGCCTAAACCCGTTCGTTTGGGCGACAATGTGTGGTTGGGTGACCGGTCAACCGTTTTGAAGGGAGTGACCATTGGTGATAATAGTATTGTTGCCGCAAGCTCAGTGGTTACAAAAGATGTACCAGCGAATGTCATCGTTGCGGGCAACCCGGCCGTGATTGTGAAAGAGCTTGATGAACATGAGCCTCGCTACACGCGAGAAGACATGTTCCGTGACCCCACTGAAACGCGGGCATATTTTGATGCGCTCGATAAAAGCCTGTTGGTTAATAACTCGTTTTGGCGATGGGTTATCTATTCCTTATACCCGCGTTCTCGACGCCGGCAATAATAGTTCCCTGGCCGTTGCTATCGTCAGTGCACTGACCTCCACGGCACCCTCGCGCTTCAGGGCTGCCGCGGCTGCTCTTAAGGTGGCACCGGAGGTGATGACGTCATCGATGATTAATATCCGTTTACGCTTGACGAAGCGAACGGTACGAAAGTGATCGGGATCGATGTGACGATCAGAGGCTGCTTGCAAATGCAGGAAGGGTAACGGCCTGGAGTGCTTGAGGGTTTTGGTCGGCGCTTCTATCAATCCTGTCTTGGCGAGTGCATTGGCCAGCAACCACATGTGATCAAAACCGCGGGTTAGTCGCCGTCGCCAATGGCAGGGGACGATGGTTGCCATATCGTATGAAGCCGAGATCTGGCAGTGGTTAGCGACCCACGACGCGATAAGGTTTGTCAGTTCAACCATGCCGTCATACTTCCAACGAATCAGCAGATCGGGCACCACGTCGCGGTAGAAAAAGATCGACTGAAGCTGGCTTATTTCCGCAACGTGTTGAGCGCCTGTAATAGTGATGCTGTCTTTGGTCTGTGAGTAATTACAGGCCCGATCGTTGGGTAATCGTATTGATCGTGGACAAAGAGTGGATCTGAGGGACGCAAGGCAGACAGCGCAGAGGCGTGAGGGTAAGTGGTGTGCCTGCCGGCAGCAGGCGCATTGCGGAACGAGAATAATTGCCAGCGCACGTTTTGATATCTTTCCAATCGATCTCAATCGAGACGCTGTGGAAGAGGTTCGTATCATTATTTGATGCTACTTAAAGCGCCGACCCCATGGGAAATCATCGCTTGTTCGCGATCGGTAAAGCCCTGCTAAAATAGAGGCGAGTGCAGTCGTTCTGTGCTGTTCTGCAGGTAATCTTGAGAGTCGCTATGAGCAATGAAAACCGTGAAGATGACCATCCTGTCTTGTCTGAGGAAGATCAGGCGCGAGTCGATCACTTCATACGCACGGGGGTTAATGCAACGGAAAAGAGGCCGTTCCGGCCCATTCTGCTTGTTGTTTTATTGATTGCTGTCGTCACTGGCTTCAGTTTGCTGAGTCAGATATTAGCGCGCATGGCGGGGGTTTATTGAGCTACGGTAGCGAGGATTTAAGTCTTCGCTCCTCTATGATCAGAGTCACGAGCAGCAGTAAGATCAATAAAAGATTAGCCGCGTACATCAGAGTTACTGAGAGATTATCCTCGGGCATCGTCCGCCATTGCCTGCCGACACCGCTGACTAAAAAATACGCTTGGATCCATGCCACGGTCGTGAATGTCTCATCGATATGCCAGTCGAAGTTCAAGGCGACGGTACCGATAGTTATCATGATAAATGCGAGCAAGAAGCGGACCTGATGGAGTTGATAGTCTGCTTCAAGCCCAGTGACCGCGGACGCCATGTAGGGCTTGAGCAAACCCGTAAACCATCCCATCAGGTAGAGAATGGTCACGGCCATTAATACCAACCATGTTCGCTTAAACAGGGTCGTCCGTCGGTCAAACGATGCCCTGACACCTTGAAAAGAGAATATTGCAGGCGAGCTTAACAGCGCATCCAGCTCTTCTTGTGACGGTCTAATAGGGTCATCGTTTGAGCGATCTCTCATCTCAGATCAATCTCCCACTGTTTAAACGCCACATAGGTCAGAGCTACCAAGAAGATGGGGCGCGTGAAAACCACTGCTTGGGCTGGGGGGTGGCTGGCAATGAATAACACACTATCGAGGACCATATAGTCCTCGAGGAACATGATCCAAGCGATAGCAGTTAAAACGGCCACCACCACGGCACTGGGCTGGTTGGTAGCGCTTTTCCATGAGTAAAGGACTAAGCCAGCGACCACAATCCATACTCGAACCGCGGTTAGATCCTGCACTAGGGTTGCGCCCCCATCAGTGGCTGGCTCGAAGGACCCGTCGGTAATAATGAGCGTGAATAAGGCGATTACGAGACTTGCGAATAAAAAGCAGATGGCAACTGAAAATTTGTACACTAAGTTGCCCCCTCAGCTACTTCTTTGGACATCCGGAATTGTAATAAAACAGTAACATTATCGTCAATTAAGACAATTGTTACTTTTTACACTCCTCTACGCGAACGTCCTTGCCGCCTTGACTGGATTTTCTCCAAGGCGCGCCTTTGCAGGTATGTCGATTTGGGCATTTGTCTGTACAGCCCCGACAAGGGAGCAACTCAGCTGATTGTATGGGAGAAGCGGTCATAGTTCGTCGTTTTAGATTCAGATTACCTGCAAATGAGATGGTAGCGTAGCGTGCCGTTCGTTGTCTGCGGGACGCGGCGGTAAGTGAGTAGTCTTTTCGGGTCAAAACTGAAGCTTGAGATCATTCAAAGCGCAGATTGGCGTGACTGGTTGCACTGTTATTTAGGGCTAGGGTTGTTCGCTGTAGGTCCGGTGTCGATGTGAGTATTTCGTGGCCGTTAAGAGCCGTTCTAATCCCAACCACATAAGCTAATCGCAACCGTGAGTTCGTTTAGAGGATAGCTGACCACTGCGAAAAAAGGTGCGATTGGTACTCTGCGAACTTTTACAAACTCTCGGTGAACTTCACCAAGGTGGAACTACTAGCAACATAAAGCGGGTGCCTGGGAGCGCCCTGATTGGTGATGCCTACACATTGCCAGTCATCGCGAAGTGACAGTATGTATTGATCACGCCGTGTTGATTGACCGTAGGACTTCAGTCCGTGGTTACCCCACATAGCAACCATAGTGTGTGCTTGTTCGATGGCAGGTAACAAGAATCGATCATTTGCTGGCCCAACTGGATCTTGATGAGTTGATAAGACCTTGGGGTAACGGCAGCGCACCGCGAACAGGTTCGCCATAGTCATGCCAGAAAATCCCCAGGCTTTGGCCAGTGCTGCACATTTTCTTATGGTGGCGTCATCAGTTTCTGCAGTTGCAGTTGATGGATTCAACCCAACGAACACACAGGCGGTGCCATTGCCCCAATGTCGCTCGAGCAGGTAACGATAACGACCACAGTCGGACAGCGTGGCTGTAGCCCTGGCCGAATTGCATTTACTCATACTGAGACGACGCTTGTGCCGATAACTTTGCACGAATGAAATCAGAGTGCGCGACATAGAGTAGCTCGGAGGCTTTTCTGATAGCTGCCTCCTCATATTTATCGATGATGCCGTCAGCGTAAGCGATGCGCCACAGCTGCTCGACTAGTTGCACTCGCTCTTCCATCGACATTCGTTCGCAGGCGCGACGCGTATATTCGAACAGGCCGGCGGAGCGTGCCTGCTCCTCTCGAGCGGATTCAAGCAGTTGAATAATGCCTCGTTGATTCAGGCCCAAATCTTGGCTTTCCAGCCAGGCAGCCATTGTTTGTATCTCGTAATCACTCTCATCAAAGTCGCTTTTCGCGACTTCTAGCATGAGTACGGCTAAAGTCATTCCGAGTTCGTCACTATCGTTTTCTTTCTCGCTTGCTGACTCCCCAAGTTGGGTTAACTTCTCTAGCCACTTGAATGCCACGTGATATCCTTATCCTCAAAGTGCGAAAGCGAACTATGCGCGTTTCGTCGTGCTCTCAGACAACGACTGAGTTCGCCCGGTTCTCATTGTAGTAACAAATACGAAGTAAGCCTCAAATGCGCTTAATGAAGTCTCACAACATTGCTTTCTTGATTCCCGTCATCGCCTTCATCGTAGGTTTGCTGGCGACCGTTGCAGAGATAAAACAGTCGAAAGCTGAGCGGAATGAATTACTGCAAGAGCGGTTCGAATCAGGTGCTGCATTGAGACTGCTTGTCCGTGATGCGTTGGCACAGCGCCTTCAGACACATTTACAGGGCTTTTTACAGGCCCTTGCAACAACCAACACGGGAGAACTAGAGCAAACCATTGAGCGAGCGGGAAATATTCTCTCTAACAGTTATGGTTCTGATTCCGCATCACAGATAGTTCATTTCTTCGTGGCGGCAGTAGATGTCGAGCAGCGTGTTTTTATCGCCCACGCTTATCCGCGGCCCGAATTAGTTGGGCAGGAGATTTCGGGGCATCCGATGCTGCGTGATTTCGATTTTTCGAGCGCTACCGGGCGGATTGATCAAATCGGCTTTATGGCATCTCGCGAAAATGACTTGTCATTTCCATCTGAAAGTCCAGTGGTTGTGCGGCGTCATGTGTTTCGCTATCCAAATGCCACTGTTCCAGTCATTGGCATTGTTAAGATCAATCTTGTCGAAGCCGAGAGATACATTGATTCCGAGCTTCGGGCGCTGGGGCCCCTGCCTAAACTCGAGGTGGCCGTGTATGAGCCATCAACGAATCAATGTTTGCTTAGGTATCGTTCGGATCGCGGTGGTTTTCCCTGCCCGGAGTCCCGCCCCGATGGCGCGCTGCAATTCGTATCTGAGAGAAATGGACTACGCACAATTGTCTCGGCGACACCTGAATACGTACAACTATTTGAGGCCAATCACCCTCCTAGGGTTGCGCTTGAGCTGATGTTCACACTGGTCGCAACCGGCATTGCCCTACTGGTGGCATTCATTATTCGAGCACGTCTGGCCAGCGCGGATCAGGAGATCACTGCCTATCGTGGCTCGCTGGATAGTAAGGAAGAGCTGACAGAAGCAATTCATACGATTGTCGCTGATAACTTGACCCACCTGCTGGAGCTCGCGCAACGGGTGAAAGAAGCCCCGAGTATGGCCGATGCCGAGCGACGCTATCTCAATATAGCGCAGTCAGAAATGAGCCAAATGCGGTTGAGCCTCGATGCTAAAATTATGGCCGATCGAAACTCGCAGGGGCATAAGCCTATTGATGGCGTTGGAGAGATGTTTTCAGTAGACGAGGTTGCGAAAACTGTTGAGACGGAGCTCAAAAGACTCGCTGTGGCTGAAGGCATTGAAACACGCGTGCTCTTGGATGAGAGCTTGAAGACCGACATTGAGGGCTCCGCGTATTGGGTGGAGTCCGCCCTGTTAGCTTTTATCAATACATCGCTGACCTTTACTGACGAGGGCTTCATCGAGCTCTCGCTTTGGACTGAATCATCTAAATCAGGGGAGCCCGAATTACTCGCTAGGATCAGAGATGCGGGCGTTGAGTGGTCGCTCGAAGATCCAGGACTCGATCATGCATCGCTCACAGCTTTGAAGGACATTCTCGAGGGCGTCGGGGCGGCCATCTGTTCTACCCCAGCCTCTTTAACCGGCAATCAAGAGCACGTTATACGTTTTAATCGCGCCTAAATTTTCATTTCGAGATCTATTTCGCATTTCGCGAAAACTACGCGCATTCTGAACGCTCAACGCTGAAGTGCACTCAACAGTCAAGAGGTGCTCTTGATACAAGGCAATTTCATTGATCAAACCTTTGGAAGCGTGTTCGTCAGTGACAAATGCTCATGGCCGTCGGTCAAGCTGACTGCACCGAGCTGCGCCTTAGCGCTATTGGTTGACGGCGATGATGGGTGCAGTGAATCGGTGTCCCTCACCATAATGAGTGGTGATGGGATCTACCGCGCTTACCTTAGCGACAATCTTTTGTCTTAGACGTTTAATCACAGCATCTAGTGCCCGATTGGCCGATGAGTCCAATCGCCCATAAAGCGATCGCGTAAGTGCCTCGCGGTTGGTGGGCTCAGAGGGGGCTTCTGCTAACGCTAAACAGACTTTGACTTCATTACGCGTCAATGCCACGACTTGACCGGTGGGCGCTACGAGTTCTCGTTGCAGAGCCTTCACCTGCCATGGAACGTTTCCTGAGGTTTTGTTTGGGAATGGCACTACCGCGGCGGGTCTGGATGAATGCTTCACTACGGGTGTTGCCATGGCCTCGATGGCTGCAATAATTTCTGCCGTACCCTCGGGCTCTCTAAGGAGCAGATTCACGCCTGCTCTGTAAAGTCCCAGTCGCATCTCGGCATCTGCCAAGTTTCCGAAAAGGACAACATTCTTCGCTTTGTTTTCGGCTAGGTATTTAGCCAGCACATGACCGGGCTGGTCCTCGAGGTGTTGATCAATCAAACACAGACTAAAGCGCTCAGGTGAGGACCAAGCAGAGTAACAATCCCGCGCGAGTGGTGCTCGCACGGTTTTGTAGCCCTGAATGTGGAGTGACTCCGTAAGTTGCTTTGCCAGGTAATTATCTGACACGACTAATAATGCACTTGGCTTCCCTGACAACTGTCCCATTGCACTAACCCCACAGCTTGAGTCAATAACATACCATGTGGGTTTTACAATGCGCGGTTGCGGCGCACTTTGCGGTCGTATTTGTCACTATTAGTCGCTGATGGTCGCTGTCGTGATGGGATGATTCGCCGTATCTCGATACGCGTTACGCTAACTCACCTCATCGACCAAGGCGATCTCTCAAGCTGTAAAAGAGCATGCCTGCCACTAGCGATGGTCTTCGGAGCAGGGGACCACCCGGGAACTTGAGGGTCTTAAGCCCGGACATAAGATCAAAGTCGTCGCCACCTGCCTCAATGGCTGTCGCAATCAATTTACCCGCCATCGTGGCCGTGGGAACACCGTGCCCTGAAAAGCCTTGTGCGTAATAAACCACACCTTTATAAACGCCGAGGTCTGGCATGCGATTGCGGGTGATAGCGAGTGTACCTCCCCAGCCATAATCGAGCCGCACATTGGATAGCTCCGGATAGATCGCCAGCAGCTTTGGCCGTACAAAGTCGGTAATAGACGCGGGAAATTTATCGCTGTAAGTTTCGCCACCGCCAAAAATTAGTCGTCGGTCCTCTGACATTTTCCAGTAGTTGATTACAAATAAGCTGTCTGACAATGAAGCGTTAAGCGGATTTATTCGATTAGCCGTCGCGTCATCTAAAGGCTCGGTCGCAATGATAAAGTTATTGATCGGCATGATATTGCTGGCGATGGGCGGAAATAAATTACCGAGATAACCATTGCATGCCAGAACCACCTTTTGCGCTTTGATTATCGCTTTGTCTGTCGAGGCGACCGCATGGTCGCGCTTAATATTGATAGCTTTTACTCGGCTTGTCTCAAATACCGAGGCTCCCGCCGTCATGACTGCTTCAGCTAGACCCAGACAAAATTTGAGCGGGTGGAGATGTCTTGCGCCATGATCAACGACACCGTAGTGAAAGCCGACACCAGACGTGAGTTCCTCAAGTGACGATGACTCGACGCCACTGATTTGATCGTAGTTGTACTTTGTTCTGAGATGGTCGACCTCGTTCCGTAACTCATCGACATGGGATTGCTTAGCTGCGAAATGGATATTCGTTCTGCCAAGCTCGCAGTCGATGCCGTTTTCTTCGACGAGTTCCGAGACCAAATCAACGGCTTCCAGCCCCAGTCGCCACAGCTCTTTTGCTGTCGTTTTGCCGTACCATCTTTCGAGTGAATGTTGGTCAGCTCTTTGCCCGGTACCAACGTGCCCACCGTTCCGACCTGATGCGCCCCAGCCAACCCGCTCTGCCTCAAGAACAGCGACGGACTTACCTGATTTTGCTAGCTGCAATGCACACGATAATCCGGCGTAACCACCCCCAACGACACAGACATCATAAACAAGGTCTCCCCTGGCCGGTGGTTGCTCTGCCAGCATTGGGGAGGATGCGACGTACCAACTGTCGGGGTAACTGGTCATAGGCTTCGACATACTGCAATTATGCCGCTTGATAGGATCGAATTGCCACACCATACTGGCCGTCCAGTAGCAACATGAAGGCTTTATGAGCGCGTTGAAAAAGCGGTCTGACGACAATAAAACGATTGTGTATTCGCCCGATGTCGATATGGCGGACACTCCGGCTCAAGAGAATGCAGCGGAAATCCGAGCATGGCTTGAAGCGAACGAGATTTCAGAGGTGGAATGCCTCGTACCCGATATGACGGGCAACGCGAGAGGGAAGTTTATCCCGGCACATCAATTCCTCAGCAGAGGCGATCTCAAGCTTCCCGAGTCCATCATGGTGCAAACGGTGACGGGTGAGTACACCGACGAGCATTGGGATTTTGTCGAACCGACCGATACAGACATGCTGTTGGTGCCTGACCCAAATACTTTGCGAAAGGTCCCTTGGGCCCGGGAGCCCACCGCACAAATTATTGCCGATTGCTATAAAGCATCAGGCGAGCCGCATCCTTTGGCTTCTCGCAATGTACTGAAGCACATCATCAAGCTTTACGCGGAGGCAGGACTGCGTGCAGAAGTCGCCCCAGAGGTTGAGTTCTTTCTGGTCCACAAAAACACCGATCCCGATTATGAGCTGATGCCACCGAAGGGTCGCTCGGGGCGCCGCGAGGTCGCACGAATGTCATTCAGCATCGACGCCGTGGCCGAGTTTGAAGACTTTGTGGAGGACATGTACGACTTTGCTGATGAGCAGGCACTGAGTGTCGATACCCTTATTCACGAAAACGGCGCGGCTCAGCTCGAGATTAACTTCAATCACGGCGATCCATTGGACATGGCCGATCAGGTGTTTGTCTTCAAGCGGACCGTTCGTGAAACAGCGCAGCGTCACAATATGTACGCCACGTTCATGGCCAAGCCCATGCAGAAGGAGCCGGGATCAGCTCTACACATTCATCAAAGCATTTTGTCGCTGGCGACAGGCGATAATATTTTTAATGGTGCAGACGACCGGCCCACCCCGGAACTCATGCATTACATCGCAGGGTTGCAACGGTACACGCCCGACTTGATCAGCTTTTATGCGCCCAATGTGAACTCGTATCGTCGCTTAGCACCTGATATCTCAGCCCCAATTAATTTGAGTTGGGGTTACGACAACCGCACTACGGCATTTCGAGTGCCCGATAGTACGCCCATCAATCGGCGCCTGGAGAATCGCTTCCCCGGCGCTGATGCGAACCCCTATTTGGCGATCGCTGCATCGCTTGCTAGTGGTTTGCTGGGTCTAGAGCACAAATTACAGCCCACGCCGCCGCACCAAGGCACGGCAAATGATGACAGCGTGGAGGTGGCACGTTCACTGGAGGAGGCCGTTCGCCGGTTGAATGCCAATACAGATCTTGCTCGCGTGATGGGAGACCTTTTCCTGCGGGCTTATGCCGCTGTAAAGCTGGATGAGTTTGAAGAGTTTAATCGAGTGATAAGTTCCTGGGAGCGCGAGCATTTGCTGCTCCAGGTTTAATCGAACGTTGTCGTTTATGTTGCCTGCAGTTTTACAAAATCGAGCGCTGTTCCAATGGGTTAAGTACGCGGTCTATTTGGCACTGCTGAGTAATGTCTATTCGTTCCTCATCGAAGAAATTGACTCGGCTGCAGCGCTAAATACGTCAGTCACTTCGTTGGTGAGTGTTTTCCAGATTTTCTCAACAACTATCGATACGGCGGCATGGCTGGTGTTGCTGCTCTTCTTTGAGCTCGAAACCTATTTGTTGTCCGATCAGACCTTACGAGGCGCAACCGGCCGCGTAATTCGGGTGACACGCGCTGTTTGTCTATTAACCATCTGCATTGCTTGTTGGGGGTACTTTGCGGAGTTCTATGGGTTGCTCGCAAGTGAACCTTTGGATCCTATGCAGTGTGGCATCTTGGATCACAGTTGGTCTTTGCTGAAGGATCTGGATAAATTTGAGCCCCTCACGATCAATGTCTGCGGCGAGGGTAATTGGGTGATCTTGAGTAATTATGATCGTGTACTCGCAACCCCAGAATTACTTCAGAGCGCGATTTGGCTCGCTGCTACGGACTTCATTAACGCTGCGGCATGGATTCTGGTGGTTTTAGTACTTGAGGTCGAGGTTCGCGCCGTTCTTGCCTCCCGGAGCGGCGGGACATCGGACGGTGGAGTGATCTTCTCATTCAAGTTGTTGCTGTATTTCATTTTGTTCGCAGCCGCTGTGTACTGGGGATTCGAAGGGGACTTTCTCGACTTCTGGGACGCCATCCTATGGTTATTCGCCTTCTTTGTTATCGAGCGAAACGTCGTTTCTTGGCGAGAGGAGACTGGCTTAATAGCGGATTAGTTGTCTGAGCTACTCAGTCAAAATTGAAGTCATCATCACCTAGCTCCTCGCGTAAACGTCGTTGCTCAAGCAAATCTTCGGCGCGCCGGCGCTTCTGTGCTAATCGAGCGGCATCGGAGAGTGTCGGTGTGCTTTTCTCAATCTCGTCGAGCGCTGCCTCGTCGAAGTCGCTGAGGATTGTTTCTGCAACATCATCCGTCAGTGGCATGTCGCTGTTGTCTTGATCTCGGCCCTGCATGTTCACCCCTAGCTAGTTCCAAAGGTAAAAAAACTCCACCGCTTTTTGGACTGTCCTCCCTTTTCTGTAAATCCACAAGTGCTTTTGGATGCTTTTTAAGTAACTGCGAGATCGACCCTCTCGGAGGGTTAGACGCTCCCGCCCGTGCACGCGTCCTTGTGCGAATGAAAGTCCAATTTAGCGGACGGGAGCACCAGAGGATAGGCAAGTGCTTTGCCAATGTATTACACCAAGCTTAGAGCCAGTATTTATTGAGAAGACTGCGTTTGCCTGCTGCTGTTCTCCGGTTTGCGGACGCGTCCGTCTATACCTACTAGCTGTCTAAAGTGGTAGTGATGTGTCCGGAGATGGTATCGGGGGGTTCACTATCAACGTCGACAGTAATAGCTGCATAACGCTCGTATAGCGGGACGCGTTCGTTGTAGACATCCTCGAGCGAATGACTGCCGGGCGAGGCGATACCGCGATCAGGTGCAAGAGAAATTCGATACTCAACCGTTGCCAGCTGTGATCGCAGATAGACCACCGACGACGCATTCGATAAACGATTCATTATTGCCTCGCTATAGACCACAGATCCGCCGGTTGAAATGACGGACGGTCCTATTTCCATGTCTAGCAGTACTTGCTCCTCGATAATACGCAGCGCTTCGTGGCCTTTAGCTGCAATGATCTCGGCGAGCGTGGCTTGCTCCTGCTCCTGAATCAATAAATCGGTGTCCACAAAGGCGAGCCCCAGGCGCTTTGCTAGCAAGACGCCTATGGTACTTTTCCCGCTGCCTGGCATCCCAATTAAGCTCACTACTTGTATCGGGTGACGCGCCATATTGTTGTCCTTCATACTATGTTTGCCGGCCATTCAAATAGTCCATGAGGAAAGGCCGGTGAAATTAAACTGGCACACGCACCTGCTTTATTTTGCGCACCGCTATTTACGTAATACCTCTTACGCTTACACCTCATAGGAGGCTCAGTTGTTACTCGAAACGCCACTGATCGCACTTCATCAAACGCTCGGAGCAAAGCTTGTTCCCTTCGCTGGTTACAGCATGCCCATCAGTTATCCGGGCGGCATTATTGCAGAACATAATCACACGCGCTCTCAGGCTGGTCTTTTTGATGTCTCTCACATGGGGCAGGTAACCGTCATCGGTGATTCTGTTGCAGAGCGGCTTGAGCGTGTTATGCCGAATGACTTTATCAGCCTCGCGCCCATGTCGAGCGTATATGGACTCTTGATGAACGAGGCTGGCGGTGTCAGAGACGATCTCATAGCCACTAACCTTGGTGATGGGCGATTCAACTTGGTTGTAAACGCGAGTAATAAGCACGAGGACCTAGCCTATTTGAGAGCAGCGCTTCCTGATCTGACGTTTGAGCTTCATGAGGATAGGGCGCTGATGGCACTCCAAGGGCCAGAGTCGCGTGCCGTGATGGCGCGCCTGGGGAAAACAGCCAGTGGGCTTGGCTTCATGACGGCTGCTCAAGATCAAGTTGATGGGATCGATGTTTGGGTCACATGTTCGGGTTATACCGGTGAGGACGGTTTTGAGATTTCGGTATCTGCATCGGAGGCGGACAGGTTCGCGCAGTGTTTATTGGCGGAGCCGGAGGTCGAAGCGATTGGACTGGGCGCGAGAGATTCTCTCAGGCTAGAGGCAGGCCTTTGCTTACACGGACATGAACTGTCTGCCGATATTACGCCGATTGAGGCAGGACTGAACTGGGCGATTGCCAGAGACCGGCGTGAGAGTGGAAGCCGTCCTGGCGGCTATCCTGGTGCAGCAATTATTCATCATCAACTTTCAGAGGGCACGGCGAGGAAGCGAGTGGGTCTTCGCGTCGAGGGCCGACGACCTGTTCGAGCGGGTGAAGCTTTGCTCGACGACGCAGGTAATGAGGTTGGCGTGATTTGTTCTGATGCGTTCGGGGCGTCAGTCGGTAGTCCCGTGACGATGGCGTTTGTTCAATCTGCCTGCTCGCAGGTAGGCACGCATCTTCACGTGATGGTGCGCGATAAGCGCGTTGATCTTACAGTCGTTAGACTACCTATGGTGCCTAATCGCTATTTCAGAGGTTAAGTAAGTTGCGGTCTTGCGGGCACTCCTTAGGCCCTGAGTAGGCCCTGAGTTAATGAGCCCAGTCACGATCCGCTCTAAACTGAGTTGACAGGTATTCCATTTGGTCTGCCAACACTCGATCCTTTGCTAGGAAATGCCATTCATAAGAATTGGGTTTAAATGGAATGGCTAGAAGCGGCATGTTAGCTTCTTCCGGTGTGCGGCAATCCTTCAGCCAGTTGCAGCGTTTGCAGGCAGCGACGACGTTCTCCCACCTATCCGTGCCACCTCTCGAAGTCGGCACTACATGATCCCTAGTGAGTTCGCTTCTCGGAAACTGGTTACCGCAGTACAGGCACCTGTGATCGTCACGCCTAAACAGCGTTCGGTTGCAAAGGGGCGGCGTAAAGTTATCGAAGACTCTGCCATTGAGAGCAACGATTGGTTGAAGGATGAGCTTTGATCGCAGGCCGGTGAGTCGCTGTGTGCCACCAAACACTGGGGGAAGGGGATCCCCGATGCCGTAGATGACATCGCCTCGAGCGTAGGCAGAAATCGCTTCTTGGAGGCTAAGCCAGCCTCTAGGTTGCCCCGCTACGTCCAGTTTAAGGATTGCTTGCATCAGTATCGCACTCACGTTTTCGGAACGTTACTACTTAGGTATGCGAATTACAATCACGGGAGTGTGTTCTTGTCGAAAATTCCTTCTCTCATGTCACTGGTAATAAAAACTTAACAAGTGAGTTGATTGGTGATTTAATTTTCATTTTCGTCGTGTGCCAAAGGTTGCAGTTCGGCGACAAAACAACGATCAATGCGACACATAAATAATAAATAAGTGGAATATAATTATGAAACGACTCAAAAAAAACCGGCTATCCACCGGTAACCGCTCGCTCATGCTCGCGGTAGCCGTTGCCGCTACTTCACTAATCAACCACGCCTGGGCCCAAGAGAGCGGTGCGCTCGAGGAGGTGCTGGTAACAGGATCACTAATCAAGGGAACGGCGACCGACGCGGAAACCAACGTGTCGGTTTACGATCGCTCGGCGTTGGACATGCAAAATAGTCCATCACTTGTCGACTTCACTAAAAACTTGAGCTTCAGTTCCGGTGTTGACGGTGACTCTAACCAGTTTGAATCCAATGCGACTGAAGGTTTGGCAAATGTAAATTTGCGAGGTTTGGGTCCTGCCCGAACTCTCGTATTGATTAATGGACAACGACAAGCAGCCGTTCCTGTTAGGCTCGGTGCTGGTCGATTTGTTGACATTAACTCGATTCCTGGTGTCGCGATCGAGCGTATAGAAGTTCTCAAGGAGGGCGCTGCGGCGACTTACGGTTCAGACGCTGTCGGCGGCGTAGTTAACTTTATAACGCGATCCGATTTTGAAGGATTCGAATTGCAAGGTAATTACGCCAGTATTGCTGACTCGAATGGTGATTACTCCCTAAGCGCTATCTTCGGCACGGAAATTGGAGACTTCAATTGGGTCACTTCCGCTGGGTATCGTGAGCGCAGCCAGCTGAAGCAGCGAGATAGAGATTTTGGCACCCGGCTAGACGGTAGTTATCTCCCATTCGATGGGTTTTCTGGCATTGGTAATCCGGGCACTCTCTATCCCTTCCTTGACACCAATCCAAACGGTCAGGGTTTGGGCTTCGATACAATTATCGGGGGAGGTGCTGATCCTGGCTGTGCTGATGCTGGAGGGCTCGTGGCTGGAGGAGTTTGCATGTTTCAGTACACGCAATTTGATAATTTCGTGGAGAATGAAGAGCACTTTGAGATTTTCTCCGAAATTAATGGGACCCTCGGCAACGGTGACGTGCTGCATCTAGAAGCCCTATATGCTGATACGAGTGTGCCTAACTGGGCAACCTCTCCATCTTACCCGCCGCAGCGGATCATTGATCCCGTACAGACAGTCTTTCCTGACAGCCCAGCTTGGCAAAGTCTCGAATCGACTTTTCCCGAGTACTTTGCGTCCTTACCTGCTTATCCGAGCTACATCATCGTGCGGGGACGTGTAAATGGTGTGGGTGCATCAGGCCCCCGATTGGCGGCGCGGGAGTATCAAAATTATCGCTTCGCTGGCTCATTGAGCGGTGCTTTGACTGAGGATGTTGATTACACATTAAACATGGCCTACTCACGGTCTGAAGGTGGCTACTCCTCACGTGACGCGAGTATTGAAAAAACCAAATTGGCTTATCTCGGTTATGGCGGTGAAGGCTGCGGCGCAACGCTGAATCCGGACGAAAGTGTTAGTCCCAATGGCGCAATCGCGGGGCAAGGCAACTGTAGCTATTTCAACCCCTTTTCAACAGCGATTGAGTCCGGCTATTTTGGGCAGTTTGTTAATCCAAACTACGACCCGAGTGTTGCTAATACACAAGCGATGCAAGACTGGATTGACGATGAATGGAAGGTAAGAGGAGAGAACGAGCTCTTCACTGCGGACATTGTCCTTCAGCAGTCATTAGGCATTGCGGATATCGCCTATGGTTTTCAGTATCGCCAGAACGACGTGAGTCAAGGAGTTGAGGACACCGGGAATGTTAACGTTAATCCTTGCCGCGTGAGCGGCTATATGGATTGCGTAAGCCGGACAGGTCTTCACAGCTTCTTGGCCGCGGGATCACCTTACGAGCTTGACCAAACGGTTTATGCTGTATTTGCAGAGGCTTACCTACCGTTGAGTGAAAACTTGGAAGCCAGTGTTGGTTTGCGATACGAAGACTACGGGTCTGGCAGTGATACTTTAGATCCTAAAGTCTCGCTGCTCTATCAGCTTTCTGAAAGTGTGTCACTTAGGGCATCTGCGCAGACCACGTTCCGGGCACCCGATCCTAATCAGTTGGATCCAAGCGCTGCAACAGCACTTGCCTATGTGGCTCCCGCCATTGCATTTAAAGCCATCGACACCACCGGTAATCCTAATCTTGAACCCGAATCGGTGTTTACTTACAACGTGGGCTTCGTTTACTCAGGCGATAACCTGAGTGCTACCCTCGATTACTGGTATTTTGACTTTGATAATCCGATCATCACCGAGGCTTACGGTCAGTTAGTAGCTGCTTATGCAGCAGGTGGCGCGGCTCAAGCCGCTGTGCAAGCGCAAATTACCTGTCAGTCGGGTGTGGCGGATGGATCGTGCGCCGCTAGTGGAATTGAGCGTATCAATACCTTCATTATAAATGGACCGCGTCTGGAGTCTGACGGTGTTGACTTCTTTTTGGGCTATCAATCCGATGCGGGAACGCCCTTTAGTCTAGGTTTGGAGGGGAGTTATACCTTAGGCAATGAGGTGGGTGATTATTACAAGGGTGATGTGTTGATAGCCGCCGGTGAGGAGACTGCGGGTTACTATAACTACAATAACACCGCGCGCCCCATTCCCGAGCTCCGCGCTAGAGCCTTCGCAACTTTGGGTGTGACGTCAGCGCTGAGCTTATCTGCATACGTTAATCACTCCGACAGCGTTAAAGATCGACGCACAAATCTACCTGAAGGAGTGGATAGCGTTGACGACTTTACCACGGTGGATATTCACGTGAATATTGATGTGGACGAGAGCCTTGCTGTCACGTTGTCCGCAATTAATGCAGGGGATGAGATGCCACCAGTCGCCTATGGTGACTTGATGTACGATGCATACAACCACAACCCGCTGGGTCGGATCATCAAAGCCGGCTTTAAGTACAACTTTTGATTCAGCAGTGATGTGTTATCGAAAGCGGGCCTCGGCCCGCTTTTTTGTGTTATCCAAGGCGGTTTAGGTGGTCGAAAAAATATTTCTTCACCACACATAATGGTTGCAGGCTTTGTGTGTGACGGATTTTCCTTATTTCTTAATGTTAGATTTGATCAATGGCAAATTTTGGATCTGATAATGCGTCTGGCACACATCCCAAGATCATTGAGTCTCTGGCTTCGGCTTCGTCTGGTAATGTAGCTGCCTACGGGGATGATGATTTAACTCGATCGGTTTACAAAAGATTTGAATCGCTATTTGAATGCGACGTGAGCATTTTTTTGGTTGCCACCGGTACAGCAGCTAACTGTATCGGTCTGGCGGCGCTTGCCTCTCCAGTTTCCGGCATCTATGCTCATGCTGAAGCACATATCGTGAACGATGAGTCGACAGCGCCCGAGCTGTACACTGGCGGTGCTCGACAATTCACGGTCGGGGGAGATGATGCAAAACCTGACCTTGAGGAGTTGGCACAAAAAATTGACCTATCAGGTGCGAGGGGAGTGCACTCTGTCCAACCTGCGGTGATTGCAATTTCTAATTTGACCGAGTTGGGTGCCCGACTCTCCCCCGATGAAATTGTCTCTTATTCTGAGCTTGCGAAGTCTCGCGGTATGAAGCTATTCATGGATGGCGCCCGATTCGCTAATGCCGTAGCAGGTGGTAGTGAAAGCCCGGCCGATCTCACCTGGCGTGCCGGTGTCGATGCGCTTAGTTTCGGTGCAACAAAGAACGGCGCAATGGCGGCTGAGGCACTCGTATTTTTTAATCCAGACGAAGCGATGATGGCCCAGTTCCATCGGAAGCGCGGCGGCCACCTCTGGTCGAAGCATCGATACCTCGCAGCGCAGTTCGACGCTTATCTTGAACAGGATCTGTGGCTCGAGCTAGCTTCAGCCTCAAACACCAACATGGCTAGACTTCGCGATGGCATCTCATCGTCACAGAATGCTTCAATACTGGCCGGCGGTGACGGCAATGAGTTATTTATCGCCATGGAGGAGGACGTTGCAGAGGGCCTACTGCAACGCGGGCATATATTTTATGCGTGGCCATCCTTACCCAAGGCGTATCGCTTGGTAACGTCGTTTACCACCACACCTGCTGAAATCGATGAGTTTATCGAACACCTAAACCAGTACTGATGAGCACCGGCTACCGTTATATTGTTTCTAAACTGCGCGCCATAACGCGCTAACTAGCTCTTCATTAGCGTTTAAAAGTCGCGCTTCAAAAAGCGCACCTCTCTTGACCGGACCGACCCCGGAGGGTGTTCCGGTCATGATAATGTCGTCATCTTCGAGCGGTAAGAAAGAACGTAGCTCTTCCAAGATGACGTGTGGCTTATAGAGCATTTGTTTTGGGCCACCCTGCTGGCGCGGTTCACCATCAACGCAGAGCTCTAATTTGAGATCATTCAGGGAAGCCGGTGCATCGACAAAGTGGCTGAATACTGCCGAGCCCTCAAAGGCTTTAGAACGTTCCCAGGGGAGGCCAGCATCTTTAAGTCTTTTTTGTGTAGCTCTTTTGGTGAGATCGAGTCCGACACCCACTCCCGCCACAGCACCGCCTTGAATAAGCAAACAAATTTCCGCCTCGAAATGAATTTGTTCCCCGCTGTGGGCTATTAGTTGATCGCTGATACAGGCGTTGGGCTTCATGAATACAGTCATTTGATCAGACGGTACACTGCCCATTTCTTCGATGTGTGCCGCGTAGTTCTTACCAACACAAACGATTTTGTTGGGGATGACCTCGGTCTTCTGAAACCTCACGCTACGCATTTGGCCCTAACTCCCTTTCCCCACTGGCTCGTCCGTGCCCCATAGTACTTTGAGTCTCACTCGAAGCACCAAACGAAGTAGAGAAATCTCTCTCGAGGAGTCGCCATCGACGACGTGAGGCAGTAACCTACGGCGACTCTGACAATAAAGGGTAAAAACCCATGCGCGTTATTTTCTTTCTGTTGAGCTTAGTGTTTGCTGGCCAAGCATTGGCGCAAGACAAGCCCAATATGCTGATCATCTGGGGCGATGACATTGGCTTTTGGAATCTCTCTACCAACAACATGGGGATGATGGGCTACGACACGCCAAATATTGACCGGATTGCCGAAGAGGGTGCCAAGTTCACCGACTACTATGGTCAGCAAAGTTGTACCGCTGGACGCTCTGCGTTCATCCTAGGTCAGTCACCGATTCGCACAGGACTGACGAAAGTTGGCTCGCCCGGTGCTGACCTCGGTATTAGGCCCGAGGACGTCACTCTGGCGTCGCTTCTCAAAGACGAGGGCTATGTCACCGCGCAATTTGGAAAGAACCACCTTGGCGATAAGGACGAGTTTCTTCCTACAAACCACGGATTTGACGAGTTTTTCGGCAACCTGTACCACCTGAATGCAGAGGAAGAGCCAGAGGATCCTGACTACCCGCACGACAATGAACTGCTCGTTAAGCTCTTTTTACCGCGCGGCGTGATCCACAGTTTTGCTGACGGCGACATCGTTGATACTGGCGCTTTGACCCGCGAGCGCATGAAGACTGTGGACCGAGAGTTCAAGCTTGCGGCGCTCGACTTCATGACGCGTGCAGTCGATCAGGGCAAGCCTTTCTTTGTTTGGTACAACACAACCCGCATGCACTTCTTTACCCACACAGCCGACGATGAGCGTGGGCTTTCGGGTCAGGGCTTCTATAACGACGCCATGGTAGGTCACGACATGATGGTTGGTGAATTACTCGACCACCTCGATACGTTGGGCGTCGCCGATAACACCATTGTCATGTACTCGACCGATAACGGTCCGCACTACAACACCTGGCCAGATGCTGCTATTACGCCGTTCCGAAGCGAAAAGAATACGAACTGGGAGGGCGGTTTTCGCGTTCCAGCGATGGTCCGCTGGCCCGGCCGGATTAAAGAAGGACAGGTCATTAACGAGATCATGTCTCACGAGGATTGGGTGCCAACCTTGATGGCTGCTGCTGGACGTCCGAATGTCGTCGCCGAGCTCAAAGCGGGTGTGACGGTTGATGGCAAGCCTTACAAGAATCACCTCGATGGTTACAACTTCCTTCCGTTACTGGAGGGCGAGACGGATCTTGGTCCACGAAACTCGTTCTTTTACTGGAGCGACGACGGTGTGTTAACGGCAATTCGAACAGGAGACTGGAAGGTTGTTTTTGCTGAACAGCGTGCCCAAGGCTTTGCGGTATGGCGAGAGCAGTTTGATGAGCTCCGTATTCCGAAAGTGTTTCATTTAAGACGCGACCCGTTCGAGCGAGCGGATGTTCATGCTGATAATTACGAAGATTGGTGGGTACGCAAAGTACCCCCGCGTATCGCTGTTGCACGTATTGAGCTTCAAAAATTCCTGACGTCACTGGCCCAATTTCCACCGCGTCAGCGTCCGGCAACGTTTGGCGTTGATCAGATGATGGAGCCGCTCTACAACCAGCAGAAATCGCAGGGCCAGTAAAACGTGGCTCTAAAGCGCTCCTTCATCACTGAAGTAAAAAAAGCCCCACTCATATCGACTGGGGCTTTTTTGCTTCTGTAGGTCGGGACTTTAGGGGCTGATGGTTTCTGCGGCTGATCCGTATACAACGCCACCATCAACGGCAATCGTCTCGCCGACCACATAGTCCCCACTTCGGGCAGCCAGGTAGATGGCCACTGCGGCCATGTCCTCATCACGGCCGATACGACCTGATGGCACACCATTACCGACAGCATCGCCAAAGTCGCGCGCAGCTTTATTCATTTCAGATGCAAAGGCGCCGGGTGCAATACCGGTGACGTTAATGCTGTCTTTGATGAGACGAGTTGCCATGCGCTTTGTAAGCTGAATCACTGCCGCTTTCGACGCCTGATAGCTATAGGTTTCCCAGGGATTAATCCGAATGCCGTCGATAGACGCGATATTAATGACCTTACCTGGCTGCTCTCTTGTTGCCGCTGCTTTGAGCGGTCCATGGAGTGCTTGCGTGAGGAAGAACAGTGACTTAACGTTCAGATCCATCACCTTATCCCAACCACTCTCGGGGAAGGTTTCGAAGGGCTCACCCCACGCGGCGCCGGCATTGTTAACAAGAATATCGAGCGATTTCTCGTGCTGCAAATACGCGTCGGCCAGCATCTGGCAACCTGCTACGGTGCTTACGTCCTGCGGAAGAGAAATGCAGTTTGGACCGAGCTCTTCGGCAACAGCATCACAGACATCGGCTTTTCGCGATGAAATGTAGACCTTTGCGCCTTGGGCAATAAAACCAGTAGCGATCATTTTACCAATGCCGCGCGATCCTCCGGTGACGAGTGCCGTTCTGCCCTCGAGCGTAAAAAGTGTTGATGTATCCATGTACTGAAACTCCCAGATTCATTATTTAATGATGATTATTTGATCGACGCGTTATCTAACCATGTATCGACGACTCAGACATCTATTGCGCTCGGCCAGACTTCCGGTACTCAACATTTAAATGGGTGATAAGCATCAAACCAGCGGTGGCTAAACTCAGTGAGCTCAAAAGCCATAGCACGGCACTTTGGCCCAGGTAGGGCAAAACCCAGCCGAGTAGCCATGGGCCCAATGTTGCACCGGTGATTGCACTCAGCAGAATTTTAGCCCCGGTGGTCGTACCGCCGCCGCCCTTGGTGAGCATCCATGCGTAAGCATTGGGAAATATCAAACCCATAAAGGCTCCAGTAAAACTGGTATCTGCCAGCGGAACAGTGCCGGCCAATACAAGGATCAGCGAACAGAAGATACCTGCGAGTCCGAATACGGCGAAACCTAATGTCGAAATCCAGACTGCGAGGGCAGCGGCGGTGAGCCTGACGATGACAAACCAGAAAAAGAACCGCGCCATGTAGACAGCGGTCGCTTTACCGTCACCTGCTGGATCGCTGAGTAGTGATGGCATCCAATAGGTGAGACCAGCCTCGATGAAAAGAATGGCAAAGGCGGTAAGCAATAACGGCAGGATCGGCGCTACTTGCTCGTTCTCAGATGTAATAGCTGAGCGCGTGGGTATTCGGTCGTCAATATTACAGGCGCCGAGGCAGACAACCATTGACGCAAGAGCAATAGCGACAAAAAGCTCGCTACCCGTCAGAAGCCCCTGGCTAAGGAGCCATGGCGCAGCGACGGCGCCAAGGCCATAGGTAGCATTCAATACATTGAGTAGCCCTGCGTTCTTCTGTGAAAAATGGGTCACGAACAGTGTGTTAAATGACATGGAGAGACCACCAAACCCGAGGCCAAGCAGCGGCGCCGCGATGAGTTTTAGAAGCCAGTAATCGCCTGTCACGACAAGGAAAGAACCGAGACACAGTGACAGGCTGGCGAGCGCTATGCGTTTGCTATTTCGCCGCTCCATCCATCCAATCAGCGCTGATCCGGTTACGACAGCAGAGCCAAGACCATGGAGCGCAAAAAAGAGTCCCAAATCCTCAGGTGACCTAGCGAGCTTCATGCCCAGTTCAGCAACGAACAGGCCCAGTAGGCCCTGCTCCAGACCAATGAGAACAAAGGCGATGAAGCCAAATGTGAGGATGCGCTGTGTTGGGAGGGTCAACATCGACAAACAATCGTCATAACTGTCATGAAGGGCGGCTACCCTAAAAGAATTCGCCCCAGAAGGATAGCCAGAAGGATAGTTAGCAGTGTCGGCGGTAGGGTAAGAAAAGCGGTGCCTAGGACAGAAAAGTAGCTGAAAAAGTAGCTAGACAGAAGATGGCTAGAAAGAAGATCAAAGGTGGCCGAAAGCGACTAGAGGCAGTTGGCGACAAAGCGAAGCAAGATAAGTTTTTGCTTGGTACGACTCTTTTCGAAGCGGCTGACTAAGCTATTTAAGGTGGGCACTGGCTCGACCAGAGTTGGTCTTAGGCAAACTACAGGGTAAGGCTGAAATGTTTGGCTCATTGATGGTCACGAAGTTAGGACAGGAAGGGAGTAAGTAGGTGGTAAAACCGTTTAATCTATTGTTTATCTGTACTCACAATCGATGTAGAAGCGTGCTTGCTGAGGTAATCGCGAACACTCAGTTTGAGGGCGTGTTTCGCGCGTTCAGTGCGGGGAGCCAACCCGCAGGAGAGATTCACCCTCTTACACTTAAGTTCCTAGCTGCTCGTGGCCTCCCTACCGAGGGCTTAAGCAGCCAGTCGTGGGATGAGTTTGCCGATCAGGAGTTTGACTTGGTGGTCACTGTCTGCGACAGCGCCGCGGACGAGGCCTGCCCGCTGTGGATGAGCGATGCGCCTCGCGCACATTGGGGTATGCCCGACCCATCTCGCGCAACGGGCGATGAAGCTGCAATAGAGACTGCTTTTTACACCGTCATGGATGCCCTCGAATCGCAGCTGGCAGCCTTACAACGAGAGCTACTTAAAGATATCGGGTTTTGAGACCGAGGAAGTAACATCGCCAACGAGCGGACTATTGGCTGCGCTCTCAAAACATTGATCGATCATCGCATAACGTTCTCGAATGCCCTCTCTAAACGATGGATGTGTGAAAATATAGGTATCTTTCGCCTGCAATGACTCGATGACACGTGCCGCAAGTAGATCGGGGTCAATTCCGTTTTTAACTTCATTGGATAAGCCTGTTGCCATTGCCTCCGGATCAAGGTCGTCGTCTGAAACCACAAGCTCTCGATGGCTATCATCGTAATCGGAGGGTCTGACTCGGTCAGAGAGATAGATTCTTGTCCGCACAAAGCCAGGGCAAAGCGCTGCCACATGGATGCCAAACGGGGCGAGCTCCATTGACCAGCCTTCGGATAAACCAGCGACAGCGAGTTTGGTGGCGTTGTAGGCGCCACCGTAGGGGAAGCCATTCATACCCGCCATGGACGCGACATTGACAATCCAACCACCGCCCGCGGCTTTGATGTCTGGCACAACAGATTTCATTCCGAAGACCACTCCCATCAAATTGACGTCGATCGTCCAGCGCCAGTCTTCCGCTGAGTGGTCCTCGATCGGACCGCTGGAACCGCCCCCGCCAACACCTGCATTGTTCATCAACGCATGAATAGAGCCGAATCGCCCGAGCGCAGCGTCTGCAACCCTATCCCAATCAGCTTCACTTCGTGCGTCCGCCGTTAATGCCAAAACGGGAATGCCCTGCTCGCTCAGAGTCGCTTCAGCGGTGGCCAAGGTATCTGTGGAAATATCAGCGATGACCACGTTCATGCCTTCTCGCCCCACAGCCTGTGCGACTGCGAAGCCGATGCCCTCAGCACCTCCTGAGACGATCACTGTTTTTCCTTTGAACAAGTCCACTCCGACCTCCAGACATACTTTTATTGTTGGGTGCCAACCATCATATGGAGCGACACCCTGTGACGCCACAAACTACAGCGACTCGAGTTCGATTATTCGAGGTTGAAAAGCTCAGTATTGCCACCGAGGGCGGTCACATTATCGGTTACCGTGTGCTCGACAACTAACTGTCTCAGGTAGTTTGGGCCGCCAGCCTTGGGTCCTGTTCCAGAGAGACCGTGACCCCCGAAAGGATTACTCCCAACCACAGCACCTACAGTGTCTCGGTTGATGTATAAGTTGCCGACTAAGTGCTCTCTCGCTAGTCGTTCGTGTAACCCTTTTAGTCGACTGTGTATGCCCATTGTCAGTGCGAACTTGGAGCTGCGGATGTCCTTGATGATCGAATCCAGATCCTCAGAGTGGTATCTCACTATGTGCAAAATTGGGCCGAAGACCTCCTCGCGCAAGGCTGACAAGCTCGCAATCTCCCACGCTTGCGGTTCTACGAAGTAGCCATTCAGTTCAGGGTCGGGCGATGGACTTTTTGCGATAAAGGTAGCTGTCTCCTTTAAATGCGTGAGGTGGGCCGAAATGCGGTCATGGGCAGCCTGATCAATGACCGGACCCACATCGGTCGATAGCTTATGAGGGTCGCCTACGTTCAGCTCTTTCATTGCGCCTGAGAGCAGCTCGATGATCCCATCAGCTACGTCGCTCTGCACAAAAAGCACACGAAGCGCTGAGCATCGTTGGCCTGCGGATCTGAAGGCAGAGGTTATAACGTCATCGACAACTTGCTCGGGCAAAGCTGTGGAGTCGACGACCATGCAATTGATTCCGCCTGTCTCCGCGATGAAGGGAATGATAGGTCCGTCGCGTGAGGCAAGCTGCCTGTTAATGACTCGGGCGCTGGGGTGACTCCCTGTAAAAGAGACGCCGGCAATGCGCTCATCGGGCAGTAGCCAGCTCCCAAGAGTGGGACCATCGCCATTGACGAGATTTAAGACGCCCTCAGGAACCCCAGCCTCTTTGAGCACATTACAGGCTAACCGCGCGACGAGAGGAGTTTGCTCCGCAGGCTTTGCTATTACCGTGTTACCCACAGCGAGATTTGCCACAATTTGGCCAGTGAAAATGGCCAGTGGGAAGTTCCAGGGACTAATACAGAGCCATGTACCGCGGGGCGTATAAAAAAGCCGATTGGTTTCACCAGTGACACTCGGTAGCTCGAGTTCAGAGTGTATGAGAGCCGTTGCTTGTGCAGCATAGTAGCGACAGAAATCGACCGCCTCTCGAACTTCATCGAGACCATCGTTTAGAGTGCGTCCCGCCTCGTTGGCAATTAAGGACGTAAAATCAGCGGTCCGGGCTTCGAATAGCCCAGCAGCCCTTTCAAGAATGGCAGCACGCTCGGTGACACATCGAGAAGACCAATCGGTGAGGGAGTTCTGTGCGCGTTCAATGGCGGCAATGACATCTGCTTGAGTCGCCTCCGAGTATTGTCCAACAACGCTCGAATCTGCCGGTGATGTTGAGGAACGAAGGTCTTCGGTTGAGTTCTCAGTCATATCCGTCTCACACCTTTGTTGCGGGCTAATAACGGAGCGCAGCTCGGTCATCTGAAAGTTGGCTGTCTCGAACCTTATGCCCGTTGATCGCTCATCGAGATCAAACCCTGCTGACGACAACCAGGGAATATCGCTGCCTTGGAAAACATCCCGGGGCAGGGGTATGTGTGAAAAGCCAGAAGTAGCATCGCTAGGCAAAGTGCTTAGTGGGTCTAATACTAATTCACTGACGGGGAGGTCAGCGTCGAGAAACCGATTTACGAAAGAGCTGTTGGCCCCATTCTCGAGAAGCCGTCTGACGAGGTAGGGGAGCAGGTCTTCATGCTGCCCTACAGGCGCATAGGTTCTGATTCTAAGGCTGGGTTCTTGCTCCTCAAGGAGCGCATAGAGCAAATCACCCATGCCGTGAAGTTTTTGGAATTCAAAGGGTCGGCCACACTCGCCGGCGGCTTCACGGATTTGAGCAATTGTCAGGGCGTTATGCGTCGCAAACTGACAGTAGATATCTGGGCAGGCTATCAGGGTGCGCATGCAGGCCTCATAGGCCACATCGGTATGAGCCTTGCGGGTAAACACCGGGTAGTCAGTTAGCCCTCGTTGCTGGGCCATCTTAATTTCGGCGTCCCAATACGCACCTTTCACCAATCGTACCATAATTCCCGTCGGTCTGGATTGCGCGACCGCGATTAACCATTCAGCCACTTCAAGCGCACGCTTTTGATACGCCTGTAATACAAATCCTAGCCCTTGCCAGTCTTCAAGCTCAGGCTGCTCGCATAGCCACTCGAATATGTCCATCGTAAGTTCGAGTCGAGCGCATTCCTCAGCATCTAAGCTCATACCAATATTGAAATGGCGCGCCGTCACGGCCAAGGTAAAGACCTTCTCCTTGATCGCTGGAAGGCACGCCTCGCGATGGCTCTCCCAAAACCGCGGATGAAGCGCCGATAGTTTTACCGAGACGTTGTGTCCATCAAACAGGTGTGAGGCAGTACTGGCATCCCCCACCTTTTGTATCGCTGCGAGATAATTATCAAAGTAGCGATCCGCATCTTTTTGCGTTCGCGCGCCTTCGCCCAGCATATCGAAGCTACACAGGGCCCCGTTTCGTCCTGCGCGCTTGAGAGCGGCGTCTATGTCGCGGCCGAGAACAAATTGTCCACCAAGAATCTTCATCGCTTGGAGTGTTGCCAGCCGAACCGTGGGCTCACCAATACGGTGCGTTAATTTTGTTAGCCAATTCGCCGGTGTCTGCTGGAGCAGATCACCCGGTCCAACAATCTTACCAGCGAGCATGAGACCCCAAATGGATGCGTTGACTAGATTGGAATCAGATGCGTTCTGGTGGGCGCCCCAGTTCCCCTCTCGGATTTTTTCCGAGATCAGTGCGTCCAATGTTGGCTCATCAGGAACCCTTAGAAGCGTCTCAGCCAAGCACATCAGCGCAATTCCCTCAGCGTTTGAAAGACCAAATTCGCGCAAAAACGCATCAAGCGTGCCAGACTCACTGGCACGTGCTCTGCTGAACTCAACTAGCTGGGAGGCATTTGTGGAAATCGATGTTCGGTTGGCACCGAACGACGCGATGGTGGCACCTAGCGACCGCAGCGCCTCGCATTCGGGCGCATAGTGCACAGAACGGATTGAGTCTCGACTAAGTTCGGCCATCCATGTTCCCCGATAATGTCATGCCGCCCACATTCTGCTTAAATATAGGGGCTTGATACATAGAACCAATAACACTAAGTAGGTAAGGAGCAGGTATGTCACTCACACTGGATTTTCAGGAACACGTTGCTGTTCTTAAGCACGATGATGGTAAGCGAAATGTGTTCTCCCCCGACGCGATTCGGGATTTTAATGAGGCGCTCGATGAGGTTGAGGCCAAGTCGGCGTCGCTGATGTGGTTAGGCCGGGACGGGTGCTTCTCGGCTGGCTTTGATTTGAAGGTCATCTCAAATGGAGATGCAGACGCCGCGGCAGCCATGGTCAAAGCAGGTGGTGAATTGGCATTTCGGATTTTCACCTTCCCGCATCCCGTTGTTTGTGCAGTAACAGGCCACTGTTTGGCGCTTGGCTCCGTAATGTTGGTGTGTGCTGATAAGCGCATTGGTATCGAAGGTGATTACAAGTTCGGCTTAAACGAAACGGCCATTGATATGGACTTACCGGCGTTTGGCTACGAGCCAGCGGTTTATCGACTTGCTGAGGCGCATCGGTTTGAGTCCATTGTGGCGGCTCAGATCCACTCTCCACAATCGGCGATGGCGGCAGGCTTCTTGGACGAAGTGGTGCCCTCGGCGGCACTCGTCGACTGTGCGATGGAACATGCGTCTCGTTTAGGCGCATTACCACAGCGCGCCTTTGCCGCGAACAAGTTGCTGAGTCGCTCGATTCCAATCGAGCGGATTCGTGCCGCGATGGCTTGAACTAGGCCGCGTAGACCATAGGAGTAAAAATTATGCTCGCGAGGTTATTGGAGTGGTTCTTAGGAGCATTACCCTTTTTCTTTGGATTGGCTTTTTTGGCTCCACTCTCGGTTCAGGTTATGGCAGAGTTCGGAGTCGACGCCATTGGTGGCGTTGATATGTGGACTGTGGCACTCATCATTTTTGGTGCCTGGGGAGGCGTAGCGTCATGGACGGGACGATGGATCTAACGGCGAAGACAGAGCTCGAGCTTCGTGCGATGGAGCGCGAAATTGCGAAACAGCATCTCGATAAATTCCCTTACCTATCCCTCATCTGGGCCTTTGGTAACTTAGCGTGTTGGATTACGGTTTGGGCGCTGTGCCTCAACGGTACGATGCCGCTCTGGCTGGGCTTTATCATTGCGACTGTCAATGTCGCCGCTTCCTACCTGCCATCTCATGAAGCCCAGCACTCGATATTTGCGATGCCCGGTAAACCAAAGCGTTGGCTTAACGAGCTCGTCGGCTGGCTGAGCCCCATTCCTTTAGTCATACCTTACTCCGTGTTGCGTGCAACGCATATGGAGCACCACAAGCATCCAAACAATCCAGAGCTTGACCCGGATTACAGCGAACATTACGAGACGACAGGGGGCTTTTTTTGGTCGAGCGTACAATGGCGCCAACCTAAACCCCGCGGCGGTGAGCATCCCTATGTGCGCTGTCTGAAGCGCATTGGTCGTGAAGATCTCATTCTTCACTCGGTGGCTTATCAGCTCGTATACATGGGTGTCCTGTGTGGCATGGCACTCAATGGGTTGGCGATAGAGGCAGCGCTACTGTGGTGGCTTCCAAGAATGGTCGCGGTGTTCTATGTTCAGTTTTATTTGTCGTGGGCGCCGCATTACCCGGATTGCGGTACGGACCGATATAACGACACGCAAAGCTTTAAGTCGCGTTTTGGCAATATCTGGTCGTCAGGTATGCAGTACCACGTCATCCACCATTTATATCCTCGCATCCCCCTGGTGCGAACGCCGGAGGCCTATCGGCAGATGAAGCCGATCTTGAAGGCTCAGGGTGCGCGGGTTGATGCGATCTAAGGTGTTATAGATCTCCCCATGCTACAGCACTAAGCTTGCTGGACTGTGATCGAGTGGGGGCTTGATGATGTCTTCTCAGGAATTGAGTTTTACAGCGAACGTTGATCGGCAATTTTTGCGAGCGACTAATCTGCTTGACCTGCCCCCAGGTCTGGCTCAACAAATTCGAACCTGTAACGCAACCTACACTGTCCGGTTCCCAGTGCGCCTCCGTGAGCGGATTCACGTATTTACAGGCTATCGCTCTGTTCACTCTGATCACATCACGCCGGTCAAAGGCGGCATTCGTTACTCACTGGCAGTTAATCAGGATGAGGCCGAAGCGCTTGCTGCTTTGATGACCTACAAATGCGCCGTGGTCGATGTTCCGTTCGGTGGGTCAAAGGGCGGTCTTTGCATAAATCCAGACGACTTCGAAGATCACGAGATAGAGCAGATCACGCGACGTTTTGCCTACGAGCTCATTAAACGAGATCTGATTCACCCAAGCCAAAATGTCCCTGCCCCTGATATGGGCACCTCAGCGCGAGAGATGGCGTGGATTGCAGATGAGTACCAGCGGCTACACCCCACTGAAATGGATGCGCTTGCTTGCGTCACAGGTAAGCCTGTCTACAAGTCGGGCATTGCCGGCCGAGTGGAGGCAACGGGCAGGGGAATACAATTTGCTTTAAGAGAGTTTTTCCGCGAACCACTGGATGTCAAACGTGCCTCCCTTGAAGGTGGCCTAGATGGACAGCGCGTGATTGTCCAGGGCTTGGGTAACGTGGGCTTCCATGCGGCAACCTTCTTATCGCTTGAAGATGGCGTGAAGGTCATTGCCATTATCGAGCGCGATGGAGCCCTTACGAACGATAGTGGACTCAATGTCGCTGCGGTCAAAGAGTGGATTAACACCACGGGCGGTGTTGAGGGCTTCCCCGGTGCAACTTTTATCGCAGAGGGTAACTCGGTGCTGGAGTCCGAGTGTGACATCCTTATTCCTGCGGCACTGGAGGGCGTTATTCATGCCGAAAACGCGGCCCGCATCAAAGCAAAGCTGATTATCGAGGCGGCCAACGGGCCCGTCACTGCGGCGGCTGATGAGACGTTGCGTGCAAAAGGTGTGGTTGTCATCCCTGATCTCTATGCCAACGCGGGCGGTGTCACCGTCTCGTACTTTGAGTGGGTAAAAAATCTCTCACATATTCGCTTTGGTCGAATGGAGCGCCGTGCGCAGGAGGCCACGCAAGCGCTGATGCTCACTGAGTTAGAGCGATTAAGCACCTTGGTTGGCTCAGATAAGTGGACGCCCACGGAGAATTTCCGAACGAATTACGCAAAGGGCGCTGATGAGTTGGAGCTGGTTCGGTCGGGCCTCGATGACACCATGCGCGACGCGCTTCAGGCCATGCGTGTGCGGTGGTATGAGGACGAGAAGGTGGATGATCTTCGGTTATCGGCCTACATGATCGCGATTCAGAAAATTGCGCTCAGTTATCAGTCAAAATCCTTGGGATAACTGAGCGCTCTGATAGTCAGACCCGTGCCCAGGCTCTGCCTTTTCAGCCTATGCCGAAACGGGTGAGATCACTCAGGGTCCGAGGTCAAAGCCTCCGTCTCTGGGTTTCCGAAGGTTTTCGCAAACACTTCGCCCGTGGCGATTGCAACGATTGGAAGGACCCAGAAAAGTCCAATTAGCAGCGGTATCGATCCGATAATAATGAGCACCATGGCGACAAGCATGAGCCCGAAGTACCGCCACCAAAACTGGGTTATGGCTTTTCGGGATGTTTCCAAAGCCTCCCAGACCCCCATATTCTTCTCAACAATCAAATACGGTGCAAATGAGTAGGCGATCGATAAGTAAATGCCGGGCAAAACAAGCAAGAAGAAGCCGGCAATAATGAGCACTGCCATCAACGCGAACATGACAATCAATGGGAGTGCATGAGTGTACGGCTCCCACAGTGTGCTTACGGGGGTTTCCTTCCCGGCTGCGCGTCTGATGCCTAAAAGCCCAAGCCCTACACCCAGGGGGAAGAGGATCAATGTAATGAGTAGCTCCACGAATGAGGCTGCTACATCATCACCGGCGCTGCCTACTGCGGCCACCTGCACTAGGGTGATGACAATTGAGATTACAGCGTAAACAAGGACCGCTGCGAAATAACTCCATTTGAAGCCAACTTGTTTTTCAGTCGCGGTTTTAAGGACCTCGCCGATGCTCCAGTCAGTGCTTGTAGACATGAATTCTCCCAGAAATCGAATTGCTATTGCCAGCATGGTACGGCGATAACAAAACTTCAAGTTTCTGTTTGGTCGTTTCAATCGAGATCCGTCTCGACCGGATGTTAGAGTGATGCCTTCACTAAATCTGGCGTAGATGCGTTCATGAAATACGATTACGACCCCATCCCCCTCGGTTATTCCCATGCACCTGAGTCAGAGGAGATGCTGGCACGCGCGCAGGATTATGTTGAGCTAATCTCGCGTCGCCGATCGGTGCGGCAGTTTTCTGCTAAGCCCGTACCGCGAGAGGTAATAGAAGCCTGCCTTCAGGCTGCCGGTTCGGCACCGTCAGGCGCCAATCATCAGCCTTGGCATTTCGTCTGTGTTAGTAACGCTGACATCAAGCGGCAGATTAGAGTTGCCGCAGAGGAAGAGGAGCAGGCCTTTTACGGTGGACGAGCGGGCGACCAGTGGCTTGATGACTTACATGGTTTGGGCACAGATGCTCAAAAACCCTTCTTAGAGACGGCGCCATGGCTAATAGCGATCTTTGCGGAGCGGTATAGTTTTGATGAGTCGGGTGAGAAGCAAAAGAATTACTACGTCCCGGAGTCTGTCGGTATTGCAACCGGGCTTCTGATCAACGCGCTTCATAACGTGGGTCTGGCAACGCTGACGCATACACCTAACCCAATGAAGTTTTTAAGCAAGATTTTGGGACGCCCCAGTAACGAGCGTCCTATGATCTTGTTGGTCGTAGGCCATGCGGCTCCAGATGCCAAAGTGCCTAGAGCTGCGACGGTGAAAAAGCCGCTGGACCAGATTTCTTCGTTTTTTGAGTAATCGAGTAGTCCAAAGCCCGCTTAATGATCGCATCCATCCGCGAGTAGCTGTTGTATTAGAGGGATATTTGCGCGCCCCATAAACATCTGCCCCTCGATAAAAAATGTGGGTGCATCAAATAGTCCTTTGTCCTCGGCTTCACGCTCGATCGAACTCAGATCAACAGCGTCCACCGTCCGCCTCAGACCACATTGGGCCGTGAGCTCTTTTAAGAGAGTCGGGTCATTGATGTCTGTGTGGTCGATCCAATGGGCAGTAAACAGTCTGCTGACAAACGACGAGGTATCGCCTTCCAGACTTGCCAGCCACTCTAATGCGGCGCTGGTGTCGATTTGCCCGCGGCTAGGATCAATGTGTAGCCCGCGTAAACGGGCATAGTGCTGCTGTAAGCGACGCTCGGATTCTGCTCGAACACGATGGTGAGTTTGGGTGACTGATTCGCTGGCTACCTCTGTGGGAAGTGCACGCTCTTCGCTGCGGTAGGGTTGCCAGCTCACTGGCGTTCCAAAGTCATTTGCAAGTTTGAGAATCGGACTGATGGCTAGGAAGCAATCGAGCGACTTAAAATCGATGTAGGCAGTAATCATGAAACCACCTCATTGCAGATATCCGGTGCTGCGCCTCGTTTGCCGGTGAGCACCCAGCGAATATAGGGCAAGTGCTCTCGGCCAAAGAAAACGCCCTCTTCCAAAACATAGGTGGGCACGCCGTACATCCCGGCATCGAAGCGATGCGCAAGGATGTGATCGTGCAGTTGTTTCCCCTCTCCATTCACGAAGTCATCAAACCCTGCTGATTCGACACCTGCAGCTTCGAGGCAGCGCTTCACGACATCGATGTCTTCGATGTCGAGCTCCCGACGCCAAAAAGGCGGATAGATAGCGTCTAAGTAGGCGGGCACGCGATCTCGAAAGTACAGATTGACGAACAAAATGCCCATATTGGCGATGCTTGAATCCCAGATTTTCTCGGTACCCTTGAGTATGTAGCCCTGCATTTCTGCATAACGCCGAGCGTCGCGGTAAGCGTACCGAATGGCATTCCATATCTTGGGACTTCGTCCACTCGACTCGACTACCGCTCCCTTTTCTTTGCGTGCGGAACCGAGATAGCTCGGTATATCAAGCGTGTAAGGGCGCCAATCGAATATGAGACCCAGTTCTTGTTCCAATGCTAGTGTAGGTTTGACAGAAATAAATGCGTAGGGGCTTTTGACGTCAAGATAGACAATTAAGGGGCTGTCGCTGTTAAGAACATCCATGTGGCGCATCGCTTATTCTTCTTCTGTCCTAGTTTGCCCGTCACAGGCGACTATGCAAGCGCGGATATCCTGCTACCCTGGGATTGCACAATAAGGGAGACGTTGACGTGAGCACCGCTGAGCTACTAGACACAACCGCTGACTATCCAAGACTGTTTGAACCGCTAGATCTCGGTTTCACCACCATTAAAAACCGCTCAATCATGGGCTCGATGCACACGGGCTTAGAAGAAATGCCCGATGGATTCGAACGCATGGCGGCGTTCTATGCTGAGCGCGCGGCCGGTGGCATTGGCATGATCATTACCGGCGGTATCTCGCCAAATGAAGAGGGCGGTGTTGCGGTCTATGATGAGAACGGCAATCCCGTCTTTGCCGCCTCTAAGCTCAACACTGACCGCGAGGCTGACGGACACCGACTGGTCACTGATGCCGTTCACAGCGCCGATCCTTATGTAAAAATTGTGATGCAGATACTGCACATGGGCCCGCTGGCGCATAACCCGAACCTTGTTGCTCCTTCCAAAATTCGTTCTCGAATCAGTAAATTAACGCCGAATGAGCTAGATACTGAGGGCATTGAAAAGCAAATCGCCGACCATGCGAACTGCGCTCGACTGGCGAAACAGGCGGGATATGACGGTGTTGAAATCATTGGTTCGGCGGGATACCTCCTTTCGACCTTCCTGGTAGAGAAGACGAATCAGCGAACCGATGATTGGGGTGGTAGCTACGAGAATCGTATGCGGTTTCCACTCGAGGTAGTAAGACGTGTCCGCGAGACTGTCGGCGATGACTTTATTGTTATCTTTCGTATTGCCGCGATGGACATGCTTCAGGGTGGTATGAGCTGGGACGAGATTGCGCTCCTAGCGAAGGAGCTTGAGAAGGCTGGCGCAAGCATCATTTCAACGCACTTTGTTTGGCACGAGGCGAATGTTCCAACCATTGCCACGATGGTGCCCCGGGCTGCCTTTACACGCGTCACTGCGAGAGTCCGAAAAGAAGTCAGCATCCCTGTCATCACCTCTAACCGAATTAACATGCCAGAAGTGGCCGAGGAAGTATTGGACAGAGGAGACGCGGATCTTGTATCCATGGCCCGACCCATGCTGGCTGACAGCGAGTTCATGAACAAGGCGGCGACTGGCCGTCGAGATGAGATCAATACCTGTATTGCCTGTAATCAGGCGTGTCTCGACCATACGTTCAGCATGAAAACGACCTCATGCCTTGTGAACCCGCGGGCCTGTTACGAGACGATGTTGAGCTACGAACCCACAACCTCGCCAAAATCGGTGGCTGTGATTGGTGCAGGGCCTGCTGGCTTGGCGTACTCGACCGTAGCTGCAGAGCGTGGCCACAAAGTCACTCTGTTCGATGCTGCTGATGAAATTGGTGGCCAGTTCAATCTGGCTAAGCGCGTGCCTGGCAAGGAAGAGTTTCATGAGACGCTCCGCTACTACGGCAAGATGCTGGATAAGCTCGATGTCGATGTCAGATTGGGTGAGCGAGTGTCAGCGGCCGACCTTGAGGGACAGGACTTTGATCACGTTGTTGTTGCTACGGGCATTACACCCAGAGTTCCCGGTATCAAAGGTATCGACCATCCCATGGTGGTGGGCTACGTCGACGCCATCATGGGACGCAAACCCATCGGCAAAAAGGTCGCAGTGTTAGGCGCAGGCGGTATTGGCTTCGATGTGACCGACCTCATCACTCACGACGGACCCTCGGCCGCTCTGGATATCGACGTGTTTGCGAGGGAGTGGGGCATTGACTTTGAAAACCATCCACGAGGTGGTGTGACCGGGGTAGAGCCACAAGTCGCTCGAGCAGATCGAGAGGTTTACCTGATTCAACGCAAGTCCACTCCCGTCGGCCGTGGTCTGGGTAAAACAACGGGTTGGACGCATCGGACCACGCTTGGCCGTCGAGGCGTCAACATGATTAACGGCGTTGATTACCGGTTGATCGATGACGATGGTCTGCATCTGATGATTGCGGATAAGCCGGTCAGTCTCGATGTAGACACGGTGATTATTTGCGCGGGACAGGAGCCGCTTCGTGAGCTCTATGATTCGCTCGACAGTGCTGGTGTCAGTGTTGAGCTGATTGGTGGCGCATTTGAGGCGGCTGAACTGGATGCGAAGGCGGCAATTAATCAGGCCAGCTGGTCGGCTGCAAAACTATAAGCTGGGTGGTTACGGGTGGCGTTCTGGTATCTCAATATAGCGGCGTTCATCGCTGCGGTCGGCGCCGTGTTTCACGGCTACGTAGGTGGACGCATTTATCTGGGCCACATCAACGGTAGTGATCTTGAGGGCCTGACTAAATCATTGAGCGTTGTTTCGTGGCAGGTCTTCACCATCTGGCTTGCCGTGAGCGCGGGCGTACTGGTCTGCGTCTCGCTCGACGCCAGCCTTGCACTCATGGTCTATCCCATCATTGCAGTGAACGCACTGTGCGCACTGCTGTTTGTTTTCCTTGGTTTCACAGGACACTGGCAGCTACTGAAATTACCAGGTGCTTACCTCATGGGTGCAACTGCTCTTCTGGCCTACTTGGGTTTAGCTTAGCCCACCTCACTTGCATCCCTCTTGCACGGTGTAAGGCACCCGCAAGGCTGGGAAAGCACTTGCGGGCGCAGTGCGCTATAGATTGTTGAATACGAGTTGTGACACATAGGAGTTGGTGTTCGAACAATCCACCAAGAGTTGCATGCCTGATGCCACGTCAGGATTTTCCTCTAAAAAGCCACCCCAGTTATTTGCCATGTAGCCCCGTGCTTCGTAGGAATACCAATGGTTCATTTGTACGAAATCGTATTCCACATCTTCAAAACCTAGGTACGGGAAGAAGTAATGGATACCCCAGCCTTTAAAGCCGGCCTTATCCATTTTCTCTTTGTTTTTCTCGGCTTGGGCATACAGTTGTGACATTGATGCACCGTTCTTGAGTGAGCACTGAGTAAACTGAATCGGCTGTCGCTCGTCACGCTTTTCCTGTGGTATGCGATTATGACTAACGGCCGTGTTAAACATTGCAATGGAGCGATGACAGCTTCCTGCTTCTTCGCTTGGTGCGGTACCCGAGTTTCCTACAGCCCATCCTCCATACCCGTTGACGAAGCTGCCCCATTCCTCATACATCGCTGCGCCATCGGGCCAAGTGCCCCATAAAATATAGTCGTAATCAGCAGTGTCGCCTGCGTGCATGGGAGTCAAAATAGCTTGCGCATATTTGGTGCCCATATCCGTAGAAAATTTCCCATATGCTTCGCTTTGAGCAACGACGTCCTCCATTTTTTTGCCCTCATTGAGGGAACAAAAGAAAAATTCGCTCCTAGCTTCGTATTCCTGCGCTTGAACGGTAATTGATAGTAATGCTGTTACAACAAAAACAAGATACTTCATAACCTTCCTCCTTTATCGGATGAGAACCCAATCAGATTCTTGCTTTGAGTCTAGGAGAGAAATAACTGATTGCCAGAAATTCAATAACTCTGTGCAGATACCACTAGGCTTCGCAGATTCGCTAGCTAAGGTGTGGGAAAGGTTGGTCGTCGTCTCCCTCGTTCCACTTCGGGTATTTGGTCATAACGCTTGTAAACAACCTACTCTCTAACCAAGCGTCGAGCCACTTACGGGTCATTGGGAAGGGCGCTTTTTTCCACCAGGCAGGGTCGACCGCAGCAAATTGTCTGATAAAGGGCATCACGGCAACGTCTACCGCGGACAATGAGTCGCCTCTCAAGTACCGATGATTAGTGAGTAGTTGCTCAAGCTGATCAAGAAAGCGCTCACCTTGCGCTCGGTACCACTGCTCGCTCTGCTCGGGGAACCTCACCGCGTATTTATAACGATCTAGCCAATGCTTAAAAGTATTGTCACAGCTATCAATAAGCGGGTCCTGCAGACCCTCACCGCTCAACCAGTGATCCGAATCCTGCTGGTCGAGGGCCCACGCCATTACATCGAGGCTTTCGTCAATGACATACCCATTGGTTTCAATGAGAACAGGCACGGTGCCCTTTGACGATGCTGCCAGCATCGCTGCGGGTTTATCTTTAAGGACCACTTCGCGCAAACCAACCTCAATACCGGCATAGACAATAGCCATACGTGCTCGCATCGCGTAGGGGCAGCGTCGGAAAGAGTACAGTATTGGCATGGTCGTCATGGCTTGATTGTAGGACCCGCACACTAATGATCAAAATAAAATGAATAATGGCGTACACCAGTCGCATCATTATTAGGGTTAGGGCATTATGCGGAGCCGAATTTGGAGGTCGTCATGTCATCTAGCTTTCATCCGCCCGTTCGCACACTTATGGGTCCCGGTCCCTCGGACGTATCGCCACGGGTGCTTGCCGCTTCTGCGCGCCCCACCATTGGTCACCTCGATCCCCTGTTCGTCGGTCTTATGGATGATGTGAAGAGGCTCTTGCAGTATGCCTTCCAAACTAGCAATGAGTTAACAATTCCGCTGTCTGCCCCCGGATCGGCTGGTATGGAGGCTGCGTTTGTCAATTTGCTCGAGTGCGGCGACAAAGTCATTGTTTGCCAGAACGGCGTCTTCGGTCGGCGTATGAAGGAAAACGTCGAACGTTGCGGGGCGACTGCAGTCATGGCGATGGATCGCTGGGGTGACCCCGTTGATCCCGAGAAGCTGGAAGCCGCGATTAAAGAGCACCCTGATGCGAAAGTCGTTGCCTTTGTCCATGCCGAGACATCCACTGGTGTTCGAAGCGATGCGGAGACACTGTGCCGACTGGCAAAAGACGCGGGCATGTTGGTGATTGTCGATGCGGTGACGTCACTGGTAGGCATCGAGCTAAAAGCTGACGAGTGGGGTGCGGACGTCGTCTACTCTGGGACTCAAAAGTGTCTCTCAGGGTTGCCCGGTATCTCGCCTATCACGTTTAGCGATGCCGCTGTTTCAGCCATTAGTGCGCGAACTCAAAAGGTCCAAAGCTGGTTTCTGGATATGAATCTCATCATGGGCTATTGGGGCGAGGGCCCGAAGCGCTCGTACCACCACACAGCCCCTGTTAATGCGGTCTATGCTATTCACGAGGCATTACTTATGCTCGAGGAAGAGGGCCTCGAGGCGAGTATTGCGCGGCACAGAGCGAATCACTTAAAGCTTGCCGCTGGCCTATCAAAGCTTGGGCTCGAGCTCGCAGTGGATGAAGCGTGGCGACTCCCACAACTCAATGCGGTGAGGATTCCTGAGGGTGTCGACGATGCCACCGTGCGGTCGCGTCTACTGAATGAGTTCGATCTCGAGGTGGGTGCTGGTCTTGGCGAGCTTGCCGGTAAGCAATGGCGAATAGGGCTAATGGGTTCGAGTAGCAATGACGTCAATATCTATCGCTGCTTGAGCGCCCTCGAGGCTGTGCTGGGTAGCTAGAACCGAGCGGCGAATCTGGAGCGTTAAAGGCGTCTGAGATTCGACGAGTCGAGTTCAGTGCTTGTGCTTTTGAATCAACCTAGAGCGCTGAACTAACGCCATGCAAACCGCGGCTGATCGTAGTGAAGCACGCGTGTGTGTTTCCCGAGGATACCGACCTCACGGAACTGGTATAGAAATGCCGCCGTAGGTGCATAGATCTGGTCGACACTTAATCTCATCGAAAGGACTGCTCGATCGCTATCCGGTACCTCGTCAAACTGTGGGGCCGAAGGGTTCGCTAACTCTTTGAAGCTGACTGTGTGAATCGACGCTACTTCATCAGGGTTGGGCCTTAATTGATCTGATTCTTGGCCCGACCACAGAACGATGGGAGTGATGCGGTAACCCGAGCGTGTAATGTAGTCATCTAACCGCCCGATGACGGCATCGTGAGTCAGTGACAGGTTTATCTCTTCCTCAAGCTCCCGTAAGGCCGCGTCTTCCGCCGACTCCCCGGCATCCAGTCGACCACCTGGTAGTGCCCACTGACCGCTATGGGCTCGCAACTTGTCGGATCTTCGGGTGAGTAGGACAGTGGGGCTACCCCGGTGCGCCGCGATGACTATGGCGACAGCAGCGGCGCGGAGGTCCTCAAGAGGCTGGCTTTCATAAGAGAAGTTCGAGATGTTGTCGGAAATAGAAAGCCGAGCCTGGTGGTCACAGGATTCAAATTGCGTGGGGGGTATCACGGCGATTATTGGCCGAGTTTATTGCAGCCACGGTGACAGTCAGTCGCGCCGGTGCTCACACTCGCAAGTACACTAAGCGCCATAACTATCCACTGCAGTCAGCATGCGGGTAATAAGCGCTTGCTCTGCTTCATTGAGTTCGGGTTTCCAGACTTCGAATATCAAAACGAAACGATCTTCCGATGAGTGGTTCCATGCCTCATGTTCGATTGTGTCGTCGAACAAGAATGCCTCGCCTAAGACCCAAGGGCGTATCTGGTTGCCCACGCGAAAGCCACAATCATCCGGGATGATGAGTGGAAGATGCCCAATCAGGCGGCTGTTAATCATGCCGTTATGAGGCGGGATGGTCGCGCCTGCTTTCAGACGCGAAAACAGGATATTGGGACAACGCTCACCTGAAAACACCAATGGTAGCGCGCTCATAGCCTGTGTTGTTTTTGGGCAAAGCGTCTGATTCTCAGTGATCGCCTCGCCGTTCTTCCAGAGGTAAAACGCGCCCCAGTCGTCATTACCTGCCATACCGTGTGTATCAAAGACAGGTCGTTCATTGCTTTTGGTGAGGTAGGGGTCAAACGACGTTCCATGCGTAATCAATGCGTTGAGTTCATCCAGAATGACAGACGTTTTACTCTCGAGCTCCTCGAGCCATGGGAAATGATCTCGAGGGTAGAACTCGTGAATGGGTAAATCGGGCACCATGATGTGTCGCGGCTCAGGATAGTAAAGACGCCGTTTACCTAGCAGTAAATCGACAGCGCCTTGCATGCGAGGGGTACAACGGTCGGTATCATCCAACAGCGGTTGCACCTCCTTGATCATGTGCTCGCTGAAGGCTTTCTGCAAATCTTGCAATCGGGTCTGTGCCCGCAGAAATTCAACTCGGATTTCCTGAACCATGTCAGGGTGCAACGGACTCAGGGTTAGACCTCGCTGATAAAACGCGGCCGCCGCTCGGGGGTTATTCTGTGCGAAAAAGGCATCACCCTTTACGACGAAAGCCCGGGCGTTACGCCCGTCATGGGCGATTGCGCGGTCTGCCGCCTCGTGTGCTGCCTCGTAGTGACCCATATTACGACTGGCGAGTGCAATGACGCCCCAGACCGTAGTGTCATCAAGGCCGAGCTCTACCGCCTGCCGAGCCAGTAAAACAGCGTTCTCGGGTTGTGTTGCGCGAAGTGCCGCAATGGCATCGCCCAGAAGTTGCTGCGGATTGGTAGAGGATTGAATACCGGTTGTCATCGGGTGTGTCCACGTAGGTTTGATGCTGGTTGCCATTATGCAAAAAAAAGGGGGGCTTTCGCCCCCCGTTCACCGCTTGACAAGTCAGCAACTTAGAACTTGACGGTTACACCAGCGAACAAGTAGGTGCTTACGTCAAATAGACCAGGGTAGGTATTGTTGTTGCCAGTACCTGTGCCTGATGAAGTTGTGACAGGTGCGTCTTCACCCAACAGGTTGTTGGCACCGATACGAACCTGTACGTTCTCGCTGTAATCATACGTTGCAGCTAGGTCAAGGTAGTTACGCTCTTCCATTTTATCTTCCAGATAACCTTGTGGATCCGTCAGACCGTAGAGTGTTGTCTCACCTACGTGACGCCAAGTCGCAGAAACTCTTACGTCATAAGGACTCACCCAAGTCGCAAGTAAGCGGTGGTTATATTCAGGCGCAGGCAAACCACAAGGCCCCGCATATGCATCTGTACATTCCACCTTGTCATCACCAGGGATAGCAATTGTGTAATTGGTATCCAGGAATGTTGCCGCGTAATCAAAGTTAATTGATCCCATATCGCTCATATCGAGTGAGTATGTGATGTTAACGTCGATACCCTCTGTGGCGTCGGTTGCTACGTTGACGTTTTGAGTACTAATACCCGCGAGGCCACCGCCAGGTGCTTCGTTCAACAAGTGAAGCGTGCCCGCAGTGTCACGAGTGATATTCGCACAGAACGCAGGATCACCTGTTGTTAAACAACGATCGTATGAAGTCTGAGCGGGTACACTACCAATCGCGTTGGTTACTTCGATATCGAAGTAGTCGATTGCGATTGATAGGTCCTCTATCATGCTAGGCGTGATAACAACACCGAACGTTGTAGTCTCACCGCGCTCGGCAACCAGGTTAGGGTTACCGCCAGTGATCAGGTTGAACTGACCCGCCGCACTTGGATCAACTGTTCCGTACTGAGCCGCAGACAGACCAGTGTTCGCACACTGTGCCTGAGTTGCTACTGGATTAGGACCAGAGCACTGGTCACCATCACCGTTAACAGGCGATAACTCAACCAAACCCGTGTTGATACCCACGTAGAGGTTAAATACGTTCGGCGCACGAATCGCAACCGATTGGTTCACACGGAATCTAATGTCATCATTGGGCGCCCAACTTAGGCCAGCGAAGTAAGTATCTGCATCGAATGTATTCGACACGCCATTACCGTTGGTCGTGTAGTCGGAATACCGGTAACCGGCATTGAGACCCAGCTCCTGGATCATTGGCTGACCAGTGACCAGGGGCATAGACACTTCCATGAACAGTTCTTCGACTTCAATTTCACCAGAGATCGGTAGTGTCGCACCACCTGTACCAGTCAAACCACGGCCGCCCGATTGCTTAGAAATGTCATCTGACAAACGCCCCAAGAAATCTTCGCGGTATTCGAAACCAACCAGGCCTGTCATACCCGCATCTGCCATTGGGCTCTTGATGCCAAAGTTAGTCAGATCACCTTCGATAGTACCGCCGAAGACAGTCTGCTCAGTATCACCCGTCACTATACCCACGCCCATAATAAACGCGGCTGCTTCATCCGTAACGTTTGTAGAGCCGTCCGCGCCGCGCGTAAAGATATCCCATGGCACACAGCCACCGCTAGTATCGCGGCAGACAGGATTACCTGACCCATCGTCGACAATGTAAAGTGCCTGTTGGACGCGGTTGAAGTTTAGGTCATTTTGAGAGATCCGGGTCCCCTCAGTGGCAGCGTACTGCGCAAAGATATCAAACGAGAAATCATCGGTAATATCACCACGCATACCAAAGATCGCGCGCCATGTGCTGTTTTCATATGTGCTTTGGCGAGGGCCACCTTCAATATTACGGTGCGAGTTGATGAACTGAACGTCCACGGACTCGTTGCCAGCAGCTATCCAATCGATGCAACTGATGAAGTTTCCATCGGCGTCAAATGTACCCGTCATATCACCCAGCCGCACACCGTCTGGGTTGTTGTTGGGATTACCACCGAATAGCAGTGGGTTGTCGCAGTTGGTCGAGAAAGGCCTGTTAAAAGATGCTGACTCAGCAATCTGCGCAACCGTCTTGTTGTTCATGTACGTGGTGTCAAAGTAGGCCTCTACCGACTCTGTAAGTTCATAGTGACCACTTGCACCCAAGTTCCAACGCTCGACAGGGCGCTGATAGTGGTTTACCGCACCGTAGTTGTAATACATGTCAGAGCGACCAGAGAATGGAACCAGTTCGCCGTTGAGCTCCTGGAACACAGTTCCGGCTACACCGTTACCGATAGTACCATTGAAGCGACGGAAGTTAGATGAACCACCACAGAAGGGGTCAGAAGAACCGAACAGAGTACAGGCACCTGTATCACGATCCTTTCCGATCATGGATTCCATGTCTTCATATGTACCGAAGAGTGTAATGTTGCCACGACCGTCGTCGCTGTTAACGCCCATCAAGACAGACATGAGGCTTGCTTCACCAGCTGTAGTTGCACCTGGATCGAAGAAGTCCGCATCTGCGAGCAGGTTCTCCATGTAACCGTTAGAATTCTCGTTGTAGTTCGTGCTGTACTGGTAGTCGAACTCAAAACCTTCGAAATCTTTCTTGGTAATGAAGTTAACAACACCTGCTACCGCGTCAGAACCGTATACCGCAGAAGCACCCGAAGTGACAATATCGACACGCTCCACCATCCTAGATGGGATCATGTCGACGTTGGCTGAAGATGAGAACGGACTACCAAATGGAAGTCGCTTTCCGTCGATCAGTACGAGTGTTCGAGTCGAACCTAAGCCGCGAAGGTTGAGTGTTGAGGTGCCGTTTGCGCCGTTAGCAACCTCTGCAGTCTGGGAAACAAAGACATTGGGCAGGATGTTAACGACGTCTTCGACACGGGCTACACCGCGGCTATTGATTTCTTCCGCACCGATCTGCACTAGAGGTACTGAAGATGTAACGTTTGATTTGGTCAAACGCGAACCGGTTACTACAATCTCTTCGATACCTGCCTCTTCGTCCTGCGCGAACGCAAAACCTGGCAATGTCGAAGCGACTGCTGCTGCTACCGCATGACTGAGGTAGTTTTTGTTAAAAGATTTCATAAGAAACCTCCCGTAGTTAATGTAAGTTCAAGGGCTCCTTGCGGTGCGAATATAAAACACCAAGCGCGGTACTGAGACAGCTCCACGAGACAACTTTAGCGAAAATCTATGGCCACGCGATACCCGCACTCGCATTATTAAAGGTTAATTTCGGTTTTATTGCGACTTTTTTACGTATTTACGGGGAACTTTTTGCCGCTAACGCAACCTACGGTTTTTTTTGGTGCGGCAACGAGACCCCTATATTCACTTTATCGACCGAAAAAGGTATTGCCTAGCTCGATTTCAAGCCCTACCTCAGTCAGCTTTTTTCTCACCCGGGCTGTGCGATTGTTAACGATCTAGCTGACACGACTGATATCCTCTTTTAGGTAATACGTTGATGAGATGGACCGGCAGATTTTGGCTCGGAAAGCAGTGAATATATGAAGCGAGATTTGAGACAGGATGTGCAGAGCATTCAAGCGCATTTAATGCAGGGGCGTTTTGATGCAGGAATTAAGCTCTGCCGCGAGGTTCTTTCTTACGCGCCGCGCGAGCCCAATACCTTATATATGCTCGGCGTGGCGGCCGCCCAAATCGGTGACGCGGCGACTACGCGAGACGCTTTTTCCCAAGCGTTGACTGTCACGCCTGATCGCATTGATCTCTTGTTGAATTTCGGAAACTTTCTGCGCGAGACAGCGGCGCCAGCCGAGGCACTGCCCCTCCACCAGCGAGCCGCGTCTCTTGCGCCACAAATGCCTGACGCATGGAAGGCATTGGCAATGACACAGCTGCGCTTGGACCTGTGTGACGAAGCACTATTCAGCGCCAATAAGTTGATCAGTATTTCTCCCAAGGATGAATCTGCGTGGGAGCTAGCGGCTGGTGCCGCCCAGCGCCTAAAGCGACTGGATGAAGCGGTCAGCATGATCGAGCGGGCGATCCGGTTGATTCCTGGCTCGGCCATGCTGAATTACGCCCTAGGCCAGTTGTGTCGTGAACAGGGCAACTTCAAAGACGCAGCTATCGCGTATCAGACGGCGCACACTTTGGGGTTCGATTCACCTGATCTTTATCGAAATACCGCGGAGTCCCTGTTGGAGTCCGGCAGGTCGCATGACGCAGTGGCCTTCGCACGCCTCGGATTGGATCGCCACTCGACAGACCTTGAGCTACATAGAGTGGTGACCAGACTTCACGTTGAGAGCAACTCGCCTGGCGACGCCGTCGAGGATTTGATTATAGCGGCGCGGAAGCATCGGACAAATCCATCACTTTGGGAGACAGCGATTGGCTTTTTGAAGTATCTCGATCGCAAAGGCGATCAGCGTGCGTTGTTGGCCGAAGCGTTGGCTTCTGGATGCCCATCGACTCCGGGCCTGCAGAGCCTCGAGGCAATTGGGCTGGGCGATGAGGGTAGGCGAGATGGCATGGTGTCTTCCTTTGAACGCCTCCTTGACCTATACCCCACTGAGACTGGTATCAAATTTGATTTCGCGGTGCAGCTTTTGAAAGCCAATGAGCCCGATCGGGCCGAATCGCTATTGGTAGACGCTCTGAAAATTGATCCGCAAGACCAATTGGCGCTCGCGTTTCGCTGCTCTGCACTACGCATGATGAATGACCCGCGAGAACCGACACTTGTCGATTACGATCGCATGGTCTTTGACGTACAGGTGCCGGTACCGAGTGGCTACAGTAGCGCTGCTTCCTATTTTGGCGAGGTTGCTGAGGTACTGGAAACGCTGCACCACACGCAAGCGCATCCCATCGATCAAAGTGTCCGTGGTGGCACACAAACTAACGGCTTTTTATTTCGCATCGCAGAGCCGCTGGTGAAAAGTTTGGAGCAACAAATACGACTGGCCGTTGTCGATGCGATCAGTCGTTTTCCCAATGATCCACGACATCCTTTCTGGGGCCGTAATGTGCAGGGAACATCTGCCAGTGATGTTCTTTTTTCCGGCGCTTGGTCCGTGCGACTGAGGGCTCAGGGTTATCACACGAACCACGTGCATCCCAAAGGCTGGATTAGCTCTGCACTTTATATTGCGGTTCCAGATGAGGTTGCAGGTGCTACTGACGATGCTGGCTACATTCAGTTTGGCGCGCCTGAAGATAAGTTGGGACTCAATCTCCCCTCAGTTCGCACAGTGAAGCCAGAGGTTGGGAAGCTGGTGCTATTTCCTTCCTATATGTGGCACGGCACAGTTCCATTCGAGTCATCACAGTCAAGAATTACAGTTGCCTTTGACATAGTGCCGCATAAGTAGGGGTTGCCTGTTTCACTGGGCGCCGCTGTGGGTGTGCGACTATTGAACCTCTCTGACAAGAACAGTTTTGCCACTGGACACCACAGTCATCTCCCAGCCACCCATCCAGTTCTTTTTGAATGTGACACGCCTATCGCTACCACGGTGGCGATAATTCGCTGATGATCGCTGTCGCCAAACCTGCCCGTTGTCCAGCTTGAAAATGGTTTTGCCGGTCCACCCCGTGAAGTCGCCACTCAACCTTGCCTCAAAGGCGGAATCAGACTGTTTTGCTTTTTCGCTCTCGCGTTTGTCTGCAAGTTTCGCGGCCACGCGACGATCGACCTCGGCCTCGATGGCCTCGGGCGGTGCCTTCAATTTCGCTGGCTGTTCTGTCGATTCACTCTGCTTATCCGTTGTAGTTCTGGTGACAACACTTTCAGTGCGGCGGCCGTAGTTCTCCTGTAACCAGTTATTAAGGAACTCCCGTTGCTCGGCGGTAAGCGTGTCCACGCCCGACTTCAGGCGTTCCTCGGCGCTCATCACGCTCTCGATGTTTCCGGATTCCGATGCCAAGGCTGGGCCGTTAGAGATCATCATGAAGGATGTGACGCCTATCGCCGTTATGGATGCCGTGTGGCGCTTTAACCAGCGAAAAGTGCTCATGTTAATCGTGTTGTTCATCGTTGCTGAATGTCTCTTCAGATCAGTCTTAAATACCTATTATTGACTAGCATACTGACACAAATTCGAGGGCGAGGGCATTACGGTACACCGGCCGCATACTCAAGCGTCTCGAGAGGGCTGGCGCCAACTTATGTTGGTGGATCGCGAAGAATATGAATGGACGAGAGCGATCAGGGGTTACTGGATGTCCGCTATCACTAACGGAGTGAAGTGGTGGGCCCAGTAGGACTTGAACCTACGACCAATCGATTATGAGTCGACTGCTCTAACCAACTGAGCTATGGGCCCTGAAAACGCAAGTGATTTGCGGGCGGCGAGTGTACCACGGCGCAAACTTTAAAAGTGGGGGGCGGACGTCACTTGCAATGCACTTTCCCTCAATTTCCCTTTCGTATCGATGCCACAAGGTGATAGCGTTCGCCGCAATGTCTTTGAGCAACCTTAAAGCAGGTAATAATGAAACGGTTCGGGAAAGGTCTTTTTGTATTTGTCATCGTCAGCTTGGGCCTCGCATCGTCGTGTGCGGTCAACGAGTTTGAACTTGATCGCGAGGTGTACGAGCGACAGATAAAGCAAGTTACCTTAGGCATGTCATTTGATCAGTTTCAAAGCCTATTTCTGCAGCGTATTTCCCGAGGAGCCAATAAAGGCGACTTCGAAACATTGATCGCCTATGAGGTGGCCTACGCGTACTACTCTTTTGCTGCAACAGGAGCGGACCGGCGTAACGACTTCACTGGTACCGAGCGGGTCGTTACCTGGTTCTTCTTTCTGAACGACCAATTGATTAAGGTCGGCGAAGAGGATTCATGGCCCTCAGAGGCTGATCTGAAAGCAGCGCGCTGAAGCCTCTACCCTCCCGCTTCAGCTTTATTAAGGGCAGCTATTCTCTCTATCGAACTTTCCTATCTACCCTTTCTAGCCGTCATCCAGGCTGAAGCGGCTTTTTGCTGTGCCATCGTTGCGGAGAAAACAGTGAGCGTCGGGTCGGTAGCGCCCGTTCGACCGATACTGGCTATCTGCTCGTAGAACCAAAACTGCGTCGCAAACGAATTGATGGTCCGTACTGCATTGAACCTCGTCAGCCACATGAGCCAGCTGGGAAGTAAGGAGAGATTGTCTTCGTAGCGAGCGAGCTCGTCTTCTCCGTTCAACAATCGGTTCGGGCCGTCCGCATCGACACACAGAGGGCGGCCCAAGCCAATCATGTCGGCACCGCCTGTCTCTAACACGTGATTCATGACTTCTTTGCGACGAAGACCACCTGTCACCATGATGGGTATAGAGAGCTTTTCACGCATCGCCTTCGCAAAATCAACAAAATAGGCCTCTCGTGCCAGTGTGCTTCTGGCAAGTGACTGCTCTTCGATCGGCTCGACACCATCCAGATTGAGCAATCGTGGCTGCTCGTAGGTACCACCGGAAATTTCCAGTAAGTCAACGCCCGCATCCGCTAGCCACTTGGCTACCGTCAAGGAGTCATCAAAATCAAAACCGCCTTTCTGGAAGTCTGCACTATTAAGTTTTACTGATATGGGGAAGTTGGTCCCGAGTGCCTCGCGTGCTTGAGTGACGATGGCAATGAGCGCTCGAGCGCGATTTTCCAATGTGCCGCCCCACTCATCTTCACGCTGATTTGTTAGCGGGCTCAAGAACTGAGAGAGCAGGTAGCCGTGTGCCGAGTGAAACTGCACACCGGTAAAGCCCGCTTCTTTGCAAGTAACCGCGCAACCTACGAAGCGCTCAACAATCGATTGGATCTCTTCCGTGGTCAGCGCGACGGGCTCTCCAAACTGACTCTGCGGCAAACGCAATCGAACAGCAGAGGGGGCCTTGGGTGCCGGATTGACGATTTTCTGTGTTTGCCTGCCAGCATGGCTTATTTGAGCCCACAAGTGATTGCCGTTACGTGTGCCTGCGGCTGCCATTCTCTGCAGTGCCGCGAACGCATCATCAGATAGTGCGCTGTCGACAATCACATTCCCTGGTCGCTCGAGGTGATCGCCATCGACCTGAATATTGCCTGAGAGCAGGATGCCAGAGCCGCCATCACTCCAAATACCGTAGAGCCGCTCTAATTCTGCTGATGCGGTCCCATTGGGATGCGCCAGACCCTCCGTCATGGCGGCTTTGCACATACGATTAGGTACCACCGCGCCACAGGGCAGGTTTAGAGGCTGGTTAAGCATGGGCTTACTCCGAGTTTATTTATTTTTCTGCGTCAAGCAGTACGTGGCAGCGCTGGTCATATAACAGCTCCGCTGACGCCGTATCATAAACGAAGTCTTGCCGGTATTTGTCCATAAACTCGTTGTCCTGCATCCGGAGGCGCTTGCGTTGCAATGCACTTAAGAACCGGCGCACGTCATCGTGAGATTTTAAAATCAGGGGTGGCACCTCAGCCGTATTGCCATCGGCGCTTTTGGCAACCATGGTGAAGTAGCAGGTATTAGTGTGCTTACTGATTCCTGCTTGCAGGTTTTCCGCCACCACTTTGATACCTACCACGAGCGACTTGCGGCCTACATAGTTGACGGATCCCATGAGCTTGATGACCTCTCCAACCTCGACAGGCTGAAGGAATTCCACATTATCCACCGATACGGTCACGCAATAGTTGCCCGCATGCTTACTGGCACAGACGTAAGCTACTTTGTCCATTAAGGACATCAGTGTGCCACCGTGGACCTTGCCGCCAAAGTTGGCGTAGCTGGGCACCATCAGTTCGATAATGGTGCTCTGAGAGTAGGCAACTGTGTGTCCTTCCACGATGGACTCCTGAACAGGTAGGAGCTGTTGTTACAGGGTCGTGGGAGGGATGGATCAGCGTTCGTCTTCTTGAGCGTTAATGCCGTAGGGCTCGGCAAGTTTCCAAACGTGCTCAGGGATCATGGTGCGCAAGCGCTTCGGCGCTGCACGTCGCAAATGTAGGATTGATTCCGCGGCCTTCATCTCAAGTCGGGTCCTCGCAAATTCAAGACCTTTCGGGCCGGTGAGCGGCATGATTTTCCCCACAATGGGCCGCAGCCACTGCGGCATCTTTCGCAGAGGCAAGCCGCCTGTCGCTCTTCGCGTATTCTCTATGAAGCCTTTGACGGCCGAGTACCGTTTTCCAGACGATGTCGGTGACGTCAGGGATAACTCTGGCTGGATATGCTCCAGCACTGCCTTCCCTCGCTGATTTCGGACGAGTAGCCACTGCTCGCCGCGTCCGCCCATGTAGCCCACAGTAATGTCTGACAGCGTGTTCACGTAATCGACGCAGGTACGGCAGGTTAAAGGGAAGAAGTCATCGCGCAAGTCGGCAATAGGAAGTTGCAGGAACGGTATGCGTCGCTTTGAGCCGGTTTCATACCGGAGTTCCACGTGAAAGTCGGGCATAAATTCGAGGTAGTTAATCTGCTCGGGATCATCATCAAGCAGCGAGAGAAATTCGTGAAAATTCTCTGTCGTGGTGTTATCGGAGCAAGGCGTACCAATGACCACCAAGTGCTCGAGGGCTAGCTCCGGTTCAAGGGCTCGAAGCGCATAAATCTGGCAGGGTATGCCAATGACCGCGAGCCGTTTGTGACCCGCTGCAATCGCTGGTTCCAACAGTTCCAAAAGCGGTGCATAGCCCATCCGCATGCCTCGGCACGTCGCCATGTCCTCCGCGGCAGTAATGAGTCGAGGTACGGGGCGCCATTTGTCTTCTGGATCGGGGCCAACGCAAAGAACCGCGGTTACCTCACCCGAGGCCAACAGTGCTTCTCCAAGGCGTGTTGTTATGCCGGTCCACTGCGCACCCTGGCGCGCAGGCTTCAGGGCTGCTTGATGCATCTCCTTGATGACACCAAAAAAGGGCTCAATGTCGCCCTCGGTACCACGCAGACGGCCATGGGCCCTCTGCTCTAATCGTGGGTAGTCGGGATTTATGAACTGGCAGGTGTATCCGCAGCGACCGGGATCATCCGTCCGACTGACGCCACAATCGGTGCATAGTTTTCGGTGCGGTGCCTCGTCTTGCACCGCGATTAAATTCACCCGTCCAGCCCTAGCATGTACTCGGCCACCAGTAACCTCATCTCTTCCGAGATATGCCCTTGAGGCGGCATGTTCGGGAAGTCGGGCCGTCGGCGCACAGGCTCGGCTACATAGTTGGCGATCGCCTGTGCGTCGTCACCGTACTGCGCTTGAATCACAAGGGCGGGTGGTCCGATTAGTCGCACGTTATAGGCATGGCAGCCGGCGCAAATCCCGTTGTATATCACTTCGGCGCCGCCGGCATCGGCGGTGATGATTCTAGGATCAGCCGGTGCTTCCAGCATTTTTGTGGTGAGCTGTCGTGTGGTGCCAATATCAGAGGCAGAGGCAACCGCATCGGCTGCTCGCACAGTCGGCGCATCGCAGTCCGCCCACTCCTCGAGTCCATAAGATCGGTAGGCCTCACGCCGAGAAATGCAACTACCACGTTCCTTCTCGGTGGCACTTTGGTAAGCGAGAATGTCAGGGCCTTTGGTGCTGAACTTGCTCAGCATCAGTAGTTTCATTTCACCATCAGGGTCGTTCCCGTTATCGAACATGACGTTGTTGCGTATTTCGACCTGATCGGAGTGGGGGTCTGAATCCTTGTCGCTGGCCACCTCTGTCACAAAGTCGCCGCTCGTTACGATAATCCCGCCAGTGTTATTGCCAGTGATGATGTTGTCTTCGATAACGACTTTATCGCCAGACATCACCAAAATGCCCGTTCCCGATGGGATACCTGCCACTAGCGAACCGGGGATGGCGAAGTTGGGTGTGTTGTTATTGGTGACGAAGTTACGTCGGACAATGGCGTCGTAAGACGACTTGATGGGTAGCCCCGGCGTAATAAATACCAAGATGCCGCCGGTATTGTTTCGTGCGACGTTGCCTTCGACCAACACGTGCCGGCTGTTTTCCACTTCGATGCCCGCAACGTTATCGAATACCTGATTATTTCGAACGTCGATGTAATCAGACATGCCAACGTAGATGGCAGCATCCTCGATCCCGCTCAGAATATTGTTTTCGATGAGCCCGTTGTGACCGAATTCTGGAAAGATGCCATACAGACCGGTATCGATGACCCAGTTATTGCGAATCGAGAAGTTGTTACCCGACTGGCCCATGATCGCATTGCCTTTGTACTTGGTGATCTTGAACCACTCGACACTGAAGCCATTCCCCGAATACAAAATGGCATCGTTCAATATTTTTTCACCATCGAGGTGAGCCCACTCGCCGTTTTCCACGATGCCGATGAGCGAAATGTCATCTTTATCGACATAGATAGTCTCGTGGTAAGTGCCGGGGAAAACTTTGATTATGTCACCGGCCTTTGCCTTGGTCACGGCCGCCTGGATAGATTGGCCGTCTTTCACTTCGTGAACCGCACCGATCGCCAGGCTGCTTAATGCCATGCTGCAAAGCCACAGCCCCCTAAAAATGGTTTTTCTAATCATTATTTTTACCTCGATGTCAGGTTATTCCTGTTCATTGCGCGGCCCGGAGTTAACCCAGAGGGTAGACGCCTAGGTATTTCGGGCATAAAGCCCTCATCCGTTAGAGCGTGTAGGAAATCGACCAGCCTGTCGAGTTCTTCCTCGCGTAAGTCTGGCTCCCAAATATGCCAGTGAATCAATAAATTCTCGTCCTCAGGGACCGCATGGCCACGCCCGCCGTTATAAAAGGTAACGGTATCTCTGAGTGACTCGAAATTGCCTTGATGCATATAGGGTGCTGTTTTTGCAATGTTACGTAAGCTCGGAACCCTGAACCCTCCGCGCTGACTGGGAATGCCAGAGGTTGCTCCAGCACCCGGATCAAAGGGTCGCCCCTCAGGTTCAGGCACGCCGATGATGGCGATCTCCTGATTACTAAACAGCGGCGGTGTATGGCATTCACCACAGCGAGAAACGAATGATCGGAACACGTTGAGCCCTTCGAGTTCACTGGGTGATAGCGCTGTTTGAAGGCCGTGCGCGTAAAAATCGTATCGGCTGTTGAGCGATACGAGCGACGATTCAAATGCGGTTATGGCCGTGTAGACCTGATCGAGTTGTATTTCGCCCGGGCCAAAAGCGACCGTGAATAGATTTTGGTAGATTGCGTTAGATCGCAGGTCAGCAATCAGCTGGTCAGGTCGATTACCCATTTCCTTGTCAGAATAGAGTGGACCAATCAATTGCTCTTCAAGCGAGGATTTACTGCCATCCCAAAGCAGGGTGTCGAAAAAGCCAATGTTCCACAAACTGGGCGCCGAGCGGTCGAGCACAGTCTTGTTAATTCCACTTGCCCGTCCAAGTCCGTCGGCGAAGCCATAATCGGGGTCATGGCAGCTCGAGCAGGCAATGCTCTTATCTGCCGACAGTATGGGGTCGAAGAAAAGATAACGGCCGAGATCAATGACCTGTGGTGAGAAACCATCGCGAATTTCGGGTAGACCTGCTCGAGGCCCGCCCACACCACTATCGTGCGGCGAATGATAATTATCGTACAAGCTATTGAGTTCGCAGCGGCGCTCTTCGGTGAGTTTGAAACCGGGCGGGCAGTGAGTGGCGAGTTCAAATGCATGGTGAAGTTCGTCTGCCGTTAGTGACTGTGGCAGCCAGAGAAAAAAAGTGCAGAGCCCGAGCGCTCTCGGGCCATTCAGCGAAAATCTACTGAGACAGCTGCGCCACATAAGCACTGACATCATCGATGAGGGACGGGTCTTTGAGTGAGCGCGACAGACGGGTCATCTGCTTCCCATAGCGATCATCGGCATGGAAGCCACGCCGGCCATCACTAAAATGACCGTACTGACGTGCCAAGTAGCGCCCATTGAGCCCCAGTAAACTGGGCGCACCCAATGCGTCATTGCCACCTGCGGTTGTTCCATGACAGGCGCCACAGTAGGCGGTGTACAAGTCCGCACCGCGATCCGCGTTTCCTGCTGCAGGTTTTGCCACCGAAATTTTTCGCGAATCAGGGAGGCGATTAATCGCGAGGACTGCCTCAGCGATGACGTCAGCATCCAAAGCACCGACTGCTGAGCTCATGGTCTGAGTGTAGGGGGCAGTTGTATCTCGCCATCCCTCCCGAAAGCCCCTCAACTGACGCTGTAGGTACGCACTGGAAAAGAGCGTTAAGTTTGGCGCGCCTAATGACGGGTTGCCCGCGCCCGTAGCGTCATGGCACGAAGCGCAATGCGTCTGGTATGCATCATCGGCTAACGAAGGCGCAGATAACGCGCTGATAGCTAGGAGTAGTGTGGCGAGCTTTTGGCTTAATGTCATTTGCCAGCTTCTTGTACCTCGGAGTCAGTTTGTAAGTATAAACGGTGCTCTCTTTAGAAAAAGCTTTCTATAAAAAAGCTCTCCGTAGAAAAAAGCGCTCCATCGAAAACGCGCACCCATGACTGAGTTGATTGATGGGTCGCTTCTAATTCGTCAGCCGTTTCGTCAGCCATGTATCTGCCGCTGCAATGCCACCTCAATCGCACCTTACGAACGCTTTCCGAGGGTGCGGACTTTGTGAGGATGCAGAGCGTAATCAAACACGCTAGGATTAAAGAAAAAAGTTGGGGGGCGGTATGCAGTTCATGCAACAAGATTGTTGTTTAACCCTGCGCGATGGCCTTGAGGAGTTGTATCGGCATGCGCCAGAAGTGGCCGTGGTCTCGCGACGCAAAGGCAAGACGTTCATCGATCACGATCTTACTCATGTCCTGTTTGGGTGTGATACATCGCTTCAGGGAGAGATCCTTTTGAAGCCATGGATTCTTTTTGGCACGACGATCAATGGAGACGAGCTTAGGGCCTACGCAATGGATCCAGACGTGCAGATGCTCAACGAGGAAGGTATTCAGTTAATGGGCGGACGAGTGAAGGCCTACACGCTTTTGCTGACGTATTACCTGCCGTTGTTTTTCTGGATCTGGGTTCGTCGTGTGCGAAGTATGTCGGCCAAGTGGCCGCATTCAGATGTCACCGAGGACATGATGAACACGCCACTGGACGAGTTGAGGCGCGCCTACGGGATTCGGCTGTATCAATAGCGTTTCAGAAAAACGCGTGGTTCAACCGACTCAGTCGTCGAGGAAGCTTCTCAGGTAATCCGACCGAGTCGGGTGACGAAGTTTTCGTAGCGCCTTGGCTTCGATCTGACGAATACGCTCACGAGTCACGTCAAACTGCTTACCGACTTCTTCAAGGGTGTGGTCTGTATTCATGTCGATGCCGAAACGCATACGGAGTACTTTGGCCTCACGCGCAGTCAAACCGCCCAGGACTTCACGAGTCGCTTCGGTCAAGCCTTCGTCAGTGGCGGCATCAACGGGACTTGCGATCGTGACGTCCTCAATGAAATCGCCAAGATGCGAATCTTCATCATCGCCAATGGGCGTCTCCATCGAGATAGGCTCTTTAGCGATTTTCAGGACCTTACGTACTTTGTCCTCCGGCATGTCCATGCGCTCACCCAGCTCTTCAGGCGTAGGCTCACGTCCCATCTCTTGCAGCATCTGACGAGAGATTCGATTGAGCTTGTTGATCGTTTCGATCATGTGCACAGGAATCCGAATCGTGCGCGCCTGGTCGGCAATCGATCGTGTGATCGCCTGACGAATCCACCACGTCGCGTAGGTAGAGAATTTGTAGCCGCGTCGATATTCAAACTTATCAACCGCCTTCATTAGGCCAATGTTGCCCTCTTGGATGAGGTCCAAGAACTGGAGGCCGCGGTTGGTGTATTTCTTTGCAATAGAAATAACCAGTCGAAGGTTGGCTTCTACCATCTCCTTCTTGGCCCGCCGCGCACGCGCCTCGCCCATGCTCATGCGACGGTTAATCTCTTTGATCTCAAGTGTGGATAGGCCTACTTCGTCCTCAATGATGCCAATGCGCTTTTGGAGTCGGACAATGTCTTCTTGATAATTGGCCAAGCGCTCGGCGACGTCTGCCTTTTTCGTCGCACCGTCGATCCACTCGAGGTTGCTTTCTGATCCCTGAAAGCTCTTGATGAAATCTTTCCGATCCATGCGGCACTCGCGCACCACAATTCGCATGAGTTCTCGCTCTGACTCTCGAACGACGGCCAGTACTGCTCTGGGTGTTTCAACTAGCGGATCAAATACGCGCGGCGTCAGCTTGAAGAACTTAAAGAGTTCACCCAGCTTGGTCATTTCTTTCTGAGCTTCTTTACTGTCGAAGTCTTTTTCGTCCAGCGTCTTTTCTGTCTTCGTGCACTGACGCTTCAATGCCGTGAAACGCTTTTTCGCTTCGACAGGATCGGGCCCCGTGTCCGCTGTTTCTTCAGAATCGTCACTGCTGTTGTTCGCGTTCTGCTCCGCAATTTCTTGCGCTGACGGCACATGATCAGCAGGGTCTAGGTAGCCCACAAGAATGTCGGCGAGTTTACGTTCTTCTTTGGCTACTAGGTCGTACTCATCGCAAAGCTTGCGTGCAATGCCCGGGTAGAAGGCCAGGGCAGCCATTAATTCCCGAATGCCTTCCTCGATACGCTTGGCAATCACGATTTCGCCTTCACGCGTTAGAAGCTCAACTGTGCCCATTTCTCGCATGTACATGCGCACAGGATCGGTCGTTCTTCCCGCTTCGTTCTCAACGGCCGCCAGTGCCGCGGCAGCCTCAGCAGCCGCAATTTCGTCAGCGGAGCGATCGCCCTCGGTTAACAACAGTTCATCGGCATCAGGCGCCTGTTCGAACACCTGAATACCCATGTCATTGATCATCTGAATGATGTCTTCGACCTGGTCCGGCTCCGAAATATCTTGAGGAAGGTGATCATTAACCTCGGCGTAAGTTAGGTAGCCTTGCTCTTTGCCTTTTGCAATCAGTTGCTTCAGGCGAGATTGTTGTTGTAGCGAATCAGACATGTATCGGTCCGGAGAAAAAGGGGTCGAAAAAAAATAAGCCCGCAATAATAGCGGTCGCAGGTGCAATAAGCCATGTCAAAACTTGGACTTTGAACGTTTTATTCAATTTTTATCAGTATTTCCGCGCCCTGAACGATCAGCGCGTTAGTTTCGTCCAGAGAGTTGTCTTATCTCAGTCGTCAATGCTACGAGCTCGCGCTTTTGCTCGTTGCTTAAATCAGTGTAGGCCACAGATTTCAATGTTTCAGCGCGTTTACGCAAAAGAGTGACATGCCGATCTCTCGAAAGCTTATTTAGGATCGCCATCAGGTGTTCGCTAATGTGCTGTTCATCATCGATGACCTCTTTCGCAGCGGCCTCACTCAGTAGTTCGCCTTCATCGGTGCCCATCCAGTAGCCGAGTAGGGCGGCTGTGCTGAGTTCAGGGGTTTCACGCACCTGTCTTACAACATCACGAAGCAAGTTGCTGAGTATCCCGCCTTGCTCGGGAAGCAGTTCATCGGTTACCGCGTTTGCTGAGGATGGCTTGAGTACCAGCAAGCCCAGCGCCCGCAAGAGGACAGCACTATGAGGCTCCATCTGCGCCGGGGCCCCATAGTGACCTTCACTGTCGGGAAGCGACTCATATCCCCCAGGATAATCAAAGGGCGCGTCAGCTTCGCTTTGTATCTCGCCGGGCTCTGCTTCGGGAGCGGAGTCATAGTCTGCTCTCGTAGGCTTCTCGATTTCTCTCAATCGCCGCAAGCTGTCGACATCCATATCCGTGCGAGTCGCGAGCGCTTTGAATAAGAGTGTTTTGAACACACCGTCAGGAATGAGGTTGATGTAGGGCGCTACCAATTTTGACAGCCGCGCCTTGCCATCCATGGTGTCGAGATCGATTCCCTGTGCCATTTGATCGAACAGGAAAGTCTCCAGAGGATCAGCGTTATCGAATAAATGCTCGAGGTGCTGGGAGCCTTTGTTGCGCACTACACTGTCCGGATCCTCGCCCTCTGGGAGGAAAAGGAATTTCACTTGGCGTCCGTCTTCCATCATGGGTAGGGCGGCTTCCATCCCTCGGAACGCGGCTTTTCTACCGGCCTCATCACCGTCGAAGCAGAATACGACCTGGTCTACGCGCCGGAAAAGCATTTCTAAATGGGGCTTGCCCACTGACGTTCCCAATGTCGCTACCGCGTAATGGATGCCAAATTGCGCTAGCGCAATAACATCCATATAGCCTTCCACGACAACAATGCGCGAGACGTTCTTCGCAAATTTGCGGATATGGTGGAGACCGTAAAGCTCATGCGACTTTGAAAACAGCGGCGTCTCTGGCGAATTGAGGTACTTGGGTTTTCCATCTCCCAGTACTCGGCCGCCCATGGCAATGACCTTACCGCGTTGATTTACGATCGGGAAAATAACGCGATCTCTGAAACGATCGTATTTTCGCCCCGAGTCATTTTCAATTAAGAGCCCTGCCGTTAGTGCATGCTCAATATCTTCTTCCGACGACAGGGTGGTCATGAGGTTATCCCACCCTTCAGGCGCAAAACCCAGTCGAAAGTCTCGGGCTATCTCACCTGACAAACCGCGTTGTTTCAGGTAGTCGACAACACGCCCCCGAGTGGGATGCTTCCGCAGAAGCGACTCATACAATCGCGTCGCTTTATCCATGGACTCATAAAGGGGTTTTTGATGATCTATCTGAGTAGTAGCGTCGGCTTCTTCTACTGGCAGTTCCATGCCGGCCGCTTGTGCGAGGGACTCAATGGCCTCGCGAAACTCCATCCGCTCGTAATCCATTACAAAGCCCAACGCGTTGCCGCCTGCACCGCAGCCAAAGCAGTAGTAGAACTGCTTTTCGGGATTAACAGAAAAGGAAGGGGTTTTTTCCTGATGGAATGGGCAGCAAGCTGAGTAGTTCTTACCCGCCTTTTTTAGTTTTACCCGGCGATCAACCACATCAACGATATCGGTCCGGTCAAGGACTTGGTCGATAAATGCCTGTGGAAGTCGGGCCATGTTGGATGACCTTAGCCGGTGATTAAGCCGTCAGTTTAGCCTTAACTAACTTGGATACGGCACCCATGTCGGCGCGACCCTGCAATTTGGGCTTGATGAGACCCATCAGCGGCCCCATGGCAGCCATGCCCGTTGCATCGATACCGCTAAGCGCATCGTCGATGATAGCGAGGATTTCATCTTCGCTGAGCTGCTGTGGGAGGAATTCTTGAATGACGCTGATTTCGGCTCGCTCAATAGCGGCTAATTCGTCACGGCCTGCGCTCTCAAACTGGCTAATGGAATCCCGACGCTGCTTGACCATCTTGTCCATGATCGCAAGCGCTCTCGCGTCGTCGATTTCGATTCGCTCGTCAACTTCAACGCGTTTGAATTCGGCCTGAATTAGCCGGATGGTGGCGAGACGCTCTTTTGCTCGTGCCTTCATGGCCTCTTTCATTGAGGCCTTGATTCGGGCGACTAAATTTTCGGAATCCGTCATCTCGCTAGTCGGTAGGGTTTTAGTACAAACGCTGACGCTTGCGGTTTTCCCGAGACATTTTCTTTAGGTGACGCTTCACAGCTGCAGCAGCGGCACGCTTGCGAACCGTGGTCGGCTTTTCGTAGTGCTCGCGCTTGCGAACTTCGGCCAGAAGACCGGCTTTTTCGCACGAACGCTTGAATCGGCGTAAAGCAACGTCAAAGGGCTCGTTCTCTTTTACCTTTACTGAAGGCATTAAACTAATCCTGTCGTTAACTGATGAGCGGGTAGTCGCCACATCAAATTTAAGGGCGCGCAGTATAGGTAGGCCAGCGACGTTTTGCAAAGGCTAACATCGTGCTAACTTCCGCATTTTTTGAGGGACACTGAATTTTGGTTGTTTTGGGCTTAGAAACCAGTTGCGACGAGACAGGTGTTGCACTGTATGACACTCAGCGGGGTTTATTGTCCGAGGCACTCTATTCGCAAGTGGCAGTGCACGCAGAGTATGGTGGCGTGGTGCCTGAGCTGGCGTCTCGAGACCATATTCGAAAGACCTTGCCGCTCATCGACCGCGTTCTGTGTGATGCGTGTCTTAATAAGACCGATATCGATGCGGTTGCTTACACGTCGGGCCCAGGGTTGCTCGGTGCGCTTATCGTTGGTGCAACTGTCGCTCGATCCATTGCCGCGGGACTGGGGGTACCCTCTTTGGGTGTTCATCACATGGAGGGGCATTTAATGGCGCCCCTTTTATCCGACGAACCGCCCGGCTATCCCTTCGTAGCCCTCCTGGTGTCGGGTGGCCATACGCAGCTCATTAGAGCGGATGCGTTCGGAGATTATCGGCTTTTGGGTGAGTCTGTTGACGATGCGGCAGGGGAGGCTTTCGACAAGACGGCTAAATTGCTTGATTTACCCTATCCGGGCGGTCCGCATGTGGCAGCCTTGGCTCAAACAGGCGATCCGGATCGCTTCGATTTCCCGCGACCCATGGTGAAGCACCCTGGGCTGGACTTTAGTTTTTCGGGATTAAAAACTCATATAGGCACCTGCATCAAGCAGCTATCGGATGCTGACTCACTCGATGAGCAAGCCAGGGCTGATGTCGCCCGCTGCTTCGAGGAGGCGGTTGTGGACACATTACTCATTAAGTGCAGAAGGGCGCTCAAGCAGGAGGGGGTATCCACTCTCGTCATGGCAGGCGGCGTCAGTGCAAACCGGCGATTGCGTGAGCGTCTTGCAGAAGCACTGGGCAAAGATGGGGTGCAGGTGATATATCCAGCCCCGAGTCTATGCACGGATAACGGCGCCATGATCGCCTATGCAGGGGCGCTTCGTCTTGCTCGCGGTGAGCGCGATTTGGAGTCACCAGCGGTTCGTGCGCGCTGGCCAATCACTGAGCTGGTACCACCGGTTAATGGTGAGGCCGCATGAACGGAATAGTTACGATTCGTGGATTGCAGCCCGAGACAATTATTGGTTGCTATGACTGGGAGCGGACCGTAAAGCAGCGCCTAGAAGTCGACTTGGAGTTGACGGCAGATTTCGGTTTGGCTGCTCACACCGATGATCTGTGTCACGCGCTCGACTACGCCGCAATATCCGAACATTTGATGTCGTTCGTGTCCGCCTCGCAATTCCAGTTACTCGAGGCTTTATCCAAGGCAATCATCGATGAGATTTTTGACCGTTGGCCGGTAAGTGAAGTAACCGTGCATATCAGAAAGCCGGGCGCCGTTCCAGCCGCTTCATGCGTTGGCGTATCACTGACGCGTGCTCGCAGTCTTTAGTGGGAAGGATTAGTCATTAAGCAGCGCATCCAACTTACGGAGGCGCTCTGCTGATATGGCTGCTTTGATCTCAGGCCCTTTTAAACCCAGCTTAATAAACTGCTCGCCGCGAATACCTGCCACCAGCTGATTTCCTTTCTCAATACGGGCCACAAGTGTCTTGTGGAAGGATGCATCGATGGCGCCAAGTACCGCGAGCCCATCTGCTATCTGGGAGCTTTGCCTAAATGCATCGAAATGCTCAAGAAATGCCAGCGTATCTTCAGAGCTTTCTGGAGCGCTGCCTCGATAAAGTTGAACTCGCGCGGCCAATTGGTCGTAGCGTTTTGGAATATTGATGACTGGCGTCACTGCTTGCTTATTCGGGGCCGCAGATGACGCGAGCCCAGCCCACCGGTGAAGACTATTTGGCGACATAGAAGCCATTGAGTCGAGTGCGTCCAGCGAGTTGTCAGTGACTACGAAGGGGAGAACGATATTGTCTGCGCCTAGTGTTCGTAGCAGCGAAAAATAGGTCCGAGGCGTGTTCTCGTTAAGCGCTTTCTCTGTCTCACGCCATACTCGATCGGGAGCCAGCGCCAATAACTCGCCGCTTGTGACAATATCGCGCATCAGCTGCATGGTTTTCCCGGCCACTGTGAAGCCTAGGTGGTGGTAGCGTGCAGCGAACCGGCAGGTACGAAGCACCCTCAACGGATCCTCTGAGAAGTTAGCGGAAACGTGTCGCAACACCTTTGCGTCGAGGTCACGCTGCCCTCCATAGGGATCGATGAGATCACCGTGCTCATCCAACGCCATGGCGTTTATGGTGAGGTCGCGCCGGAGAAGATCTTCTTCAAGCGTCACCGATGGGTCAGCATGAATCGTAAAGCCGTGGTAACCCCGACCTGACTTACGCTCGGTTCTCGCCAGAGCGAATTCCTCACCGGTTTCCGGATGGAGAAAAACCGGAAAGTCGGCGCCCACCTGTCTAAATCCTGATGCCAGCAGAGCCTCAGGAGTGGCGCCGACGACTACCCAGTCGGTTTCACTGTGTGGGTAGTTCAAGAGTGTGTCTCTAACTGCTCCGCCTACCTTATAGATCCGTGCTGTTGGCGCTAGATCAAAGGTCATCATTAGCAATTGCACCGATAGAAGGTCCGGGTCTCGAGCGCCATGAGTGTCATTTTATTTCCCCAGACACAGCCGGTATCGAGTCCGATGACGTTGGGTGAGTCAGTCACGCCATCAATAGACGCCCAGTGACCGAAAATCACAACATCGTCTTTTGTGCGTCTAGCCTCGTGACTAAACCAGGGTGCGACTTTCTTTCCTTTGAGCGCATTGGCCGTCGGCGTTGCCCCTTTATTAATAAGGTCCAACTTTCCTTTCTTTGTGCAATACCGCATGCGTGTGAGGTAATTCGTGATAACCCGAAGCCGAGTCATGCCCGTGAGGTGATCGTCCCAGACAATTGGATCATTGCCATACATGGCATTGAAGAATCGAATGCAATCAGGCCCTTGCAAGACCTTCTCGACTTCGGCCGCGCGACCAAGCGCTTCGCTCACCGACCACATGGGGGGGATGCCTGCGTGTACCAGGGTCACACCATGCTCGTGGTGCATTAGCGGTTGATGATGAAGCCATTCGATCAGCATCTCTCGGTCTGGCGCATCGAGAATGTCGTCAAAATTATCTGACTTACTCATTTTTCGTGCGCCTGCTGAAACAGCCATCAGGTGAAGGTCGTGATTACCCAGAACAACCAATGCATTATCACGCCGCTCGTGAAACCAGCGGAGTGTTGCAAGGTTGTTGGGTCCGCGATTGACTAAATCACCCACACTCCAAATCACGTCCATGTCAGGATTAAAACTGACCTTTTCCAGCACACACTGGAACTGGTCAAAGCATCCTTGAATGTCGCCCACCACGTAGGTCGCCATGTTAAATCCTGTTGGTGCAGATTTGATTCGTCCAAAGTGTAACTGGGCGGCGGAGAATCAGATAGCCGCTCGGGGAAGCTCCAGGCTCAAGTCCATCAGTTGATCTAGCGTCAGCATCTCCGCACGGCAGGCCGGATCAATCCCCAGCCGCAGCATGACAGAATCGTCAATAACACCCCGAAGATTATTCCGCAGTGTTTTTCGTCGTTGCGCAAACGCCAATTGAACGAGTTTTCCAAGCTCCTCGCGAACACACTCAGGACGGCGAGATGTCATCTTGGGCGTTAGCCGCACGATCGCCGACTGCACTTTGGGTTGCGGATAAAAAGCCTCCGGTGGCACGTCGAATAAATATTCAACATCACAATCGACCTGAGTCATTACGCTTAATCTTCCCCAGTGTTTATTACCGGGGCGAGCCGCTAATCTATCGACCACTTCTTTCTGTAACATGAAGTGCATGTCACGAACGATAGGTAAATGCGTGAGTAGCTTGAATATCAAGGGAGTCGAAATATTATAAGGAAGGTTTCCGACGATTCTTAAATCGTGATCACCATCTGAAAATTCTTTGAAATCAAATTTAAGCGCATCGAAATTGAACAGTGTGAAGTCCCGATTAAAAAACATGACTCGCAACTGAGATTGTAAGTCACGATCTATTTCAATCGCTTTGATGGCACAACCGCTTTCAAATAGCGCATCAGTCAGTGCACCCTGGCCGGGCCCAATTTCGACGACGTTGTCATCTTTCTGCGGATTGATTGCACGGGCGATCGCAGAAATCACACCCTGATCGGTTAAAAAGTTCTGACCAAAACGCTTTCGGGGCGCATGCGTTTTCGGACGCGATGCGCCGCCGCGTTTTGATGCCTTGGGCATGGTCGTCTGTGTCTTAGATGAGACAGGCGTCGAGAGAGCCACCGTTTTCAACGTACGACCTGAAGACAACAGGTGTGCGACCCCGCCCCGTCCATTGGTGAGTCACGCCGTCCACCGTGATTTGATATTTGGGTGCAACCTTGTTGCCCTTCTTCGGACCGGTCGCCCGCTTACCGTTAGTTTTTGGTTTCGATGACCCAGTAATATCCGCAGCGGATATTCCCAACTCGTCCATCATCGATTTTAGTTTTTTTACTGCCACTTCTTTCTTTCGTTTAGCGCGTATTGATTCACGCTCTCTAATTGTTTCTGCAGCGGCTGATAAATTAGCGAGGGCTCGCTCAATTTGTTGAATTTCGAGCGATTTAACTGCGCGGTTTGCCGCAGCTTTTGATTTAGCAATAGATAGAAGAGCAAGTCCTTCGTTCATGAAAATGTAACCTTAATTGTCGCTATTGTCGTAGTGTAATATTAACCGGTTTTAAAATAAACTCGTATTTAAAATCTAAGACATAGTCTGCATAATGCGAATAAATTAAACAATTGAATATGCGAAAAGTTCTATCCATTGATGGTGGTGGTATTCGAGGGATTATTCCTTCGCTTGTACTGGATTACTTGGAACGTGAGTCAGGTAAGCCAATCTCTGAGTTGTTTGATCTTTGTGTTGGGACGTCTTCTGGCGGCATTATCGCGCTTGGTCTTGCTCAGGCGGATGCAGCGGGCGCGCCAAAATACTCGGCGCACGATCTTGCGGATTTTTTTGAAAATAGTGGCGATAAAATATTTGAGCGGACTATTTGGCGAAATATTCGCTCCGCTGGGGGCGTTCTCGATGAGCTTTATTCAGCAAAACCACTTGAGGCAGCCCTGAGAAAATATTTTTCTAATGCGCGACTGGGCGAGACGCTAGGCTCGACTATGGTGACCACCTACGACATCGAGGAGAGACGCACGCTCTTTTTGAAGAGCTGGCATCCAGACCATGAAACGGTCAGGTGTCGCGATGCCGCTCGCGCCACCAGCGCAGCACCTACTTATTTCGAGCCCGCGCTTATTGATGTTCAGGGAAATCAGCGAGCGCTGATAGACGGTGGGGTGTTCGTAAATTCGCCCGTTGTATCGGCATATGCAGAAGCATTGAAGCTATACCCTAACGAATCTCTGATGGTTGTTTCACTGGGGACCGGCGAGTTGGTAAGACCGATTCCGTATGAAAGTGCAAAAGATTGGGGGCAGGCTGGTTGGGTGATGCCCCTGCTTGACTGTATGTTCGACGGCGCAACCAAAGCGGCTAATCACCAAATGCGTATGTTTTTGGGTGATCGGTATATCCGTTTGCAGGTGACGCTCGACGAAGCCAATGACGACATGGATGACGCTTCCGAGACTAATATTGAAAACCTGAAGCGAATTGCGGATCGACTTATCAATGAAAACGAGTTGACGCTGAGACGCATTCTGTCGCTTAGTTCATGAGTTTCGGTGTCGACTACAGGTGATCGCTTCGATTATCGCTGCTTTCATACTCTCAGATGAAGCCTTACCGGTGGCCGCAAGCTCCAAGGCAGTGCCGTGGTCAACGGATGTGCGGATCGTGGGCAACCCCAGTGTAATGTTGACGGACGAGCCAAATCCTCGCGCTTTGAGTACTGGCAGCCCTTGGTCATGAAACATGGCCAGCACAACGTCGGCATCAAGCACCTGTTTGGACGTAAAAGCCGTATCCGCCGGAATAGGGGCAGTCACATCGATGCCGCGGCGCAGCGCTTCCTCGCGTGCCGGCGTGATGGTTTCTATCTCTTCGCGTCCTAAGTGCCCGCTTTCACCCGCGTGAGGGTTGAGTCCCAACATCGCGATCCGAGGCTTAGTAATGCCGTAAAGACGCATTAGGTCGTTGTGGATGATCTCGAGCTTACGAAGGAGGGATTCCTGAGTGATCGCATCTGGGACCTCTCGCAGGGACAGGTGTGTTGTCGCAAGCGCCACGCGTAGCCCATCATTCACCAGTAACATGACCACGTCCTCGCAGCCAAACTGCTCGCTGAAGAATTCGGTGTGGCCAGTGAAGCTCAGTCCGCTGTCGTTTATCACGGACTTCTGCACGGGTGCCGTGACGACTGCGTCAAACCGCTTGTCTTTTAGTAATTGAACCGATGTCCGTAAGGTCTGCACGACATGGCTGGCGTTCGCTACATCGAGCCGACCAGGCTCGACCGGGCTAGCGCAGGGCACGTGGTACACACTCACTTTTCCGGGGATATGCGGCGGTGGTGCCGCGTCGGGCTGTAACTGGTTTAAGTGCAGGTCCATACCGAGTGCTTTGGCTCGCTGCTCCAATACCTGAATATCGCCAACGACAGCAATCTGCGCATCAAAGGGTGACCGAAGGGCACCGAGAACAACATCGGGCCCAATACCTGCGGGATCACCCGCAGTAATGACTAGACGGGCACGCTCCGTCATAGCAACTGCATTGTTATTTGATATCGACAAACGCCTCGTCGCGAATTTCTCTGAGCCAGTTTTCCAGCTCTTCCTCGTATTTCGCTTCACGAAGGTAGTTTGCTATCTGGTTGCGCCTTACTTGCTCAGCGAAATTCTCGGTGCGACGTCCTGTGACCTCGAGGATATGCCATCCGAATTCGCTGCGGACGGGCTCTGTCACCACGCCGATTTCTGCGCTTGCCATGGCGGCCTCAAATTCGGGAACCATCTGACCTGGATTGGTCCATCCGAGTTCGCCGCCTTCCTGCGCCGATCCGATGTCGTCCGAATGCTCTTTAGCGAGATCTGTAAAGTCTTCTCCGCTGTTGACTCGCTCTTTGAGACCAAGGACAAATTTACGCGCCGCTTCATCATCCAATACTTCATTGGGCGTGACGAGGATATGACGGACGTTGGTTTGCTCGACGAGACGCTCTAAACCACGAGCCTCGGCCAAGTGGACAAGGTGTAGCCCTGAGTTGGACTGAACCTTGCCAGTGTCGCCCGCCTTCAGGCTAGGGAGAATGTCAGCAAACATGCTGGGGATGTCACTGAGTTTTCGCCAACCAAGGTCACCACCTTGAAAGGTATAGGGCTCTTGAACACTGACTGCCTCGGAAAAGTCTGCTCCGGCAAGAATATTGGCGAGTACGCCATCGACGTAGTCTTCTTTGGCGGTTCGCTGCTCAGCGCTATCGGATCGTGGAATCGGTAGCAACGCCTGTACTACTCGGTATTCCGGTTCAGTCAGCGCACTGCCTTCCTCCGTCGCCATGAAGTTATCTATTTCTTTCTCGGTGATATTGATATCTCGCATCACGCTGCCCTGCTGAACTCGCTGAATCGCGAGTTCATCGCGGAGGCCTTCACGCATCTCGACGTAATTTTGACCGTTTTGAATTAGGGCATCCCGGAATTGCTCGAGGGTGAGGCCGTTTTGGGCAGCGATCCTCGCCATCGATTGATCGAGCTGTGCGTCGGGCACGCGAACACCGTAGCGATCGGCCAATTGCAGTTGGATGCTCTCGAGGATTAATCGGTCGAGCGTTTCCTGCACCACGGTTTCATCATCCGGAAGCGTCATGTTGCGCTGGACAGCGGTCGCCTTCACCTGCTCGACGCGCTCGCGCACCTCACTCGCAAGAATAATGTCTTCATCGACAATGGCCACGACACTATCGAGTTGGACGACCTGCGACCATGCAAACGAAGATATTGACGATGCAAGAGCAGCGAAAAGCCACCCCTTGAGCTTAGCGTTTAGCATTGAATCCTCTGATCATATCCTGCATGAGATTATCAACTCGATTCCCGAAGCCGCCTAATCCCTTTAAAACGAACTGAAATTGGAACGCTCGATCCCGTGTAAGTTCCGGTTCTGGCATGAACACATCGACGTCCCGAAGCGTGTCGAGGTAACTCATATAAATCAACCTCACGCGCCAACAGCAGCCATCGTACTCGACACCGATCATATCTTCCACGCTGCTGCCGATCTCCAGCGAGTACCGCAGTGCGCCAAAAGCGCTCCAGTTGTCATTAATGGGGATGTAGGCTGATGTATTCACTTGTTCGGTAACGGGTCTCGCAGCAAACGATGCCGGTGGCTCTCGCAACGTGTAGCCGACATTTACAATGGCATCCTTGTTTGGCCTGAATCCAACGCGGACATTGGCTGCGTCGAGTTTGTCCTCATAGCTGTCGAATAAGAGATTACTATGAATACTCCAGCGCTCACTGGTTCGCACGTTGAGAGCAAATGCGAGCGCTGAGCCTTCGTCGGTCAGGGCGGCGTCGCTCTCCTTCAAGCGCACGCGTTGGTCTTTGAAATTGATCACCTGACCAAAACTCGCTGACACACGTTCTGTGCCCGTCGCGGTATCAATCAGGCGTGACGTGACGCCAAGCGAGAGCTGGTTAGCGTCCGCCAGTCGGTCGTAGCCCGAGAAGCGCGTATTTCGGAACAGCTGCCGGTAGCTGAAGGTCAGCTCTGCACTATCAAAATCGGGAATGCCCGCATGGTCATCGTACCCGGCATAAAGATACTGAATACGCGGTTCGAGTGTTTGTGTGAAAGACAAACCAAAGAGCTCGGTATCTCGCTCGAACTCCAACCCGCCCTCGATCCTGCCCAGCCATGAGGACACTGATTCATTCCGCGTCTCACCCGTATCGGGCGTTTTCAGTCGATATTGGATGCTTCTGTGCATCAAGCTGGTATTTAAGAATCCATGGTCGCGAGTGATGGGTAAATTAACCCCCAACTCCTGATAAACCCGTTGACCCTTCACCTTATCGAGGTCGGTATCGAAGTTCGCCGCCTGCAGTTTCAGGAGTGGTTCGAGCGGACCCAATTTAGTGTCGCCCCGCCAAACCGCGCTGACCTGAGGTAGCCGCTTATAATTGTCGGTCAGATCTTCAGCAATGCTCTGGAATTGCTGAGCTTCCAAACCAAAAAGCCAATTGTCTGCGAGCCAGTCCACTCTTGCCCTCTGCAAAAGCGCCGTTTGTCTCTGCGCGCTGAGGGTGTTGTTTTCAAGGTCTCGAAGGTATTCATTATCGCTAACCTTTGAGAAGTCGATGGACGTGCGCAGTCGAGCCGACGGATCGCTTGATTGCAGAACATTGAGAAGCCAGCGGTTGTTGTCCCCGTCAGATACATCGAGATCGTCATCTCGTAAGTAGGTGCCCGAAACGTCCCAGAATCCGGTTTGCTTGCCCAAGAATCGGGTGTTGAGCTGATGCACGAGGCCGCGGTCCTGGATAAGGCGGGGTGAGTAGGTAGCGTCGTAGTTTGGCGCCAGATTTATATATATCGGAACGGTGACATCGAGGCCGCCTCGCGTGTCACTGCTAATATCAGGAAAGAGCAGGCCGGTTTTGCGGCGATCATTCAGCGGAAACTGCACCCATGGTAAATAGGCGACGGGAATGCCTTTGATATCGATACGGGCGCCCCAGGCTTCGCCTGTGTTGGTGTTAGGGTCGACATTTAATGCCTCGGCCGTGACTAGCCAGCTTGGATCTGTGGGCGCACAGAAAGTGAGCTGACCGTCTTCAATTTCAAGTGACCCATTGGCATCGCGTGTCACGCTCTCAGCAATACCGTAGAGCTGCTGCTCGTACATGACAAATTCGGCGTCGCTGAGCGATGCGCGTTCGCTAACGCTATCGTAGGTAATCTGATCGCCGTACATGACAATCCCCGGCTCGCGAACTTCGATGGGGCCTTGAGCAGATACTGTTTGCTCGACGCGGTCGATGATGACCTCCTGCGCTTTCAGGGTTCGATAGCCCTGGGACACGGTGACGTCATCCGAGAAATACAGAGTGTCGTCAGTGATATCGCTGTCGCCCGCACTGACCTCTAGATCTAGTTGGTTTGGTGGCGTTGAGCGATCAACGTTGGCCAAGGGGTCCTGGTATTGGCCTCGGCACTTCAAGCAGCGCTCATCGCGATCCTCTGGCTTTACCTGGGCAAGCGGTACCCAGTTGAGCCTGGCCTGAATCCGTTCTTCCTCAATCGCGTCGTTAGCATAAGCCAGCGGCAACGCTGACATAACTAGAAGCGCTGCGCCGATAATTCGTTGCATCAGTCCGGAAAGATTTTTGGAGTTCAAAAGCTCGTACAAAAGCGTTTCAGCGCAAGGTTCAGGTTATTATGGTCTTCGACAGTGTAACGCGCGGAAGGCTTGGTTGTTCTCGGGTTTTTTTGGCAATGCTGCGGGTTTATCAGCCTATAAAGGAGAAGCTGAGGTGTCAGACGGGCAAGAACAACGCAGTTGGCTGGCAGAGATACTGCAGTGTGATGCGGAAGATGTGGCATTGCAGCTTATTGCCGGCGATGCGAGCCCTCGAAAATTCTATCGGGTCTCTGGCCCTGCTTCTGACTCCCGAGTGCTGATGGTGTCACCGCCAACCGAGAATAATCAGCGATTTGTGCTGATACAGCGCACCCTAGAGGCCGGTGGAGTGCGGGTCCCATCTATGCCCCGGGCTAATCTGGCATTAGGCTACTTTTTACTTGAGGACTTGGGTAATACCACCTTTTCCCTGGCGTTAGAGCAGAATGATGTAGATGCGTTGTATGCAGAGGCGTTGGATACCTTGGCGGTGATTCGCGCCATTCGCACGGTGGAGTCAGAGCTCCCGCATTACGATCAAAAGGAGCTTCAGCGCGAGCTGGACGTCTGCCCAGAGTGGTTCTTTTCCAAGGCACTGGGCTTGCCCTCAGACAGTAACGCGCTCTCGATTTTTGCGGAGCTGAGTGCCTGCGTCATCGACGCTGCGCATCAGCAGCCTCAAGGATTGGTGCATCGGGATTATCACAGTAGAAACCTGATGGTGTCCGCCGGAGATACGCCATTAGCCGTTATCGATTTTCAGGATGCCATCATGGGCCCGGTGGCTTATGACCCCGTTTCGCTGCTTAAAGATGTCTATGTGGTTTGGCCGCGGGAGAGACAGTTAGTTTGGCTTGAGTATTATTGGGATCGCTTGGTACGCGAGGGTCAGCTGGATGAGGGCTCCTGGCCACAGTTTATTGTGTGGTTTGACCTCATCGGTTTGCAGCGTCATGTGAAAATCTTGGGTGTCTTTTCGCGGCTTTGGTTGAGGGACGACAAACCCAGTTACATGAGAGATATCTCCGTGGTAATCGCCTACATTCGCGAGGCCTGTCTTTTGTATCGCGGAAGTCAACCAGCTATCGGCGGGTTCTGGGACTGGTTTGAAGGTTCGGTTATGCCAACAGTAGAGCGCCAAGATTGGTATAGCGTGTCATGAAATTCGCGATGATTCTTGCGGCAGGCGAGGGTCGGCGTATGCGTCCTCTGACCGACAAAATGCCGAAACCCCTTATTCAGGTGGCGGGCAAAACATTGTTGGAGCGCCACATTGAGGGTTTGGTAAGTGTTGGTTTTACGGACTTGGTGATCAACGCCTCCTACCTCTCTGATCAGGTGGTTGCTTTTTGTGGTGATGGTCAGCAATGGGGCTGTCGCGTTCATCTTTCGCTCGAGGAGACGCCCCTAGAAACTGCGGGGGGTATTCGGAAAGCTTTACCGCTGCTCAAGGAAGAGTCGTTTGCGGTCGTGAACGGCGATGTCTTCACCGACTACCCGCTTGCCCGTCTAACAGAAGTGGAACTGGGCGACGATGCGGCGCATCTGGTCATGGTTCCCAACCCTGAATATCATCCGAGCGGTGACTTTGCTGTCACTGACGCGCGTGTCGTTACTGGCGAGTCTGACAAGGCAACTTTTTCTGGATTGTCGGTCATGAGTCATCGGCTCTTTGATGGTCTGGAGCACGACTTTGCGCCACTTCGCCCGTTGTTTGATCGTGCGATTGCATCTGGGCAGGTATCGGGTGAGTTGTGGTCGGGAGTTTGGTCGGATGTGGGAACACCGCAGCGTTTATCGCAGCTCGAGTTGTGGCTGAGCAGTAACGCTCGATAGGGGACCTGGGTGGTGGCTTGGGCCGTCCCGCTTTACACTACGCACTTTGATACCGATGGAACTTCTCATGCGTGATTACTTAATTGCTCCGTCAATCCTTGCGGCAGATTTTGCGCGCTTGGGGCAAGACGTTGAAGCAGTCTTGGATGCAGGCGCAGATATTGTTCATTTTGACGTGATGGACAACCACTATGTCCCCAATTTAACCATTGGGCCCATGGTTTGTAGCGCGCTCCGAGATTACGGTATTTCAGCTCCGATTGACGTTCATTTGATGGTGCAGCCGGTAGATGCATTGGTAGGAATGTTTGCCGATGCGGGTGCTTCTTACATAACGTTTCATCCTGACGCGTCGACCCATGTCGATCGGACCTTGCAGCTCATTCGCAATGCGGGTTGCAAGGCCGGCTTGGTATTTAATCCAGCCTCGAGTCTTGACGCGCTCAAATATGTACTCGATAAGGTCGACATGATTTTGTTGATGTCAGTTAATCCCGGGTTCGGTGGCCAATCGTTTATTCCATCGACGCTCGACAAGTTGCGCGAGGCGCGCGCGCTCATCGATGAGTCAGGCCTAGATATTCGCCTTGAGGTCGATGGTGGTGTGGGTCCAGCTAACATCGCGGCGGTTGCAGAAGCTGGTGCCGATACCTTTGTCGCAGGCTCTGCTATTTTCGGTAAGCCCGATTATGCGGCGGTTATCCAATCGATGCGCGACGAGTTGGCCAAGGTCAAATGACCCAAACCCTGAGTCAAGTAGCGTTTGATGCCCTAGCGGCTGAGGGTTACTCGCGCATTCCCGTGACGAGAACCTTGCTGGCTGATACCGAGACACCGTTGTCGACGTATACCAAACTGTGTGATCAACCTTATTCCTTTCTCTTCGAGTCAGTAGAAGGCGGTGAGAAATGGAGTCGCTACTCCATTGTGGGGCTCTCGTCGCGAGAGCGATTTGTCGTATCTGGCAAACAGATTTCCCACTACCAGCAAGATCAACTTGTCGAGCGCTACGAGGTCGATGATCCGCTCGCTGAAGTCGAACGACTTCACGAGTCGACCAACAGCGCGCCGCTTGATTCACTACCCGTATTCCATGGTGGATGGGTTGGTTATTTTTCGTATGATACGGTTCGGTACGTCGAGCCAAGGTTGGCGCAGACGGCAAATTGGGACACTCTTAATACGCCTGATATTTTGCTGATGCTCGCTGAGGAAGTGGTTGTTTTTGACAACTTGCGGGGCACGTTGACCTTGATCGTCAGCGCGGATACGTCGCAGGAAGACGCTCTCGAGCGATCTAATCATCGCTTGTGGGAGCTTGAAGCACGTCTTTCCAAGCCAATGCCATCATTGGCGCGTTTTGAATTAGGGGCCACCGACACAGCGGACATCGAATCACGAGTGACGTTTGAGACCGATCAAGCGACATTTGAGACCTGGGTTGCGCGAGTAAAAGACTACATTTTGGATGGCGACGTCATGCAGGTTGTCATCTCGCAGCGAATGACTTTGCCTTTTGAGGCAGAGCCGCTAAATCTCTACCGCGCATTGCGTCATTTAAACCCTTCTCCTTATCTGTTCTTCCTCGATCTTGACGATTTTCATGTCGTTGGGAGTTCACCTGAGATTCTGGTCCGCGCCGAACGCGGTCAAATTACCGTACGCCCCATCGCAGGCACGATTCGACGCGGCGCAACGGAAGCGGAGGATGCTGCGCTCGCGGACAAGCTGCTCACTGATGAAAAAGAGCGTGCTGAGCATCTGATGTTGATCGATCTTGGGCGCAACGATGTGGGTCGTGTTGCGACGCCTGGGAGCGTGGAGCTAACCGATAAGATGGTCATCGAGAAATACTCGCACGTGATGCACATTGTATCGAACGTGACCGGAGAGTCTCGCGATGACGTTACGGCCATTGACTCGTTGAGAGCGACTCTGCCTGCGGGAACGCTGAGCGGGGCACCTAAGATCCGTGCCATGGAAATTATTGATGAACTAGAGCCCGTAAAGCGCGGTGTATACGGTGGTGCTGTGGGTTATCTGACTTGGTCCGGCGATATGGACACGGCGATCGCGATACGAACGGCCGTGGTGAAAGACAACACCCTGGTGGTGCAAGCCGGTGCGGGTGTCGTTGCCGACTCAGTACCTGCATCCGAGTGGGAAGAGACGCTCAACAAGGCCAGAGCGGTCCTGCGAGCTGCAGCCATGGTAGAGGCGAGTTGATTAGATGACTGCTCCTAACGTTTTAATGATCGACAACTACGATTCCTTCACTTGGAATGTTGTTCAATATCTCTGGGAACTCGGGGCAGACGTTGCCGTACATCGTAATGATGAAATTACGACGGATGAGATTGCATCGGCGGCGCCTGCGCTGCTCTGTGTGTCTCCGGGACCCTGCTCGCCAACCGAAGCGGGCGTTTCCATCGCGTCGATCGAGCGATTCGCCGGTGAGATGCCTATTTTTGGTATCTGCTTGGGCATGCAAAGCATTGGCGCTGCCTACGGTGGCGACATTGTCAGGGCGCCTGAGGTCATGCATGGCAAAACAAGCGATGTTCACCACAAGGGTATTGGTGTTTTCGAGGGGCTGCCATCGCCCTTTACGGCAACGCGATATCACTCGCTTGTGGTCGATCCTGCGACGCTGCCCGATTGTCTGGAGATAACAGCGTGGACACTAGACGACTCCGGTAAACTCGATGTGATCATGGGTCTTCGCCACCGCGACCTCAGCGTTGAGGGTGTGCAGTTTCACCCCGAGTCGATTCTGACGGAGCATGGTCATGCCATGCTGCAAAACTTCCTGAAGCAAGCCAGCTGAGGTAATGCAATGAATATTCAAGCAGCCATCGCGCAGGTTGTAGCCGGACAGTCCCTGTCGCGCGCTGACATGGAAACGGTTATGCGCACTGTCATGCAGGGGGAAGCGACGGAGGCCCAAATCGGAGGCCTGCTGGTGGGTCTTCGTATGAAGGGCGAGACCATTGATGAAATCGTGGGTGCCGCGAGCGTGATGCGATCGCTTGCGACGCCTGTCGATATCGACACCGATGGATTGATCGATCTGGCGGGCACAGGTGGCGATGGCGCGAACCTATTTAACGTATCGACGGCTGCTACCTTTGTTGTGGCAGGCGCAGGCGGTCGAATCGCCAAGCATGGTAACCGTTCGGTCTCGAGTTCATCAGGTTCCTCTGATGTGCTCTCAGCGCTGGGTGTTGATCTCTCTGTAAGTCCTGCCGTGATCGCGGACTCTATTGCGTCGATTGGCGTTGGCTTTATGTTTGCCCCCATGCATCACAGTGCAATGAAGCACGCTATTGGTCCGCGACAACAACTGGCGATGCGAACCATATTCAATGTCCTGGGTCCGCTGACTAATCCTGCCGGCGCACGACGACAGGTGCTCGGCGTATTCTCACCCGTCTTATGTGATGTTATGGCCTCTGCCCTGGGCGATTTGGGGAGTGAACATGTGATGGTGGTTCATGGGCTTGATGGTTTGGATGAGATTTCTGTGTCGGCAAAGACCACGGTCTGTGAGCTTGCTAATGGCGAGCTGACACATTACGAAATTGACCCCGCAGCCCTCGGGCATGCTTACGATTCAGTCTCTGACTTGTGTGTTGAAGATGCCGATGAATCAGCTGCCCTGATCCGCGCAGCATTGGGTGGTGACACATCCGATCGATCAGCAAAAGCCCGTTCGATCATTGCCATGAACGCGGGTGCGGGCCTGTACGTTGGTGGTCAAGCTGACTCTCTCGAGACCGGTATTGAGTTGGCGATGGACGCCATACATTCGGGTAAGGCACTGCAAACCCTCGAGGCGTTTGCTGAGCTAACTCAGGCCGCTGGAGGCGCCTAATGTTGAGCGATACGCCCACGGTTCTGCGCCGAATTTGCGACCGCAAGCTCGAAGAAATTCGGGAGCGGAAGACCCTCCAAACGCTGGACACATTAAAAGAGCAAGCACTCGCTCAGCCAGCGCCACGTGGATTTATTGAGGCACTCCGGGCCCGAGCGAGCGTGGGTCATCCGGCAGTTATCGCAGAGGTGAAGAAAGCAAGTCCAAGCAAGGGCGTGATCCGCGAGGAGTTTAATCCAGCTGAGATCGCTAAAAGCTATGAAAATGCTGGTGCTACATGTTTGTCAGTACTTACTGACATCGATTTTTTCCAAGGTGCTGACGACTATCTGAAGTCAGCGAGAGCGGCGTGTCAGCTGCCCGCGATACGCAAAGATTTCACTTTGGACCCTTATCAGATTTGGGAGTCCCGTGCGCTGGGCGCGGACGCCCTTTTGCTTATAGTTGCCTGCTTGGACGACGCGCAGTTGGCGGATCTCTATGCCGAGGCGCGCGAGGCACGACTGGATGTGTTGGTGGAGGTCCATGATCGTGTGGAGCTTGAGAGTGCGTTGGCGCTTGATCTCGATCTGGTTGGTATCAACAACCGCGATTTACACACGTTTGATACGAGCCTTCAGACCACGCTCGATCTGCTATCGGACGTCCCTGCAGGCGTTACCGTTGTAACCGAAAGTGGGTTGCACACAGCGGCCGATATGAAGCTGATGCTAGATCACGGTGTTTCAACGTTTTTGATCGGAGAGTCGTTTATGCGTCAGCCGTCACCCGGAGACGCACTATCAGCCATGGTGAGTGACGCTACTGGTTGATTTTGCTGCCGGTGCTGTTGGCGGGCTCCCGAAGAACGACGATCGTTTTTTCCGCTACGGTGATGTAGCCGTCACCCTCGAGCATTTTTAGTACTCTTCCCGCCATCTCGCGAGAACAGACAACCAGTTTTCCCAGCTCTTGCCGTGTCACCCGAATTTGCATCCCATCAGGGTGGGTCATGGCCTCGGGCAATGTGGTGAGCTGAATGAGCGATCGGTGGATACGCCCCTAGACATCGATAAACGTCAGGTCGGCAAGCTTGCGGGTCGTATTTTTTAGGCGTTGCCCAATTTGGGTTGTCAGCGCATACAGCACATCCGGGAACTGCTGCCGAATTGCGTGGAAGTCTTGATAGCTGATGCGACCAAACTCGCACGGTGTGCGCGTGACAAGGTTAGCCGTACGGTGCTCTTCGCCAACTAGCCCCATCTCACCAAAGAATTCACCCGGGTTGAGATAGCTCACCACCATTTCCTGCTCTGGGTCTTCGATATCGTCAACGATCACAGACACCGAACCATCAAGAATGAGTTAGAGGTCCTCACTGGGTTCACCCTGACGGAATATGACCGACCTCGATTTCATCGAGAGTCGCTCGCAATGCACGAGGAATGCCTCGGCATTGGGAATACGCTTACTCACTAGGTAGTTCATCGGGATCGCCGTTATGTGATTTATCGCACAGTTACAGTAGCATAGCGAGCCGCGCGGCGCGGTGCCACACACTGCCGCGCCGAAAGTTTCCATTGATTTGATCGAGAAGATTAGTATGCACGGGACAGTGAAGTGGATAGATGGCGTCATGACGCTCGCCGAGTCAGGCTCGGGACACAGTGTTATTATGGATGGTCCGCCGGAGCTTGGAGGCAAAAATCATGGGTTGCGTCCTATGGAGATGCTGCTTCTGGGAACGGGCGGGTGCGCACTTTTCGACGTCATCACTATGCTCATAAAGTCTCGGCAATCGATTTCAAAATGTCGAGTTGAACTGCAGGCAGAGCGAGCGGATGGTGTGCCCGCGGTGTTCACTGCTATCAATTTACACTTCGTTGTCGAGGGCGAGGGTCTTAAGGACAACCAGGTAGCACGAGCCGTACAACTGTCAGCGGAAAAATACTGTTCTGCTTCTATCATGTTGGCGACGGGTGGTGTCGAGGTAACTCACTCTCACGAGACACACACCCTATAAGGATGGCTTCGCTCGCGAAGGACAGGGGCGCGACACACTGGGTTTATTGCTACAGCCAATAAGTGGTTTTGGTCATCACCTGGCTGGCGGTGCGCATCATGCGTTTCACGGGATCTGAAAATTCCTCGCCACCTTGCTCTAAGGCGTGCTCCCCATGTCGCTCTTCCTCAGCGAGCATTTGCTGCAGTACCAGTTGCGACTTGCGGTCATCCGCAGGGAGCTTCTGCAGGTGTTCCTTCAAGTGCATTGCCACGCCTTCCTCTGTCGCGTGAACAAAGCCTAGACTCACCTTGTCGCCGATAGCTCCGGTGAGTGCTCCCAACGCGTAGGAACTTGCGAAAAAGAGCGGATTAAGTCGGCTGGTGTTAGTGCCCAACTCGTCGATTCGTTCTTCACACCAATCGAGGTGATCTTTCTCTTCTTGAGCGGCATCAAGTAACGCAATGCGTGTTTCCTCTGTCTTGGCAACAAGCGCCTGACCACGGTAGAGCGCCTGGGCGCAGACCTCACCCGTATGATTAATGCGCATTAAACCACCGGCATGCTTGCGCTCCGCCTCGGTAAGCTCGGCCTCTGTATGTTCGGTTGCAGGCGACGGTCGCTCACCCGCCATGGCATTCGTGCCATGGCTCAACTCCCGCATCGCGGTGTCGAGTGTGGATATGAGGCGATCAAGGCTGCTGAGTCGTCGTTGCATGGTCATAACCGTGAAATTCAGGACCATAGGTTAACGCTGTAGTGCGCGCCATCCAATGTCAGACCGATATTTCATGCCATCCCAACTGATATCACCGGCAGCTTCATAGGCACGCTGCGCGGCAGTAGCGAGTGTCTCAGCCTTCGCCGTCACGCAAAGCACGCGACCACCGGCCGTCACTGTCGCATCACCTTCTTGACGAGTGTCGGCATGAAATACTTTGCTTGAGGGGCGCGATGTACTTAAACCAGCGATGGGAAGCCCCGTGGGGCTGGAGCTTGGGTAGTGCTCTGAGGCTAGAACGACACCAATGGTCGCCTCGTCACTCCAAATGGCCGTTTCATTTGCGAGTCGGCCTTCGCATGCGGCCAGGCAATGCTCAGCAAGATCTGATTCCAGGCGCATCATAATGGGCTGGGTCTCGGGGTCACCAAAACGACAGTTGAACTCAATCACTTTGGGTGCACCGCTGCTGTCGATCATGAGACCCGCATACAAAAAGCCGCGGTAGCGATTGCCATCATCGAGCATGCCTTGGACTGTCGGGTAAATGATCTCTGTCATGACACGCTGGTGGATCTCTGTGGTCACTACGGGCGCTGGGGAATAAGCTCCCATGCCTCCGGTGTTAGGGCCAGTATCGCCTTCACCAACCCGTTTGTGGTCCTGCGACGTTGCCATCGTAAGCACATCAGTGCCGTCGACCATGACAATAAAACTTGCTTCCTCACCATCCAAGAATTCTTCGATAACGACTCTCGCACCAGCATCCCCAAATGCGTTCCCTGACAGCATGTCGCGAGCTGCTTCTTCTGCCTGATCAACGCTGGACGCGACGATCACGCCTTTACCCGCAGCGAGGCCATCAGCCTTAACCACAATGGGGGCGCCTTGAGTACGGATGCAGGCGCATGCCGCGTCGGCATCGGTAAACGTCTCGTAGGCACCTGTAGGTATGCGGTGACGCGCTAGGAAATCTTTTGTAAACGCTTTTGAGCCCTCAAGTTGGGCTGCAGCAGCCGTGGGACCAAAACAAGCCAATCCCTCTGATGAGAAGTGATCAACAATGCCATCGACAAGCGGTGCTTCCGGACCAACCACGGTTAGTCTGCAATCGTTGTCGCGCGCAAACTGAGCGAGTGCGCCGAAGTCAGAAGGGCTGATATCCACATTGTGACAGTTCGGCTCGTTGGCTGTCCCCGCATTACCCGGTGCCACAAACACAGCCTCCACGGATGTCGACTGTGCCAGCTTCCATGCGAGCGCGTGTTCTCGGCCGCCGCTGCCTATCATCAATACGTTCATATCAGTGCCTAAAGTGACGGACGCCAGTAAACACCATGGCAATGCCAGCTTCATTCGCCGCGGCTATTACCTCGTCATCTCGAATCGATCCGCCCGGTTGGATGACAGCGCGGATACCCCGCTCAGCGGCATTATCAATGCCATCGCGGAAGGGGAAAAACGCGTCCGAGGCCATAACGGCGCCGGCAACTTCAAGTCCTGCATGCTGAGCTTTTATGGCCGCAATACGCGCTGAATTTACTCGCGACATTTGACCTGCACCGACACCGATTGTGCGCTGACTCGAGGCGTAGATGATGGCATTCGATTTCACAAACTTAGCGACTCGCCAAGCAAACAAAAGGTCCTCCATCTCCTGCTCGGTGGGTGCGCGCTCCGAGACAACACTGAGATCATCAGCAGTGAGGACGTGGTCATCCCGATCTTGGATGAGCAATCCGCCGTTCACTTTCTTCAGGTCCCAGGTTGGTGTTCTCTCGCCCCAGTATCCCGTGGACATGACGCGGACATTGGGCTTGCTGGCGGCCGCACTCAATGCATTTTCCGCGATGGCTGGCGCGGTAATGACCTCAACAAACTGCGAGTCAATGATGTTGGTTAATGTTTCCTCATCTAGCTCTCTGTTAAAGGCAATGATTCCACCGAAAGCAGACTCGGTATCGGTTTCGAAGGCCTCTCGATAGGCTTCCAGAAGGGTCGGGGCGACAGCAACACCGCAGGGATTCGCGTGTTTAACAATGACACACGCAGGTTCATCAAATAATTTAACGCACTCGATGGCCGCATCGGCGTCAGCGACGTTGTTGTAACTTAGCGGCTTCCCTTGATGTAACGTCGCCGTTCCAACACCGGCTTCAGTGACATTCCGATCGATGTAGAACGCAGCGCTTTGATGCGGATTTTCGCCGTACCGCATGACTGAGTTTCGACTGAATTGGAAATTGGCCTTGCGTGGAAATGCGTCTGGCTCTTCAACACCGACTCGGCGACCTAGATAATTTGCAATCGCCCCATCGTAGCCTGCGGTGTGTTCAAAAGCCTTTACGGCAAGGTCGAATCGCAGCGCATCGGATGTGCCGCCGCTCGAGGCAATTTCTGAAAGCACACGATCGAAGTCAATGTTATCGACAACGATGGTGACATCGCGATGGTTTTTGGCGGCTGCGCGCACCATGGTTGGACCGCCGATATCAATATTCTCGATGGCGTCTTCGAGCGAGCAGTCAGGATTGGCGACGGTGGATTCGAACGGGTAGAGGTTGACCACAACCAGATCGATGCCATCGATCGCGTTCTCTGACATTACGGCATCATCGGTTCCTCTACGGCCTAAAATGCCACCATGAACTTTTGGATGCAGCGTTTTGACTCGACCGTCCATCATCTCGGGAAAGCCCGTGTGATCAGCAACCTCAGTTACTGTTATGCCTTCGGATAGTAAGAGCCGGCATGTGCCTCCCGTTGAGAGAATCTTTACGCCCTGTGCCGCGAGGGCCTGGGCAAAGTGTACAACACCTGTTTTGTCGGAAACGCTAATCAAAGCGCTGTTGATAGGGGCGACTCTCGCCTCGGTCATGTGATTACCTCTGGGGTCTGATAACTCTCAGTTGTCGAAGTTAGCTATTACAAAAGCTAGGTCATAAAAGATTGTATTGCCGCAGTTTTTTTCTCAGCGTGCCGCGATTGAGTCCGAGCATGGCTGCCGCACGACTTTGGTTGTTGGCAGTGTATTCCATGACTACGCGTAAAAGGGGCTCTTCGACTTCCGCTAGGACCAGATTATAGAATTCGCTGGCCTCCTCGCCGTCCAATGTGTCAATAAACTGTCTGATCGCGTCTTCGGCGGCGGTCTTAAGAGCGCCTTTTGTGTTCGTTGTCACGCTGCCAATCTCCCCACGGATGTCTCGTGAAACCGGCTCATTAAATTGATGATGGCACCTTGCTGAGCATCTAAAAAGCCTTCTTGCGCATCAGCATTTTCGAGAGCATTAAAGGCTCGCCTGATCGGGAGGTAGGCCTCGCCTAGCTCGGCCTCGAAAAACCAGCCAGCGTGCTTACGCGCAATTTTATGGCCCATGACAGCCCCATGAAATGCCTGCACTAGCTGGATATGCTCGCGCATGATGGCAAAACGCTCATCCCGAGAGGGCGCGCTCTCTTCACTTTGGCGTAAGGCCCTCGCTATTGTGCCGGGAAGCCACAGTCGGCCTTGCGCAGCCCTGCCAATCATGATGCCTTCAGCTCCGGTGTAGGTCAGCACCCGTTTTGCCGTATCGGTGCAGGTGATGTCACCGTTAGCAATGACCGGGATGTTGACTGCCGAGACGATTTGGCGAAGTGTCTCGTACTCCGCAGATCCATTAAATTTATCGGCACGCGTGCGTCCGTGCACGGTCAGCATCGCAATGCCACTTGCCTCAGCGATGCGCGCAATTTCGACACCGTTTCGTTGATCGGGCGCCACGCCCGTCCGAATTTTCAGAGTCACTGGTACCGAGACCGCCTCAGTGACGGCGGTTAACAAGGTCTCTACCAGCTGCGGATCTGCCAGCAACGCAGATCCCGCCGCTTTCTTGCAAATTTTTTTGGCGGGACAGCCCATGTTGATATCGATGACCTCGGCTCCGCGCTCTACGTTATACCGTGCCGCTGCTGCCAGCGCGCTGGGATCATTCCCGACAAGCTGAATCGTTCGTAGTCCGGCCTCGGTACTGTGCCGAGCGCGCAGTGTACTTTTACGCGACTCACTGAGGGATAAGTCGGAGGCCATCATCTCGCCTACAGCGACGTCGGCACCGTGCTTCACGGCGAGCTGACGCATAGGTAGGTCCGTTACTCCTGCCATGGGTGCGAGGAATACCGGAGTCTCAGTTGAGAACGGGCCGAGCTGCATGCGTGGGACACTGTTTGAAAGAAAACCCGTAGTTTAAAGAAGCCCTGCGCTCTGTTGAAGTCCGCTGGCGGTCGTTTTATGTGGCCTTTTATATCGACCGCGTTATGTTTCGTGAGTCACGTGTAAAAGTAGCTATCTTCGGTAAAACAGCACAGATTAGTCGGCTTTTTTCGAAAACGGTAGACAGAGCAGGGGTGCTCGTGGAGACTCCTCGGTCTGTCTTTTATTTTTGAATGGTCTGCGCATGGCTGACATTTTGGTGTTACACGGCCCCAACCTGAACCTTTTGGGTATTCGCGAGCCTGATGTCTACGGCACTGAGGACTTAGCCTCGATTAATGAACGCCTGGCAGAGGCGGCCGCGGCGTCTGGGCGATCGCTGGACAGCTTTCAGAGCAATTCGGAAGCGGAGCTGATTGAAAAGGTACATGCGGCGCAAACCGAGCAGACACAGGCCATCATCATCAACCCCGCTGGTCTCACGCATACCAGCGTCTCACTGCGTGATGCTATTGCAGGTGTTGCCATCCCGTTCGTTGAGGTTCACTTATCCAACGTCTATGCGCGTGAACCCTTCAGACACCACAGCTTCTTTTCAGATTTGGCCGTAGGTGTCATCTCTGGTTTTGGAAGTGCTGGTTATGACTACGCATTGCAGTTTTTATTGAACCGAAATCACTGAAGTGAGTAATTACAAGAGATTGTAAAGGTGACCCTATGGATATTCGTAAAGTAAAAAAATTAATCGAGCTTCTGGAGGCTTCCAGCGTTGACGAAATTGAGATCAAGGAAGGTGAGGAGTCGGTCCGAATAAGCCGAAATACGGCGGCTCCGATCGCAATGGCAGCGCCCGTCGCGGCACCGGCTATGCCTGCGCCCGTACCTGCCGTGCCAGCACCGGCGCCTGCCGCTCCCGAAGCGGCTGCCCCGAACACAGCCAACGCTGTGAAATCGCCAATGGTGGGTACGTTCTATCGCTCGCCAAGTCCTGATGCAGCACCGTTCGTTGAGGTTGGACAAAGCGTCCGTGCCGGAGATGTTCTGTGTATTGTAGAAGCCATGAAGATGATGAATCAGATCGAAGCGGATCGTGCGGGAACCGTCACCGCTGTCCACGCTGAAAACGGTGAACCCGTAGAATTCGATCAGCCACTCATTACCGTTGAATAAACGCTCGCATCTCGTTTAAGGATTAACGCCATGTTGGAAAAGGTACTCATTGCGAACCGCGGTGAGATCGCGTTGCGAATCTTGCGAGCCTGTCGTGAACTGGATATTCCCACGGTTGCGGTGCACTCAACTGCCGACAGCAGTTTGAAGCACGTTCGACTCGCTGATGAGGCGGTCTGCATTGGACCCGCTCTGTCGACGCAAAGCTACTTGCAAGCGCACGCGATTCTCAGCGCCGCAGAGGTTACCGGAGCTGATGGTATTCACCCGGGCTATGGCTTCTTATCCGAGAATGCTGATTTTGCTGAGCAAGTGGAGCGCAGCGGATTCAAATTTATCGGTCCGCGGTCAGAGACCATTCGTCTGATGGGTGACAAGGTGTCGGCCAAGCATCAGATGCGTAAGTCCGGTGTGCCTACGGTGCCCGGATCGGACGGAGCCCTACCTGATGATCCCGATGAGATTTTGCGAATCGCGCGCGACATCGGTTACCCGGTGATCGTAAAAGCAGCAGCTGGCGGTGGTGGCCGAGGTATGCGCGTGGTGCACAACGAAGAAGTACTTCTATCATCTATAGAAGTTACCCAGTCTGAAGCCGCGGCGGCCTTTGGTTCACCTGTGGTCTACATGGAAAAGTTTTTGCAACGGCCTCGTCACGTGGAAATTCAGGTTTTAGCAGACGGGCAGGGCAATGCGGTGCATTTGGGGGATCGAGATTGTTCATTACAGCGTCGCCACCAAAAAATCATCGAGGAAGCACCGGCTCCTGGTATCCCAGATGACGTGCGCGAAGAGGTCGGCGCCGCGTGCGTTCAGGCATGTATCGACATCGGCTATACCGGCGCTGGGACCTTTGAATTCCTCTACGAGGACGGTCGCTTCTTCTTTATTGAGATGAATACGCGCGTACAGGTTGAGCACCCAGTGACCGAAATGATCACCGGTGTTGATATCGTGAAGGAGCAGTTGTTGATCGCAGGTGGTCAGCCATTGTCGATCAAGCAGAGCGATATCAAATTTAATGGGCATGCGATCGAGTGTCGGATCAACGCTGAAGATCCGCGAACCTTCATGCCATCACCCGGCACCATCAAAACCTTCCATGCGCCGGGCGGCCATGGTGTTCGTGTAGACTCTCACATCTACAGCGGTTACGCGGTGCCACCACACTACGACAGTTTGATTGGCAAGCTCATAACCCACGGCGATTCACGCGACATCGCCTTGAAGAAAATGCGTCAGGCACTCGATGAATTCATTGTCGAGGGCATTCGGACGAACGCTGCACTCCACCGCGAGTTGGTTGTCGACTCGTCCTTTGTTGCTGGCGGTGTCAGCATTCACTATCTCGAGAGCAAGCTGGAACACGAGCATTGAGTTCCAGCGACTGGCAAGAGTGGGTCGTTGAGACCTACTCGCACCTAGTCGAACTGCTGGAGGAATGGCTGTTTGAGCAAGGCGCGTTGGCGGTCTCCCTCGAGGACAATGCTGATGAGCCACTACTAGAACCCGGTCCGGGCGAGACGCCGCTCTGGCAAAACGTGAAGGTGACGGCCCTGTTTGCGGGGTCGATCAATCTCTCGCCCATCAAGCAGGCGTTGCCTAGCTCGCTACTGGCGAGTAACTCCAGAAACGACATCTCAACGCTTGAAGCTCGCGATTGGGAGCGGGTTTGGATGGAGGACTTTACGCCGATTCGGATGGGACCGCGGCTCTGGATTTGTCCCAGCTGGACGCCCCCTCCCGAAGAGGCGCTCGTGTCTGTGTTACTTGATCCGGGGTTGGCATTTGGCACCGGCACACATGCAACGACCGCCATGTGTCTCAACGCACTCGATCGATTGATCAGGGGTAACGAATTCATCATCGACTTTGGGTGCGGATCCGGTATTTTGGCCATTGCCGCACTCAAGCTAGGAGCTGGGTGCGCGCTGGGTGTTGATAACGACCCGCAAGCGGTCTTTGCCAGTCGAGACAATGCGCAGCGCAATGGCATTGAGCCCGACGACTTAACCGTGGTGATGCCGGACGACGAGGTTATCGTCCAGTGGGATGGTAGCGCCGATCTGATGGTTGCTAATATTCTTGCCGGGCCTTTAATGGAGCTCGCTGATCAACTGATTAGCCTGACCGCGCCGGGCGGCACAATACTGCTCACAGGTGTTTTGGAAGCGCAGGCGCCTGAACTCATCGAGCGCTATCGCAACGTTAATCTTGAAGTGAATCAGCAGCGTGACGGATGGGTATTGCTCGCAGGTAAAAAAGCAAGTTAACCCTGTGCGAGCAATTCTCTTAAGTCGATAAGCGCCGCATTAGCCCGAGAAAGATAGCTGGCCATAACCAGAGAGTGGTTCGCCCAGATCCCAAATCCCGATCCATTGAGAATGACTGGACTCCAGACGGTCTGTTGCGTCGCCTCAAGTTCGCGAATGATTTGTCTCAGACTAACCGTAGCATTTTTCTTTTCTAGCACATCCGCGAAATCGACCTCGGCGGCTTTTAGAAAATGGATCAACGCAAAGGCGGCGCCACGCGACTCGTAATAGACATCATCAATTTCATTCCAGGGCGTTTTCACCACAAGCTCCTGGTTTTCTCGCGTGGACTGAGTCGCTGCTGCGTCACCTGCTAGGTCGGTATTTATCCGTCGCTGACCCACGCTGGCCGATAGGCGCTGAGATAAGCTGCCCAAACGCTTTTCAACCATAGCCAGCCAGAAGCTGAGGTTGTCTGCTCTTGCATAGAACTGTGCTGAGTCTTCACCACTCTGCGGCAGGCGATCGAGATAGGCCTGCAAATACCGTCGAGCATCGCGATATTCGGATTCGGTGGCGGGTAAGGCCCAGCTTGAGTTTTGGAAGTTGATGCGGGGCTCGGCGAGCGTCAGATCAACGTCCTCTTGGGATTGCGATTGCGACCGGCTTAGCACTTCTCTCAAGGCTCTAGCTAAGTCGCGAGACTGGATTAAGGCGCCGTACTCCCAGTTCGGCATGTTGTCCATAAAGGCCCCCGGGGGGGTAATATCGTTGCTGATGTAGCCGCCGTCTTTTTCCAACAGGAGGCGTGTAACCTCGAGCAATGCAGCGGTGGTTGCAGCGCCCGTGATGGATTGATCAGATGATTTCAGATACTTGGCTCTGTTCTCCACCACGTCAAAAGAGTCGGGTGTCATGCTCCAATAAAAGCCAAGTCCGAGCGAGAGCGTTAGGTAGATGGCAACGGCGGCAATGACGGCACGTCTACCGCCTTTAGTTTGAAGCAGGACAAGAGAATCGACCGACGGGAGAACCCCCCGGATCTTTTTCAACGCTTGCGATAACCGCTCGCTCAGTGTCATTTGCTATGCCGCTCCTTACGCGGTGATGCCATTCTCAATGGTGGTGCGCCGCTTTACGGTGCCTCGCCACAGAGAACGCACTGCATAGGCTGTCATTGTTCTCCAGCTCGAGGCAGATGTCGATGCTTTGTCCATCAGTTAGGAGCTCGCTCAGCTTCATTAGCATGATGTGAAGGCCGCCTGGCTTCAGACTGACGCGCTCTCCCGCCTTAATTGATAATTGTGCTACCGGCCGCATGGTCGATCGATCACGCTCAATACGGGTCTCATGGAGTGAGGTGTGACCTGCAACCTCTGCTGACACACCGGTAATAGTGATGACGTCTTTGCCAACGTTTTCGATCGATGCATAGCCCGCGGTCATCATTTTTCCGGGCGGTGTCGCGCGCACCCATGCATCCGAGATGATTAGGTTGTCGGAGGCGCCCGAGCCGCTGGATGCCAGCGTCAATGCAATAACGAATAGGGCTCGCAGCGTCATGGAGTAATTTCCTTTCAGTACTGGCGCCGACGTGGGGGTATCAACGCGCGTTTTCAATGGCACTCAGGACGATATCCCGCGTCAACAGCTGGGGAAGTATCACGGGCGTGCTCCCGATCCCTCTTGGGTACATGACATACAGTGGGATGCCGCTTCTACCGTGCGACTGAACGAAGCGTCCAATATCTGCATCGTAGTCGGTCCAGTCTGCAATCATGTAGGGAATATCTGCATCGACGAAGGCCTGCTCCATCTCTGGTGTGAAGAGTACCGCAGCCTCGTTCGCAAGGCAGGTGATACACCAGTCGGCTGTGACATCAACGAAAATCGGATCGCCACGTTTAATGTAGTCATCCAAAACGGAGGTAGACCACTCAATTTGACCGTCGCTTAGTGTGCGGCTTGAAGCATCGCTAACAGGCTTATTATCCGACGGTATTGCGAGGAAAACAACGCCAACGACAAGGATAATGCTGAGTCCCTTACGCAAGCTGGTATCACCATACAGGTAGGCCGCCAGCGCGAGTAACACCAAGCCAGAAAGCGCCAGTGCCATGGTGTTAACCCCAGCCTGATTGCCAGCGACCCAGAGCAGCCAAACCGAGGTCAAATAGAGCGGGAACGCGAGCACATTCTTTGCCGTATCCATCCAGAGTCCGGGTTTTGGAAGTGCGCGGACGGCGGCACTACTGTGGCTTAGGATGACCATCGGTAGTGCCATACCCGCGCCAAGCGCCGCGAATACTATGAGCGTTACCATAATAGGTTGGGTTAACGCGTATCCCAACGCGGTACCCATGAAAGGTGCCGTACACGGGCTGGCGACAACAACGGCGAGTACACCGGTAAAAAAGTTACCGGCATCACCGTCCTGTTCGGTCAAAGACTGTCCAACATTCATCATTGACGTTCCGAAATGAATCAGTCCGTTGAGGCTGAGGCCCATGACGGTGAACAGATAGGCTAGCCCAATGACGAATCCAGTATTTTGCAGCTGAAAGCCCCAACCGATGAGCTGGCCCGTTTGCTGGATGGCCACGAGCACACTTGCTAAGGCCATGAAGCTCACGATGACGCCCGCGGCGTAGACCAGGCTCGCTCGACGATGCTGGTCTGCACTGCCGTGTGTAAAGCTCAAGGCTTTGAGCGACAGAATGGGAAAAACGCAGGGCATGATGTTGAGGATAATGCCCCCGAGAAACGCGAAAGCAATGGCTGCTAGCAGACCTATGCCTGCACTGCTTGAGGTGTCGTCACCCGAGTCTAATGCGCTTGATGTTGGTGCGAGGGAGCCAGCTTGAATCTCGCCGGATGCCATGTGCCAAAGGAAAGATTTGGTTTCAGGCGGGTAGCAGAGTCCGGCATCGGCACAGCCCTGGTAGGTCACTTTAATTTGTGAGAGCTCGGTAGTTCTCTCCAAGGTGACCATGGCCTCAAGAGCGTCGTAGTAGACTTCGACGTCACCGAAAAACTCATCTGTTTTGGAGAGGCCATCGGGTACAACTAAGTTCGCGGTAATACTGCCCTCCGAGTCAGACGCTTGCGTCTTGAAGGCATGGCGATAGAGGTAGTACTCCGGCGCGATCACCCACTGCAACATCAACCGCTGATCGCCGTCGGCTACGAGCGTCAGTTGGTAGGCTTCATCGACGGGCAAGAACTGGGTTTGTTGTTGCGTGTACGCGGAGAGCGCATTCTGCGCCAGTGCAGTGAGCGGCAACCACAGTGATAGCAGGAGGCAGAGTTTTAGTGTTCGGCGAATCGCCACGCTCATGAGGTGTTCCTACTTGTTATAGCGCAGACGTGTGCCGTGATCGAGAGAGAGACGAATCTCTTCAGGACTCAGTTCGTCAGGGAAGTAGACTCCTGATACTTTCGCATCAAGTAGGCTCGCGCCCTCAAGGTTGGTCTCGCGAAAATCGATACCTGATAAGTCGCAATTTCTAAAGTAAGCGTTTGAGAAATCTAGACCTCTTGCATTCATTTTGCGCAGGTCACGCCCTCGGTAATCGCCACCTGTCAGCTGACCACAGTCCATGGTGTCGCGATGCTTATTGAAGCTATCGACGTCTTCGTGTCGCAGCATCTGAAACAACGGATCGTCTTTAATCTCGGGTTTGATTTCTCTGTTGCTCATCGATTTCTCCTCGACGTGCCTTGCTACTTTCTAAAGAGCTTGGCGCTTAAATATCGGTGCTAATGACTAAAATACGCATCGCGAAGGGCACTGGTCGCGCCCAAGCTGAGTCGCGGACCCGCTTGGCAGACAACGGCGCCTGCGGCTTTGGCCGCAAATTCGCAGGCACTCAGCATAGCTGCCCCTCGCCAGAGTGCGTAGAAAAAGGCGCCAGCGAACATATCGCCCGCGCCATTGGTATTCACCGCCATTACCTTCTCCGATGCCACCTGATGCGTGCTCGTTCCATCATACAGAATGGCACCATCGGCGCCGCGTGTGATCACAAAGCTTTGACAGATCGCTTTCAGCCGCTCAGCCGCCTCGTCCAAATTATCGGTCTGTGCCCACTCCAGGGCTTCGATCTCGTTACAGAACACAAAGTCCACGCCGCCCTCGAGCATGGCGTTCATGTTGTCGCGGAAAAACGTGACCATGCCGGGATCAGAAAAGCTGACCGCGATTTTTGTGTCGTTTGCCTCGGCAACTTGCTTGGTTTTGAGCGCCGCTGCATGACCGGTTGGGGAGGTGACCAAGTACCCTTCTAGGTAAACCCACGTTGATGCACAAATGGCAGCCTCGTTTACCTCGGTTACCGAGAGCGTTTCGGATACACCGAGGAAGGTGTTCATACTCCGCTCGGCATCGGGCGTGATGAGAACCAAACACTTTCCCGTTGTTCCTGCGCGACGCTCACTTTTGAAACCGTGGTCTACACCACAGGCCTCGAGATCTGTGATGTAGATGTCGCCATCCTCATCATTTGCGACCAAACAGCTCATGTAGGTCGGTGCACCAAACTGGGAAGCGGCAATCACGCTATTGCCTGCGCTGCCACCGCAGGCGTGATTAGCCGACGAGAGCTTATCGGAAAGATGATCTTTAATTTCTGCCTGACGGGCTTCGTCAACCAGCGTCATCATGCCTTTTTCAATCGAGAGCTGATCAAGATCATTGTCAGATACATCGATTTCAGTATCGACCAAAGCAGCGCCAATCGCGTAAACGAAGTAATCAGACACAGTCATTCCCTAGAGTGGTTTCGGATCTTTACATTATCGCACGCTGGGTGATCAGGATCATTACTTGTCTCGATTGTAATCAAGCTTACGCGATAAGTTTCCGATAGACTCGCAGTACCAGAGAGGTGACCCGTGTATCCAAGTTTTCAAGAAGTTATTGATCGTTTATCCGCCGTGGAGGCGCCCTCGGAGCCCTTGCTGTCCAAGCGTGCAGCGGTTGCGATTAGTTTGCGATCGGGTGTCTCGGGTCCTGAGATTCTCATGATTCAGCGTGCCATCAGGGAGGGCGACCCCTGGTCGGGTCACATGGGTTTCCCGGGGGGACGCAAGGACGCCTCCGATGTTACCGATGTGGCCTGCGCTAAACGGGAAACGCGAGAGGAGATCAGCTTTGACCTCGACACCCATGGTGAGCTTGTCTGTCAGTTATCTGATGTGAATACGGGCTGGCGTGCAGGTCGCCCAGAGATGTTGGTGGCGCCTTTTATTTTTAAAGTGGACAGTACGCCGTCCTTCGAGCTTAACCATGAGGTCGACTATACCTTGTGGGTTCCATTGAGTTTTTTACTCGACGATGCAAACCGTGGTCGTCACCAGTGGGATTGGCGAGGCGAAGTGCTTGAATCCGATGCCTTTACTTATGATGGGCGCTTGATTTGGGGTCTCTCGCTGATGATGATTGATGAGCTACTGGAGATCATTGGCGGTAGGGAAAGTACAGCGGCCCGTGTTACTCGGGCGTAGCGTCGACTTCAGGTTCCGCTTCAATGAGCGGTAAGCCCCTTAAAAACCCTCGTGAGTCTCGGCGCAGCGCTTCCAATTTTGGATCTTCCTCGCTCGCCTTTATCAGCGACGCCAAGCTCGCTGCACCTTTGAGATAAGCAATCACGTGACCCACTAACACGGGCGCCATTTTGGGCTCATGCGAGTACCGCGGCATACCAGGGACAAGATTGCCTGATGCCCGCAGCCCCTTGACCGTCAACCAATAGCCACCGCAACTCGAAAGCTCATAGTCGCCAACTCGCCCGTAGCTAAGGTTGGGCGTAGACGGATTGAAACCGTTGTCGGGCAGTTCGGTTAGCTTTTTGAGCGCCAGGATCAGTCGTTGACCCTCGCTGAACTGATCGGCGTCGGGTCGACAGTAGTCGCCGGTCTTGAGCCAGACCCGAGGGAAGGATTCCCAGTCTGGTCCCGCCAGAGTGACGTCGACCTCGACATCAATCGCATTACCTTTTTTGCCGCTGACGCTGCCGAGTATGACGAGATCTGACTCGGGCGCCACTTCGGCAAAGCTACCTTCCCATAAACACTCACAGGCCGAGCTTGCAGGTGCGTAAAGTCCAATGATGGCAGCGACAAGCAGCCCTGCAACGTGATGACCTGCCATTGGCAGTACAGCGGTCGCCATTACTTCGTCAGTAGCCTCGCAGCATCGATGGCGAAGTAGGTCAGAATGCCATCGGCGCCTGCGCGTTTGAATGACAGAAGACTCTCCAGGATGACGGCATCGCACGATAACCAGCCATTGTCGAAGGCGGCTTGATGCATCGCATATTCCCCCGACACCTGGTAAGCGAATGTCGGTACTCGCAGCTCGGTCTTTACGCGACGAACGATATCGAGATAAGGCATCCCGGGCTTAATCATCACCATATCCGCGCCTTCGCCGAGGTCGAGCGCTACCTCGTGAATCGCCTCGTCGCTGTTAGCGGGATCCATTTGATAGGTCTTTTTATCGCCGCCTTTGAGATTCCCCGCAGAGCCCACGGCATCGCGGAAGGGCCCGTAGTAGACGGAGGCGTATTTGGCAGCATAAGACAGGATCAGTGTATTGACGTGGCCATTGGCCTCAAGCGCTTCTCGTATGGCGCCAATGCGTCCGTCCATCATGTCAGAGGGCGCCACCACATCGGCGCCCGCCCGCGCGTGACTGACCGCCTGCTTGACGAGGGTGTCTTTGGTGACGTCATTTAACACGTAACCATGGTCATCAATGATGCCGTCTTGTCCGTGCGTCGTGTAGGGATCCAGTGCGACGTCCGTAATCACGCCTAGGTCTGGAAGCGCGGTCTTCAGCGCCTGGACTGTTCGCTGTACGAGACCATCAGGTGAGTATGCTTCGCTGGCATCGAGTGACTTCTTTGCCTCGCCAACGACGGGAAACAAAGCGATGGCGGTTATCCCCAGTTCATGCGCCTCGGTTGCTCTTTCTATTAGCAGATCGATGCTAAGGCGCTCGACGCCTGGCATTGACGGTACGGCTTCACGCTGATTTTCACCCTCAAGGACAAACATGGGGTAGATAAAATCACTGGGGCTGAGGGCATTCTCTGCCGTCAGCGCGCGGGCAAACTGCGATGCCCGTAAGCGTCGCATTCGGGTGTGTGGGAAAGGGCCTCTGGCTGTATTCATTCGACTTCCCTCGTGTGTCCCTGCAAGTGTATTCCTGTTTTTTTTAGATGCCGGCGATATCCAAATTGCTGTTGTCTATTACTGTCTATAGCGCTTTGAATGCACGTCGAGCAGCATCAATGGTATCGGCAATGTCGCCATCGGTGTGCGCCGATGACATAAAGCCCGCTTCAAAAGAGGCGGGCGCTAAATAAACACCCTCGTTGAGCATCAGGTGGAAGAACTTGTTAAACCGCTCGACGTTCGCCCCAATGACCTGCGGATACTGGGTAACTTTTTCATCTTCCGTGAAAAAGAAGCCGAACATGCTACCCATATGATTGGTGGTAAAGGGAATGCCCGCTTCGTCCGCGACCTGCTGCATCCCCTCGCACAGTTCTGTGGTGTGACGGAACAGATCATCGTAGAAGTTGGGCTGCGAGATAATATCAAGGGTTGCGAGGCCAGAGGCCATAGCCACGGGATTACCGGACAGGGTGCCGGCTTGATAGACCGGTCCTAAGGGCGAAATATGTGCCATGATGTCTTTTTTGCCACCAAAAGCACCGACTGGCATACCACCGCCGATCACTTTGCCTAGGCAGGTGAGATCTGGGTCGATGCCGAGGTGCCCCTGCGCGCAATGTGTGCCAAACCGGAACCCGGTCATGACTTCATCGAAAATCAGAATAGCGCCGTGCTCGGTGCAGAGTTCACGCATACCCTCGAGGTAGCCGGGTTCTGGCAAGATGCAGTTCATATTCCCTGTGACGGGCTCGGTGATAACACAAGCGATCTCATCGCCGAGCTGATCGAAAGCTTCTTTGAGTGCGTCCAGATCGTTGAAGGGCAGTGTCACGGTGTGCTGGGCAAGCACATCGGGGACGCCTGGTGAGCTTGGTACACCGAAGGTGAGCGCACCTGATCCCGCTTTGATCAAAAGGGAGTCGGAGTGGCCGTGATAGCACCCCTCAAACTTGATGATTTTGTCCCGCCCGGTCGCGCCCCGCGCGAGGCGGATGGCGCTCATAGTTGCTTCGGTACCCGAGCTTGTCATTCGAACTTGCTCAAGACTGGGTACCATGGCGCACAGACGCTCGGCCAGTTCAATTTCGATTTCGGTCGGGCAACCAAAGCTCAAGCCGTCCTGCGCTGTCTGAACGACCGCATCGCGAACCTGAGGATGGTTATGGCCCATGATCATAGGACCCCACGAGAGCACATAGTCGATGTGCTTATTGCCATCGGCATCGAAGATATAGGCGCCGTCGGATCGCTCCATGAATCGTGGTGTTCCGCCAACAGCTTTGAAGGCTCGGACTGGCGAATTGACGCCGCCCGGAATACGAGTTTGTGCGCGCTGAAATAACGCTTCAGATTTGGTCATTGACCATTTTCCCCCGACTTAACCGTCGTTTTTATAGTGTTGTTGCCGCGTTGCTAGGCCGGTCGTACATAGACTAACAGTACGATTGCGAACAAAAATAACACGGGTACCTCGTTAAAAAATCGATAAAACACATGGCTTTTGCTGTCATCGCCACCGTTAATGCGAGCAACGTAGCGGCCGCATTGGACGTGGTAGGCGAGAAGGCAAACAACCCCTAGCAGCTTAAGCTGCATCCACAGGCTACTCAGGTAGTAATCCAATGCGTAGCTCAGGCGCCACAGCCCTAGGATTACCGCCAGCATCATTAGTGGTGTGACAAATTTATATAGCTTGCGTGCCATAATCGCCAGCGTCGTCCGCGTTGTGTCGTCTTCTGCCTGCGCGTAGTAAACAAATATTCTCGGCAGGTAAAAAAGACCGGCAAACCATGTCACGACAAAGATGACATGAAGACCCTGAATCCAAACCATTCACTACTCCGTGCTGGTTTCAAACTGAACAGCAAGTAAACTAGCCGCACAATATCAGATCTTAGGCCTGAAATGATTAAAGTTGGGATTGTTGGCGCTACCGGTTACGCCGGCGTGGAACTCATTCGTTTGCTCTCGGGGCATCCTTATGCCGCTATACAGCGCCTGACGTCGCGGGCCGAGGCGGGTGTGCGCGTCGACCGCTTGTTCCCCAGCCTTCGAGATCACATCGACTTGGCGTTCGAGGATCCGGGCGCGGTAGATTTTGCAGACTGCGATCTCGTGTTTTTCGCAACGCCACATGCCGTTTCGATGAACACAGTACCTGCACTGTTGGATCGAGGGATTAAAATTATCGACCTCTCTGCGGATTTTCGCTTGAGCGACGTCGGCGTCTGGGAGTCCTGGTACGGGGCAGCGCATGCGGCACCCGAACTTGTTTCGACCGCCGTCTATGGGTTGCCTGAAGTGAACCGCACTGCCTTGCGCGACGCGAGCTTGGTCGCTTGCCCCGGCTGTTATCCAACGGCTGTCCAGTTGGGCTTTCTGCCGCTCTTGGAAGCAGGTGTTATCGATCCCGGTCGGTTAATTGCCTCCTGCGCATCCGGTACGAGCGGGGCGGGCCGCAGCGCGAAAGTGAATCTCCTGCTCGCAGAGTCGACCGAGACAATGAAGTCTTACGGCGTGCAGGGCCACCGCCATTTACCTGAGATGGAACAGGGGCTCTCTCGGGCAACAGGCGGCGATGTATCCTTGACCTTTGTGCCCCATCTGGCGCCCATGACGCGGGGTATTCATGCGACCTTGTTCGCTACTTTGACCGAGCCCTCGACCAATGTTCGAGATCTTTTCGAGTCGCGGTTCGCCGATGAACCGTTTGTTCGACTCACCGGTGGTCATTACGAGCCCGAGACACGGCATGTGAGAGGGACCAACGTGTGTGAAATCGACGTCACGCAACCCCCGGGAGATGTCGTTGTGATCACGGTTGCTATCGATAACCTCATTAAAGGTGCATCGGGTCAGGCAGTGCAGGCTATGAATCTCATGCAGGGCTGGGATGAGACAACAGGTCTCATGGCACCGGCCGTCAATCCCTAACCGACGATGGCCTCCGAAGACTTTAAGACCGTTGTAACGCGCGTCAACGTTGTAAGGCAGCGAAGGCTTCGTGTGGGGTTGGCGGTGCTGCTTGCCGTCTTGGGGATAGGTATTTACGCGCTGGGCTATCAGCAGGGATTTGATGATCGAGTGCCTTTAGTTCTGGATGAAGCCGGTTTAAAAGACACAATTTCAACGCTTGAAACTCGACTTGCCGTAGATTCAGAGACGCTCAATCGATTTCGCACGGAGCTAGCCGACTCCGAAAGGCAAGTGGATGAGCTGGAAAAAGAGCTCGTGTTCTACCGAGATATTATGTCCTCGTCAGAGGATGTGAGCGCCGTAAAACTTCGGCCACCTGACCTCAGTTGGGACCCCGAGCAGCGCAGTCTTGAGTATCGTGGCGTCGTTCAACGACTCGCACCCGGTACTCAATTTTACCGGGGTAGATTGACCGTTCAGATTGTCGATTCTGAGGGCGAGGCCATTACAGCCATGTCCTCCGAAAATAGCCACGACCTATCGTTTAAGTATTTTCAGCGAATTTCAGGCACCATAGAGCTCGCAGAAACAGTTATTCCCGCTTCAGTGCGGTTTGACATAGAATTGGTAGCCCCGCGAAAGCGGACCTATGAGCAGATCTTCGACTGGAGTACATCGATTGTCTACAGCACCCAGTAGAGTAGGATTAGGGTTATGAGAAACAAACAATCACAAATGCCCACAACGGCAAATGGTGCAACAACGCTCATCTCAGCGGGCACTACTGTGTCAGGCGATATTACGTTTTCCGGTAACTTAGATGTTGAAGGCCGCGTTGTAGGATCGATCGGTGCTGAGCCAGGCGCTTCGGCGTTGTTGCGTGTCGTAGCGGGTGGCTCGGTTGAGGGTGAAATTCGCGTGCCATCGGTGTCGATTAGTGGCTCGGTTAAAGGCAACATTTACAGTGCCGAGAACCTGGAGTTGACGAAGGGGGCTGTTGTCACCGGCGATGTTTTCTACAACCTGATTGATATGTCGATGGGTAGTAAAATTGACGGTAACTTGAAGCACTCAACGGCGTCGGCCAAGGTGGAACAGATTTCATCAGCCAGTCCGGTTTTTTCAGCGGACAAGTCCTAGATCCGGAGTTATCGATGACAGTAGTCGCCGGTTTTGATCCCACAGAAATACGCCTCTCTGATAATGCGGTCAGCAAACTTCAGCACCTGATAGAGGACGAAGACAATCCGTCCTTGCGCTTCCGCGTCTATATTACTGGCGGCGGATGCTCAGGGTTTCAATACGGCTTTACCTTCGATGAAAATATGGCGGAGGATGACTGGATCATTGAGCGAGAGGGTGTGGCGGCACTCATCGATGCAATGAGTTACCAGTACCTAATGGGTTCCGAAATAGATTATGTCGAGGGGCTCGAAGGCTCTAAGTTTGTCGTCAACAACCCGAACGCGACGACAACCTGCGGCTGCGGCGCGTCTTTTTCTATTTAGTTCACCTTCTCTCTAGTTCATCGCTGGCCAGTGACGATTAGGGTTTTGCTCGTGAGCTCAATCAGCTCGAGGATAAATCACGCCTAGTACTCGTTCTGACTGCGCTCCAGTCACTGTAGGGACATTGCCTGAGACGCGGTCTAGGCGCTGCTTAGCTAGCCAGGCAAAAGCCACCGCTTCCATAAAATCAGCATCGACACGCAGCGCACAGGTGTCTGTGACCTCAATGGGTTCAACGAGCGATCTTATTCGCTGGGTCAGCAGGTTGTTATGACGCCCCCCACCACATAGATACACCCGCTCGCATCCTGAGGCTTTAAGGGCGTCCGAGGACGATCGAGCGGTCAACTCCACGAGTGTTCGTTGAACATCAACCGGCACTAGTTCGTCAACCTTCAGGTTTTCAAGCCAGGTAAGGTTGAAATAATCCTGCCCAGTGCTCTTGGGCGCAGGCCGACTGAAGTAGGGGTCGGCGAGCATGCGCTCAAGCAATGGCTCATTCACCGTACCAGTGCGCGCCCATGCACCACCTGCGTCGAAGGCTTGTTGCCGGTGCTTACGAATCCAGGCATCGGACAAGGTATTTCCTGGACCAGTATCAAAACCGCTAACTCGGTCGGGAGCAATGACGCTGACATTGGCAATACCGCCCACATTAAGGAAGGCAGCCGTTTCAGTCTGAGCAACCAGTGTGCGGTGAAATGCGGGAACTAGTGGCGCGCCTTGACCACCGGCGGCGATATCGCGTCGGCGGAAATCACCAACGACGGTGATCCCCGAGAGCTCTGCCAAGCGGTGGTTGTCGCCAATCTGTAAGGTGAAGGCGTGATCAGCCTCAGGAGCGTGCAGTAGCGTCTGCCCGTGATTGCCGATGGCTTCAATCTCGGATGCAGATATGTTGGCCTTTTCAAGAAGGGACTTTACCGCCGCTGCGTATAGTAGCGAGAGCGCCACGTCCTGTTCACAGATATCTCGAAGTGTTGTATTCACGCGTGTTTGCGCCGCGATGATACGCGCTTTGAGATCCGCTGGTAGTTCGAGTGTATGGGTACAAACCAGATGCGTTGTTCCATCGGATTCAAACCCCACCAGGGCCGCATCAATGGCGTCCGCGCTGGTGCCGGACATCAATCCAATAAAGTAACGAAGCTGACTCACTCAGCCCCCGTACTAGCACTCGTCATTTTTAAAGTTGCTAAGCGCTGGATAGGTTGCTTGATCGCGTCTTTGAATTGTTCAAGCTCCGCGTCCGGTAGTGATTTCGCTTTCGGCAAAATCTTGTGCACGGTCCTCGGATTGCGGTGGACGCCATTGACCAAAAATTCGTAGTGCAGGTGTGGACCGGTTGCAGCACCGGTTGAACCTACGGTGCCGATTACTTGTCCCTGCTTGACGCGATCGCCACGTTTCACTCGTTTCCTGTTCAAATGCAAATAGTGGGTCTTGAAACCCTCACCATGCTGAATAAACACATAATTACCATTGGGCTGCGTATAACCTGCTTCAACAACGCGGCCATCCCCCGCTGCGTAGACTGGCGTGCCCCTTGGGGCAGCGTAATCCGTTCCCCGGTGGGGGCGCTTGGTCTTGTAGATTGGGTGCAGGCGATTAGGATTGAAGCTCGAACTTACCCGAGTGAAGTCGAGGGGAGCCTTCAGAAAGGCTTTGCGCATGCTTACGCCCTCAGCGTCAAAGTATCCGGTGTCACCTAAGCTATCAGTATAGCGATAGGCCTCAACCAGCCTACCGTTGTTATTGAACGAGGCAGCGAGAATATTGCCATCGGAAAATTTCTCGCCGTCCAGATAGTTCTCCTCGAACAAAATAATGATTTCATCCCCTCGCCGAGGGTCCAGTGCGAAGTCGATAACTCCGCCCAAAATAGCGGCCAGCTCCATGATGATGCCGCCTGACAATCCGGCTCGATCGCCCGCAAGGAAGAGAGAACTGTCGATAGTCAGTGCTACTGAACGCTCTCGCGTTTGTGTCTCTCGCGTAATGATTTCGGAAACGAACTGCCCCTCATTCTTTGAATAGACCGTCTGCTTGAGAGGCGACTCGATATGTCTCACCGCGACTAACGCGCTGTCGTCGTTGGCGGCAAAACCAATCAGTTGCCCCGGGAAGATTTTTCTTAATGCGCTTCCCTTCTCACTCGATGTCACGTCGTAGACATCTCGATCTGAAAATCCCGCGCGATTGAAGATAAGACTCAAGTTATCCCCATTCCTTACTGTCACATCGTTCCAGATGATGGGAGGTTCGTCCGGTTTCAGTATCTGTCCCTCGGTGACGGCGTCCCAGGCGACTTGTGTCGTCGCGGTGACGAGTGGATCACGCGCCAGCAACGTTTCGTCGTCAGAGTCGACGTCGAACATGCCGATGAAAAGCTGTGATAGCAACACCAAGACGAGTAGACTCACGCCACCCCACAGAAGTTGGTCGCGATCCAGCTCTAACGGTGCATTGTCCTGGCGACGTGTGGCGCCTCTGGGTTTACGTTGCAAGGTTGTTACGGTTCCCGCCCCGGTTGATGGGCTATTCATTGCCCTGCATCATAACCGACAATAGAGCGGACATTAATGGCTTGCGAGGCGGACCGATGGCTCGACTTCAGTTTTATTGGTTACCTCGTTGAGATGTAAGGACTTAAGTAGAAGGTGAAGACATGGGTCTTTTTCAGGATCTGAAGGCGCGAGGCTTAGTGTTTCAGACCACAGGCGATGAAACATTTGAGGCATGGTTAGCCGAGAAGCCGCGCACCCTATATTGCGGGTTCGATCCTACAGCTGACAGTTTGCATATTGGCTCACTCGTTCCTTTGCTCACCCTGAAGCGATTTCAATTGGCAGGCCATACGCCCATCGCACTCGTTGGTGGTGCAACGGGTTTAATCGGCGATCCGAGCTTTAAAGCTCAAGAGCGCTCATTGAAAACGCCCGAGGTGGTGGCCGGCTGGGTTGAACGCCTGTGTCGCCAGATGTCTCGCTTTCTTTCATTCGATGGCGATGCCGCTGCCATCATGGCTAATAACCTCGATTGGACGGCCGATGTTGATGTACTGACCTTTTTGCGCGATGTCGGTAAGCATTTTTCCGTCAATAACATGATTGCAAAGGAGTCGGTGAAGCAGCGAATCGAGCGCGAGGGTGCCGGGATTAGTTTCACTGAATTCACCTACATGATTCTGCAGTCGTTTGACTTTGCTGAGCTGAACAAACGCTTTAACTGCGAACTTCAAATTGGCGGTTCCGATCAATGGGGCAATATCACGGGCGGGATTGACCTCACTCGTAGAATGAACGGAGCATCGGTGCAGGGACTGACCATGCCACTGGTTACCAAGGCCGACGGCACCAAGTTCGGTAAGACTGAATCAGGAACGATTTGGCTAGATGCTAGAAAGACATCACCGTACGCCTTCTATCAGTTCTGGCTGAGCACAGCGGATGCCGACGTCTACAAATTCCTCAAATACTTTACCTTTTTGACGGTCGAGGCCATCGATGCCCTGGCGCAGGAGGATGCTGAACGCGAGGGCCGGCCTGAGGCTCAGCGTGTACTGGCGCGTGAGGTAACAAGGCTCGTTCATGGCGATGGTGGACTAGAGGCAGCCGAGCGCATCACATCCGCGATGTTCAGTGGCGATGAGTCGAGCTTATCGGAGTCAGATCTCGCCCAGCTGAGCCTCGATGGCTTGCCCAGCTCGGTGATCACCCGAGAAGCCATGCCGGAGACGCTCACGCAATTGTTGACCGACGCGGGTATGGCTACGTCGGGTAAACAGGTCAAAGATGCACTGGGTCGGTCGGCGGTATCGATTAACGGCGTCTCAGTATCGGCGGAGAATAATGCCGACCCTGCGTTCTGCTTTGCGCCTGGAGCTGCTATGCACGGGCGTTATTTCATTACACGTCTGGGCAAGAAAAAGGTGCACCTGTTCATTGTGGAATGAATGGTGGACTGAATCTATGTTGGCATTTGGACGCCTGTTCTTTTGAAGCAGCTACACCTTATTCGCCACGCCAAATCCTCCTGGGACCACCCCGAGCTGTCCGATCATCAACGACCGCTGAATGAACGTGGCCGTCATGCAGCGCCCCTCGTTGGCCGGGCTATGCATGCGGAGATTGAGGTTAGCGGGCGCGAGACACCGCAATTTTTTGTCAGCACTGCCCAACGTGCGCGCGAGACTTTCGATGGCTTGACCATTGGCTGGCCATTATTGGGCGAGCAGTTGCCGAATTACGACGACGCCCTCTACACCTTTGATGAGGCAGATCTTATCGATTGGATAGCCGCTGCCAATGATGGCTTAGACAGTATTGCGCTCATCGGCCACAATCCTGCCATGACTGAGCTTGCCAATTTTCTATGCCCAACGCTGGCGCTTTCCAACCTCCCGACAGCGGGTTGGCTTTGGTTCTGTTTTGATGACGACTCATGGAACGCGTCCGTGCAATCGCCCGGAAGGGGCCGTTGCCATACTTTATACACACCAAAGTCAGGGAAATTGCTGTGAAAGGCTCGCTACGGAGTCAGATGAAAGTCTCTCAGTATCTCCTATTCACTGAAGGATTGAGCGCTGTTCTCAAGCTTACGCGCGTTGTGATCAGTGGCTCCATAATCACGGGGTCCTCTAGCGAAGGTTTGGCGCGATGACACCCGCGATTTTTGGCTTGGCAGGAACGATGCTCTCAGCCGACGAGCGAGATTTTTTCAAGGAAAGTGAGCCATTTGGCTTTATCTTGTTTGGCCGCAATGTAGAGCAGCGAAGTCAGCTGCGCGCGCTGACCGATGACTTGCGCTCGCTTACCCGACGGGACCAATTGCCGATACTGATCGATCAGGAAGGTGGCAGAGTAGCCCGCATGCAAGCGCCAGAGTGGCTAGCCTATCCTCCCGCCGCCATCTTTGAAGCGCTGTATGCCCGTGATCCGTTGCGCGGTTTAGAAGCCTGTGCGTTGAACTTCGAGGCCCTAGCGCTCGACTTGGCCGAGGTTGGTATCACAGTGACCTGTGCACCGGTGCTCGATGTGCCTGTAGCGGGCGCTCACGACGTCATTGGCGATCGCGCCTTTTCACAAAACCCAGATCACGTCTCGGCACTTGGCGAGGCCTGTTTAACGGGTTTGAGAAACGGCGGGGTTGAGGGTGTGATTAAACACATACCCGGTCACGGCCGCTCGGCAGTGGACTCACATAAAGACTTACCGCGCGTAAGCGCATCAGACGCCGAACTGGCGTCGGACCTCCTACCGTTTCACGCATTGAGCGGCGCACTGATGGCCATGACCGCCCATGTCATTTTTGAGGCCTGGGATGTCGACCAATGCGCCACTTTGTCGTCTTTTGTCATTAATGAGGTCATCCGCAAAAAGATCGGGTTCGATGGTCTCTTGATGAGTGACGATCTCGATATGAAAGCGTTGTCGGGTCAAATAGGTGAGCTTGCCCTCGCGTCGCAGCGCGCGGGTTGTGATGTCGTCCTGAACTGCTGGGCAAACATGACTGACATGGTTTCTATCATGGAGAAACTCTCTGTTCCCTCGATTCAGGCACAAGATCGCATGTCACGTGTCTGCGCGGAATTGGCGTTAGCCGGGAGTTCCGCGACAATCAGCGAGCGTCAGACAGCATTGATCGAAAGACGCGATGAGCTAATGTCGTGCAAATGAGTATCGCTCACTAGGCCTGTGAGCCTTTGGTAGTCAAAGTTAACCAAAAAGTCCTGCCTGAGAGTGTTAAGACCATTGAGTAACCGAACCATAACTTCTTTCAATCCCGCTCAACCGACAACCGACGGTGCTGGCGTTGCCATTAAACGGGTCGCGCTTATGGGGGTGGGCAGTGTCGATCCCGTGCTAATGATCGACGAACTAAAGTCGCCCTACCGAAAAGATTTTCAGGCCGGGTTCCCACCGCATCCACACCGCGGTATGCAGACGCTCACTTACATGTTGTCGGGTGGCATTGCACACGAGGACAGCATGGGGAATCGTGGCGAGATCCGCGAAGGTGGTGTTCAGTGGATGTCCGCGGGCTCGGGCGTCATTCATTCCGAGATGCCCACGCAAGATACGACGGGGCTTCATGGTTTTCAGCTCTGGTTCAATTTGCCCGCTAGTCTGAAGATGAGTGCACCTCGGTATCGTGATATTGCGGGTAAGGAGTTGCCGTCAGTATCGGTAAATGATGTAACCCTTATTGCTATTGCCGGGGTATGGTCTGTGGGTGAGGAGTCATTACAAGGCCCCTTACACGAGCTTTCACCGATTGCACAAATGGCCGATTTGCAACTCGCGCCTGATGCTGAATATGTGTGTGATGTTCCGGCGACAGCCAATACCATGGCGTTTGCGTTTGAAGGCTCACTGCAGGCCAATGTGCAAGATTTACGATCACCGGGTTTAGCGGTGTTTGAAGCGGGGAACTCGTTGGTGATTCGCGCATCCAAAGAGGGCGCGCGATGTTTGCTGCTGACTGGAGAACCCATTGGGGAGCCGGTCGTGCAGTACGGTCCTTTTGTTATGAATACACGTGAAGAGGTAGAAACTGCGCTCAATGAATATCGACTTGGTACGTTTCTTAAGCATTAGGTTGGTTGCTCTGGGCTGTCTGATGGCAGTGACCGCCTGTACCTCTTTGCCCGCAGATCTTTTTGGGCAAGGACCCGCTGATCTTGAGGTATCGGAGGCTCCCGTACTGCAAACCGTTCAATGCGAGGAGCCGCGACCCAAAATATGTACGATGCAATACGAACCGGTCTGCGCCGTGATGGAGTCGGGGTCCATTAACACGTACCCTTCGGCCTGTAATGCCTGTGCTGATATCGCTGCCAGCGCCTGGCGACCTGAACCCTGCGAGGAGTAAACATGTCATTAACCAACCGAATTTTGCTGGCAATGGTTTTGGGGATTGGTCTTGGGTCAGTCCTAGAGGTGGTCTTGGGATCACTCAGCCCGGACAGTGGCCTTTACGGGTTTTTGTACAACGGCATGGTGATGGGCCTGTTCGATGTCCTCGGCCGGATTTTCATTGCGTCGCTCAAGTTGCTCGTCGTGCCTTTGGTTCTGGTGTCTCTGATATGTGGTATGGCAGCCCTCGGTGCCAGTAGCCGCATGGGACCCATCGCAGGAAAGACCTTGGGGCTTTACCTCATCACGACCTGTATCGCTGTGAGCTTAGGTTTGGCGATTGCCTTGGCTGTTGGCCCTGGCGAAGGCGTTAATGCCGTTGCGAGTTCCGACTTTGTTCCCAAAGAAGCGCCGCCCATCAAAGAAACATTGATCAATATTTTCCCGACCAACCCTGTCGCCGCCATGGCCGAAGGCAACATGCTTCAGGTGATCGTGTTCGCTTTACTCGTAGGCTTCGCACTGACAAGAGCCGGTGAGGCCGGCCAGCGTTTGATTGCCTGGTTCCAGGATATGGAAGTTGTTGTGATGAAAATGGTGGGAGTGCTGATTGAACTTGCGCCTTACGGTGTTTTCGCGCTGCTGACCAAGCTTTTTGCCACCATGGGATTCGGTACCATTTTCGATTTGGCAGCCTACTTCTTTACTCTGCTCGGTGTGCTCCTGTTCCATGGATTGGTGGTTTACGGTCTGGTTTTAAGAACACTCACGCCGCTGTCTCCCGCGATGTTGCGGCAAAAGATGCGCCGCGTCTGGGCCTTTGCATTTTCTACTTCATCGTCGGGGGCCACCTTGCCCGTGACGCTAAGAACCGTTGAGAAGCGCCTTGGCGTGAATAAAAGTGTCGCTGGTTTTTCTGTGCCTTTAGGCGCAACCATCAATATGGATGGCACTGCTATCATGCAAGGTGTTGCCACTGTTTTCATTGCGCAGGTCTACGGCATTGACCTGTCCAGCAGCCAGCTTCTGATGGTTGTGCTCACCGCCACGTTGGCGTCCATTGGGACCGCCGCGGTGCCCAGCGCAGGCTTGATTATGCTGTCACTCGTCTTGACGCAGGCGGGACTACCGGTCGAGGGGATTGCGCTGATTCTTGGTGTTGATCGTTTACTGGATATGGTTAGAACAGCCGTTAATGTCACGGGTGATGCCACGGTATCGACCGTGGTCGCCTACCATGAAGGGCAACTCGATGAAGTGGTGTTCAATGATCCGGACGCCGATATTGAGGGTGACGATGAGACACAGAGGGCAGCATCATGAGCCTGTCGGTCACCGTCGTCCCCGTCACGCCATACCAACAGAACTGCTCGATTATCAAGTGCGAGACCACAGGACTGGCCGCGGTGGTGGATCCGGGTGGTGATACCGATCGCATCAAGGCCGCCATCGAAAAGATGGGCGCTAAGGTAGAGAAGATTTTGCTCACTCACGGGCACATGGACCATTGCGCCGCAGCGGATGTCTTGCGTAAAGAGTGGCAGGTACCCATTGAAGGCCCGGAGGAGGGTGATCGGTTTTGGATCGATAATCTGCCCAAGTGGTGCGAGATGTCAGGCTTTCCCATGGCTGAAGCTTTTGAGCCTGACCGTTGGCTTGTGGATGGTGACACCGTAACAGTCGGCGCCCTTGAGTTCGCGGTTATCCATTGTCCGGGCCACACCCCGGGACATGTGGTCTTTTTTGACGGAGCACAGCGATTGGCATGGGTGGGCGATGTTATTTTTGCGGGCTCCATTGGACGCACCGACTTTCCAAAAGGCAACCACGACGAACTCATTCACTCGATAAGAGAGAAGCTATTTCCGCTCGGTGATAACGTTCAATTCGTTCCTGGACATGGGCCGGATTCCACGTTCGGTCGCGAACGTGCAACCAACCCGTTTGTTGCCGATACCCAGTTTGGCTGAGTCGAACGCCGCTTAGGCGGCCACGAATCCATCCCAAGTCGCCATGTAATCGATGAACTTGGGTCCTAACCCCTGAGCCGCCAGGTGATCTCTGGTGACAGGTAAGGCGTGCATTTCGAAATCGGGGTTTGCCAGTGCTTGGTTGGGGAAGTCGGCGTGGATAACGGCGGCACGGCCTACCAAGACAAAGTCCAGACCGCTTTCTATGGCTTTCTCACAGGCCTCCGCCGAATACAGCTTACCGGCTGCACCTAGAGCGACCCCTTTTCGAGGTAAGTCGGCGAACACTTTGAGCAGCGACTGTCCTGCAAAGGCTTCATCGTGTGCGTCTTTGAAAACGTCCCAGAGCGACATATCGAGGTAGTCCAGACGCGGATCGACCAAAAGTTCTGATGCTAGGTCTCGTATTTCCTCTGTCCTTTGGCCAAAGCGTTCCGGTGACAGCCGCACACCCAGACTGAACTCTCGACCACAGGCTTGGTTTATCCCAGCAATGATGTCGAACAGCACTTTTGCTCGCTTCTCGGGAGAGCCGCCGTACGTGTCGTCGCGACGATTGAACTGGGGGCTGAGAAACTGTGCGAGTAGGTAGCCGTGTGCACCGTGGAGCTGAACGCCATCGAATCCTGCTCGCTGACTACGAACGGCGGCAGCAATACAGTCCTCGATAAACCCTTCCACTTCTTCGACGGTCATGGCTTTTGATCCGGTAGACTCATCGTCAGAGGGGCACATTGGCACATCGTCGCAGTAGCTACCCATGGCACGCATACCGCCGTGGTGAAGTTGGACCACCGCATGGCTGTCGTGTGCCTTTATCCCCTCTGCGAGCCGCGTGAGACCTTCCATGTGCAGATCTTCGTGTGCGCCTAGCTGACCCGGAAAGCCAACGCCTCGGTGCTGTACTGAGGTCGCACAGGTCATGGTTACCCCAAACCCGCCCTCGGCCCTGCGGGTGAGCCAGTGGTATTCATCATCACTGAGTACGCCGTCAGCACCGCTTTGCAGATTGGTTAAAGCGGCGAGCATGTAGCGATTCTTGATGGTCGATCCGTTAGAAAAGGTAAAGGGGGCTGCCAGAGCAGTCATAAATGTATCCTCAGTTACTGGTTTCGGTGTGCGGTGCCGGCGAAGACGGTACCGATGACCTCAATTGATCGTAATTGTTCTAGCGGCACGGTCATGGGATCAGCCGACAGCACAGTAAAGTCCGCCGCCTTTCCTGCCCGTATTGAACCAATAGAGTCCTCGAGCCCCAAGACCCACGCCGCATCGATGGTAATGGCTTTCAGGGCGCCGTATCGACTCATTACTTCACCTTGCCCGGTTTTTTCGCCCGATATATTTTCACGCGCGACCGCGGTCCACATCAGCGTAAGCGGTGAGAGCGGCGCCATTGGACTGTCTGAGTGGAGTCCGACGGGAACACCTTTTGCTTCCAATGAGCCGAGTCGCACCATTTGTGGCCCCCGATCAGGGCCTAACCACTCGCTGCTGTACATCTCCGAAAGGATGTAATGGTAGTAAGGGTTTGCCGAGACGGCTGCACCCAGGGCTGCGAGTTTTCGATTTTGATCTTCCGTACTGTAGGCAAAGTGCTCTAGTGTCATGCGGTGATCAACACGAGGACTCTCGCGCAACAGGTAGTCGAGAAGATCGATGAAGCGTGCCGTGGCGGCATCGCCATTACTGTGGGCGTGAATCTGGAATCCTGCGTCCCAAAACGTTTTGGCGAATGTCTCGAGTGTGGGGACGTCGACCATCCATACACCCGTATGCCCGTCGAGGTAGCCGGGTGACCCCATCTGGGAAAGGCCCGAAAAGATCGCACCATCAATCATGAGTTTGAAGTGATTACCCACCGTCACTTGATCATCATTCATGGTTTGCCATTCGCGGACTTCAGCAAGCGCTTGCTCCGCGGATTTTTGCCGTGTGATGAAATCGGTAATGATGGGTGTGAGAAGCACTCGAACACCGACAGGGTCACTGGCTACGGCGGCTTTTACAGCCTGAATTTCAGCAACGGGGTTACCAAAAATACCGGTACCCATATCCGCAGCAGTCGTCACCCCTGATTCGTGCATCATGGAGAGGAAGTTCTGCATGCCCTTCATGTAGCGAGCGGGCTCAAAGAGAAATCCCATGCGGGGGAATACTGCTCTCAGGCCCAGTTCATAGAAGTGTCCTCGTTCCCAACTGGCTCCATGAGGAATGGCATCCGCATCATCCTTGGTAACGCCCAGGAGTTCCCAGGCCGCATCATTGCCAATGAGCTCATGAAACGAGCGGTGCCAAAGCATGACCGGCGTATCGCCGAACCAAGCGTTGAGATCGTCCCGCCACACCTCGCCGTGCCACAGCGGGTGATAGCCAAAAGCGACAAACGGTACTGACGCATCATCATGTTGCGCGACCAAATTTTGCAGTGCACTTCGGTAGCCCTCGGGCGTTGTCGCTCCCGGGAAATCACCGGTGGGTAGGTACCAGTCATCGGGTGCAAGAAAGGGGAACTGTGTCAAAACCGCAGGCACAGTAGGGTGGACATGAGGGTCAATGAAGCCCGGTGTCATGACCTTGTCTTCGAACTGTCGGTCGATCCGCGCACAGCGTGCAGCAATCAGCGGGCTCAGGCTACCCAAGGAGCCAACGGCTAAGACTTTTCCGTCTTCTACCGCTACGGCGGTTGCCTCGGGTAGTGCGGGTTCCATGGTTCGAATGAGCTTGGCCGAATAGACCACTGTTTCTGCTTGGATGCCGTGCGTTAAGGACAGCAATGCAAGAGCAACCATTATCGTTATTGGGCGCATGAGACCTCCCTGTATCGCCACGCCATGATGTCATGAAATGTGGGATGACAGCAGTAGACCTATCGAAGAACTTTTAACCAATCTCCGGTGCGTGGCTCGCCGCTGGGGTAGTAGCCGTTGATCAAGCGCAATTGGTTCTCCGCGTCGGGCACTCGAACGCCCGAGCTCAGCGATCCGAAAGTGGCACCCCTCGGTACTTGTACGTAGTTTAGGACGTGGCTTTCGCCACGCTTTTTCTCTCGCGCAAAGAGGGGTCGGAAAGAGGTGATGATGGTTTTGAAGCCCTCGTCAGCAGCACTGAAGTCGCTGGCTTCGCCTTCAAACAAAAAGCGGAATCGGTGATCAACAATTCCTAAACGCTTCTGAACCTCGCCAGCGCTTGCCAGGCCGGTCGCTCCCTTCAGGCCTTCGTTCTCGATCGACTCCTGCCCACTGACCTCGCCAGAGGCAAGTTCGGAAAGTGCGTCATCGGGGCTTTTATCGGGGTCTACCTTAGCAATTTTGATTTTGAGCGCTGCATCGGAATCAGGGGCTTTCGCCACAATTTCCCGCGTCGTCGCCGTGACAACCCAGTCCTCAGGGTGCTCAAACGTAAAATCCAGTTTGTTGTGGTAGTACCGAAGAGGATCACTTTGCGCCTCGGCGCTCGCACCGATGACCATTCCTTCGGTTTCTTGCCTGAACCGGCCAGGCAACTCTGGGTTCTCGGGCATCGTGTCGAGATCCAGGCTGTTGGCTGTCTTAATCACGGTTTGCAGTCGCAAGTCATTTCTTGGGTGGCTGGCATACAGCCCGTGGTAGGTGCCAGAGGGTTTACCCGAGGCCTTGGCGACCGCTTTGCGGTAGCGCTCCTGATCTTTAAGAACACCGATGACCGATAACAAGGCATCGGCGTCGTATCCGCTTTTGTGCATGAATTCAGCGCCGGCCGCATCCGCCTCGAGCTCCATATCGCGACCGAAGCCCGAGATGATTTCTGCGCCATACATGCTTACTGCGTCAACCAAGTCACCCGAGCCGGTTAGGATACCGGCTGAGACCGCCGCTATCTGATTGGTGATGGTTTGCGTTTTTCTGCGGGAGTGGTGCCGCTCGGTGATATGCCCAATCTCGTGCGCAATCACGCCCGCGAGTTCTGCCTCGTTATCGAGGTAGGCGAGCAAACCTCGGTTGATATAGATGAGACCGCCGGGCAGGGCGAACGCATTGATGTCAGGCGAGTCTAGCAGCGTAAAGGTGAACTCCTGGTTGGGCATGCTGGAGTTAGCGACTAATCGCGCACCGATCTCGTCAATATAGGCCTGTAACTCGGGGTCGTCATAGATCCCGATGCTCTCAATCAGCTTCTCGTGCTCTTCAGCAGCATCGGTTGGAATACTGACAGGCCGCCCACCGACGGTAACCGTCGATGAACCTGCGCAGCCTGCGATCAGGGTGGTGAAGCAGAGCGAGACTAAAAGTCGTTTCATGGCTTACGACCCGGCAGACAGGTACTGCAGTAGCTGGGTGCCCAGGCTGTCGCAGGCGGTGTCCTGAACGGGCGCAATGATCGGAATCGGAACAACAACGGCAGGCATGTAGCTTTGTCCACTGGTTAAGGCACTCATCTTTCCGACCTCCGCCCCGTCGTCAAAGTTCCATATAGTGGCTTCGTATTCGGACTCGGTGCCCCAGGTACCAAAACCAAAGCATCCGGCGCCCGTTGGTCCAATACCACAGGTCATGGAGCCACTGCTGTTGGTGTCTTGGGTTCGGCCATCAATCCAGATCATGTAATTGAGGCCCAGATCCTCCAGTTTGTTTGCTACGCTGGGGAGGATCATTAGTCGGCCAACGCTCTCAATACTGAGAGGCGCAGTCCTCGGCTCAAACCATGGGTATAGGGCATCGACAAATTGTCGCTCGGGGATCACGCTGATGCTCTCGCTGCCGCGACTGATGTGATTGCCAATGCAGTCGATAAAATCGGGCTCGGTATCGTAGTCAGGCGCATGACGCCGACCAAGAATGACAATGCTGCCATCCGTCATACCCGCGACAGGTGCATCGAATGTCATTTCATCGACATTGGCGGTCACACAGCCGCCAAGTAGACCACCGAGCATCAAGCCAGAGAGCAATGTGCGCCTCATTGAGCCTCCTCGGGGTTTTCAATCCAATCCATTACGCCCGGCACACGCAGGAAGCTAGTGATAAAATTGGCACCTGCATCGCGGAGGGCCATGACGGCAGCCAAGTTGACGGCATCGATGTCTGACTGCATGAAGGCGGTGGGCGTTTTTCCGTAGGCTGTCAGTGGCCACTCGGCAAAGGGCTGCATGTTTTCTAGCGAGATGGTGGCATTTTCTTCATCGATAATTTGCTCGGGCTCAACCAGTGCTAGGTTGTAGCGCATCCAGATCTCGTACACTTTAACGTTGGTGTACAAGGGAATGGCGTACTGCACATCGGCCACCTGTGGAATGAGAACAGCGTCGACATCATAGGTCTGCAGATCTTCGTAGCTCTCAATGAACACCACATTCTGGAAGAACGCTGGGAAGAGGGTAGACCAGAACTCAACTTGTGCTGTGCCTGTGCTGACCCGCCAGCTGACCTCACCACGACCCGTGGCATCATCGACGAGCTCGTGCTCTCTAAATTCCTGGGTGAACAGAACACCTACCGATACCGGCACAGGATCCACCAAGGGCGTCGGGAATGTTCCTTCCACAATGACTTCTCGACTGGTACATGCCGCCAGTACGAGGAGAATAATGAGCGTCAGTATACGCTGCACCTTACGGCCTAAAGTCATTGAGTCCAACAAACGTTCCACCATTCCGATGCGTCAGTTCTCTCATGAGTGTAGCAAAACGAATGCCCGTGTCCTGCAACTCGGGCGGCCTAATAAACTGTACGGGGAAGCCCACCGCGTGGATGCGCACACGTCGCTCCCCAGTGCCTGCCTCGGCGTTCAGCCGATCGACGGTCAGCACGACTTCTTCAATCGATCTGCCCGTAAATTCATCGCCAAAGACGTAGATGGAGATTTTCTTGTCTCGGTCATAAAAGGATCGGACAGCCTGCGTAATGCCCTCGACCGGCGACGAGTTAGAAAACGCATTCCAGTTCGCTAGATTACGGAGGATCAGCTGTCGGCGAGCGGGTGTATCGGGTATCCACTGCCTGGCGTATCGCGAGAAAAGGTAGTTGCCCATGTCGTTCATGACCTGAATGCCCTTCACGTTGGGGTAGATGTTAAGTGTGGCCTCCATCTCGCCGAGCATGCGTTGCCAGGCATAGGAGAACATCGAGCCCGAGGTGTCGATAATGAAGATGATGTACTCGCTGTCGACGGGAATGCCGCCAATCAGTTGATTCTTTTTCTCGGCATCGCGTCCAAGTAGTCGCTCCTCTTCGTCGCTTAACTCCTGTCGTGCAATAGCAAGTTGCTCAGCGACGATGCTGTTCGAATTGCGGGTTGTTTGCAGCGAGTCATAACGCGACTTCGATGACGCCAGCGAGCCCTGCAGAATCGCAATCTGTTCTTCAAATTCAGATATCTGCTCTCGCTTTGCCGTCAGGTCTCTATTGAGCACCGTTGTTTCGCCTCTAATTTCAAAGAGCTGTTCGGTTAGCTCAGCGACGCGCCCCTCTGCGATGACAGTGGACTCTTCGAGGACCTGCGGCTCCACCGTTTTGGTGATCATCAGAAGCAAGATGACAGCGCCGAAGCCACAGCAAATGACGTCCAAAAACGACAGTGAAATCTCAGGTGCGGGTCGACGCTTGGGCATTACGGCCAATCCTCCGCGGGCGCCATGAAGCTCCCACCTGTATTCTGCGCCAACTTCCAGAACTCGGACGCCGCCATTGGGTCACCTTCCATGGGTGAAAGCACCACGTTGACTGGAACGTTGGCCGGTAACTTATCGATAGCATCGCGGTAGTGTTTCAGTCGGGCCGGACCCGAAACCGTATTTTTTCGCGGCGTATCTTTTCCCTGAGTGGGTAGACCATCGGTGATAATGAAAATGTTATCGGGCTTGCTATCGAGCTCATCGAGAAATTCAAACGCGTTGTAAAGCGAGGTGCCGCCTGACGGCAAGGTCTCGCGGACTGAAGTGATTACTCGCTCGACCTGATCACTATTGGCCACTTCAAGCCATCTGCCCTGAGTCTCCGGTAGGGCAAAACGGGCTTCGGTATTGAACAGAATGATCTGGTAGCGCGATCCTGTAGGCAGTTGAGCCGTTAGCCAATCGACGGTATCCAGGGCCTGAACCCATTTTCGAGCGGCGCGTTGTCGATCACTCGACTGATTTCGCAAGCGGATAACGTTGACGACCTCTGGCGCCAACATGCTGGCCGAGGCATCGATCATGATCGCGATTCGGTTGCCGCCGAGCTTGAGACCGGTCAGATACTGACGATTACCCTCGCCTTGGAACTCACGCGCGCTTCGGCCACCGTCTGCCTCTGCTGCCTCGCGCAATTGCTGTATACGCTCTTCCAGTGAGTTGATCTCAGCTTTTAGCGCCTCAAGGTCGGTGGTTTCACTGACATCCGATTCTTCCAGTGAGGCGATTAACGCCTCCAGTCGATCAAGCTCCTCGGTGACAACTCGGGCGCGTCCCTGCGCTTCAACAATCTCGAGATCGGTGCTGCTAATGGCATTACGTAACCGCACGAGACCCTCTTCGCCTTCTCGAATGTCCTCTTCAAGCAGATCGACCTCCGACAGCACCTCGGCGTTTACCGACTGAATTTGAATCTCGATGGAGTGATCGATAATCAGAAATACGAGAACAACAGCACCGAAGCCACAGGACATGATGTCCAGAAAACTGAGGTTGAATGTATTGGCCTGTCGTTTCCGCCGGGGCATGGATTACGACTCAACGATAATGAGCACGGCTTCTTTGCCGTCGTTACGATACAAACGACTGCCGACCGTGAGCCGATCATGCGAACCGGAGACCGACAAGACATTGATTTGGTCGCGCAGTGCCTCGTCAATGCAGGGAACACCGTCGCGCTTAATTACGCCAAAGCCAAGGCCCTGCTCATCTGTATCTGCAATGCGATGCGCGACAGCGTCGATAAGGACGTGCGTAGGCTGCGCACCTTGGACAGCGCTTGCCGTCACCATCGTTTTGTCGATCTTGTCGCTCGCGGCAGGCGCGGTCATGGCGTCGCCACTTGCCGATGTGTCGGCTGATTCATCAGCTGGTGTTACAGCGCTGGCTGTCCGTCGTTTGGAAATGCGGGTCAGCGGCTGATCATCTGAGTGATCGAGTAATAGATCCTCTCCGGTGGCTGTTAGGGAATCGATAGAGGCAACTGCATCGAATGCGATGCCCGGAAAGACCGATAGCGATTCGTCGATGCTCAGCGCTCCTGCTTTCGCATTGATGGCCGACGTGATTTTTTGCCCTGCTTTCTCAAGACGACTTCTCGAGACTTTGAATGATGTTGTCCCGAGCTCAACTGAGACTTCGGGGCGATCTTTGAGTGCTGCAAGAACGCCTGGGAGAGCATCGAGCAGGGTTTGCTCGGATTCAGCACTTCGCCGCGGATCGAAGCGTGTTTGATCGACGCAGGCATCAGCGCATTCCTCAAGGCATAGTTCCAGTAAATCGAGATAGCCAAGGCCTGGTACAGCTGTGATCTTGTCGACCTGACAGAGATTGGCGTCAACAGTGACCTCGCTCACGACGAGTTGTCGCCATTGCAAGTTTAGGTTGAGGCCCGAGCCTAGTTCCGCGGGGTGTGCGAGAAGCGCTCTGTCGACGACTGCACTGGGGTTTACTCCCAGCGAGCTCAAGATACCCAGAAGCAACTCCAGTTGGGGCTGCTCAAGGTTTCCAGGTGCGATAAGGCAAAGGTTATTCACCCCATCGCTCGATTCGAACAGGCCTTTGAGGTGTTCATAGACTAAATCGGCCGTGTGACGCGCGTTGCCAAATGTGCTGCCGAGTGGCGTGGTAGCAAGCTGACTGAGCATGTCCGTTCGCACGTCCAAGGGTCTGCGTTTGAGTTGCGCGAAGGCCCCGTCGCCGAAAAGGAAGTCATTTGCCTGAGATAGGACAATACCCGGAGATCGAACGATCTGCTGGCCGACGCTGAGTGTCAGGCTGGCATCCGTCAGATCAAGAAAGGCGCGACTCATTTAGGCGCCGCCAGATGTCGAATAAGCTTCTTATCCACGTAACGCTGGGTACTGAGTACCAGTCGCTCCTGAGATAGCTGCAATTGATGTAGCGCAAACATGATGACAATGGATAAGACCAGCGCCACGAAGGTGCTGTTAAAGGCGACGCCGAGGCTTACCGTCACACCTGAAATATCGCCTTCAACCGCCTTATAGGCTTGCCCAAGTGCATCACCGATGCCGCGCACGGTGCCAATAAACCCGATCGACGGGATGGCCCAACTGATGTAGCGAACCATCGATAATTCGGAGTCGAGCTTGTCGGCCTCAATGTCGCATTGTTCGCGCACTGCCTCGGAGACGGCAGGGATGCTCGCTGTCGTCGAGAAGCGGCTGAGAGCATTGAGCAGTGTGCGTGGTAACAGCAGTTCCTGCTCTGTTTCCGGGAGTGCTTCGATGCCGCGAGCGTAATTTCTTGCATCTTGGGGTAGGAGCGTCGTGCCCTCGGTGACCTGAATGAGGTTGCGCTCGAGCATGGTCGCTTCCTGTCGCGTCGTCCATGCTTTGAGACCCATGATCACCAGTGCCCAGATCATCAGGATGAAACAGGCCTCCTGCTCAAAATCACGAATGACAACGTAGATTGATCGCTCGGGTACGAAGGCGGCTCCTGATGCTTGCAGGGCGGCTTGTGCCGCCAACTGAGCGTCGGCAGAGGGTCGGATCAAACCCACGTAAAAGGCATGCACGACGATGACGGCCGCGAGTAATGCTAGGACCTGGAATGCAAACTCTGACGGGATTCTCGGTTTAGACATGCGCATTCCCCTTAGATATCGACCGGAAAAGACACGGATCGATCTTCGCTAATCCGCTCAGTGGGAGTGTAGTTGTCATCCGCTGTTTCCGACGAGGCCGGTTCTTCCGAGTTTCGGTCAGCTGCCTCCGGTTGGGTGCCACCAACGCTATCGATAACAGCGCCTGCAATACTAACCAAAGCCGTTTCCGTAGTGTCTGTATTACCCTCGGTAGTGGGGTCGGCGCCATTAGAAGCGGGTGCGGCTTGAGTTGCTCCGGCCTTAGTTGCCGTAGCGTTGGTACCTTCATCCTGCGCGAAGGCAACGAGTGCAAGACCCACAAATGAGAACACGCCAACCCAAAATTTACTCTGCATACCTGGCCACCCTAAATCCAACGTCATCACGCCCACGCTCACCATAATCACGGTAGGTCAGTCGAAGCTCTCGCAAACGGCTCAAGCTCCAACTGGCGCCCCTAATCGTGTAGTTATCGCCCTGACGGTCCCCTAGCGGATCCCCTTCGATCGCCTCACTGGGCACGGGTATTCGATACACGTCATTCACCCACTCAGCGACATTACCACCCATATCGTATAGACCTCTCGGGTTGGGCGGAAACTTTCCGACCTCGGCGCTAACCACAACGTTGTCAGTGTAACCATTGAGGATACGCCCTGTGACCAGTGCGGAAGAGGCGTCGGCAAGGTTGGCACTTCCATCTTCGGGTGGCCAGGCTTCGCCCCAGGAAAATCGCCAGATGTCTTCGCCTTGTACCCGGGTAGCGAACGCCCACTCAGCCTCAGTCGGAAGACGGTATCCGGTAGAAGCGCTGTCAAATCCCGTGACGATGCCATCGCGCTCGGTATAAAAGAGCGGCAACCCCTCGCGCGCGCTTAGCCAATTACAGAAGCTGGCGGCCTGCTGCCAAGAGAGCTGCACGGCGGGTTGGTGTTCGCGGTTTAGGCTCTTACCTCCCGCCTGTCCTGACTCATGATTCTGTGTGAATTGGCGGAACTGCGCATTCGTAACTTCGGTGGTCGCCATGTAAAACGCACGTGTCAGACGCACAGGTCGCTCGACTTCGTTGGCACCTCGTCCCGCATCGCGTCTAGGAGCGCCCATAGTGAACTGGTTGACTGGACTCACCTGAGGATCGATTAAGACCAATGTTTGGCCCACCGAGCTGGTGATCTCCGGCTTGATGGCGGCCTTTCTCGCCTCTTCTTCAGTGAGCAGCGCCACATTAATCCGCTGTTTCAGTCCTGCTCGCGGCGTGACCCGTCGTTCCACACTTGCATACCCAGGCGCTCTGATGGTGATTACTTGCTCTACACCGGGTAAGGCCAGTATCTGGCTTCCCTTACCGCGGTCATCGCCATTGACCTGAATGGTGGCATTGCGGGGGGTCACCTGAATATCGACTTCGCCAAGTGCTGGCGACAAAACGACTTGTCGGTCTACGCTCGCACCCTTTTCCAGCGAGAGGCTAAATGATTCGGGTAAGTAGCCCGCCCGTCTTAGCTCGATGCGATGTCGTGCCGCGGGTTCCATAGTCACGTCAGTTGGAGTGGCGCCGACAAAGCGACCATCGCGGGTGACAACAGCGCCCGCCGGGACAGAAGTTAAACGAAGTATCCCCGCCGCCGGTGTGAGTTCGATAGTACCGAGGTCGACATCGGTATCAGCGACGGTCTTTAGCTCGACCAGCTCGTCGATATAGCCCGGCGCACTGAAAGTGATTTCGCGCGCTCCTTGCATGACTTCGAGTACTTGTTTGCTGGATGTGACCGCCGACCAATCAACGTTCTGCTGATCAATGCTTACTGAGACCTCGGTAGGAATGGTTTCCACAGATACTCGGGCCCAGCCCGGAGTCAGGTTGGCAGAGAACCGCTGTGTTTGGGTTCTTCCCGTCACCTCAATAGTGGTCTCATAGGGGAGATAACGCTCGGCCACCAAGTTCACAGTTACCTCGCCCGCGTCTATCTCATCGATGGTCAAGGGCGTGACGCCGATTACGGTCCCGCTCAATGACACAGTCGCTGATGGCGGTATGGACTCGATAATCAATGTCCCGGGCAGAGGCGTTAACACCACTGCCCGTGTCTGCACCTCGGCATCGTCTACGCGTAAAGACCCGGTGTAGGTCTGATATCCCTCTGCGGTGACATTGAGTTCATAGGAGCCGGGTCTCATCAGGAAACGCTCACCGAAGGGTAAATGCAGTCCCGAGATGTCGATAGTAGGTGTCGTTTCTGACTCCACAGTGACTGATACCGATCTAGCCGTAAGCAAGAAGAACAGGACATAGGCGATGACCAAGCCCGCTACGACCAGTAATGTGGCGGCTGGCGTTATGCGTCGGGTTGTCGCCACTGTCGTTTCACTGCGAGGTTGAAATGCAGTGGGTGATAAAGACTCGGATGGGTTGCGCTCGTTAGACATTAGCGAATGATCGCCTCCTCGCATCGAACGTCAATACGATTATCGGATGTGGCGTTGATACTGGCAGTGATCAACACGTCTCGGTAACCGTCGCGGCTACCCAGAAATTGATATTGGCCGGGCCGTAGCGAGACTGTTCTTGATGAGACGGGACCCAGGCGGGCAACACGCTTGATGGTTATCTCCGTCAGACCATCGGAGGTGATGACCACTGGTAGCGGTGTACTGGCCGTAGCCACTGCCGATCGAACCGCCGCTACTTTGTCTTTGAGCACAGGCGATGTTTGGGCGCTCGCTGCCAGCGCGGCCTCGGCCTCTGACAGAGAAAGTTGCGCCTCGCTGAGTACAACGGGATCAACCAGCCGCGCTTGCTGTTCGACGATCGTATCGAGTTTTGCAAAGAGCTCTGCCAACGGTCGGGCTTGATTAAGGCCGTCTGACGCTTCAACAAGACTGGCATCAATGGCGAGCGCCGCCTCTAAAACCTCGACTGTCTTCGCCCACTGCTCCTTTGCCGCAAGATCAGCGGCCTGACTAAGTAAGTCATTGAGGCGCGATAAGGTCTCTGCCTCTCCGAGCTGTGCCAGCGCCGCCTTCGGACCATCAGCGGCGGGAAGAATATTTCTTGCCGACTGAAAGGAAGCCCGTGCGCCAGCGAAATCATTGTCACTCAATAACGCGAAACCTTTCGTCATGGCATCTTCAAAACGCTGCTGGGTTAGTGCCGACTTGTACTGCCGAGCTACCTTTGCCAAACGCTGGTGTGCTGGGTCGAGCCCCAAAGCCTCACCGACTTGAGATACCGCACTACTCAAACGACCTTGCTCGAAGCTTGCCTTCGCGGCTGTTTCGAGCTCTGTAATGGCCGGCATGAGGGGTACGCGTTCGACAGCATCGAACACTGCATCGCTATCAGGCGCCATTTGTTGAAGCAACGGAGCGATAGTGCCTGCTGTGGCTTCATCGCCTGACTCGATCGCGTCGAGTAGCAACGCCAGCCTCCTATCGATTTCGCCGCTTAGCCTTGCTTCGAGGCCGTTCAACGAATCAAGTGCCTGCTGATACAGAGCTTCGGCCGCATCAAAATCTTGTGCTCGGTATAAGGAATCACCTTCTAAAGCGACGGCACTAGCGGCTAAAAAGTCATCAGCGGCCCATTGATCAACACCGCGCGACTCGAGTCGAGACTGTGTCTCCAACAATGATTGCAGTGCTTCCTGCGCTGAGCGCCTGAATTTGGCCAGCTGCGCTTCCGCAAATGGGCTTCGTTCCGAGGCATTCTCCTGCGCTGCACTGGTCGATGATGCAGGCGCCGTTTGCGCGTCTTCCGAAATAGTGCTTGGTGCAGCTGAAGACTGACTGTCAGGTGTAGGGGCAAACTGAGGCAAAATGAAGACTACAAACCCGAGCAACACCGCACCTGTTGCTAGCGCTACCCATGTGCCTACGGGGCGAGGAGTATCGGAAACCTCTTGGGTACTATGAGTGGCGGCTCTCGGTTCAAAGGACGCTGCGCGCAAAGCGTCTTTGCTATCGTCTGTCATCTATCGGCAAGACTCGTTTATGGAGAGGGCTGGCTTAACTCGGTTGGAAGCTCAGCAATTTCGGCGGCGTAGATATCGCTTAGAATCTCTCGCCACTGACCGTATTGATCCTCAATCGTACCTGAAAGCTGGATAGTTCTGTCTTCTAACTCGATGACTTGTGGCGTGATTTCAGCCTCCAATGACTGCCCTAACTCCTCGAGTGCCAGTGAGTGAATATTGGCTTCGGCCCTGCGTTCGAGGCCGCTCTTGATCAGACCACCGCCCGCGTAAATTCCAACGGCGCCCGCGGTTCTCACATTGCGATCGTCGGAAGTGGCTGCCGCGATACCGGCCAATAAAGAAATCCCACCCATGATTAACTGGGTCTGTGCCTCGTTCTCAAGCTCACGCAGTGCGACTGTTTCCTCATAGCTCAAGCGACGCCATTCGTTATAGGGGCCATCCATCGAGCCAGAGAAGTTATCGTAGTGGCCTTGGAGCGTATCGACGAAGATATGGTTGCGCTGCTGAATGGCACCGATACGGGCCATCATGGGGTCACTCTCTGCCGGTAGACGGACCGCGCGCGTCAGCGCGCCCTCGCCGTCACTGAGATAGCCTTCGAAGGCCTCGGGCGCAAAGCTCTGGGCAAACCTCAGCTTGGATACATTCCTGATTGCCAGCCGATCACTGCGCGCTAACGATTTGAAGACCGCAATTAAGTCGTTAGCGATATCCCTGTAAACAGCGAGAAACGGATCTTTCTTGACCCGCTGGGTCTGCTGATAGGCATACCGACTGGTCGTCCCGGCGTACTGTTTATCGAGCCAGATACGTCCCTGAGTATCTACCGCCCTTATCGCTAGGGAGAGTGCCTCTCCATCTGACTGCTCTATTGCCCCCGTGACTAGGACATCGGTGATGTGCTCGGAGGAGGGCACAACCCGACTAGCCCCCCAAACGCCTTGATCATCCAATACGAGAGCGAGTTCGCGCGCCATAAACGTCGCCTCAGCGCGCCTAATTTCGGGATAGATGCCTTCTTCAGGGTCTATGTCCGCGATGCCCGGATCAAAAACTACCACCGCAATATCTAGCACCTCATCACTGGGGAGTGAGGTCTCGTAGGTGCTTAGTGTTGGCACTGCCGTTGTTTTTACGGTCTCGGTAACACAACCGCTGAGTAATGCCAGCAGAGTCAGCAGTGTCGTAAGACGATTAATCATTCTTCGGGTATCTCAATACCTTTGTACTTTCGGTATTCGTTCCATAGCGCTTCACGAATGTCGGGATCAGGTTCCCGCATCGCAGCCTCGCGAAGCTGGCGCGCAACAATGTCATCATCATTGCCCGATGGAATGTCCTCAGGTGCCTCGTAGACAGCTGGGGCATCAGGTGCCCCTCCGGAGCGGCCACCCATACCGCCGCCCACGGAGCCATATCCACCTTGATCGTCTGCTTCATAAGGATTTCGACCGCCGGAGCTTGTCTCGGTTCCCGAGCCATCTGAGCTTTGCGACGAGCTTTGGGTATTTGCGCCTTGTTCCCGCTGGCTTTCCCGCTGCTGACGTTGCTCTTCCCGGATAATGGCATCAAATACGCCTGTGCTCTCTTCGAGCTGCCTATCCAGCACGGCAACGCGCTCTGCTGTTGTCATGGTGTCGGTGGCGCCCCAGTCAGGCTCTAAACCACCTTGCGCGCGCGTACCGCCTGCCTGTCCTGCATTAGATGCAACTTGCCCGGTGGAGTCGCTTGACGATGAGTTTTCATTGTTGGTGCCACTCGAACCGCTGCTTGATGAGCTACCACCCCCCTCGCTGGAGCCACTGCTCGAACCACTACCGCTGCCGCTACTACTCGATGACGCAGTGTAGACCGGCTCTTCATCCACTAGGCTGGGCAGTGAGAGATCGCCGCCAATGGAGTCACCGAATCCTGGGTCACCGCCTGCCATCGCACCATCGCCCGATCCACCAGGGTCTCCGCTTTCCATGCCGCCGGAGCCGCCTCCCTGGCTTCCGCCACCCGGGGCGCCACCGCCAGACGATGCGCCGCCCGATGACCCGCCGGAGCTCGATGAGCCTCCGCCCGACGCACCGCCGCCCGATGACCCGC
>CACCPA010000001.1 GCA_902547755.1 Halieaceae bacterium | reverse complement strand
TCTCACATTTTCCTCGTGCTCACTCAGGGTACGACTGAACGCATGACTGCCGTCACCTTTTGCTACGAAATACAGCGCCTCTCCGTCTTTTGGATTCAGCGACGCCACGATCGCCTCCTTTCCCGGTAGTGCAATGGGCGTTGGCGGCAAGCCAGCGATGCGGTAGGTATTGAACTGATTGTTGTCATCCCGCAAGTGACGACGAGTGATATTACCGTCAAATTCAGCGCCAAGTCCGTAGATAACCGTGGGATCGGTTTGGAGCCGCATGCCCAACGCCAAACGCCGAGTAAAAACGCCGGCTATTTCGGCACGCTCACTGGCAACTCCTGTCTCTTTTTCGACGATCGAAGCCAAAATAAGAGCCTCATAGGGCTCTGTAAGCGGCACCTTATCAGTACGCACGCGCCACGCACCCATCAAGGCGTCTTGCATTGCAGCTCTAGCGCGTATCAGGACGTCAAGGTCTGTATCGCCCGACTGGATGAGATACGTCTCAGGGAGGAATAAGCCCTCGGGACTGGCATGGGGCTGAATGACATTCAAAAGACGCTCGTCATGAACGCTTTCGAGCACTCTCGTTACCTCGGGATGTTCCCACAGCGTCGCTAAAAACCAACTAAAAGTAACGCCTTCCGGGATAGTGATTGGATAGAGAATAACGTCATTCCCATCCATTCGGTCGAGTAGTTGGAGCACAGTCTCCCCTGCAAAGAGCTGGTACTCCCCTCGCTTCACGACATGGTTCTTACCGTTCAACCACAATCCAACCCGAATCTTGGGCGCGGACTCGATCACTCCCTCGGATTCAAGGGTATTCAGCACCCTAATTAGCCCGTCTCCTTGTTGAACCTCAAAAATACCCGGTTCTTCACTGAGGTTGAGAGGGTTATGGAGTGCACTTCGTGCCGATGCGGCCAGAACAGCCCCGGCTAACAAGGCGAGAAGCGCCAGTGCCAACCCAGTACGTATCAGCACCTGATTGCGCTCAGCTGAACTTTTTAAAGACGAGCGTGCCGTTGGTGCCACCGAAGCCAAACGAATTCGATACGGCGACATCGATCGATCGTTCCTGCGCCGTACCCGGCACGTAGTTCAAATCACAGCCATCGGCTGGATTTTCGTGATTGATAGTAGGCGGTGCAACGCCATCACGGATCGCGAGAACCGAGAATATTGCCTCTACGGCGCCAGCAGCGCCCAGCAGATGGCCAATCATCGACTTTGTTGAGCTGACCGCCAAATCGTATGCGTGTTCCCCGAATACGCTCTTTATCGCCATGGTTTCGGCAACATCACCCGCTGGCGTCGACGTTCCATGCGCGTTGATATATTCCACATCAGAGGGGTTCATTCTGGCATCCCGAAGGGCGTTGCGCATCGCCAGAGCAGCACCACGTCCATCTTCAGGCGGTGATGTCATATGGTAAGCATCGCCACTCATGCCAAAGCCAACCACTTCCGCATAAATCTTAGCGCCCCTAGCCTGAGCACTTTCTAGCGATTCAAGCATCATCACGCCGGCGCCATCACCCAGAACAAAGCCGTCTCGATCTTTGTCCCAAGGCCGCGAGGCGTGTTCAGGATCGTCGTTACGCGTTGATAACGCTCGGGCGGCTGCAAAACCGCCTAAGCCAACCGGTGTCGTACCCATCTCTGCTCCGCCCACCAGCATTGCATCGGCATCACCGGCCGCAATCAGTCGGGCACCCAAGCCGATGCTGTGTGTGCCGGTCGTACACGCAGTCACCATGGCCAGATTAGGTCCACGCAGATTAAACTCGATAGACAGGTTACCGGCCACCATATTGATAATGGAGCCGGGGACGAAAAAGGGAGAAATTTTTCGAGGGCTAGAATTATTGAGTGTTAAGGACATCTTCTCGATGAGTCCAATACCGCCTATGCCCGCCCCGACATTACAACCAACTCGATCCTGATTTTCTTCAGTAATTTCGAGACCTGAGTCGCGCATAGCCTGAATGCCTGCGACCATTCCGAACTGAATGAACGCATCCATGCGCTTCGCGTCACGTGCCTCTAGGTAACCGTCAGTCGAAAAATCATTGAGACTCGCACTGAAGCGAGTTGAGAAGGCAGCCGCGTCAAAATGATCAATTGGGCGAACCCCATTCTCGCCATTGGTGACGCCACGCCATGTACTGTTTACGTCTAAACCAAGCGCGGTTATGGCCCCCACACCTGTAACCACAACTCTGCGATGATTCATCTGCGCCCCAAGATTTCCCAGATTCTCTATTGTATCAGCATAAAAAAAAGCCGCCCTTATTAGAGCGGCTTTTTCACGAGATTAGTCTCTGGATTTAAGCGAGATTCTCGTTGATGTAGTTAACCGCCAACTGAACAGTGGTGATCTGCTCGGCTTCTTCATCTGGAATTTCGGTATCGAACTCTTCCTCGAGCGCCATGACAAGCTCTACGGTATCGAGAGAGTCTGCGCCGAGATCATCAACGAATGATGACTCATTGCTCACTTCATCTTCCGCAACACCGAGCTGCTCTGCCACGATTTTCTTTACGCGATCTTCAATATTGCTCATGACGTCCCCTTTCTGGTTTCCTGTTGTCGCCTGGCCTCAGGCGGATAGCGTGCGGATTTTACCTATTATTGAACAGATTAAAACCCGCATTTTTTCGCATCACATGTACATACCGCCGTTCACATGAATAGTTTCACCCGTAATGTAGGCACCCGAGTCACTTGCCAAGAAGGCGACCACTTTCGCGATCTCCTCCGGTTCACCCAAACGCCCTAACGGTATTTGTCCCAGCATCAGAGACTTCTGATCGTCCGTCAGCACTTTGGTCATGTCTGTATCAATGAAGCCTGGTGCTACACAATTCACGGTTACTGCGCGAGACCCCAACTCTTTTGCCATTGCTCGAGACATACCTTCTGCGCCCGCTTTACTCGCTGCGTAGTTGGCCTGCCCCGCATTCCCCATCTGTCCTACTACAGACGAGATGTTGATGATGCGGCCCCATCGCGCCTTCGTCATTCCCCGCAAGCAGGCTTTACTAACCGTAAACAGGGGACTCAAATTTGTCCCAATAACATCCGCCCACTCTTCATCCTTCATCCGCATCATAAGATTGTCACGCGTGATACCAGCGTTGTTGACAAGAATGGTGGGCGCGCCGTGCGCCTCTGCTATTTGAGCAATCGCCGCCTTTACAGCCTCACTGTCGCTCACGTCGAGCCGCATACCCACGCCTCCCCACTCCGAAAGATGCGACGTTATCGTCTCTGCACCGGCATCCGAAGTCGCTGTGCCGATGACGGTGTGCCCTGCCCTAGCCAGTTCCCGAGCAATAGCTTTACCAATCCCACGGGTAGCACCGGTAACCAGCGCTACACGACTTTCTGTCGATCCACACATATCTAAGCCTTACAGATCGGTTACGCCAGCTTCAATCGCGGCGACCGTCTCTATTGATGTGATAGGTACTGATTTATCGATTCGTTTGCTCAACCCGCTAAGCACGTTTCCCGGGCCACATTCAATAAAGTTAGTGCATCCCGCCTCACGTAATGTGGCCATGCATGTTGTCCACAAAACGGGCGCTGATATCTGCCTAACTAAGCTGTCTCGGATTGAATCCGCATTGCTTTGCAGCGAGCCATCGACATTACTGACAACGGGAAACTCTGGTGTAGACCAGTTGACGTCCTCAAAGGCTCGCTGCATCACCTCAGCTGCCGACTGCATCAAGGGCGTATGGAACGGCGCGCTAACGGGTAGAGGCATCGCTCTGCGCGCACCCGCGTCTTTTAGGGCGGCTACTGCTGCATCAACTGCGACCGAATGCCCCGCAATAACAACCTGTCCGGGCGCATTAAAGTTCACTCCACCTACAAAGCTCTCCGCCGTCGAAACGCTGTTACACGTGTCCGTGACAACATCGTCAGTGAGACCCATGACCACGGCCATGGCACCGACACCCACTGGTACCGCGTCTTGCATGGCTGCGCCACGTTGCCGGACCAAGCGAACGCCGTCCGGCAAGGATAAGGTGCCCGCGCTGACGAGAGCCGAATACTCTCCCAAGCTGTGGCCCGCGCCTGCTAATGGCTGAAACGCATTGGCCTCAGCGAAGGCTCGAAAAAGCGCAACGCTGGCCGTCATTATCGCCGGCTGGGTATATTCGGTGAGGACTAGTTTTTCCGCAGGTCCCTGCGATACCAATTGCCACAGATCATAGCCAAGAGCCTCGCTGGCCTCGGAAAAGGTATCGGACACAACTGAAAACGCGCCGGCTGCTTCCTCAAGCATCCCGACGCGCTGCGAACCCTGTCCGGGAAAAACGACGCCAAATGACATAGGTTCAGTCGTCGTTGTTTGTATCGATGACCTTCTGACCCTTATAGAAGCCATCAGCGCTTACGTGATGACGACGACGCGTCTCACCTGACGTGCTATCCACAGTCAGTGTGGACCCACTCAGCGCATCGTGCGACCGACGCATACCACGCTTAGAACGCGTTTTACGGTTTTGTTGAACAGCCATGGTGCTCTCCCATCTCTTTAAGCGGCTCGGTGTAGGACACCGAATCCAGTGTTAAGTTCTATCTCCTGTCGTCCTCTGCGTCAGGTGCTTTCAGTAAAGCACCCAAAGCCGCGAACGGACTTTCCTTCTGTTCGACGACATCCATCGTTAAGTCGCCAAACGCTCTAGATACGTCTTCGCAGTCATCCACGTCATGCATCGGTACTGCGGGCAACGCAAGGAGTAATTCTTCCTCTACCAGAACATGTAAGTCGCTGACGTCGCCGGCTATCAGCGGGTCATAACCCGATGGCAGCCCTTTAATCGAATCCTCGTTCCAAACGACACAGAGGCTGCTTTGCGTTGCCAGTTCCAGCTCACATTGAGAGAGGCAACGCTGACACTCCAGCGCCACTGTCATCTGCACTTTGACGTCAACGATGTAGCGATGTTGCTCGTCTTTCCAGCACCTGAGCGTCGCATAAGCAGGCTCTTCTCCGCTCGCGACGACAGCTTGTAATCGCGGCATACGAGTCACTAGGACATCACCTTCGACTTCGATGCCGCGGGAGGCCCAAGTTCGTAGCTCAGCCTCGCGTGGTAATGCTGGGTTCGACATGGCGGCGGACTATACGTTCCGCGCCTTTAACTGTCAAAATCGAAAGCTGTCAAAAACTAACACGACCACTATGCCCTCAAGAGATCCAACGCTCATCCTTGCTTCAACCTCGACGTACCGAGCCATCCTGCTTGACCGTCTGGGTATTCCTTTTGAGACAAGCGCACCTGCTATAGACGAATCTCGGTTACCCAATGAGGAGTTTAACGTTATGGCAGCACGCTTATCCCAAGCGAAAGCAAAGGCAATTAGACATCCCAATGCCTTGATTATTGGCTCTGACCAGGTTGCTGTGGTGGGCAACCAGCAACTCCAGAAACCGGGTTCTGTAAATCGTGCGGTAGAGCAATTGGAGTTCATCAGCGGCAGAACCGTTGAGTTCTATACCGGAGTATCACTCTGGAACACTGCGATGGATCGCTGTCAAACCGAGGTTGTCCAGTATAAGGCGACGCTCCGAGAACTTAACCGTCGTGAAATTGAGGCGTACGTTGCGGCCGACTCGCCACTGGACTGCGCAGGCGCTTTCAAGTGGGAGCGTTTAGGTATTTCTCTGATGCAAGCGCTCGAAGGCGCTGACCCTACTGCCCTGGAGGGCCTACCCTTGATAAGCCTCTGCTACATGTTGCGTCATGAAGGCCTAGCGTTACCCTGAGCTTTTATTTCCAAACGAATCACATACCGCAGAGAGTTCATCGTCGAGTGGCGCCTCGAAACAGTAGCGTCGCCCACCTAAGCGAAACTCCAAACGTTGTGCGTGTAGGAATAATCGTTTTAGGCCGCGTGCCTTTGCGAGTGCGAGCTGCTCTTCAGACCCGTATTTGGGATCGCCAAGGATAGGATGACCTGCGTGTTGTGCGTGAACACGTATCTGGTGTGTCCTACCAGTCAAGGGCTTGGCCTCAATCAAGGTCGCACCCCGATAACGCTCAATAACCCTAAAATCAGTCAGGCTTCGCCGCCCCTCCGGTGTCACTCGAACAATGCGCTCGCCCGACGGAAGTGCGGATTTCTCAAGGGAAGCCTCAACGCGCGCTCGATGAGCCGGCCAATTGCCGGCAACAAGTGCCAGATAACGCTTATCGACACCATCACCTCGTAGTAATGCATGAAGTTCGCGCAGGACCGACGCGCGTTTCGCAATCATGACCAATCCCGACGTATCTCTATCAAGCCGATGAACAAGCTCCATGTACCGCTGGTCTGGAAACATTTGTCGCAGCGACTCAATGAGCGCGAACTGAACACCACTACCACCATGAACCGCGAGGCCTGTGGGTTTATCAATAACCATCAGCTCGTTGTCGTTGTGCACGATGCTGCGGTCGATTCGTTGCGACCAACGATCTGGAACACGCCTCCCCTCTTCCCGTGCGGCGACCACGATGGGAGGTATTCGAATGACATCACCAGCATTCAATTTGCGCTCAGGCTTGGCTCGTCCCTTGTTGACGCGAACCTCTCCCGTCCTGATCGCTTTGTAGATTCGTGTTTTCGGGACACCACCCAATATCCGCATCAAATAGTTATCAAGGCGCTGCCCCGATTCCTCTTCGGATAACTCAATGAATTGAACTCTGGATTCAGGTTGGGATTTAGACACCGTGCTCTACTTAACTCTTTGATTGATGAATCAACACCCTAGTGCTATCCTCCGCGCTGGTTTGCGACGCACCGACAATGACGCGAAAGCGACCGGGAGGAGACTACCCGAAATACGGACCGCAAAACCAGTAAAACGAACTCGAAGCGCCAGCGAATTGGAAATGGAAACGAAGCACGGCAGCTCAGAGTTATTTGTAAGCACCGCGATCCGATAGCGCGGAGAGATTCAGGCTGAGTTACCCCGTGATATCAGCCACGACAAGACGAACTAAGTGACAGAGCACTGTCCGCTTTCTGATATGTCGTGCACTACAGTGCACTCCCCCGCTGTTGGGTTGCCTTATGGAACCTGACACATGAAGAAAATGTTGATCAACGCCACCGAGCGCGAAGAAGTTCGCGTAGCGCTCGTAGACGGCCAGCGCCTGTACGATCTGGACATCGAAAACCGGGCGCGACTGCAGACCAAAGCCAATATTTATAAGGCAAAAGTTACTCGCGTCGAACCCAGCCTAGAGGCTGCATTCGTGGATTTTGGTGCAGAACGACACGGCTTTTTGCCTCTCAAGGAGATGGCACACCAGTACTACCGCTCCTCATCTTCCGATGATGGCAAGATGAAAATTAAAGATGCGATCAAGGAAGGCACAGAGGTCATTGTCCAAGTAGACAAAGAAGAGCGTGGCACAAAAGGCGCTGCGCTTACGACCTACATCAGCCTCCCCGGGCGTTACATGGTGCTCATGCCCAACAACCCGCGAGCGGGTGGCATTTCGCGTCGTATCGAAGGTGATGATCGTTCTGAACTCCGAGACGCACTGGCTCAACTGGAAATACCCGACGGTATGGGTGTCATCATTCGTACGGCCGGTGTCGGTCGGACGGCTGAAGAACTCCAGTGGGACCTCGATTACCTCTTGAAGCTTTGGGCAGCCATTTCGGAAGCGGCAGATGAGAACGCACCGCCAACGCTGCTTTATCAGGAAAGCGACGTCATCATCCGAGCGATTCGGGACTATCTGAAAGATGATATCGATCAAGTGTTGATCGATGAGCCCCACGCGCACCGGCAAGCGCTCGACTTTGTCAGCATGGTCATGCCCAAGTACCAGAACCGGATCAAGGCCTATAACGATGGTCTTCCGCTGTTCAATCGATTCCAGGTCGAAGGTCAAATCGAGACCGCTTTCCAACGCGAAGTCAGACTACCCTCTGGCGGCTCTATCGTGATCGACCCAACGGAAGCTTTGGTATCGATTGATATCAACTCGGCACGAGCAACCAAAGGAAGTGACATTGAGGCTACAGCGCTTCAAACCAACCTTGAAGCTGCCGACGAAATTGCACGCCAATTGCGTCTTCGTGATATGGGCGGACTAGTTGTTATCGACTTCATCGACATGAATGCGTCGAAAAATCAGCGCGCTGTAGAGAACCGCATGCGTGATGCACTTGAGATTGACCGAGCACGCATACAACTGGGCCGGATTTCTCGTTTCGGGCTGTTGGAAATGTCGCGTCAGCGGTTGCGCCCATCGTTGGGAGAAACCAGCGGAATGGTCTGCCCACGCTGTACAGGTCAAGGGTCGATTCGTGACACCAAGTCACTGGCGCTCGCCATATTGCGATTAATTCAAGAAGAGGCATCCAAGGAGCGTACTGGCGAAGTGCGTGTGATTGTCCCCGTCGATGTCTCGGCCTTTCTGCTAAACGAAAAGCGTGCTGCCGTCGGCGAAATCGAGCAGGCCACCAAAGTGCGTGTGGTCGTGATTCCAAACCCCAATATGCAGACGCCGCATTTCGAGGTTATCCGACTACGAGATGACGAAATTGATCAGGACGATCGCGAGAGCTTCGAAATTGACCTTAGTGAGTTTGATCGCGAGCCATCCTATGAGGACGCCGAAAAGCCGGCAGCCGCGCCTCAAGCGTTAGTTCGTGGGGTGACACCTGACGCACCACCACCCGCCGTCGCTCCAGAAGCAGCATCTCAACAGGCACCTGTGGCGGCTGAAGCCGCAGACAGTCCAAAGCCAGGCCTGTTGCCGCGTCTGTGGTCGGCCTTGTTCGCTCCAATGCCAAAGGTGGAGGAAGCCGCTGAAGAGGAATCCTCAGAATCCAAGAAGAATGAGAGTAAAGCGGACAACAAGCCCAAGCGTCGTAACAATCGACAGCGAAAGCGTCCTGCCAAACAAACCCAGGCAGCTGAGACGGTCGAGGAGACTACCGAAGTTACACAAATCGCTGCGGATACGTCGGATGAAACCAATGCCGACGGTGAGCCCAAAAAACGTCGCAGACGGGGTCGCAGAGGCGGACGTAGACGCTCTGGAAATGATGCAGCTTCTGACCAGATGAATACCGAGGAGGCAGTCAGCGAAAGCGAAACAGCTGCTGAAGACATTGACGGAGCAAATACTGATCAAGATGCATCACAGGAACCCCGTCACCGACCGACAGAAAAGCGGTCCGAGGGGCGTCGCCGTCGACGACGTGGTCCCAAGCCTGCAGCCGAGACGACTGGCAATACGGAGCCCACAGCCACTGAGGGCGTGCAGTCTGCCAGCGCAGCTACGCTCGCAGCTGTCGATAGCGACAACGGATCGAGCACAAACGGTGAGGAGTCGTTGTTTGCAACCATTCCATCGGCGCAGACAACCGATGCGCCGTCCGCTGAGAGCGGAGAGGAGCCTGCTGAGATCATTGAGATAGCAGAGACCGAGGTGGTTCAGGCTGGCTCTGATCACGCCGGAAATGAACGCGATGTGTCAGGCATCACTGCCGAGGGTCGTGCCATTAATGACCCACGGGTAGACGCACGACCTGTTGGTAAGATCAAGGTGCAAACAGCGATTGGCAGCGTGTTTGGAACCGAGGCATTCCCCGACGCTCCGCACTTCGCAAGCGCGGCACCGCGAGCCGCAAATGACCCCCGAGGCCCGAGAATCGATGAGCCTGCGGCAAATGACGAATTAATCGAGGAAAATGAGGCGGCCGACGCTTGATCGAGGGAAAAGCCTCGCTATAATGCGGCGCGTCTCGAGACTAGAGTCGTGAGAGTTTTGGTGGGCTGGCTGAGTGGTCGAAAGCGGCGGTCTTGAAAACCGTTGAACCGAGAGGTTCCCGGGGTTCGAATCCCTGGCCCACCGCCATTTTAAGGAAACCGTCGAAAGGCGGTTTTTTTATGCCTGACGCTCTACCAACCATATAAACTGTGCCAAAGACCTCGGTCGCAACAGAGCCTACTGCTCCGCAGGCCAGCCCCAATCGCTCACATTACTGTTGGCGGCCATCCAGACGAAAACGAGGTAGGCCGCAACGTTTTGGTCCATTGCCGCAGGGTCGATTTTGTCGAGCGTGTCATCTGGCGTGTGATGCAAATCGAAATAGTCGCTTCCGTCTTGAACAAAGCGGAACCCAGGGAAGCCCTGTGCGTTCATGGGACTAAGGTCAGGCCCGCTGGATCGTGCACTGTTACTGCCCGGGGCAATACCTAACGGCTCGACGAGCTCGGCAATCTTGTCCGCCACCGGCTTTGCTTGCTCATTGATGCTGCGAGTGATCTTCCAGATCCGGCCGGCGCCAAAGTCGCTCTCTGTGCCGACAACATGATTTCGCAGGGTATCTTTGTGCTTGTCTGCGTAAGCGTACCCACCGAGCAGTCCTACCTCCTCCGAGCCCCATAAAACCAGCCGAATGGTGCGGCGGGGCTTTAGACCCGCTTCTTTAATTCGGCGTAACACTTCCATTGTGATGGCAACACCTGCCCCGTCATCAATAGCGCCCGTTCCAAGATCCCAGCTATCAAGGTGACCACCGATAACGACTAGCTCATCGGCCAGGTCACTGCCGGGTAGCTCGGCGACCACATTACCGCTCTCAACCACGCCCGTGTAGCTGGGCGTTAAGGTCAATTTGACACGGATACTCTGACCCCGCTGCGCCATTCGCTCCAGCTGATCGGCATCAGGGTTAGACAAGGCAGCAATAGGAATGGGGGTTACGTCACTCGAGTAACTCATGTTGCCTGTATGCGGCATGCGGTGGCTATCGGTCCCGATCGAGCGAATGAGTGTCGCTATGGCACCACGGCGCCCCGCCTCAACAGCACCGGCTGAACGAAGTCGAACAAAATGGCCATACGAGGATCCGTCTTGAGTGCGCTTCATTGCGTGACCGACGTAGGCAATTTTGCCTTTCAAGGAATCATCAGGCGCAGCCCGGAGCGCGGCCAAGGATTCAAAGAGAACGACCTCTGCCTCAACACCGTTTGCGGGTGTCGCCACACTGTTGCCTAACGAGGTTATAGCCAGCGTTTGTGGGAACGGTGATACGACCTCTGCCGTCTCCGCGCCTCGACGCCAACCCTCGATCATGAACGGCTCCACACGAACATTCTCAAACCCGTAGCGCGTAAGGTTTTCGACCGCCCAGTCCCTCGCTCGAGCTTCCGCCTCGCTGCCGGCAAGTCGCGGTCCGACTTCGGTAGTTAAGCTCTCGACAATATTCCACGCGCGTGTTCCCGACATCGCATCATCACGAAGTAAGATCGCCGTTTCGACATCAGCTTGTGAATACGACGTGTCGGTAGTAGCCCATCCTGTGGGTACACACAAAAACGCCAGGATGACTGCGTATAAGCGAAGTTTTGGCATGATGATTTCTCTCTGTACTAATATCCGTGCTGATACGTTTTACTTTAACAGGCGCAGTATGATGAAAATCACACTGACTGGAACTTTTTTGCGGGCCTCACAATCAAAACGTGGGTACCCCCTTTGGATAGCGCCATGAAAAAACTACGAATTTTCATTTCGAGTCAGCTCGTTTTAGGGCTTCTCATCTGTGTACCTTCACTGGCCACAACACAACTTGATGTCACTGGTAAGGGGATGGTCTCAGTTGCTCCTGACGAAGCAATCATCACCGCACAGGTGTCACTGGTTGATCGGGACGCGGGCAAGGCACAGGCACGAGCGTCAAAAGAAGTCGACGCAATGCTCTCCGTCATAAAATCATTTTCACTAAAGTCAGACAGTCTGAACGCGAGCGAGCTGTCGTTACTCCCCGAATACCGGTGGGATCGAGCAACCGATCAGCAGCAATTTATGGGCTTCAGAGTCACTCGAACTATCTCTTTCACCATCGCTGAAATAGACCGCGTGGGAGCGGCCTTGAGTGCGCTCGCCAGTGCTGGAGCCACCCTCATTAGCTCTCCCGTAATGGGGTCTTCCGACGCACCTGACGCAAGGGATGAAGCACTGAGCAAGGCCGTGGAAGATGCGAGCAAAAAGCTAACACTACTTGCTAGGGCTGCAGGTCTGTCTCTTTCTAGCATCACTCAGATCTCCGAGATAGCGCCTTATTCCCTAAGACCGCAACCTACTTTAATGCGCGCAGAGATGACGCTCGATTCGGCTCCGTCCAACACCTTCGTGGCGGGAAATTTAACCTTTGTTGCAGAAGTTAGGGCACAAGCGGAGGCTGAATAAATGTTTTCGCTTGGATATGGACTGAGTCGCCCCTATATTATTACGATATGCAACGAAATTATTAACTGATTAGTTAACTTACGAGAGGAACCAAACATGTCTGAGAGACGAGTCGATGTGTCAACTGCTCCAATGGATGTTGCAGCACGAGAGACAAATAGAGTTCTGCGCAACACCTACATGCTACTAGGGATGACACTGGCGTTCAGTGCAGTGACCGCAATGATTTCAATGGCGCTGCAGTTACCGTCTATTATGTATCTGGTGTTCGTGCTAGTTGGGTTTGGCCTACTTTTCGTCGTTAACCGGATGGCGGATACGGCTAAGGGGTTACCCGCTATCTTCGCCTTCACGGGCGTTATGGGTGCCGCATTGGGCCCTGTGCTCAATGAGTACCTGTCTATGGCCAATGGCCCCGAGTTGGTCTTGCAGTCATTGGGTGGGACGGCGCTCATCTTCTTTGGTTTGTCGGCCTATGCACTACAATCAAAACGCGACTTCTCATTTATGGGGGGATTCCTGTTTGCGGGGTTATTGGTCGCCATCGTTGCCATGATTGCCAACATCTTTTTGGCTATACCTGCGCTTTCACTCACGATCTCAGCCGCAATCATCATGATTATGTCAGGGCTTATCCTGATGGATACGAGCCGTATCGTTCGCGGTGGTGAGACCAACTACATCCGCGCGACGGTCGGCCTGTACCTCAACATCTTCAACTTGTTCGTAAACCTACTTCACCTGCTAGGTGTTTTTGGCGGTGAAGACTGAAACAGAGTTTTATGTTTAAAACCCCGGCTTGCCGGGGTTTTTATTGCGCACTTAGTTTCAATGACCACTCTGTCCTTACTGATCAAAAATGAACCCGCTGTCACCTCGGCAGCTCTACGTTTTGCCAAGGCTAGTAGCGATGCCGATGCGCGTATGCATTGCGTCTTTTTCTACGGCAAAGGTGTGCTACACGCCACAGGCCAAGAAAAGCAGTTCTGGTCTGACTGGTCGCACGCGGTAGGCGCTCGTCTGGTTCTCTGCAGTGCCTCCGCTGAAACCTTTGGATTGACAGCAGACGACAATTTTGCTGTTGAAGGTTTGGGTGACCTCATCGAGGCAGGGCTTGCCAGCGACAAGGTGATGAGTTTTGGATAAGACCAGCACGTGGCTTTTTATCATCGGTAGTAGCCCCTACGTGCATGAGCTACCCAGCGACCCGGCCATCGACGCGGTAATGGCTGCAGGCGCCTTTGGGCAAAACGCCTCAGTGTTGTTTACCGGTGCGGGTTGTCAGTATCTAGACCAAGACATATCACCGCCGGCCGACCAGACCGATCTGCGGAAGCTTCTACAGTCACTGCCGTTCTACGACGTAGATCATCTCTACGTAAGCTCAAACGAACCTACCGCCAATACCAATGTCGTTGATCTACCTGTGACCTGTCTTGAGCCCTCGGATATCGCTTCACTCATAAGCAATGCATCTCACGTGGTGACCTTCACATGAATGTCCATGTCATCAATGGTGCACACGCATGGCCTACTGCTAGACCATTCATCGCGTCCGATGACCTCGTGGTTTGGACCGATACAGCGGGCATCGGAAGTCTGTCTGCAGAGCTGGAGGCGACAGGATTAAAGATCGTCTGTCTAGCTTCAGACGAGGGGGCGAGTGATGAGGATAAAAATTTTCCCGTCCTCAGTGATCAGGCGTGGGTACAATGCGTGCTCGACTCGATCACCCTTTGCTCTTGGGGATAGTGTGAATACGCTTCCGTCATCCATAGCACTCGATAAGCACGGCTTTTTGAAAGACCCACAGGCTTGGACGCGCGACCTGGCCACGGTATTTGCAGCTGAGGAAGGCATTGCGTTGCAGGATAAGCACTGGGAAGTCATTCATCTACTCCGTGAATACTTCGAAGAGTTCGATGCATCACCGGCCAATCGGGCGCTGGTAAAATACACCAAACTAAAACTAGGGCCCTCAAAGGGATCGAGCATTTATTTGATGTCCCTATTTCCGGGCTCTCCAGCGCGCGTCGCGAGTCGAATAGCGGGCTTACCTAAGCCTAAAAACTGTCTCTGAGTTCTCGTGCTACCCAACGATTATCAACCCGAGCGCTATCAGGAGCTACTTAATGAAAAGGTAGCGGCGGTTCTCTCTGTCTTTAAAGCGCTGGATGCGCCTGAGCCCCAGATATTCCCTTCGCCCACCCATAGCTTTCGGATGCGAGCCGAATTCAGGGTCTGGCATGATGGTGAGGACCTCAATTTCGTCATGTTCGAGCGCCAAAGACCGCGAGAGCCAATCAAGATCAGCGCCTTTCCTTTCGTTAGTGAGGGGATCCAATCTGTGCTGGGGCCTTTGAGAGCGCTCCTGCGGGGCAACGCAATACTTCGCACCAAGCTCTTCCAAGTAGAGTTTCTCTCCACTCTATCCGGTGAGTGTCTCGTTACTCTTATCTACCATCGAAAACTCGACGAAGCGTGGAGTCAGGAAGCAACCAAGGTCGAACAATCACTTAACATCAAGTTAATTGGTCGATCACGAGGCCAAAAGCTTGTCGTAAGCGATGACTGGGTTATTGAGACGCTGCAGGCTGACGGGTGCCCGTTTACCTACAAACAACCCGAGCAAGCGTTTATACAGCCCAATGCCACGGTTAATCAAGAAATGCTCAGCTGGGCATGCGCGCACGCTCAAAATACGGATCAAGACCTTCTTGAGCTCTATTGCGGCGTTGGCAACTTTACGATTCCGCTGTCGAAACACTATCGACGTGTTTTGGCGACCGAGGTGTCCAAAGTGGCCACGAGGGCGGCTCAGGACAACTTGGTGTTGAATGAAGTCGACAACGTCGCCCTCGCTCGCTTGGCTGCGGAGGAAGTGACCCAAGCGCTGAACGGTGAGCGCGAATTTCGTCGACTGAAGTCTCTGGAACCGCCACTAAATGACTATGATTTGGCTACTGTTCTTGTTGATCCGCCTCGCGCAGGTCTCGACGAAGGCACGACAAGGCTCTGCATAAAATTCAATCAAATTCTTTATATCAGCTGTAACCCATTGACTTTAATTGATAATCTTAAAGAATTGACCGTGACGCACCGAATCGAAACGCTTGCGTTTTTTGATCAGTTCCCATACACACATCACCTGGAGTGTGGGGTCAGTCTGATACGCCGAGGATCACATGAAAGCACTAACTGACGTACAGGTAGAATACGCACTCAAGACGACACACAGTCGATGGCGCCTTGAGGGCAAATTCATTCGTCGAGATTTTGTGTTTAAGAACTTCGTCGAGGCTTGGGGTTTTATGAACAGCGTTGCCCTGCTCGCCGAGTCAATGGACCACCATCCAAATTGGGACAATGTGTATAACCAAGTTACCATCCGATTGTCGACGCACGACGCCGATGGCCTGACCGAAAAGGACTTCCAGCTGGCTGGCGCAATTGATTCAGTGTTGCCCTAGTTCTAGCGGTCGAAGAACGCCTCGATCGCCGCAACGACCCCCTCATCCTTTAGCATCGGTGCATGACCCACATCGGGGACCTCAAGATAAACCATTGCCGGCACACGACGCTGCATTTCGGCTGTGATACGGGTGTCAAGAAGGTCTGATAAGGCCCCTCGTATCAGCATCAGAGGTTGTTGTCCTAGCAAATCGAATACGGGCCAAAGATCTGGGGGTACGGCGTCCGAATCCTCCGCATTTACCGCCTCAGAGATCCTCGGGTCATAGTCCAAGACGGGCACACCGTCGATCTCCTTGAAGATCTGTCGCGCGAACTCCTCCCAGCCCTCATCTGACAAGGTCGGAAACGCTACCTCGTTGATTCGTCTGTTGTAGGCCACTGCCTCAGTCCACGTAGTGACTGGCTGGCCCTGCCCTACATAACCTTTGATTCGGTTAAGGCCCCCGTCACAGAGCTCGGGGCCAATATCGTTGAGTACAACGTGGGAAAAGACACCTGGCATCGCTGAGTTCATGACCATCGCCATGAGTCCGCCCATGGAGGTTCCTACCGTGGCAACACGGGAAACATTTGCCGCCTGCAAAAGCGCAAACATGTCTCGAACATAATGCGGAATCGCGTAGCGTGTTGGATCCGAATCCCACTCCGACTTGCCCCTGCCCCGCTGTTCGGCAACCAATACGCGATAATGCGTAGATAGATGATCAGCTAGGACTTCGAAATCTCGAGAGTTGCGGCTTAAGCCATGCATCAACAGCACGCATTGAGCATCACGTGAAGGAGCAGGATAGTCTCGTGCATACAATGTGAGACCGTCCTCACTTTGGTAGAACAAATCCTCGTAACTGCGGCTCTGCGGCTCCGACATTAGCCCGGATACGCCTCGGCGAGACCTCGGTAAACCACGTCCGCAAAGTCTGTCTGGTCGGGATCTAGCCGAACGAGCAAGTCGGAAAGATGCTCGTTATCTTCGCGGCCGTCCCAAATTTTGATGTATGAGCCGTCTTTGTAGCCGTGGTCCTGCCGGAAAAAGTTCAGCACATTCTTTCCCACGTACATGCGGTACAGTTGCTCGAAGCTAAGGCCACTCGCCGCCATGAGCCCCAAAAAAGCGCTGGTAGAGAACGACTGGGTCGTAATGCACGACTCAGCCAAGATCTCGGTGGCCTCTGGCAGGGACGATTCTCTGGGTGTGGCGGATAAGTCTTGTGCAATCTGAGCCGCTAGTCCATCGAGACTGTCATAGCGGCAGATCATGGCAGACATACCAAAATGCCATATGTCCACGACTTCAAGCTGTATTTGCTCCATGTCGGGCTCCGCGTGCTTCCACCACTTATAGCCCGCGTGATCCATCAGCTCAGCGCACTCGATCCATGCAGCCCGGTACCATTCAAAGCCTTGCTCGCGCCACTCAGGATGAACCTTCGTATTCATCCGGTCTTGCAGGTCTAGCATGGTACGCACAGCATTTAACATTGAGGGAGGTCCTATTAGATTTGATCTGGAAACGTTACCATGGCGCGCCATATTTTAGGCAGTAATTTAAGGATTGAGAAATGACTAGCAATGATCAGATTGCACGGCTGAATGAGCACAAACCGCCGTTCATCGAGGTGCTTAACGGTAAGATCATTGCAGCTGATAGTGAGGCTCAGAGCTGCACGTTTGAGTTTCGACCAACAACGGACCACTGCCACTCCATTAATGTGGTGCAGGGCGGCTTCATCACCGTAATGCTTGATGCGGCTATGTCACACGCCGTCTTTGCGCATTTGGGCCCGGAGGGCGTTGTTGCACTCTCAAGCCTCGAGGTCACAACGCGATACCACGCGGTCACGCGTGGTGGCAAAGGCCCTGTGTACGCCAAGGGCTGGATTCGCCAAGCGACCTATAAAACCGCCTTCATGGAGTCAGAGCTTCTAGATGAAGATGGGAAGCTGCTCGCGACCGCCCAGAGCGTTGCCAAAATTAGCAGGCAATGATCGTAAGAAAAGAAGTACCGCCTTCACTTGCTACTGAGTCACTTCCACCGTTCCGCTAGCGGATACGTCAGACGCATCAACAACCACCGACTCTCCGGTGCTGGTTTGCGATACATCTATTTCCGACACAGTAACCGTAAAGTTTTTAGTTACTGTCGTTGGCGGGGGCGGCGTTGTACCACCACCGCCTGAAGGCGGCGCAGAACCACCGCCGCCACCACCACCACAGGCAGAAAGAGCCGCACTAAGGAAGAGAGCGCCACAGATTTGCTTCATTTGATTCATCAGTAACATCAATATTTCCTCAGAGTTCGTAAGTGACCAAGACCTGACTTGCCTCGGTCGTAATCGGCAATGCTTCGTTAAAGGTAAAGGTGACGCTGCCATTGTCAGTAGTATAGATGCCCTCAGCTACCAGCTCTGAGGTGTCAGCAACACCATCGCCATTGGCATCGGCGAACACCTTCACAGCACCCACTTCATTGGCGTCGTTGAGATCGCCCGCTGCAGAGAGTGTCAGACCATTAATCTGAGCATCAGCAACATCAGCTTGGACAGTAAATGCCAGGACCACCGTATCTCCGTCGCCCTCTTCAAAAGCAGTCGACGAAAGCTCGGTCACTGCAAAGGTAATATTCAAGCTCGAACCTGTATCATTCGCTGACCCGCTAATGTCAGCACTTCCACTCTCGTAACCCGAGCGCGAGGTGCCGACAGTGACCACACTGCTCTGCCCCGACGTTAGGCCCGCTACCGTTATCAATCCTGATGAACTGATCGAGGCAGTACCTGCAGTCGGAGTGACATCCCAGGTGAAGCCTGAATCGTAGTTGCTCACCTGAACGGTAAACCCATCCGCTGTCGAGAGAACGCCACCAAACTCGGGTGTCAATGCCGCTCCGACACTCGCCGACCCACTAACATCAGCCGCACCACTTTCGTAGCCCGTTCGGGAAGCAGTCACGCTCGCGGTCGCACTTTGGCTCGGCGTTAGGTCAGTCACCGTGATCAAGCCAGCACTATCGATAGCGGCACTGCCCGTCGAGACAGACACCTCCCAAACGTAGGCCGCATCGTAGTTGCTAACCTGCACCGTAAATCCGTCAGCGGTCGAGCTCACTGCACCGAACTCAGGTGTCAGGGCAGCACCTGTAGTGGCGCTACCCGTGACCTCAGCCTCTCCATCATTGAAGCCTGCACGAGAGGCCGTAACAGTGACAGTGGCACTATGACCTGCGCCCAAACCTGTGACAGTAATGAGACCGGTGCTACTGATGCTGGCGGAGCCTGCCGTTGTCGCTACAGCCCAAGTAAATTCCGCATCGTAGTTACTGACCTGCACCGTGAAGCCATCTGCGGTGCTCGTCAGCGCAGCAAAGGTTGGAGTCAGCGAATTACCACCTGCTCCCACGGGGATCGCCGGAGGGAAGCTCACGCTCTCACCAGGCCAGCCCTCCGCGAACGGGGTTACCCTACAATCGTAGGTCTCGCCATTAATGAGACCTTCAACGACAAGTGGCGAAGACTCTCCGGACGCTGTGCCCTCGGAAGCCGAAGAACGCGAAACAATGGTGACGCCCCAGCTCTCTAGCTGACCGCTGTCCTCAAGCTGGGTGTCCGAGACATCCAAAACCCACGTGCCAAGCGTGCTCTCGCCCTCAAACGCCGACAGTGATTCAGCAGGCAATGCAGTGATGGGATAGGTCTCGATTACATTGTCGTCACCGTCTGTACCTACTGTCTCCTTTAGCCTTACCGTTGTTCCGGCTGGTGATGAGAGGTCAACCACCACATCACCACGCCAGGTGTGCGTGATATTAACGGGTACCTGAATGCCGTCCTGTTCGATGGTGAAGTCATCCGTAATTTCCAACTCGCTCGTAATTGGCGTGTTCTCATCAAACGGTAGCAGTGCTTCGATTGAGTAATCGGTTTCCGTCGCTATGGACTCGGTTGCGCAGTGCGCCTCGTAGGTATCAGCAACGACACCGTTGGGCTGCCCTTCGTCAAAGTAAAGAGTTAGCTTTGTATCTCCCGCCTCTACACGGTCTAACACTGGCGTAGGCGGAACCGCACGATCTGAATCTAGCTGAAACGCTGCATCCGATACGTCATAGAAAATATTGCCCGCGCCCTTGATCATCAGACGCGCGTCTTGAGATTGGATTCCCGCGGGGAAATTGATGTTGGCAGACCCCGTGTTATCCACCGTGTCGATAAGCTGGTCGAAGCTCACACCATCATTGGTGGACAGATAAATCTCGACCATCGATGCACTTACTGGCGCTTGCTCGGTAAAGCCCGTGTCCCATTCGACCGTTTTTGAGCGCCCTACTTGCTCACCACCATTAGGTGAAACGACCTCGAAAGGACCAGAATCGCCATCGACAGAGACGACAATGTCATCGGACTGAACACCACCAGCACCATCCTTCACTGTTAGTCGCATGGTCATCTCGCGAGCCACCTGAGGGATTCGCTCACTCAAATCAGGAGCGCCCGAGACGACTGTTGCTAGTGCTGGCAAATAACGCTCCGGGGAAGATGACGAGTCCAACATTCGAAACAGTGCAAATCGGCCATCATCGGGGTCGGTCAGAGCCGCCTGCGGCCCTAAGTCTCGTTGCTCCCAGCTGTAAAGCAATGAACCTTGCTCCTGGTCAGTCGCTGAACCGGTCACTACCAATGGAGTCTGCTTTGGGACGACATAGTCATAGCCAGCATCAACTTGCGGCGCCGTATTTCCTGAGACTGCCTCGCTGCCACAGACTGACCCTATGCCCTCAGTGGTATAACCAATAATCTGATCAAACGATTGATGGTGAAACAACGCGTCAACGGCGCTCGCGATGTTGTCTGCACCACATAGGCCTGCGTAACTCATGATAGATGAGCCACTGCCTGGCTCGTAGGCGCTATCGGGTCCACGCTGTTGCGGCCCGCAGCCGCCATTCGATCCATTCCAGGTGTGATCCGCAGCAAACTGGTGTCCCAATTCGTGTGCTACGTAGTCGACGTCAAAGAAATCGCCCTCTGGACGACTCGACCCTGTGACGCCCTCAGCCTTGCCGCCCTCTCGGCAAACTACACCTAGTCCCGCAAGGCCGCCCGCGCCGGTACTTAGCGTGTGTCCCACGTCATAATTTTCAGTACCGATCAGCAAGTCGATCTGAGCCTGAGACTCATCAATCAAAGTCCCAGCATCATTATTACCGGTAAATGGGTCAGTAGCAGGGTCCGCAAATACGACAGCATCATTGTCGTCGACTAACTGAAATCGTATAGCGAGCTCTGACGCAAAAATGCCGTCTACGCGGTTGATCGTCGCGACAACAGCCTCAAGCGCTGAGGTCGTGGTTCCACCATGGTATACGCCGTATTCACCGGTCGCTGCGACGGCAAGACGGTAGGTTTTTACGGATTCGCCCGTGCTCCTGGCTCGGCGGGTCGTGCCTTTAAACTGATTATTGGGGGCGCTGCCCAATCCAAAAACGACGGCGGAATCCAACTCGCAGAAGGCCTCATCTTTGGTATGAAAAGACTTGGAGTACTTATAACTGCGGGCAAATTCAGGGCTTAAACCTTCCACAGGGTCAATCAGCCAGCGATTACCTGCGCCTAGTACCTGCGCGGTCAAACCCTTAGAGGAGAGTTCCAGTCGTATGGTGGTAGCAGAGTCATGGAGCGCCACACCTTCGAAAGCACGAATCTCGGGATAACGCGCCGCCAATTGCTTTGGCATGACGGACGACGGACGCAGAGCAAACTCGACCGCGCCTCCATAGGGGTCAGGCAACATAATGTTGATTGCCTCTGCGCTGTTGAGAGCATCGCGTAACTGCGCCAAATTGAATTTGAGCAGGCGACTTTCACTCGGATCTTGGGATGCTTTTGGAGATAGAGACGCCTGAATTACAGGTTCATTGTCGCTGACATCACTCCAGTATCCGGTCACTACCTCGGCGGACTGCGCCAGATTCGCAATCAAAGCCACAGCCAAAACCGCTAGCGTTTTCCGAACAGGTCGATAGAAACCAACCATACGTACCCTCGAATTTTGTTGAATTTGTCATAAAACAGTATTGCAGAAATTGCCGCCTGAGCAATTAAAGTCGCTCTGGCATATCTCAAAAAGCGACTCAGTTTGTAGACGGGAAGGCTCACCTCCACCGTATAATCTGCAAAGAACGTGCGATTGAGAGATAGATATGCGAGGTATTCTAATACTGGTTTTGAGCGTTTGGATCACGGGATGCGCGGGTAGCCGCCCCTTCGTCGATGAACCTATTATCGATCGTAAAGGTGTCGACATGAGCCGTTACTACGCCGACAAGGCGGAGTGCGAGGCTTATGCCGATGAAGTTCGAACAGAACAGAAAGTCGCCCGCGGTGCGGTTGGTGGCGCGATTGTTGGTGGTGCCATTGGCGCCATTATTGATCGGGAATCGAACTCTGCAGAGCGAGGCGCGGGCGTTGGTGCCGTCACCGGCGGCGTCCGAGGCGCGCAAGAAGGCATTCGCGAGACGGAACGTGTCGTGAAGCAGTGCCTCCGCGGTAGAGGCTACCGGGTGCTTAACTAGTCATTAGCAGCGGCACTCCGGTCTGGGAAGCCGCGCTATCCAGCTAAGTTACTTTTCGTAGGTTTCGGACAATGCCTGATATACCGCCACCTTGACGTCTGAGCGCAAAGGCCAAGGACTTTGCATTAGCTGGATCATGCTGATGACGACTAGCTCCTCGACGGGCTCAATCCAAAAAACTGTCCCTGCTGCCCCGCCCCAGTTGTATTCGCCATCACTGCCCATGATGCTAATGGCGGTTCAATCAGTAATTACGCCAAACCCCAAGCCAAAACCAAAACCGGGACGTCCGATGTCGTCGGTTGGCTTTTCACCCCATGAGTCCAACATTGAGTCTTCAGTGAGATGATTTTTGGTCATAAACGCAACAGATTTAGGCCAAGGATTCTTGCTCTATCAAGCGTACCCCCTCGCCGCAACATCTCCGGGAAACGCGCATAGTCGGACCGATTCGTGACGTGGACCCGAGTTGGACACTAGCAACCCTTTGACACTGTTGATCCCTACAAACTGACGAACTATTTTCACAGCAGGTGAGGCCACTCAGGTGCCTACTCATCGCTGGTTGGATTGAGTTGCAATCTCTTTCGTGCAGCCTTAATTACCGTTAGCATCCTCTGGTATGCCGACTCATAAGCACTCAAACATATGCAGGATCGTATCAAACGCTCTAAGCTCGATAGCCTGCCTCGCATTGTCTATAACCGTCGCCTCCGCGAGCGTTACTGTCGACAGTGAAGCACTGTTGAAAGAACAAATTAGAATTTATTGCGGTAGCTTAATCGATGGCATCTCGAACCATCCACTTGGCTCACACACGATAACCATAAAAAACGGGATAATAATCTCTATTTCGGAGAACTTGCCCGAGTCAACGGTTGGTCTGGATCTCGGCGATTACACCTGTCTCCCCGGGCTTATAAACACGCACGTTCACTTCGATGCTAATCCTGAGGATGCCGCTGACTACGGCGTTTATGCCCGTCGGACGCAAGCCGACAACCTGGCATTGATACTCAAAAACGCCTCGACTACGGTGCGTACCGGCTTTACGACAGTTCGACACGCAGGCGCTTGGTTCCCCGATACGCTCGCTATTGCAAAAGCGAAGATTGATGGGGGCCATGCCATTGGCCCGAGGATTCAATCCGCAGGGCCTTATCTCACCGTACCGGGTGGCGGTGGAGACTTGACCTTCCCCGAGATACCAACGGACAAGATACCGACTGAGTCACAACAAGGTATCGCCTCAACGCCCGAGGAATTCGCTGAAAGAGCCAAAAAAGCAATTGATAACGGCGCTGACTTTCTGAAGGTTATTGCATCGGGTGCTGTTTTCTCGACAGGCACTGAACCGGGCGCTCCAGAAATGCATCAGGATGACATTGAAGCTATTGTGGCAGTGGCAAAAAAACGTGGCGTAAAAGTCACAGCCCATGTGCACAGCGATCAGTCGGGGCAAGACGCCATCCTGGCAGGTGTGAACTCGTTGGAGCACGCTTCCCTGCTCTACGATGAGACCATTGCACTGGCAGTGGAGAACAATGTGGCGCTGTCCATGGATGTTTATAACGGGACTTACACGGATACCGCTGGACGAGAGCTCGGATATCCCGAGGTCTTTATCCAGCGTAACTACGATACGACTGAGGCCCAGCGGGTCGTATTTGAGAAAGCAGTGGCCGCAGGTGCAACGCTACTTTATGGCACCGATGCCGGAGTACTGCCCCACGACATGGGCGGTTGGCAGTTTGAGACAATGGTGGAGCGTGGTATGACACCCATGCAAGCCATCAAATCCGCCACCTCTGTTGCGGCAGAACATATGGATCTCTATAACGAAGTGGGTGCGCTCCGAGTGGGATTGCAGGCCGACATTATTGCGGTCCCCGGCGACCCTCTTGCCGATATCACAAGCTTACGAAGCGTGTCATTAGTAATAAAACATGGCGTCGTTATCAAAGACCATACACAACCGCCATCTCGTTAGAACTGCGAATAGAATTCAACCCAGTAACCACTACGGAAGAAATCATCGATGACTTTCGAGTGCGTGACACAACACTCTCTCTTAAGGCACCCTAGTCCGTCTTGATTTTAAATTTGTTGCAGAGCTGAGCGGTGAACCTGGAGTGATTCCTCATCTCCCGCAGGTGGGCGCGGCTTCTTCCTACGGGATGTCGAGGCTTTCTCGGCATTTTTGCCTCGCCAAGATAGGCCTTCCACCATAAAACGTAAGGTAGGCCCGCATCATTAGAGGCTACGTGACATACGTAGCTGTGTATGAGTTGCTGATACGCTTTCTTATTGGCAGCGATTATCGGCGGACGTTTATGCTTTGTAACAAGCGCTATGGCGCTTGCATGAATTTCATGCAGCGTAGCCGCATCTCCGGAAATTAACGCTTCTTTGAATTTTACCTCGAGTCTTTGGACTTCATTCACAATACTTCAACCCCCATGTCGTGGAGTACTTGCCGGCTTATCTTCTGAAAATCAAAAAGCAGAGGAACCATCAACAAGATGATGATCTGTGGCGCTGACCCCCGTTTGACTGTACCAGTATCCAGGTATCTTGTTACAAATTTTCGGTCGTTTGTAAGTACCGCGTAGCAACCATGCTTAAATCCGATTGGTGTTATTTGACCAGCCTGATCCCATTCGCCATTGCGAAACAATGCAAGCGTCTCGAGGCTAACCCCAGCTTCATCTGCCGACGGGGTGCTCTATAGCTCGTAAGTAATCAAGATGCGGACGACAGCGCCCCGAGTAAACACAGGATTTGCGAATTCAAAATGAATCACACCGTCGTCTAGAGTGTAGGTACTTTGGTCCAAAAATTCTGATGGATCCGCAGCTAAGTTGTTATTTTCATCAAGGTGCACCTTTACCAAACCCACATTGCTGACTTCATCAAGCTCACCCGTCGCCGTGATTGATAACCCATCAAATCGCCCATCAACATCTCCAAAGAGATCAAACGCGAGCACCACACTATCGCCATCACCCTCGCGAAAATTTGTTGTCTCGACATGTACTGGCGCGGCTTCCAAAGACGCGCCGGAGTTTGTTGCGTCCGAGAAAAATTCCCAAATGATCTGGTTAGGAGTTTTGCCTTCTATCTGGGCAGAAAACCAAGTGTGGCCCGCAGGCTTATCAAACTCCGTGTTTATGACATATAAGTTTACCTCCGTGCCCTCTCGTCCGCCGATATAGCGCTCTCGCGTGACCTCTCCACCATTTAGGACGGACGAAACTCCGGAGTCCTCTGGTATCTGATTTTGCCCGACCCAAAAATCTATGGAGCTATAAACAGAGGGAAAGTCTCCACTTCCATCAAGAGGGATGACGGTGTCGTCGCTGCCGTGAAAATGAAGGATCGACTTCGATATCGAGTCATCACATGCACCGTCAAGCCTTACACCAGACATGATTGCCACAGAGTCAAAAACGTCTGCCGCTGTGCACGCCAAGTCGTATGCCATCATTCCACCATTTGAGAATCCAACCGCAAACGTTTTTTCAATATCTATTTGCACCTTGCTGGCAACATCAGAGACGAGGCGCCGAGCAAACAAAACATCATTAATTGATATATCCGACCCAACGTCCCCTGGTTCCCAGTACGGATCACCTTTCTCTCGAATCATTGCTTGGGGATAGGCAATTAAAAAACCCTCGTCATCAGCCAGATCATTCAGCCCGTAAAGGTTTCCTATATCCTCCGCATAAGCGTTGGCACAGTCGCCGTAGCCATGGAAATTAATTATCAGAGCTGAAGGGGTATCCGATGATTCGAGGGTCGGAGGGTACAGGATGTATTCTCTTCCTACTCCGTTATCCTCGATTCTTTGATATCCCTCGGTGTTTTGATTGTTGCAAAACGTTGGCTCAACAACCTGCGCGGATGTTCCCGTGTTAAAGAGTAATGTGTTAAACGAAAAAAGAATCGCTGTTAGGTACCTGTGAATAGACAATTTCATTCGCAACCCTCCCTACTGCTCAAACTGCTTGTATTCGCCAACTATAGACGGTCAGGGCGCCTGCGGGATTCTTTCGATAAGTTTTTACGTTGTAGTCAAATGAAGGCTATCACATTGATCCAAGAGCAGTAATTGCTAACCGTACACATTGGAGGGTAACTAGCTCCAAGCGCCTCAATGAATTACGCTCAACAGAACTGTGCGTGACCCGGCCAAATGCGATCGAGCGGCGTTACTGAGTATGCAAGTGCCACCTACTAATGACTTCCTGCAAAACGCAGACTGGACGTTCCCTGTACCCATTGCATATGGCCCCGGGCGACTTGACGAACTTCCTGAACACTGCCGGCGCTTGGGCCTCATCAAACCCCTAATTATCACCGACCGAGGGACTGCATCTCTGAAGTTCGTCTCGGACGCAGTAGATTTACTAGCGCACGCGAGCATCGCTAGTACCATTTTCCAAAACATTTCCCAGAACCCGACAGAGAGTGATGTTAGAAATGCGCACTCCGTATTTCGCTCAGGTAATCATGACGGTGTCATTGCGATTGGCGGTGGCAGCGGTATGGATGCGGGCAAAGCGACTGCGTTATTAGCAGGAAGCAGACATGAGCTGTGGCAACACGACTTTGAAAAAGTCCCGCCTAGACTCGATCCTGCGGATAAATTCCCTCCTCTGATATGCATTCCAACCACTTCTGGAACCGGAGCTGAGACAGAAAGCACCGCAATGATCACTAATCTTGATCGCGGCATGAAACTGTGCGTGTGGCATCCACTTCTGAAACCACAGCTCGCAATCTTAGACCCTAAACTTACACTCGACCTGCCCGCAGATTTGACCGCCTGGACAGGTGTTGACGCATTGGTTCATGCGTTAGAGGCCTATTGCGTTCCTAGTGTTCACCCTATATGTGACGGAATAGCCTTGAAGGCCTTAACTCTTATTGCCCGCTGGTTACCTGACGCAGTCTTCGACTCGCAGAATTTGAATGCGCGTGGTGCGATGCAAATCGCATCTTGCATGGCTGGCGTCGCATTTTTGAAAGGTTTGGGTCTAGTCCACTCCATTAGTCATGCAATTGGGGCCGAGTACGACACTCATCATGGCCTTACAAACGCAATTACCCTGCCCGCAGTGATGAGATTTAATGCGGCGTCGATTCAAGACAAGTGCCCCGACATTTCACAAGCGCTGAATCTCGAAGGGCGGGACTTCGATGCTATGTATCGTTGGACTTGCCAACTTCTCGATCATTTGGAAATCCCGAAATCTCTGGCTGACATTGGCGTAGACACGAACAAGGTGAGCTCTCTCGCAACTCGGGCTTATAGCGACAGTGCGACCGCCACCAACCCAAGAAAGCCAAAGCTTAAGGAGCTAGAGATAGTGCTTCGCGAGGCAATCAGTAAAGGTCGTTAGCGACGTGAGCTTCTAATTTGCATGGCGAGGGAAATGCTAAATCGCGTGACTTACTGTTCGACAAACAGTTCCAGGATAAGTGCAACTAAATACTATGAAGCTTGTGGTTCCCGGGGCCCGACTTGAACCAGCTCGCTAGCAATGATCGGGAGATTTTAAGTTCCTTGGATCGCGCCATAATCCAAATAACGCAACATACCTCAGACTCGTCCGCGGACTTTGCTTTGTTTGTTAAGGTTTTGAAGGGTTATCGCGGTTTTTTTGTGTCAGTGAAGTGTCAGCACCCCGCGGCTGGGGCTGTCGCACTGATCAGACAGCAGTAGTCACCTGCCAGATACGCTGAAGGTGGACTTACTCCTGGCGTCAAAGTCACTACCCTATCCCGGATTAAAACTCGATTTCCCGATAGCTTGATATAGGTTTTAAGGGAGCTCATCGGAATGATCGTCTATGAAGTGCCTGCTCTTAACTCACCTCAACTCAACTAAGAGTGGCTTGGTTCCTGAATTATCTAGAGTTACGCTGAGTTACGTCGTAGCGCGGAAGACTTCAACAGTCCCCGACGGTTAAAGTCGCGCCGGTTCAAGCCCCGGCCCTGGTTGCCGCTGTAAACTCGAGCAACACGTATAATGAAGGTTGAGCAGATCATGACAGCGTTAAGTAAGGTTTTTCTGTTATCGGTGCTTAGCGCGGTGCATCTCTATGCTAGCGCTGACGACTTCACCATAGGAGAGATTACTGTGCCTAGAGGTGAGCGTGTGTCAGGGTTCATCACTGTGCCCGAGGGTGCGGACGAAGGCACCACAATACCTGTAACTATTGTGCATGGGGCCAGTGATGGACCGGTGCTTGCTCTAATTGCCGGCATTCACGGCTATGAGTACCCCCCGATCACCGCGCTACTGGCAATGAGAACGCAGGTAGATCCTGCAGCTCTCAGCGGCACCATAATCATGGTACATATCGCCAATATGCCATCCTTCTTGGGTCGCACGATTTATTACAGCCCCGTTGATAGTAAAAACTTGAATCGCATGTTTCCCGGCGATCCGAACGGCACCATCAGTCAACGCATTGCCCACATCCTTACCACCGAGGTAATCGACCAAGCTAACTACGTTGTCGATCTGCATGCAGGAGACGGCAATGAGGCTCTGCGGCCTTACGTATATATGCCTGTGACCGGAAACGCTGTCTTTGACAGCGAAATAGAAGGATTGGCGGTAGCCTTTGGTTTGGACCACATCGTTATGGACACAGGTCCACAACACGCTAGCGGACCCTCGTTGTTTACAGATCAAACAGCGCTTGAGAGAGGAATCCCAGCCATCACAACTGAGACCGGCAAATCTGGGTCTAACGCTCCTTACTGGGCAGGGCTGGCAGAGAGAGGGATATGGAATGTGTTGCGGCACCTGGACATGATCGCCGAGGACGAAGTGATCAACACAGGAATCACCTGGTTAAGCGACTACAAAGTTATAACGACCCCACGATCTGGCATTTTCCGCGCACTTACCAAAGACGGCTATTTTGTGGCCGAGGACGCGGTGCTGGGTGTGCTCGTGGACTTTTTCGGGAACGAGTTGTTAACGATACGAGCACCTTTTGCCGGGGTAGTGAACTACGTCATTAGCACCCCCCCTGTGAATGAGGGCGAGCCGGTAGCGATGATCAGCAAGGTTGTTGAGCGTTAACAGCGAGTCGCATCTCTACAAATTCATTTTTGCAGTAATCGTCATAATTCCAACGGTAAATGTATTGGTTTTATTCAAAATTTTTTGGTCCCCGGGGCCGGACTTGAACCGGCACGCTCGCAATGAGCGGGGGATTTTAAGTTCCTTGGATCGCGATATAACCCTAGATAACACAACATAACCCCTACGCTTCTAGTCATTTTGCTGTGTTTTGTCGGGTTTTGAAGGGTTATCGCGGGTTATTTGTGTCAACAGCGTGTCAGTACCCCCGGGGGGGGTTATCGCATTGATCCGATAGCAGTAGTGACCTGTCAGATACATTAGACCGACGGTGTAAAATAAAAGAAATAGTTTGGGAGTAATTTATCCAGTAAAGCAATCGGGCTCTCTTAATGACGGGTTTTGGATTCAGAACGCTTCTTTTTATGTCGGTGATGCTCGTGTCTCAAGCAATGGCGAGCAAAGAGATCGAGGTTCCAATTGAAGCCAAGTCGCCTGATGACGAAACTGCGTACCCCTATGAACCACCTTCTGACCTCATTACGCCCGAGGTACAGCGTGGTCTTCACGTCTTATTTCAACGCGAGTTGGAACATTATGAGTTCGATGAAAACAACCATGATATTTCAGGTAATTACGAGGAAGTAAACTCATATCTTTGGTTGCTCGGCTACCTCGAAATTGAGCCTGTAGACCCTGACAGTAAACCTAGATGGCATTGGCCTAGAAGCATAGGAAGAAACAGCGACGTTGAACTCCCAAAAGCCGCATTTATCCAAATGGAATTATTTTATGGAGTTGATGGGCGCATTTCGGAAATAGAGATGAAATTTTGTTCAGTGGGAAATTCCACCGATCTTTTGGATGCCAATAATGTTAGCGGTCGTGCTTGTAAAACGCTGGTCAGATCATATGAGCGGTGGTTCGATAATTGGAAGATGGTACCAGCCATAGGCTCCTATTCAAAAATCCCTCGGGTCACTGATTGGAGACGATATATTCGAAACAGAGTCACCAGGGAATGTTGGTCGCAAACGAGGTGTTGGGAGAACTGGTCATCTGACGATGGCACTTACACCGATTTGCCGAAAAGACAAATACGATCTCTCAATGATGCCATTAAAGCAGAGAATTGGAGTCGGCTAGCAGACTTAGCTCTTAAAAGTGCAGACCAGCATCTTTTATATCGGTATTACGCTGGTTTGGGTTTGGCAAAACAAGGTTTTATCGAAGATGCAGAATCACATTGGCTCTATTTTTTAGAGAACTCGGGCTACCAATATCCGAAATTCTCTGCGAACGCGGCTACCGCCCTCATCGGTAACTTCTATGGCCAAGGGGAAGATGAAAAGGTGGTATCAACTGGGCGACATTTCGACTTGGAGCAGTTCAGGAGAGACTTCTCCGACAGTAGTTTATCTACCTCCGTGACAGTCGGGCAGATACAATACTTTTCCTCTTTATCCCTTATGGAGAGACCCAGAATTGCCACTGCACTAAAGGGTTTCGTGCAACTTCAAGAGGACGAGCTTGTAGGAAGCGATCCCGATATTAGATCTTCCGTCAACGAGCAATTACACGGTCTACTAGAACAGATTAAGGAGGTTGCGCATGCTGAAGGTCGTGCCAGATGAGCTGAAGAATCCTGAAATAGGGACATCTATGGTTGTTGTCGGCTCAGGTATGACATTTGAGGTTGATCATTGTGGAGATGGTGATGAGTTGGCGCTCTGTTTGCATGGTTTTCCGGAGCACAGTTTCTCTTGGCGTCATCAATTACCAGTGTTAGCTGAGCAAGGGTTCACGGCTTGGGCGCCAAATCTGAGAGGCTACGGTAACAGTAACACTACACGCCCCGCTAAATTAAAAGATTATGCGCTTGATAAGCTTGTCGAGGATGTTGCGCAACTGATTATTGCGAGTGAGAAAAAAAAGGTGACCCTTATCGGTCATGATTGGGGAGGTATAATTGCTTGGGAATTCGCAATCACTGATCGCTTACCTTTGGAGCGGCTAATCATTTGTAACGGCCCGCACATGCGCGCTTACGTCGATACTTTTGGATGGTCTCAACTTCTTAAAAGTTGGTACGTATTTTATTTTCAAATACCGTGGCTGCCGGAGCACTTGGTCGGGTTGCAAGGCGCACGCGCAATCGGCAATATAATCAAAAAAAACAATAAAAATGAAGCCGCGTTTCCTCCGGAGGTTATAGAAGTTTACAGGCGCAACGCGTCACAATCCGGGGCATTAAAAGCGATGATTAACTTCTATCGGGCTTATCGCTTCGGGTGGTGGGAGCGTGAGCGACAATGGCGAGATAACCTACACGGGCCGATAACTACAAGCACGCTTTTAATCTGGGGCGATGGAGATAAATTTTTAGACAAAGCGATAGCCACCAACACAAATAGTTATGTGACAGATCTACAGATAAGATTTATCAAGGGCGCTTCTCATTGGGTTCAACAAGAGCGTCCCGACGAGGTTAACCAATTAATTGAAGAGTTTGTTACCCAAACGATGCGGACGGCAAACGACTAACTTCACAAATCCCACGAAAGCTCTGCTTCTGGGGCTTCGTAAGCGACCGCAATATTTGCGCTTCTAGTTTTCAACGCAAATTCATCCACTAGCAGTAGTTACCTGCCTGATACATTAGAGGGTGGTTTTACAAACGGCTTTCCGTGCCTTCATTGGCCTAGGTGCGGGGCCGCTCAGTGTAAATTTTGACCAAGTCTATCTTGCCCTCACGCCCTCGCATGCCAACGTTGGGGGCGTCCTCTGAAGGCACATCACATGTAATTCGATTGGCAACATCTGCGCTGATTAAGAAGTTGGTGTCGAAGTTTTTACATGCGTCACAGATGCGACTCGCTACATTCACAGCATCACCAATGACGGCGAACTCAAGTCTCTGCTCACTGCCCATGTTTCCTACAACGCATTTACCGTAATGAATGCCGATCCGGTGTTGTATCTCGGATAGCCCCCTCTCTACCCGCACTTTATTCCACTCTGCCAATTTGTGATTCATTAGCACGCCACAATCAAATGCGTTTTGGGCATCATTTCCATGCGACCTGGGAGTGCCAAAATTAGCCATAACAGCATCTCCAATGAACTTATCAACGGTGCCCTTATGCTGAAAGATCGCGTCTACCATTAGCGTTTGATACTCACTCAGCAAATCTAATACATCCTGCGGATCCATCTTCTCGGAAAGCTTTGTGAACCCTACTATGTCGGTAAACAGCACTGCCACGTCGGTTACACGAGAGCCGTCCTGCCCGATAACTAGATCGCCATTCTCGATTTCATCTCCAATCGCTGGGGAGAAATATCGACGATAATTTTCTTTTGATTTTTCAAGTTCAACCGAGGATTTAAGAGCCCAGCGGTAAAATAGCGTCAGGCTGTAAAGACACGCAGCCAAGAGAATCGCTATAACAAGATTCTGCTGAAACATCCCAGAATTGATAGCATTCCCGTCCACCGCAAGGATTAGGTGATCGTTAGTGAAATAAACCTGCGGGTTTATCGCTATCGCAAACACGGCTTGTGCTGGAAAGACTAAACAAAGAGCAAACCAAGCTAAGACGGCGCGCAATCGCACTAGAAACACGCCCAACAGGATCATCGCATAAAACGTACTAAATGTGTGCTCGGCGGCTCTTCCTGCTATTAGCGACTCACCACCCGAACGTTCTAAAAACCCCATGATATCAGCGGCTGTCACAACATACACGCCAATAAAGGTTGCAGTCATTGCTACTGTCAGCAGGGTCGAATATCGCGCAGCATTAGCGCTTGCATATGCATACAGTGCGGTCAGAAGCCATACAACAGATGCTCCAAGCTGGGTTACATTGATTGCTGTCAAGGAGTTAGTTTCGAGAAGCCGTAACACAAATGCTTGCCCTGCGACGATAGCACTTAATATGCAGAAAATTTTTAGTCCCCTAACTTCCCAAGCGTCCACGCTCTTCATGGCTGTCCTTCAGACCAACGATTTACGTATCTGAGCATATCTGTAATTCCACGCAGTAAAAATATTACTACCAGTCGGCACTGCACCACCAAGAACATATTAGAGAAGGAACCAACAAGCGGGGGTCTATCGCATTTATGCGATAGCAGTAGTGACCTGCCAGATACATTAGACCGACGGTGTAAAATAAAAGAAATAGTTGCGGGGTAATTTATTAAGTAAAGCACTGGGGCTTTCTTAATGACGGGTTTTGGATTCACAACGCCTCTTTTCATATCGGTGATGCTCCTATCTCAAGTAGTGACGAGCAAAGAGATCGAGGTGCCACTTAAAGCCAAGTCGCTTGATGACGAAACTGCGTACACCTATGAACCGCCTTCTGACCTCATTACGCCTGAAATACAGCGTGGCCTGCATGTCTTATTTCAACGCGAGTTGGAACATTATGAGTTCGATGAAAACAACCATGATATTTCAGGTAATTACGAGGAAGTAAACTCATATCTTTGGTTGCTTGGCTATCTTCAGACTGAGACGATAGATCCGAGACGCAAAAGCAGATGGAATTGGCCGCGTAATACTCCGCGCCCTAAAACTGTCGCTGTGCAGGTCGTCACTTTTTTTGGGATGGACGGAGAGCTTATTCAGACCGTAATGAAGTCCTGCGGGGTTGCTGTGTCCGAACACTCAATAAAAGCCAAGCGCACGGAAGCTAGGCAGTGTTCGGCTATGGCAATGAATTTTGAAGAATGGCTGTCCAATAATAAAATGTTGCCAATGCCCGCGAGATACAGGCTGATCCCGAGAGCTATTCAAATAAATCGAGTTTACCGGTTTGAAGATCGAACCTACAGCGGCCTTACAAAGAGAAAACTAAGGTCTCTGGTTAAGTTGGCGGAGTCGCAGAAATGGGATGAGCTAGCTCTGCTTGCTCAAGAACATTTGGATCAGCACATGCTATACCACTATTACCTTGGTTTGGCGATGTATCAGCAACGTGAAAGAGATGAAGCAGTGAAACACTGGGTCTTTTTTTTGGAGGAGGCAAACTACCTCTATCCAGAGCTTTCAGCCTTTGCGGCAAGTAGCTTAATTAAGTATTTTCGTGGGGAGGGCAATCATTCAATGATTACTGCATTAGGTGAGCAGTTTGCCTTAGAAGATTTTTTGAAAATGCCAGGTGCTCCAGCGAACTTGTTGTTGATGGCCGCAGTAGCTCAACTTCAACACTCATTGTCCTTAAACCACGTCAGTCAGCCGAGAATTGCGACAGCCTTGAGAGGGTTGATCGAGCTTCAAGAGCTCGAATTTATAAAAAATTATGCAGATCTCGATCACGAGATCGACGAGCAACTACAGGGTCTACTCCAGCAAGTGTCTGAGGTTGGGTCTGCTAGCAGAGCATTGTGACGATCGTATCTCGGCACCATCGGGGGGGCTATCGCATTGATCCGATAGCAGTAGTCACCTGCCCGATACATTAGAAGCCAATTTGAAAAAAGTAGGTCTTGAGAGACAGGGCCGTGATTGCTGTTGTTGATCTGCTGTTGGTTTTGTCTAGGAACATTAGAGGAAGTTGGCAATTAAAAAAGGAGCGAGCGTCAAATTTCAGCATTAACATTGGTTAAATGGGGAGAGCAATCACGAGACATAGGAGTTCTGAATTGAAATTTATCGTGCCCATTTTCCTGATATGCGGTTCGTTATCGCTGCTAGGGTGCAAAGGGAAAGTGGTTGAGACATTGCCACCACATGATTTCCCAGAGCCCATCTCTATTTCCTTAAACGCATCAGTTGATCGAACTCTGCGCAATCGCGCGGCACTTTTGGAGTGGTCGACCAACAACGCAATTAGCTGCGAGGCGTCTGGTGGATGGAGTGGAGATCAAGGCCTTGATGGATCTGCTACCGTGGTGGTATCTGAGAATGGTGAAAATCAATACACACTGTCATGCAGCAATCAGGAATATTCGAGCTCCGCATCCGTCGTCATAGAGGGCTTCATTTCAGAATCAAGGACCATCAACCAGACCATCGACGGTCAGATATTTGAACGCCGATATCTAATTCGATACCCGGAAAACCCGACAGACGAGACCTATCCTGTCGTCATTTTCTTTCATGGCGCCGGTGGCGACGGTCAGTCCTACTTAAACCGTCACCCACAGGTGTTAACTCTTATAGATGAAGGATCGTTTATAGGGGTCTTCCCTGATGGCTTTCAGAATAGGTGGAATGTTAATAACGAAACTTCTGCCGACGACGTAGCCTTCGTAACAGAAATCTTCCACGTTCTGTCAGAAGACACAGTCTTCGATTTGAGGTACTCGTTTGCTGTGGGGGTGTCCAATGGTGCTGGCATCGTAAATCGAATTGGTAAAGAAACTAATTTGCTACTGGGCATCGCGCCACTAATTAGTCAGCAAACCACCTACTTAGGAACCATAGTTCCGCCAAGGACGCTTTCAGTTTTTCAGGTAAACGGAGATGAGGATGACTTAGTTCCAATAGAAGGTGGGAACGGGGTAGCGGGTACAATGTTTATGTCTGCAAAGGATAGTGCTGAAAATTGGGCTTCATTTTTCGAGTGCCAACCTGTACCTGTTAGCGATGAATTTATTTGGGGTGACCACCCTGTTTTCAGATTTAGCTTCGAGGGCTGCCGGGATGACGTCTCTGTCCAATATTTTATTGTGGAAGGCGCCGAACACACTATTAACTTTGGATCTAACTTCAAAGTGCATCAAGAGGCATGGTCATTTTTGTCTCGAAGTTTGCCAGGAGATTAAAATAAAAGTGATCATTGAGATACGTTGATCAAATGACTCACTATGTACATCTAAGTATTCAAGTTCTTAGAAACAGGGCCATGATTGCTTTCGTCTAGCTGCTGTTGGTTCTGGGTAGGGACGTTAGAGGGTGATTTTGTTGCCTCCTCCCAAGGTTGAATTACTGAACCTCATAATCGAAACCTCCCACAGCCTCCGCCACTCTCTCTAGATATTGATCAAAAATGTCATGCTTCGTGAAGAGACTTGTCAACCAATTATCTATCCTCCAGTACAAGATCGACGCGATATGTGCCGCGACTGAAAAATCGTAGATTGTGAGACTACTTGAGGCTATGAAATTGCTTGAGCTCAGTTGCGCCGATAATGCTCGGATATCCTTGAGCGCCTCTGCTCGAAGCTCTTCCTCGCTAAGATTGCAAAGAGAAGTACACTGAATCCGTCTCATCATGCTCCTTTGAACATACTTCCTCACAAGCCACTGCGATATCAAACTATAATCAGGCAACATCTCTGACCACATGATCGCAGACGCCGTGACATCCAGGTGTTTAGCCTTGCTGATGATAAAGAATAGATGATCCTCAACAAGCCGCACGAAGGCAACGCCTTTGATCTGATCCTCATCAAAAGGATGTGGATACGAAGAGGGAGCAGCTAGTCGCTCAATTACAGTTAAAATCCGTTCTGACTCTCCAATAGGCTTACCGTCCACAATTAGGCAGGGGACTTTTGATGTTGGAACTTTAGAACGCACTTGGAGTATTTCAGGCTGTTTTAGGCGGTAATCTAGCCTTAGGTAACGCATCGCAAGCTCCACCTTCATCACCCAAGGACTGGGCGATCTCAACCCCGCACAGCTTGGTAATCCGTAAACTACAAGCATGGCCTTGCCTCCTGATATTTATTGCCTCTTAAGAGACGTTAGCCTGCGAAAGTTACCATTTGTCGACGACCAATCTTTTTCAGAGTGCGCAAGAAAGCCATATTTATGATTTTGCTTTTGGCTTCTTTCTTTATCAGAGTCGGATGCGGGGACAACAAGTCTGTGACCACCCTTCCCCATCACATTACTCACACGTGCCCTATGGCGCCAGGCCGTTAATTACGCAAGCGAAAATCGCGCAAAAAGCAGGTAACGAGGCTCTTTACCTTTCCAGCCTCGAAAGTGCCGAAAAGTCTCTGACTGTCGCTGACGTCGATTTTCACTTTGTGACAGAATTAAAAAAATGCTACCGGATACAAATGACCATTAGCATATCGCGAGTTTAGCTTTTTCATATAACATATTGTTTTTGTTTAATATTATGTGGTCCCCGGGGCCGGACTTGAACCGGCACGCTCGCAATGAGCGGGGGATTTTAAGTCCCCTGTGTCTACCAATTTCACCACCCGGGGTGGGCGAGAGCGCGCGATCATATCACGTCACAACGCATACGCGACCCCGTTTGAGAGTGTTACAGTACAGTTTCGCAAAATAACGATTAAAGTAGGGCAGCAGTAGTGGCATCGCAACGCGGCGAGTTTGGATCACGGTTTGGTTTCATCATGGCGGCGGCGGGATCCGCCGTCGGCTTAGGCAATATCTGGGGCTTCCCAACTCAAGCAGCCAGTAACGGCGGCGCCGCATTTGTGGTCGTCTACCTTCTGCTGGCCTTTCTTCTGGCCTACCCCGTGTTAATGGCAGAACTCACCTTAGGTCGCCACGCGCACGGCAACATGATCGCCGCGCTCGCAAAGGTCTCGCGTAACGGAACACAGCGTGGCATTGGCACGCTGGTAGGTATTGTCGGCATCTTCACTGCGAGTCTGATTCTTAGCTTTTATGCCATTGTATCGGGCTGGATGATCGGGTTTGGCGCCGCCTATCCACTGGATGCGCTGGGCGCGACCGAAATAGCGACCTGGCTCTCCGAGTTCGGTCTGTCACGGAACCTCATGTTGATGCTCATCTTCATGACACTGACCATGGCCGTGGTTGCCGGTGGTGTCGAAAAAGGGATCGAGCGTTGGTCGAAACGCCTCATGCCGGCGCTCATTGTGACGCTTATTTTGCTGTCACTCTATGTGATGACGCTTGAAGGTGCCGGCAAAGGTCTCGCTATCTACCTCGTACCTGATCTCTCCAAGCTGTGGTCTACCGAGTTGGTGTTTAACGCCATGGGAGCGGCGTTCTTCTCACTCTCATTGGGCGTCGGCACCATGCTCATCTACGGCTCTTACGTCTCAGATCAAGAGCATCTCCCCAGCCTTGGTGTTCAAGTGGCCTTGGTTGATGTTGGTATCGCCGTTTTAGCCGGCTTCCTCATTCTACCAGCAATGTACGTCGCCGCCGAACGTGGCGTCATGATTTTCAATGAAGCGGGTGGCCTATTATCTGAGGATACGCTGATATTTGTGGTGCTTCCCGCCCTCTTTGACTCCATGAATGAAACGGGGACAGTGCTTGCCCTGGCCTTCTTCGGACTCATGAGTATTGCGGCCCTAACCTCGTCTATCTCCATGTTGGAAGTGCCTGTGTCGTTCTTGGTTGAGCGTTTCCAGTGGGGACGCCTAAGAGCTGCCTTCATTGCCACAGCCATCATTACAGCCATGAGCGCCGCCATCGTCATGAACTTCGACGCGCTGTTCGGGCTGGTTATTACCATCAGCACACGCTACTCGCAGCCGCTCCTCGGCTTGGCGCTGTGCGTTTATGCAGGATGGGTGTGGCGACGGGATGCCCTATTTAAAGAACTCGCCAAGAACGAGGAAGCGACCTCCAGCACATTATTTATGCGCTGGTGGCCTTGGTACGTGAGATTTGTGTGCCCTGCGATTATCGTGACAATTCTCGCAAGATCAATAGCGTAAAAGCCTCGAATTAATTGGGGCTTCGCATGATCTTAGTGAGCTCCTCGCCTCTACCTTCGAGAGCCGCCTGAAGCGCTTTCTCCATGAGATATCGGGCTTGTGCCGTGTAGGCATAAATGCAGGAGTGAACTGCTGCTTCGTGCCAGTTCTCAACGCTACAGGCAGTCGAGTAGGTCTCGAATTCGCTGAGGGTTTTGATCAGATCTGAGATGTGCTTCGGACACTCGCAATCGAGCAAGCTCTTGAGCTCCGCTGCCGCATTGAGCGTGCTGTCATCGTACATTCGTGGCTTCGCTTGAATGAGCTCGCCTAAGTTAATCTCTCCCTGCTTAGCCTCATGGTCAATAGCCACACGACCAAGCTCGAACGCAAGGCGCGCTGACTCGGGCGGGTACTCCAGCGCTGTCATACCGCGACGCTCAATCTCTTCAATCCAACGGCTATTACACAGCTGATAAAGCACCAGCGTGCGTTTTGCGCCGAGTCGATTTGCCAGCGTGTCTATGGCATTAATATTGGTCATCGACACCGAGGGGCAATGAACGACCAACATGTCGGCCGTCTCGTTCACGTCCAAAGCGTCAACGGCGTTTGCGAGTGGTATTCGCGACAAAAAAGCGCTGATGCCCGACAAGCAGCCTTGATGACCGTCTAACCACTGACACAGCTCCGCACCGATAAACACCACCCGTGACTTTGCCGCGGGGATGGCCTTGGCCATGCGGCTGCCACGATTACTGACCAGCAACTCCAGTGTTTTTCGATCGGACGACGCAATCTCGCCGATACGCACCCCGTCCTCGACTAGAGCAGTGATAAGCTGCAGATGCTCGAGGTCCGACTGGGTAAACAGTCGCCGGCCAGAGGCCGACTTGTAGCTTGCACCGAGTCCGTAACGACGCTCCCAGACTCGAAGCGTGTCGGGCTTCAGCCCTGTCAGTCGTGCGACGGTTCCAATGCCATACAGCGGTCTTGGTTCGAGGAGGTTTGCGGTCTTGGCTGGTGCGTTCATGTTTTACCCCGGATTTTGTTCATCAATTGTCGTGATTTACGGGTGATTTCGGGGTCCAGATCAGTCTTTCGCATTTCTGTCCAAGCCTTGTTCATGTAACAGCTGGACATTGTCCAGTTTTCTCTGGGCAGTCTTCGCGATGAGTCGTATAGATAAAGGACGCACACGAGGCAGCGCAGATGATCGACAACACAGACGAAAAAGACATCGAATTGATGTTTGCGGAAGCACGTCGTTACGACCTGCTGACCGCCGAGCAGGAGCAGTCGATAGATAGCACCAAATGGAGTGCTGTTAGGGAAATATACGCACTCATCGCCGAAAATGACGAGCTGAGTCAGTATCTCGCTCAGTTCTGCTCAGAGTGTCTGGAGAATCCACCACAGATTCAACGCTTTCCAAATCGAGACCTGCATTTTGTCTTGCGCCGCGAGCTGGCGGTTCTATTCAGTGACGGGTCGCACGCCGATCAGGCACGAAACGTCGCTAGAAAGCTGTCAGAGCTCAAAACGAGCGCGGCGCGACTTAAGCACGTTGAATCACTGGAACTACCAGCGAGTCTGACCATCGGCATTGCCGTCGCGATACTACGACGCGCAGGTGGCCAGTTTGCCGATACGGTCGCAGACGCCATTGGACACTGGCAGCGGCATTGGCAGACGCCGGTCCCATCATTTGCGCTGGACCATGCCTTACTGTCCGCCATCAAGAAACAATTACGCACCTACACCGAGGCTCGTGACAGGTTGGTCATGCACAACCTTCGACTCGTCTACTCGATCGCGTCTCGCTACAAAGGCAGAGGGGTGGGTTATCTCGACCTTGTGCAGGAAGGAACGCTTGGACTCATCCGTGCTGCGGAGAAATTCGAGTACGAGAAAGGTTTCAGGTTCAGCACTTACTGCTTCAATTGGATAACGCAGGCTGTCAGGCGTTATGTGGGCGATGCCGGTACGCTTATTCGTTTCCCTACCCATGTGCAGGAGCAAATTGGGCGCCTGTACAAGGAGCGCTATGCCGAGCAAGCACGAACGGGACAAGAGGGGGACGCGGAGACCATCGCTACCAATGCGGGCATGGATCCCGACAAGGCACGAGAATTATTGCAACTACGAAATCTTACTGTTTCGCTAGACGCTCCGAAGTTTGATGAGGATGACGAGACCTTGGTTGACGGACTCGTCGGTGAAACCTTCGGTGAAGCAGGTGACGACGCTGAACGGGTCTCGCTCGGCAATTTCCTTGGTAATGCCATCGGCCGGCTTGAAACTAACGAGCGACAGGTTGTCCTGGCCCGCTGGGGTCTGCAGAACGGGCCGCCGCTAAGCCGGGCCGAAATCGCCGATAAGCTGGGTGTTAGTCGTGAGTGGGTGCGTCAACTGGAGCGTTCAGCACTCAAGAAGCTCAAAGGCCAAATTGATGTGCAACACGCGTTCGATGACTACCGGCAGAGCGGTAATTGGTGACAAGAAACCCTGCTAACGAGCCTCTAGGTCGGCAACAGCGCCTTTTAAGTCGCTAAATAGGAATTCGTAACCCGTAGACAGTAGTTTGTTCGGCATGACCCGCTGTCCCGTCAAAAGCAATTCATCTGCCATCTCCCCCACCATGAGCCGCATGACCCAGCCAGGCATTCCCATGCCCATCACCGTGGTTGTGACACTGCGAACCTCATCCGCAAATGATCGATGCGTCACCGGGTTCGGTGCGGTCATGTTGACAGGGCCTGATACCCCCGCATTTTGGATGCAATGCATAATAGCGCCCACCATGTCCGCCAGATGGATCCAGCTAAGCCAGTGCTCCCCCTGCCCCATCCACGAAGCCAGACCAATCCGAAACGATTGGGTCATTTGGGGGTAAGCACCGAGGGCGTCATCCAATACGACACCCGTGCGAAGCAGTACGCAGCGCGTGCCCTCGCTTCCAATGTCGCTGACACTCGCTTCCCAATCACGGCAAAGTTCTGCCGAAAAACCGCTACCCACTTGGTCGGTTTCGCTGAACTCACGCTCTTTGCTTTCACCATAGAAGCCAATGGCGCTGCCACTGATGAACACATCCGGCATGCCAATGTTTCGTAGTCGCGACACCAAGGCTTGCGTTAGATTAATTCGGCTCGCACGTATCTCTTTTTTGTAGGCTGGCGACCACCGACGGACCGATAAACCCGCCCCTGCGAGGTTGACGACGATGTCCTGACGCGTATTTAAGTCGTCAATCGAATTGATGTAGGTGACAGCTTCTGAGCTGTCGAGGGTCTGCCGCGTAAGCACGGTTATATCGTGTCCATCAATAAGGAGACGCTTGACCAAAGCGCGTCCAATTAGGCCCGTTCCACCTGTAACAAATACCTTCATCGCCGACTTATCCTTAGGCCTTTAACGCCAACCAAAACACAGTAGCTAACGTATACGTCCAATGCATCAAACGGTTGAATCTTTGTCCACGTGGTTGCATCGCATCGAGCGATGGACGGTATTGACCGGTGCGGGCGTCAGCGCCGACTCGGGCATTCCCACCTACCGCGATCGCACCGGACGATGGCTGCGCGTTGACCCCATTCAGCACAAAGAATTTGTCGAATCTGAAGCCAAACGAAAACGTTATTGGGCGCGTTCAATGGTCGGTTGGGTTGGTGTCGATGGGGCGCGCCCTAACGCAACGCATTACGCACTCGCTGAAATGGAACGCGCGGGCAAGATCGACTTGTTAATTACCCAGAACGTTGACCGATTGCACCAGAAAGCAGGGGCGCAACGCGTCGTCGATCTTCATGGTCGACTCGATCAGGTCATCTGCTTGAATTGCGGGCAGCAAGAGTCCCGACAGAGCTTCCAAACTCGGCTTTTGCAAGCCAACCCCTTTGTTACCGATTACCAGCACATTGCGAGGCCTGATGGCGATGCCGATGTACCCGATACCTACGTGGAGAAAACAACCATTCCTCAATGCAAGCACTGTGGCGACGTCGTTATGCCTGACGTTGTATTTTTTGGTGGCACCGTGCCCATGTCTCGGGTTGAGACTTGCACCGCATCACTAGCCGATGCTGGTGGGCTTCTCGTGGTAGGAAGTTCTCTACAAGTCTATTCGGGCTTCCGTTTTTGTCGTATGGCCGAAAAGCTGCGCATACCCATTGTCATCGTCAATGAGGGTGAAACCCGTGCTGATGCCATGGCAACCCTCAAGGTCGAGCAGTCGGCGATGAACCGTCTGGTAGCCGCTGTCGATCAAATTATTCCTTCCCAAGAGAGCAAATCCGCGTGAGCACGACTATCTTACTGTTCAGACAAGATCTGAGAATCCATGACCACCCTGCTCTTACTGCTGCAGCACAGCGCGGTGATGTCTTGCCCGTTTTTATTCATGACGAGCAGGTGGCGGGCGAATGGGGGTTTGGGGGCGCAAGTCAGTGGTGGTTGCACGAGAGTTTGACCTCACTATCGGCCTCCATCGCATCGCTCGGCGGCCAACTCCTTTTAAGACGGGGAAACACGCTGGAGACGCTCATAGAGCTCCAAGCATCTACTGAGGCCGATGCCATCTATTTTTCTCGCCAGTATCAACCCTGGTCAACGAGGCTCGAGGCGTCCATTAACGCGGAATTTACCAAGAAAAATGTTGAGGTGAAGCGTTATCCCGGAACACTACTGCATGAGCCGGGCTCGGTCCTAACAGGCTCGGGTACATCATTCAAAGTGTTCACCCCATTCTGGCGCGCGGCTAACAAATTACCCGTGGCGATGCCGGTCTCGCTGCCTGACGTTAGTTGGACGGCAACAGCGGCGCCCACAGATGCCTTAGTCGACTGGCAACTTCAACCCAGGGCGCGAGACCGTATGCCTGACTGGGCAGACGGGTGGTCGACTTTGTGGAAACCGGGCGAGGATGGCGCTAAAGAAGCGTTAGATGCATTCCTTGAAGCCCCGGTAGCCCACTATTCAGAGGGCCGCGATCTTCCTGCAAAACGTTATACCTCCAGACTCTCTCCACATCTTAAATTTGGAGAGATATCGCCCCGTCAGGTCTGGGCAGCAGCACAACAGCGAAAGCTATCAGCGCCCCAATGGAGCTCGGCCATTGATAAATTTTTGGCTGAGATCGGCTGGCGGGAGTTCTGTTATCAACTCATCGATCTTTTCGATGAAATGCCCAACACGCCATTTAAAGACCAGTTCGCGGCCTTTCCTTGGGACAATAGCGAAACGCAACTCAAAGCATGGCAGCACGGTCAGACCGGCTACCCGATTGTCGACGCGGGCATGCGTGAGCTGCAGCAGACGGGTTTTATGCACAACCGGGTCCGAATGATTGTCGCTTCATTTTTAACCAAGCATCTTTTGGTTCATTGGGTAGAAGGTGAACGATGGTTCTGGGACTGCCTTTTAGACGCTGATATCGCCTCCAACGCCTGCAGCTGGCAATGGGTGGCCGGCTCAGGAGCGGATGCCGCGCCCTACTTCCGGATTTTTAACCCCATTGCGCAGGGGCAAAAGTTTGATCCCGAGGGCGATTACGTACGTCGGTGGTGCCCTGAACTCGCAGAGCTACCCAAGAAATTTATTCACGCGCCCTGGGAAGCGCCCGCGCTAACGCTCGCCAGCGCAGGCGTTGAATTGGGTACTAACTATCCAATACCTATTGTTGATCACAAAACAGCGCGACAAGGGGCACTTGACGCCTACGAGGTCATCAAAAAAGCGAGCTAGCCCTCATCGATAATGGCAACCGCGCGGGTCCAACCGGCGGAGCCGCCGCGAACTTTGTGCGGGAAACAGCTCACGGTAAAGCCAAAGTCCGGTAGCGCTTCGAGGTTATGCATCTTCTCTAAATGGCAATAGCCAATATCGCGGCCGGCCTTGTGCCCTTCCCAGATAATGCTGGCGTCTTTGTCGGCCGCGTAGCGCTCGGCGGTGTAGGAAAACGGTGCATCCCAACTCCAGGCATCTGTTCCGGTGACCCGAATGCCGCGCTCTAACAGGTACATCGTTGCCTCGTAACCCATGCCAGCGCCTGCGTTTACATAGTCCTCGCTACCATAACGCTTGCCGGCTGAGGTATTGACTAGAACGATATTCAGCGGCTCTAGCGTTACACCAATCCGCGCTAACTCGTCCTCTACGTCCTGCGCAGTAACAACGTAGCCGTCGGGCCTATCCCGAAAATCTAGCTTTATTCCTGGCTGAAAACACCATTCAAGTGGCACCTCATCAATTGTGATTGCCCGCTCAGCACCGCCAAGCTTGTCGTTCATCGTGCTGTGGTAGTGGTATGGGGCGTCCAAGTGGGTACCGTTGTGCGTGCACAGCTGTACCATTTCAATCGCCCAACCCTCGCTGTCGGGCAATTCGCTCTTATCAAGCCCTTCAAAGAAATCTGCCATTTGTTCAGCGCCGGTATCATGCCGGATATAATCAATTTTGGGACGCATGGGCGGTGGATCGCTGATCACGTCGTTCTCCAAGAATATTGATAAATCAACAAACCGTCGCATATCGACATCACCGTACTTGCTATTCCACGAGCCTCCACTCTAACTCGACATTGCCACACGTCCTACCCGCTTTGGTAGTTGGCAAATTCGCGTGGACGATCTATCGTCTGGCGGTCGAAAACCTTAGGTAAATTCTATGAAGCATTTGCACCAAGTGGGGTTCTTTGCAGGCACCGTCATTGCCGCCTCCTTTGCCGCGTCTGTTAGCACTGCAGACACACCCTTCCCATCCACCTATAAAGCGCCTAGCCACGCGCCAACGCTCATCACAAACGCTACCGTCCTGACCGGTACTGGGGAAAGGCTTGAGACGGCTAGTCTCTACTTTGTCGACGGCAAAATTGTCTCCGTGGGAGAGTCACCTAAAGAATTAACGTCAGACACCCGCATCATCGATGCTCAAGGTAGCTGGGTAACACCCGGTATCATTGATGTGCATTCACACTTGGGTGTTTACCCATCACCCGGCGTTGATGCGCACTCTGACGGCAACGAAGCGACTGCTCCCGTGACGGCCGAAGTGTGGGCTGAACACAGTGTTTGGCCGCAGGACCCGGGGTTTGGCCGCGCCCTTGCCGGCGGTATTACGGCGATGCAGATTCTTCCCGGATCGGCAAACCTATTCGGTGGCCGAGGCGTCACGCTCAAAAACGTGGCATCAGTCACCTATCAAGGCATGAAATTCCCGGATGCGCCTTACGGCCTAAAAATGGCCTGCGGTGAGAATCCAAAGCGCGTCTATGGCCGCAAAGGGAGTGGCCCATCGACGCGTATGGGCAACATTGCGGGTTACCGTGCGGCCTGGATCAAGGCAACTGATTACCGCGATGAACATGCGAAGTACATGGCGCTATCTGACGAAGAGAAAAAGGAAGCCCAAAAGCCCAAGCGTGATCTCAGATTAGAGACCTTAGCCGGTGTACTTGATGGCGACATCATCATCCACATGCACTGCTATCGCGCAGACGAAATGATGACCATCTTGGATCTCGCAAGAGAGTTCGACTATAAGGTGGGCACCTTCCATCACGGCGTCGAGGCCTACAAGATTTCCAATGAATTGGCAGAAAACGGTGTATGCGGCGCGCTCTGGGCCGATTGGTGGGGCTTCAAGATGGAGGCCTACGACGGCATTCAGGAAAATATTGCGCTCGTAGATCGGCCCGAGGATAGCTGCTCAGTGGTTCATTCCGACTCTGATGAAGGCATCCAACGTCTCAACCAGGAAGCGGCCAAAGCCATGAGTCGAGGCAATAAGGTGGGCATGGACATAGCCCCTGAGCGAGCCATCAAATGGATTACATCGAACGCAGCAAAATCGCTTGGCATCGACGATCAAACCGGCAGTCTTAGAACTGGCCTCATGGCTGATGTAGTCATCTGGAGTGGTAACCCTTTCAGCGTGTATGCGAAAGCCAATCAGGTCTTTATCGATGGTGTCGAGCGCTACAACCGCGATGATCCGACCCTACAACCCGTATCAGACTTTGAGCTGGGTCAGCTGTTGGAGGTCTCACAATGAAAAAAATGACTGTATTACTAGCGCTTGCTGCGGGTCTACAAGGCATCAACGCCAGTGCTGACAGCCTGAGAATCAACAACGCCACCATCATGACCATGGGTAGCATGGGTACACTTGAGGCTGCCGATATCCTTATCGAAGACGGGGAAATCACCGCCATCGGGAGCGACTTATCAGAGGATGCAGATCGTGTCATCGACGCGAACGGCGCCATCATAACCCCGGCGATGTTTGCCGGAGCAACCACAACGGGTCTGGTGGAGGTCAATGCAGTCAGAGAGTCAGTAGACAGCTCAGTTAGCGAAACGCCGCTGAATAAGCTCCATGTCGAGTTTGACGTTCGTCGAGCTTACTCTCCTCTCTCTAGCCTACACGCCATCACTCGAACTGAGGGCTTTGGTTATACCCTGCTGGCGGCAACCGGCGGGCAGTATTCCATTGCGGGTGTCGGATCACTGGTTGATTTTGATGGCGGTTTTGACAGCTTCTCGGGGGATGACACCATATTCATTGATGTTGACGGCTACGCCTCGCGAAAAGTTGGTGGTTCGAGGGCTGCTCACTGGATGCTGCTTGAGGGCGCTATGGCTGATCTCGATGGGCGCGCCAGTGAACAGGAGTATCTCACCCAGGCGGGTCGAGATGTTTTGAAGCGATTGAAGTCTGACGGAGTTTTTGTATTCGCGGCTAATCGCGCCGCTGATATCAAACAGGTCATTGGATTTGCTGATGAACACGACATTAACGCTGTGATTGTGGGCGCTCGGGAGGCATGGATGCTAGCCGACGAACTTGCAGACTCGGATATCGCCGTCATGGTTAATGGTTTGGACAACCTGCCGGCTGATTTTGACTCGCTGGGCTCACGACTGGATAACGCCGCGTTACTAAGTAACGCCGGGGTAACGGTCATGTTTACTAGCGACGAAACGCACAACGCACGAAAAATCCGTCAAGGAGCAGGCACTGCTGTCGCCTATGGCATGGATTACGATCTAGCGCTGCAGGCAATGACCACTACTCCAGCCGAAGTTTTCGGCAGCAGAAGTCGCGCCTTGGCTGTTGGCAATTCTGCGGACCTCGTCGTTTGGAGCGGTGATCCCCTGGAGGTAACGAGCTACGCGACTGCAGTCGTCATCGAAGGCGAACTCACGTCTATGGAGAGTCGTCAAAGCAAGTTGCTAGAACGTTACCTGCCTGAAAATGCGGGAATGGGGCGTGCTTATATTAATCGGTAAAGCGCATTAACCAGTAACTCGCAGCACTAGCTATCGGTGCTGATGCGTTTAATCGTAGCAGTGGTGGAGAAACCCTCGACAAACTCGAGGATGATCACCTCGCCACCGCTTTCCAGCACGTGCTTGTGTCCGGCTATCTCACTGATGGCGTAATCCCCACCCTTTACTAACACGTCAGGTGAAATCGCCTCGATCAAGCGCGCCGGCGTGTCTTCGGAAAAGGGTACTACGTAACTTACTGACCTTAGTCCGGCAAGCACCGACATACGAGAGTCGATACCGTTAATAGGCCTATCAGGGCCCTTTAAACGCGTCACCGACGCATCGTCGTTAACAGCCACAATCAACAGATCTGCGAGCGCTGCAGCCTGGCTCAAGTAGGTGACATGCCCCGGGTGCAATAAATCAAAACACCCGTTTGTCATCACGACACGTTGCCCCTCCGTCTTGAGTCTCGCCACAGCCGCCAGCGCCTCTTGCTCTGTCACGACGCCGAACGCAGGCAGTGCTTTATCGACATCATCGTCGGATTGCAGCAAGGCACCCTCAAGCTCCTCGCGGGTTACCGATGCAGTGCCTACCTTGCCTACAACCAACCCTGCAGCGACGTTGGCTAAGCGCGTCGAGTTCTCAAGGCTATCCTGACTGGCAAGACCAGCAGCCATGGCTGAAATAACCGTATCACCCGCTCCTGTCACATCGAACACCTCTCGCGCTAATGCTGGCAAATGTAGAGGCTCACCTTCCTTCGACTGCAATGTCATGCCGCGCTCACTGCGAGTAATCAGCACCGCATCAAAGCCGTGCTGATCGCAAAGATCACGCGCTCTGACGCTAATAATCCCATCGTCCTGATGACAGGCACCAACGACCGCTTCAAATTCAGATAGGTTCGGTGTGATGAGTGTTGCACCGGCATACCGGGAGAAATCCGCACCCTTCGGATCGACCAAAACTGGCGTATTTAGGGCGCGACATGCGCTGATAAGCGCCTCGATATTGGTAAGCGTACCTTTCGCATAGTCGCTCAAGAGCACCAAGTCGTGTTCGGCGATTAGATTACTCGCATACTGCAAAAACGACTCGTCCGCGTAATCGTCGAGTGGCGCCTCAAAGTCCATGCGAATAAGCTGCTGATTCCGGCTGAGCACACGTAGCTTGACGATCGTATCTGCCGGGCAAGGCATCACTGACCATCGGACGCCTTTTGCCTCAACAGCTGAGCGAAGTTGCTTTGCGTGCTCGTCGTCACCGACAAGACCTGAGAGCGTCGTTTCCACACCCAGCGCCGCAAGGTTAATCGCCACATTCCCAGCCCCACCTGGCCTGTCATCAACGCCCGCCACCTTAACAACGGGCACTGGCGCCTCAGGGCTAATGCGCGTCGCCGCACCGTGCCAAAAACGGTCAAGCATGACATCACCGATGACCAGTACTTTGGCATCACTGAATTTAGGAAGCTTCGTCATCCGATATCACTCTCTCAGTTGCCCTGATCTCGCGCCTACATGCTTCTAGACCAGTTCGTTAAAGGCCCTCAGGGCCTCATCGGTCGTGATACCCACCATACAATCAAATCGCCCCGCGCATGTAGGACTTCGCTTACAGGGTGCACAATCGAGCCCATGATAAATCACTCTGACATTATCGCGACCCGTCTCAAGATAGGGACAGGTGGAGCCAAACAGCGCGACGGTCGGAATGCCTGCAGCAATGCCCATGTGCGTGAGCCCAGTGTCTACACCGATGACTCCGGCAGCGTGTTTTACAAGGCCAGCGCTCACACCCAACGGATAGCTGCCTACCCAGTTAAGTACCGGTAGTCCGTCCAACAAAACGACCGCTTCCTCCCGGTCACCAGGTCCGCCCAAGCACGCCACCTGGTGCCCCGCATCTGCAAGGCGGCCAATGAGCGTTCGCCAATGCGCTTGGGTCCAATGCTTTTGGGGTCGGGTCGTGAACGGTGCAACAACGACATACGGCGCCTCAGGCGCCACATCTCTCGCTCGCGCATCATCCGATGCCGATATCCCAAGCACCATCTTAAAGCTAGAGGTATCCCAACCCAAAGTATCGGCCAATGCGAGGTACTCGGAACTGATGCGTGACGTAATGCTCTTTTCGTGACGATCCGAAAGGAAGATGCCATTGGGTTCCTTCGACTTGAAACCTATACGTTGGCGACTACCGGTTAACCAAGCGAGGAAAGCACTTTTAACCAGCCCCTGAGCATCGATCACTAGATCATAGTTACGAGCACGAAGCTTTCGTCTGAACGCCGCCACTGCGCTAACCAAGGCAAAAAAGCGCTTTTCGCGCCAGAGCTCTTGCCACTCTTGGCGTGGCCATAAAATAACTTTGTTCAACCCGGGTAGTTCGGTCAGCAAGGGACGAACCACGCCCTCTGCTAGCCAATCAATATCGGCTTCCGGATATCGCTTTTTACACGCGGCAACCAAAGGTGATGCGAAGACCACGTCACCAATCGCACTCAACCGAATGATCAAAACACGCGTGGGCTCAGTAGCAATCATCGTTCTGAACGCTGATCAGGGTGCGGAGGTCTCGGTGACTTGCGGACAATCCCTGTCCAACGCAATCAGCAAGGTAAAGGTAAGAAATATGAGATTACCGCCAATGTAGGAATACATCCCAACGGCTGTTCCCAACGGAAATACCCCAAGCAAGGCCGTCAAACCAGCCACAGCGACATGCATTCGCTCGTCCTGAACATAACCCCACAGCCACCGCAAAAGTAAGCCGTAACCAATCAGCCCAACCAACCCCGTCTCGGAAATCACTTCAAGAATGTTTAGGTGTGAGTGCCACGTCTCGGCGAGACCTGGGATGGTGCTGGCGTCGGTTGCCAGCGCGTATGTACCAAAACCGCGCATACCCACACCGGTAAGCCAGTGGTCCATAAATGCCTGCAAAGACAGCTCCCATAATTGGGACTGATACAAGAATGACTGATACCGCGCTGGTGCCTCTGCAAGCGTACTTACCTGTCCAGTAACCACAGAAAGATACACGCCAAGCAGTAGTCCAATTATCGCCGAAATGACAAAACCAGTGACTTGTCGCTTTGCTCCGACTTCTTTGTTTCGCAGCGCTAGCATTGTCCATCCAGCGAGACCAATCAGAGCCAAGACAGCAGACGATTGATGCCCACTCATTACGATTGCTGCGTAAACAGGAAGCGAGAGAACACCAACGCCCATGCCGCCGGCACGCCGAAGCGCTTCAAGAAAGAATGGAGATAGAATGGCTAGCGTTGCACCGTAACCTAACTGCAGAGAGCCCGTTACAATCGCGCCCTCCTCACCCAGCTCTACCAATGGGTCACCCAGCAGGCTCACACCCGTTAATAGCTGTACAAAACCGTCGACGGCCCACGCTACGAGCAAAATACCTAGGAACGACATGATTCGCTTCGCGTCGCCCTTCTCAATCTTCACACTCAATACGACCCAGGCTGCTAGCGCATAGGCGGCAAATCTAAAAACAGCTGAAATTCCTCTGTCGAGATTGACTGAGAACAGAAGGCTGATGAGACCTGGCAGCGCAATACACGCAAACAGCATGGCCGCTTTTTTCATACCCGGAGTGGAGAGAATCGCCTCGCGATTGGTAATTAATGTCAGCAGGCTGACAACCACCATCAACCAGATCAGCTGGCGAGTGGCCACACTGACGGCAAGTGAGAAAAACAGGAACACCCACATAAGGGGTGCAGGAATAAGGTTTTGCTGTGGCATTCAGTGACTCTAATTACGGTCATGATCCCGAATGTCGGGCTCCCCAAAGTTTTCGCAGAGTAACTAAATCACCTATTGAACTCCAGCTGAGCGTTGTAAAATAGCGAAAAATCAACAATTTAACTTGCGCCTGTCATAGCCAGAGTGTTTCATCGCGTCATGCTGTTATCTCATCAAAAAAAGTTCCTTTTCGTGCACATCGCGAAAACGGGCGGCACTAGTGTTCGTGCAGCTCTACAAAAGCATCGATGGCGCGACCCCTACTACGCGCCCATCTGGATCGCCAGCAAGCTTAGCGGGCTCGTAAATCACGAAGTTGGCATCAAATTGCCCCGACACGCTAAGGCAATCGCAGCCAAGGAAATGCTGCCGCGTGACTTCTATGAGTCACTGTTCAAGTTTGCATTTGTTCGGAACCCCTGGGATCTACAGGTCAGCTCTTATCATCACATACGGCGAGAGCGCCCCCAGTTGCTTAAGCCCAATGAGACATTTGAAGAGTTTTTGCGGCGAAAGCTTGATCCCTCAAGACCTTGGCAATACCACATCGACACTTCAATTACGCCGCAGAGCGACTATCTAGTTGACCTGAAAGGCAATCTGATTGTCGACTTCATAGGCCAGTATGAAACGCTTCAGCAGGACTTCGACGAATGCTGCAAGCGAATTGGTATCCCGAAAATTGAGCTTCCTCATCGTCGTAAAGCAGACGATCGTCTCGCCTACCGCGACTACTACACACCAGGAACGCAGGCGCTTGTAACCGAGGTCTTTGCGCGCGATATCGAAATACTAGGGTACGAGTTCTAAGCCGTTCCCAGCAGTGCTCTGCAGGCGTCCGATAAATCGTCCACAGCAGTACAGCCTTCATAAGGCTCGCCACTGCTTACGTGATAGCGGTGAGGAATACCTGACGCCAGTGCAGCCTGCATATCGGAATCCTTATCACCTACCATGGCACTGCGTGTCAGATCAATATCAAGCTCTTCCGCGGCTCGATGAATGAGCCCCGGTCGTGGCTTTCTACAATCACAGGTTTTTCGATAGTCAGGCAGTGTGGCATCCGGTAGATGAGGACAAAAATAAACACCCGCGATGGAGACTCCGCATTGGGTGAGCTCGTTGCACATGCGCTCAGTTAGGCCGTGGAAGTCTTCTTCGGTGTAAAACCCTCGTCCTATGCCTGATTGGTTGGTCACAACGACCAAGGCATAACCGACCTCGCACAGTGTGCGCATGGCTTCAATCACACCCGGTAAGAATAAAAAGTTGTCCCAATCGCCTACATAGCCAGAGTCGACGTTGATAACGCCGTCTCGGTCAAGGAACACAGCGGCGACTGTCATGGATCAGTCGGCATCCAAGCCCAGATATTCTTCGACGAGCGCGCAAATGAGGTGACCAATCACGATGTGCATCTCCTGTATACGCGCAGTGACGTCCGAAGGCACGACAAGTGACACGTCACACTTGGCATTCAGTTCACCACCCGATTTGCCCGAGAGTCCAATGACAGAGCCACCTGCGCGATGCGCTGCGTCGACAGCCTTGAGGACATTGCCGGAGTTTCCGGAGGTGGAGATAGCAATCAATACGTCGCCCTCCCGACACAAACCCTCGACCTGCCTGCTAAAAACCTCGTCATAGCCGTAGTCGTTACCAATGGCGGTTAACGCTGATGTGTCAGTTGTTAACGCTATTGCCGGCAGCGCGCGACGGTCGTTGACAAAGCGACCAATGAGTTCAGCCGCAATGTGCTGCGCGTCAGCCGCAGAACCGCCGTTACCGCACAGATAGATTCGTTGGCCCTGCGCGAGGGCGTTCCCACACAACTCACCCGCCGACGCTATTTCGCTTTCAAGCGCAGCCATTTTATCGACTACCTGCCTATGCTCTTCCAGCGTTGATTTCACCAGATCGCGCATGCGTACGTCCCTCTAACGATAAATTTTGCAGCAAACGGGCTGAGACCTAGTCTCGCCCGACATGACCGCGTAAGGTTACCACGCGTGGATACCTTCGGAGCCAAAAAACCATGTTCGATGAGCAGTACGTCGACCCCTCAAGAGTTAGTTTCGATGCTTTTAAGGCGCTGGATAGGACAACGCCTATCTTCATGCTCAACAAGCTAAAATTTTATGATCAAGCGCGTTATGAGACGGGTCATCCGTTAGCAGACACGCGCATGACCGGCGCCGAGGCTTACGCCAACTATGGGGCAGACAGTGGGCCGATCTTTTCCTGTGTAGGCGGCTCGATTGTCTGGCGTGGCAATTTCGAATCGACAGTGATTGGACCCCGTGATGAATCCTGGGATCAGGTATTCATCGCTCGCTATCCCAATGCGGGGGCCTTCCTTAAAATGGTCACCGATCCTGTATACCAGCAAGCAGTCAAACATCGACAAGCAGCTGTTCTGACTTCGCGATTGCAGCGCTTTGGTGAACTAGAGCTCGGTGATACGTTTTAAGTCTCATGGCAAACAACAAAATCGCAGTACTCGTATCTTTCTCAGGCCAAGGAGGGGTTGAGCGAAGTTTTGCGCTGTTGGTCAACGAAATCGCAGCCTTGGGAGTCGACGTGGATCTGTTGCTGATCAAACGTAAAAGTCCTCACTTAGCTGCCCTATCGCCTGCGGTTAACCAAATTCCCCTCAAACGCCAGCACGCAGCCACGTGCGTCAGTGAGGTCGCCGATTACCTCAAAAAAGAGGCGCCACAAGCACTGCTTGTCGCGAAACACCGGGCCATGCTGGCAGCTCTCAGAGCACGTAAAAAAGCGAGAACCAATACCCCGATTACAGGCGTTATTGGTATCAACGTGACACAATCACTCGCGCATCGTAGTCGCTTCCAACGTTGGCATTGGGGCTGGTTAATGCGCAATGAGTACCCCAAACTAAACGGCATCATCGCGGTGTCAGAGGGTGTTCGAGAGGATCTACTTAACACGACCGGTATGCCCGCTGATCGCGTCATAGCGATCAAAAACCCCGTCACCACGGCAGAAATGATTCGAGAGGCGCAAACGTCCGTTGATCATCCATGGCTAGGTGAGGACTTCGATGAGCCAGTTCTCATTACCGTGGGCAGGCTAACAAAGAACAAGGACCACCAAACGCTATTAGAGGCCTTCCGGTTCATTAATGACACAGTACCCTCTCGGCTTTTGATTCTCGGAGAAGGACCGGAGCGAGCGAGATTGGAGAAAATTATCACAGAGACAGACCTGGCAGATCGCGTGCAGCTACCTGGGTTTGTCGATACACCTTGGGCTTGGATGGCGAAATCGAGCCTCTTCGTCCTGTCATCCTTCGCCGAAGGATCCGGCAACGTGCTGACCGAGGCCATGGCTGTAGGCACACCCGTAGTGTCGACCGACTGCCCTTCAGGACCCAGTGAAATGCTCGACGGTGGACGAATTGCTCCCTTAGTGCCCGTTGGTGATGCAGAAGCACTCGCAGCGGCCTGTATAAATGTGCTGAACAGCGGCATTGCGTCGTCATTGCTCGACGAGGCCGTAGCACCGTTTAAGGCAGAGGTAGCAGCCAAGCACTACCTGGCGTTCATGAACGTGAGCGTGCCGTCCTCAACGGATTAATGGTCCCTATCCTCGAAACGCTCGGTCTTCTTTTCTCCGATGCGTTTGTAAATGATGGGGATACATAACAATCCGACACTAATTAGCGTCCACATATTGATACTTTCCATCTACTGACCGTTTACTGGCCATCCATAGGGCCAACAGCTGTACCCCAGGCCACCATTTCCGATACGCCCTGTGACACCATCGACGACGCGAACCGAACGCCCACGACCATTGTTGCGCCCATTCGAGCCGCGTCTTCCTGCATCCGGTAGATCGCTTCCTCTCTAGCATCGGCCATAAGCTTTGTATAAGAAATGACCTCTCCACCCACCAGATTTTTCAAGCCCGCGGTGATATCACGAGCAATATTTCTAGAGCGAGCGGTACTGCCTCTCACCAACCCTAACGGACGCATCCCATCGGGTACTGATTCAATACTGATTAGCGCGATATTTTTGGGGTCACTCATCATGGTTACCTCACTGTTGGTCTACCTGAATAAACAGACTCATTAATTGCTCGGATAAGCAGCGATGCATTCCACCTCCAATCTAGCCCCCAAGGCCAGGCCATTGGCCCCCAAGGCAGATCGAGCCGGATACGGCGGCTCAAAATAGCTCGTGTAAATGGTATTAAAATCGCCCCACTCAGCGACATCGGCCAGAAATACGGTGCACTTAACCACATCGGAAAAGCCCAGCCCTCGCCGCTCGAGCGCACCGCTGATATTGCTCATGATTTGGCGAGTCTCACCGGCGATACCGCCCTCGACTAACTCATTGTTTTCGTCGACACCAACCTGACCGGAGATAAACAAAATATTGCCTACACGCACTGACTCAGAAAATGGATAAGCTTTTCCTGCCATTGGCCCCTCGTCGAAAAACTCTGGGTCGGCAACAGCGCTCAAAGGGGCCATAAACATGGTGAGTAATACCACAATGTGAATCCGCATCATCCTCAAGTCTCCCGCTATTCGAGGCCCATTTATTGAACCCACGGTTAAAACCTACATGCCCACAGACACAGATTCAAATCCTGCTATCATCCGCCTCGCGCGAGGTGCTCATGACCCCAGATCTCATCCTTCTATTCATACCAACCATTGCCTCCGTGTCCTTCACACCCGGGTTATGCATGACACTTGCGTTCACACTGGGTTTGTCGATTGGTTACAAACGCACGCTCTGGATGATGATGGGTGAATTGACCGGTGTGGCAACAGTTTTTGCCGCGACGTTTTGGAGTCTTGGCTGGCTACTATCGCGAGATCCCATTTATTTCCAGGTAATTTCACTGGTTGGCGGCACATACCTATTGTACCTTGCCATCCGTCTGTTTAATGAGACTCCTGAAGACCTTAAAGCACGCAGACTCGACGACACCCACGCAGGTGCGCTCATACTGCTGGGTTTCGTGACAGCGGTTAGCAATCCCAAAGGCTGGGCCTTTTTGATGGCACTCTTACCCGGCTTCGTGCAAAACGACGCCGCTCTCTACCCCCAATTTGTCACCATGCTCATCATCATGATGAGTACAGAGTTCATTGCTATGACGACTTATGCGACGGGCGGTCAGTGGCTGGCCAAACGTCTCGCTGATTCTCAGGGGTTGATGAATGCAAATCGCGTAGCAGCCACCATGCTCGGCCTAGCCGGTCTTTGGGTGTTCAGTGGTGCCGTGCTCTAGCGTTGTCAGGGATTCTCGGCAATAAACTCTTTAATGAACTGAACAAGCTCGTCGGGGATATCCTCCTGACAGAAGTGCCCAACTCCGGAAACTTCGACGATCGGCGCAGACGGAAAAATTCCTCGAAAATCACTGATGGTATGATCAGGCGCGATACCGAAATCCTTGTCGCCCGATATCAACATCGCGGGTTTTGATTTCATTCCCTCAATGTCGCCGCTCTCCATGGTTTCTATAACAAAGGGTAGGAAGCGTCCGTAATGCACATCGAGGGGGAAGTTAATCGCGCCAATACAGCTCTCACGATCCGGAAACGGCGCCGAGTAGGCTTCAATCCAGGTGTCATCCACAGCAGCCGTATTCTGAAAACCGATAATTTTCATTACGGACAAGACGGTACTACCCAATTCGCCCAGTATTCCGTTGAGTGTGCCCGCCTCCTCGTGCTTCTCAATCCACTGAAACCACGGCGTTTTTCCACCCGCTGACTGACCACCACCGTAACCAAGAACGGTATTCATAAGAAACAGCCGTTTCACAAGGCGAGGGTTCCTGGCTGTAAACGCACCGGCGATAGGGCCACCCCAATCCTGACAGACGATCGTGATTGCTGACAGATCGAGATCAGCAACGAATCGCTCGAGGTTTTCAACATGAGTTTGCAGTGTGTAAACGCGGTCCTGTGGTGTTTCAGATTTTCCAAAACCCATGTGATCTGGCACCACAACTCTGAAATTTTCGGCGAGTGGACCAATCATGTTTCGGTAGAGGTAACCCCAGGTAGGCTCACCATGCAGACACAGAATCACCTCTCCAGCAGAGGGGCCCTCATCGACGTAGTGCTGACGAAAGCCCGCTACATTTGTGAAGTGTGGTTCAAATGGCCATGTGTCGTTAAACGTCTCACTTGCTGAAATCATCGCTATCACCCCAATGTTTTTATTAATTTATGTTGGCTCTATGCTTAAACTTGGGTCATGAAACTCATAACACCCTCTCAAGACCCCACAATCGATTATAGCACCCGAATGTCGACTGGCGACTACGTTCCCTATGCCTACATAAACACATGCGAGCGAGTTTTTGATGTTCAAGGGAAAGCGGGCGAGCCCAATATCCTGTTGTTTCTCAAGGACAGTCATCTAGAGCTAACCGCACGAGCGTTACAGTTGCGCCTACATTTTAGACACTTTGTGTTCACCCCGTCGTCAATCGACATTGAGCATGGCCGCTGGTTCCACTCTGCCGAGTTTTGTCATCTCTTCCAGCACGAGCTTGCGCCCATCAGTGCGTTCGTCACCGACAGTAATTTGAAGATTGTTGACTTCGTTGACGCGCAAACCCTTGAGGAACTGCAGGAGGAGCTAGCGGGCTTTACTTTACCTAGTACTGAATCACCCGCCCCAGTGCTAGTGATCAACAATGCGATCGATGAGGCGCTAGCAGAAGATCTTATCGAGTATATCGACGCGCACCAGGAGGAGGGATTTGTTGCAGACAAAGACTTCAAACGACGGCTCCATATCCACCCATCGGCCGCTTTGGAAAAACGTCTCGACGACAAATTGAGCAAGTCCGTCTTACCCGAGATAGAAAAGGTTTTTTATTCTGAAATCACCCATCGCGAGACCTATAAAATCTGCAAATACGTAGGGGAGAATAGCGGCAAGTTTGGGAAGCATCGCGACACCATCTTTCCTCACCTTCATCGCCGGTACGCGATGACCCTGGTTTTGAATGATGATTATGAAGGCGGTGGCATTGCGTTCCCGGAATACAACTCACAGGTTCTGAGCGTGCCCAAGTACGGCGCTGTCATTTTTCCGGGATCGCTTTTTCATCAGGTCAATGAAATCGGATCAGGGAATCGCTACGTCATCATCAGTTTCTTTTTTGGTGAGGCCGAGGCCAGCGAAAAAAAAGGCAGCGAGCGATATCGCTTCAAAGTACAGCGAAACGTCGCGGGCTTGACGCTCAACAGTTTGATACCCAGTTAATCTTCAGCGTAACGATAGTTTGGGAAGACGCGCTTTATATCGTCATGTATCCCTGCAAACTCATAGTAAGCTCGCAGCGATCGCTCATCGCCGACACCAAAGCGCTCCAGACTGTCGTCGAGAGAATCGGCGTAGACGGGATCGACCTGCTCGATGTCGTCTAGACCCAGCAAGTATTTCACCTTCGACCACGTGGCTTCAGGCCAGCCTGCTCGATTTGCATTGCTGACACGTTTGACCTCATCGGGAATTCGATCACGCGATCCCTCGTAGTCTGTTGCGAGCGCGTGCTGTGTAGGACAAAAGATGTCAAAGCCATGAGTCCAGAGGCGCACGGCGTACAACACTTGCTCTGCAGCATGTAAGCCGAAATCAAGTTCCGGGTCGTAGGGAAAACGCCTGCGATCTTCTGCCCGCATAAACAGCATCGCAGCGCTTATACCGAGCGACGTAACCGGCACCTCTGGCAACTTGATCAATGAGCCGTGACTCTTAACCGCATCCGCTTCGATATATCGATAACGATTCACGTGGCCGATGCGATCAAGATGATCGGATGACGCCATATTTTTTATATTCATTGGATAGTGCGACACGACAGCTTTGTCATTGAGCTCCGAGGCTTTGGTGAACTCTTGAATCAAAATTTCATCCCAGCGGGCAAAAAAACGTGAATGACAATCGATTTGCAAGAAGTAATCAGCGTCGGTCATCAGTGCGTCGCACCGCGCTCGTGCATAGATAGGTCCCCGCGCTTCGGTGACATCGATACGATCTACCGTTACTCGCACAATCTCGTTCAGCGCGTCGTAAGACGCATCGTTTGGCTTGGCCTGAAGGCAAACCCCTATCTCGACGCGACCAGGACGGCCCGCTTTATCGAGACAATCCTTTACCGTATCCACAACATCGGGATCGCAAAAACAAGCAATCGAAACGAAGATTTTTTGCGAGGATCCAATCGTTTTAGCAAGCTTCAACTCTTTTATTCCTCTGAATGACTCTCTGCTATCGTCTGATTCGATGCCATAAACGAACCTCCCGACGCATACTTGCGCTTCGTCTCCTCACTCCACTGCTCTTCCTCCCCCAACTTCGCGCCGTAGGCGAGACCGCGCTTAACGCCGGGCCTGTGACGAACGCGTTCCTTCCAGGCAAGTACGTTGGGATGCAAAGTAATGTCGATCTTGCTCCACTTGTACCCACGGATCCAGGGGAAGATGGCGATGTCGGCAATGGTGAAGTCCTCGCCACAAACAAAACGCTTTCCCTCGAGTTGCTTGTCGAGCACTCTGAGAAGGCGCTGAGACTCCGCATTGAAACGGGTGAGCGGATGAACCTTTTGCTCCTCCGGCACGTCGGCCATGTAGCGGGTGTAGCTCAGTTTATTACCGAATGAGGGTCCCAAACCCGCAGCTTGCCAAGTCAGCCATTGCAGAACGTAGTAGCGGTCGGCACCGCTTGGATACAGGCTAGAGGGGAACTCCTCCCCGAGGTACTGAAGGATCGCGCAGCTCTCCATGAGTCTTATGTCACCATGCACCAAACCCGGTATTTTTTGGTTGGCTGACACGGCGCTGAAAACGTCGCTGAATTGCTCGCCACTCATAATATCGACCGTTATGACTTCAACCGACGGAAGCGCAATTCCCAGCTCCCGGAGCTCCTCGATCATGATGCTGACCTTCCAGCCGTTGGGCGTAGGGGCCGTCCAAAGCGCTAATGGTTGAGTCATTCAATGCCTACCTTCATTTGACCCATGAGGTCGAAAATTGACGATAGCACCAAGATCAATCACCCCAGTTTCAGCATTGACCTCTGCCATCCTCAGGATATTTTGCGTTGCACCCAATATTTGCAGATGGTGCCCAACACTCTCCTCATAAAACGATAGCAACACCTTTGCTCTCCTGAATTTCACGTCTAAGCCAATCATCCAAACATCAAGTAACTCGCGTGTGTGAGGACGGCTAAAACCCTATAACATGCAATACTTTTTGCCTCTCCGCCAAGTAATGAACCGTATTTCCATCAAATAGCGCACTCTGCTCAAGTTTCATTTGTACCCGCTGGTTATTCCACTCGGGAACCCTGACCACGACATTTCCTTCGATGGCATACCCCGTCATCGGATACAGGGGCCAGTCTCCGCGTCCAATCGTGGGTCCCTGGTTGTCCCACATGCCTATGGTAGGGCCAGGGGCATGCCCAAAGACACCCAATGGATGCGTATAGATGGCGTGTTGAATGCCCAATTTCTTCAGACTCTCTTGTGCTGCGGCAAGAATCTCGTTCCCTGTCCGACCCGTGACAAACTCTGCCGTCAACGCGTCTTGCCAACGGGTGCCAGTGCGCATGGCCTCTACCAAGCCTTTGGGCGGCTCTGACTCACCTAGTTTGAGGACATAACCCATCTCCTGAGTATCGGTACATAAACCGAGATAACAGAGCCCAACATCGGTATGAAGCACATCACCACGTCGAATAATCCCACTCCTCGACCCGTCACCGAGAAACGGCGCGTTTTCGCCAAAATCAGCACCTTCCCACTGGCGATTTACATCCGGGTGAAACCATGGCTCCAAGCCCTCCTCCTCAAAGCGAGTCCTGATGAACCAAGAGACGTCACCCACGGTCGTGACGCCGGGGGTAATGACTTCGCTACTAAATGCGCTAGCAATGGTCTCGCGTGCAATGGCGACCGCACGCTGCCATACCTCAACTTCCCCCTGAGTGCGGGTCTCCATCCAACGAACAATTAACCTCTCGGATGACTGCAAGCGAGCTCGCAGCTTAGGACTCAGTGACGCCGCAAGCTTGCTGTACAAGCTGTGGCTAATGCCATCGGCCACAGGCCAGGTGTCGCTCGTATTGACAGCAATCGTCTGTGGATCTCGCTCCGCTATCACCTGGGCAAGTCGTTGCCACTGTGCGTCCAGATCACCGCCCTCCCACGCTGCCTCATACATGGCGCCAAGCGGATAGCGACTGACGGTTAAACGCTCTATGCCCGCGTCCCCGAGGTCGAAAAACACCAACATAGTCGTGCGACGAGCAGTGAAACGGGGTTTTGGGACGAGGGAAAGGAACACGGGATCATCGTTGTACTCACGAGCAATGACGAGCCACATGTCCACACCGGTCTCACGCATGAGTGTTGGTAACAACGAATCAAGCCGCTCCTCTAGTAGACGGTTTTGAATCTCGGGACGCCGCTCATAGTCTTCTACTGCGACTCCTGCAAAAGCTGACTTAACTGTCAGCAAAACCAGCAACAAAGCTCCACAAATGAACGATCGTCGATGCACTAACCACATAAGCCTGATTTCCCTTTTGTACTCGTGTTGGAGTTGCTGTTATTTGCCTAGCTGCTTGGCAAAACGGACCGTATTTCTGCCTCATACCAAGCCAGTAATATCATTCATGATCACAATAACCCAAAAACCGATCATTTCGTCGCTTGACGCAGCTTTTGGGAACCTACTACAGAGATCTAAAAAGGCTATAAGCTGTCCTTTGTAAGCCATTGTTTTATATGATTATTTTTTAAATATGCAGTGATATCGAGCAAATGCCAATCATGCCTTGTCAATGAAGTCCTGCCAGACGCCCATCAACTTTCCAGGCTCCCAAATTCTGTGTAAGTCGGCTTGGGCCTGCTCCGTAGTCCACCCCAGTCGTTCAGTGCGGTATTTAAAAAAAAACGCCGAAACACGCATATTGGCAGCACAATGCACCCAGATGCGATCGTCATCAGAGGATTCCAATGCACGGATGAAGCGCTCGAAGTCGTTACGAGTGGGGCTTGTGAAAACCACCGGCAAATGGATGTAACGAATTCCCATGCTCTCTAGGATTTCATCTTCATTACCCAGGGCGTTCTCGTGACTTTTTGGCGCTAGATTGATGACTGTGGTGTAGCCAGCCTCCTTCACGAGGTTAAATTGGGCCTCGGTCGGCTGCCCTGACGTCGCCACACGGTCGTCTAACTGGATGAAATTGAAAATATCACTGAGTGACTCGAGTTTACCCTCGACACCCAAGCGTTGCCGCACCCTGGTTCCCATGTAGCCGAGAACTGTCGTAAACGTATTCGCCACCTTACTCCCCGACCTTAGCGAGTCCGCTGAAAATCTCAGCTACCTAATTAGCGCTGTTTAAACCGGTAGAGGCAACGGTTTATTGATGGGCTGACTCAAAATCTTAGGATCTTCTGCAAAGCCAATGATGGCGTTAAATCCAGACGTCTGCTCTCGGTGAACCACCCCTTTGCGTCCAACAATTTTAGTACCCGCACCACAGGTTCGCGACTGACCGCTATCGACATCGAAAATGGTCAACTCACCCGCAGTGATAAAGGTCAGCGAATCAAAATCGTGCCAGTGAAACTCATTGTCATCTGCGGGGAAATCAAATTTGTGTGCGGTATAACCTGCCGCCTCGCACTGAGCAAAGGCGTCAGCCTCATCTTTAAAACGTCCGAATCGTTCGTCCATGGGTCTACTCCAAGTCTCTCGTAATCATTGCCACGTCAGTTTGGCAAAGAAATTCTGGATACAGCAATCGAGACAAAAAAACTTACAGAATTCGACTTCAAAGTCTGCTTCCCGGTGAAAACTCCGCCTTGGCGCGCTTGAGGAGCCAAGGAACAACTTTTGACGGCTCACAGACCCGCCGCCCTACGTCGTAACTTTAGAATCTGAGCCGCAATGCCCAACACGTAAAATGCTGCGAACGCGAGATGAAACCCCTTAAGTAGCGGTGAATCGAACGAGTCGATAAACGGGTCTCCCACGGGCAAGCGACGAAGGAAATCAGTAATCGCAGGAATCATGTGAAACAGGATTGTCACGCTGTAAGCAATCGCCTGAAAGTACACCGAGAAGCGGCCAAACAAATTGAGCCGCTCAATTACAAAACCACCCAATGCCGCCGCTAGCGTCAGTACGGCAAGATAATGCGCAATACCAAAGCTACCTTGGTTGTATATACCCAGTGCAGATCCGGCCACCACCACAGTCACCACGAGATACGCCGCACCCTCCCGGTCGGTGGAGCGAATAAATCGGTACCTTCGTATCGCTGCTATCGCCAGCAAGAGTGCCAGCACGCCCATAATCGTGTGGAACCATCCAAGCATCGTCATTGGTGGCATCATCTGCCCCTTTTTTTTAGTTTGTGGTTAATCTGTGATGAGACGTTTACCCGGGGCTCACGGCTGCGAGAACTTGTGTATCAGGGCCAGAATGAGGCTCCCGAAAGCCGCGTATGCGAGATTGGATAGCACCCGACTCCAATCAAGGCCTCCAAACTCTATCCAGGCGATACAGCCGAGCCCTATAGGCATAAAGCCAATAAAAAAGCGCTTCATGTTCGTCGACGTATCTTTGAACTCTCCCAAAACCCAAAACAGCGGGATATACACCGTTAGGAGACAGATAACTGACAGGGCAAAGTAAGAATAGCCAGGCATAGGGCAATGCTCTTGATCGCAAAGCCTTCTAGCTTACAGCGCCCTGCAAGGCTTAGACAGCGCGCACGACCAATACGCCGACCAAAACGCCCTACTGACCTTGTAAATCGGCAGTAATAAGAGGATGCTCGGAACCCTGTGGGTGATTAGGGCTGTGGCATGTACCTGGAATATCAGAATCAGAACAGTAATCAGACCCTGCATGAGGCCATCGTGGAATATCATCAGTATCTCATACACATCGGTCGGCAGATCCTGACAGATAGTCCTGAGGATGCGGATCCAATCTGGCTCTATCACGACGCGACGCATGCCATCTTCGGTCAAGACACGACCATTGAGGGTGAAGCTGCCTTGGATTTCTGGGTCTTGTTCGGAACCACCTTCTCTTGGAAGTTACTCAAAAAGTATCAGCAACTGCCGGAAATCAAGGACCTCAGCCGAGCGTTGGTATCAGAGCTTGGTCTCACGTTCGTTCCGAGACTCTATTGGCGAAATAAACGGGTTATTTGGACAGTCATCCGGCACACTCGTCGAATGAAGAAAAAATGGCCCTTTGAATTACCCTCGACCCTATTGGATCGAAGACTCAATGACCTGCGAGAGGAATACGGCATTACTGTACTGACGAGCGAGCAAAAAGTACCCAGTCGCCTTACCGAATTCGACTACTCAATAGTGAGCGAAATTTCCTAAGTTGAAGTTCCCGTAACATACCGGTCGTAAAACAGACCGAAGTTTTCAAATGTGAAGGCTCGGGCCTGGGCACCGATCGCACCCCCGTCACCAATGTACTCGAAGGCGTGATAGCAGCCCTCGTAAACCGTATGTGCCACGTCAACCCCAGCTGTTCGCAGCCCCTCGACGTATGCCTCTGTTTCCCAAAAGAAGGGGTCCTTATCGCCCACATAGGTGATGGTGGGCGGCAAGCCAGCGAGTGACTCCGCGCGCGCAGGGGCTGCATAAGCGCTTGGGGACTCGCCACGGCCTTTTAGCTCGCTCAAATAAGCACCCCATCCGATCGCGTTAAGCGCCGTGTCCCATACGGGAGGATCAATGTCACGCTGTGGATCGGTCGGCTGCGTATCGTCAATCATGGGATAAAAAGGCATTTGGAAGGCAACGTCGACATCGCTCGTATCGCGAGCTTTCAGTGCCACCGCCGCGGTGAGACCGCCGCCTGCGCTATGTCCACCAATGATTATTTTATCGGAGCATCCCAAGGCATCGGCATTGTCACGCGCCCAGATCATTGCATTGTAACAATCCTGAAAACCGCCGGGAAATGGCTTTTGGTGCGCCTTTCGGTAATCGGGCGCCACGACAACGCAAGGCCTCGTCTGAATGAAGAGTTCGATCAACTCGGCGGATCCCTCGGGTACGCCCATGATGTACCCACCACCATGAAAGTAGACCAAGCAAGGTAAGGGGTCCGAAACATTGGAGGGGCGATAAATGCGCGTCCTTATCGAGTAATTATCTAAAGTGCTGGGTATGTTGACCGTCGAGCAATCAAGTCCCGCAACGTCTGAACCTGCCTCTCTGCGCCGAAGCCAGTCAAAGATTCTGATGACACCGGGGACGCGCATCAGTTTAGCCACTCTCCGCAACCGGGGTACTTGGTGTTGAAGTTCAGGGTGGAAATCCTTCACCTTGATGTGCATGACACGCTCCTTTTGACTGATTTTAAGCTCTCATCCACGCTCTCGCTCAAACAAAGGCTGTCTTGCTTTCTGCGGCAACGCGAGACATCTTTACGTCTATGAATAATAAATCACAAGAGAAATACGATGTCTGAATTTCCATTACCCAACGTGTCTACCGACCTAAATGGCCAAGTAGCTTTTGTCACTGGGACGACCTCAGGCCTGGGAAAACGGTTCGCAAAAGTTCTTGCGGCCTGTGGTGCCAAAGTCGTCGCAACGGGCCGGCGCGTCGATCGATTAGAGGCACTTGCAGAAGAGATTCGGGCGGACGGGGGAATTTGTGAGCCCATCGCGATCGATATGACCTCACGCGATAGTATTCGGGCGGCGTTGGTTGAAGCTGAAGCGCGCCTTGGAACCGTTCAAATTTTGATTAATAACGCAGGCATCCCCGACGCTGAACGTGCCATTAAGATGTCTGATGAGCTTACTGATGCTGTATTTGATACCAACCTAATAGGGCCCTGGGTTCTGTCTTGCGAGGTCGCTCGGCGACTCATTGAGCAAAAGATGCCGGGACGCATTGTCAACATTGCATCGGTTGCGGCGTTTAACATATCAGGCGCCATAGCCACCACGCTTTACTCTACTACCAAAAGTGCGGTCGTGCGCATGACCGAGTCGCATGCAGTGGAATGGGCGCGAAACCACATCAATGTTAATAGCATTGCACCCGGAGCTTTTTCGAGCGAGATGATGGACGGCATGCTGTCACGCGTCGGCGATATCTCACAGGGCTTTCCACGCCGGCGAATTTGCGATCCAGCACAAATGGATAGCACCCTACTGTTCCTGGTTTCGCCCGCTTCGGAATGTGTGACCGGAACAGTCATAAAAATCGATGACGGCCAGGGGCCACGATGATGAGCTTAGTAGCAGCACTTGATTTTTCTAATAAACATATCTTGGTTTGTGGCGGCTCTGACGGTATCGGCTACGGAGTAGCAACCGCTTTCTATGAAGCCGGTGCCACCGTCTCCATTACGGGGACTCGTAGCGCTGATATTTACGATAATGATTTTAGTCACTTCACCTATTACCAGCTCGATGTGCAAGATGAGGCCGCGATAACCCAACTGGCCAGTCACTTTGAGGCTCTGGATGTGTTGGCTAATTGCGTGGGCGCGGTGCTCTGGAAGAAAGCGGAATTTGAGCGATCAGGCTTTGAAAAGATTTTGAGTATCAATCTTTCGGGTGCAATGCAGCTCTGCACTGAGTTCTACCCCTTGCTGATGAAGTCTCAGGGCTCGATCATCAACATCGACTCTGTCGCGTCTATCAATCCGGCGGTGAATAACCCCGCCTATAGCGCAAGCAAAGCGGGTTTAGTTCAACTGACAAAAGCGTTGGCAAAAAAATGGGGGCACTCGGGTGTAAGAGTAAATACGGTAGCTCCCGGCATGGTGCCGACTAAGATGACCGCAAATCAGTCCGGCCCAGAACAGGAAGCACAGTTCAGTAAAGTGAACCCAATACCAAGGTTTGGTAAGCCACAGGACATTGCCGGTGGCGTACTATTTTTTGCTTCTCCGATGGCAGCTTATGTCACGGGCCAGCAACTTGTGGTTGACGGTGGGTTGAGCCTCTAGGCTCTGCCGCGGGCTTATTCCTAACCTAAAAAGTTACGGAGCGCGTAGGAGCCCAGGGTCTCTGCAACAACGGTTCCATTCTCATCCGTGAGTACAGCTTTCTGCTGGAAATCGTATTTACCCGTCTTCTCGAGCTTGGCATTCATCTCTACCGCTTGCTCCGCAGTAAAATAGGCGGTCGCCGTAATATTCGACATAGCAGGCGCCTTGAAGTCAACTTTCAAATCTCTGACGACGGGTTGAAACTTTCGCGGATTATCCAGATAACGCGCGGTTATCAGGCCACCAAGAAATTCTCCTAGTGAGAACAGCGCGCCCGCGTGCATGATGCCAATATGATTTCCTGAAGCCTTGGTATTGGGGATTAGCGCCTTAAAGACGCCATCTTCAGCTTCCAAGACCTGCAAGCCCAAAAACTCATAAATCGGACAGTTCTTTTTCGCGCCCGCCTCAAATGCTACTAAGTCCACAACCTACTCCTAATGCAGCCATTATTTACTGATCTTCTTGATGCCTCTAGCGTCTCACGGGTTTAGTCCAACTGACAACGACTTAAGAAAAGACGATCACCCATAGCGGAGAAACTGAGTTATGGTATGGGCTCTTGGATAAGAAAAAGAACACGGGAAAGTAGTCATGAGTCGATACGGCACGACGCCCGGCAGACCTGAGGAATACCGACAGAAGGGAGAAAAAGCTGTCAGACCGCGCGATGCCGCAACACTCATTATCTTGCAGCAAGCAGAAGAGCCCAGAATCCTATTGGGTAAGCGCTCGATGAAGCATAAGTTCATGCCGGGAAAGTTTGTATTTCCTGGCGGCCGACTCGATTACATCGATCAGCGCATAAAGGTACCGTCCGAACTCACAAAAACAGTGTTCACACGCCTGCGTCGAGAAACTCGATCAAACGTATCGGACGCCAAACTACGAGGCTTAGCATTGGCCGCTATTCGTGAAACGTTTGAAGAGGCGGGCTTGGTTGTGGGGCGGCGGTCACACGAGGTGGTTCGGACAACGAACCACAGTTGGTCCCAGTATTTTTCGCACGGCGTCATTCCCCCACTCGAGGACATGGATTTCATTGCGCGAGCCATAACACCGCCCTACCGTAACCGTCGCTTCGACACGCGATTTTTTATGGTTCACGACTCAACGATTCAATCGGATCCTTCACAGCTGTCAAGTGCTTCAGGGGAACTACTCGACCTGCACTGGCTAACCCTTAATGAAGCCAGAAAGACCGATTTGCCCGCGATCACGCGTATGGTGATTGACGTCGTCGAGGAGCGCTTAAAAATCCCGAAATCACAACAGCAAGCGGCGCCAGCACCGTTCGTGCGAAACGCGAAGTCAAAATGGTTAACGTCGAATTTATGAGGCGCCTGCTTTCTCGATGACTAGTTGTGAGATCAAGTCCTAGCCACACAACTTTTAGCTGGGCTAATTGGGTCAAGAAGAAAAGGAGGCTCGGGTCAGCTCCATTTTCAAACGCATAATATTATTTAAATCAATGGTTTATGCGTAAAAATACATAGCCACTCCCCAATCTACTCCCCAAATTCACCGTTGTGGCGCGTCATTTCAGAGGCTATTTGTATTGCGTTTGTACGTCGGGGAGGTTTTTCATCACCTCAAACAAAGCATCCATGATGTCCGAAACATCACGGGCTAGTTCGTCTCGTTCAGCCATTGGTGCATTGCCGAAGTCGATTGCGCCTTGAAGCTTCCGCAACATGTCCATGACGTCTTGAAGTTCAGCTTTCATAGTTATAGCCCCTTGCAATGAATGATGTAGCGAATATATCAGCAGGGGGGGGGGGGAAACTGCCGTTGATTTTGTGATAGTTACCTGCCAGATACATTAGAGGTCAGTTTAAGAAATACATCTGCAGTTCGCCTTTCCCTTTGACAAACTCGACAGGACGCTTTTCACCCTCGATCGAACCTTTGCTTGTCGCTGTCAGGAAAGTCGCTTCATCAACATTAATCCTGCCTGGCTCGGAATGACTCTCCATTCTGGCGGCCGTATTAACCACGTCACCAAACAAATCGAAGAGATACTTTTTCTCACCAACAACACCGCCCACACAGTCACCATGAGCGATACCAATTCTTAATTGCCAATCCCTGCCGTTGGCGCTATTGAATTCGCTTGTAAACTTCAGTATTTGATGGCCAGCGGAAATTAGGTTAGCCGTGGAGTCGCTGGACGAAGCACTGAGCCCGCTGGCACACATGTAGGCATCACCAATGGTTTTAATTCGCTCCGAATCATGTGCCTCGACGATCTCATCATAACCACTGAATAATTTGTTCAGATCGTCTATCAGAGCCTCGGGCGTCATACCTTGTGCAATTTTCGTAAATCCAACGAAATCAGTGAACATCACAGAAATCTCAGGAAATGTTTTCGGATTAGATACTCCCCGTTGCTTGAGATCGTCAATCACATAGCCGGGTAGCATGTTCTCAAGAAGGGCGTCGGATTTCGCTCGCTCCTCTCTTAATTCTTCAGTGCGTGAGAGGATCTGGTTCTCGAGATCGTTTAGGTAAAAAACGAAAAGGAGCATCAGTAGCAACGCGAAAATCCCGAAGGTAAGTGCCTGGGCACTTAGATCTCGGAAAATTAAAAAAAGTAAAATTAACGCTCCTAATGGAATGGGAATCTGCTTACCAATCTGTCGAATATTGACCTTATGAATACCGTTAAACAATTGCACATAGACAGCGTAAATTAAGCCACTAGAGGTCAAGAGAAAGACCATTGAAGTAAGATTAGATACAGCAGAGACTGGGTCATCCATGCCCATCATAGTGTTTCTAATATCGATTACTGCGAAATAGGAGAAAACCAATAATCCAAGTGAGAAAAAGTCTTGCGAGCCAAACGATATTTTCAGTCTTCCGGCAGTGACTCTGGTCGTTAACACAATGCCAAACAAAACAGCAAAACAAACTGTGGTCGTGATTAGCCCATGTGCCAAAGCTTCTTTACCAATCTCCTGTAGCGAAGCGTCTTTTAAACTCGTGACCCCACGGGCATATTCAGCATTGTCTCCAGCTTCGATCGCGAGAAGGTGAAAAAAAACCGTGCAAAAAGAAACAACTAAAAACCAAGAAGCAATAAACAGGGGCAGTATTTTTAGATCTGAGGTTGTCACAGGTGTCGACGGGAGCGAATTAGTTCTCCTCAACCTGATTACTGCAAAACATATCCAAGCCGCTGAGCAGTAAAGATAGCATTGCAGGGCTAGAGCGAGCATCGGGCCAATTGCCTTAGCGTTCTCCTCAAACAGCGCGCTACCCCCGATTGAGAATGTTAAGAAGAAAGTCACGTATTTTGCGGCCCATAGCAGTCGTTCACCATAGGTCTCAGCCTTATTAGCAGAGCGGGGTTTAATACTAGCTAAGGCAATACAGACCAAAACTGAGATCAAGATGGCTTTCGGATACCAAAAAAAAGATAGGCCAATCTCTTGTATTTGGATAACAGATAGCCCAACTACTCCACACATGAGTATCAGCACAGTCAGGCCGAGCAAAAGCCACTCCGGTTTTGATAAACCTCCGACTCGACTGTTAACTTGATTATCCGCTGGCAACACCACTACCTCGGTCTTTAACTCGCCTTTAAGTTTAGCTTACACGCAAGCTAAAAAGCGAAACCATAGAGCTATCGCATTGATCCGATAGCAGTAGTTACCTGCCAGATGCATTAGAGGTCTGTTTTCAAATTTTCTTTGTTGCGATCAGTCAGACCGAATAAAGAAACAACACTAGTCCGCCCAAGCAAAACGCCGCAGGTAACCAGTTTAGTAATTTTAGTATGCGAACTACCCTCCGAATTTGGCGGCCTTCATTGACCCAAGGGTAATCGTGTTCAGGCACTGGCAAACTTAAAAATCGACACAGCGGTTCCCATCCATCAGCTGCGCTATGAACAAGCAAACGCTCGCTCGGAAACTTTGCTTTTACAGCCTCGATCCTTTGGAGAAAAACTTTTATCGTTTGCTCCTTTTCCTCGAAACGGCCATTCAATTCATTTTCCCACACCGTTTTCTCAATCATCTCAATAAAACGATTTGCCGGGGGGACTAGCTTTCTAATCCATCGCGGAAAGCTAGTTGGAATTATGAATATCGATGTCCTAACGCTCTCGTACCAAGCTTCGGGATCCCGAACGCCAAGGATTATTTTTGCATCGGGGTATTTGTCGGCAAGTTCTTCATAATAAGCAGCGGCAGGCCAGTCCACCGCCGCTTCGAACCCGGAAAACACATCCGCCCAGTTAACTTTTTCTCCGTTGGCGGCTTTGAGAAACCAGTCTATCTGACTCAGGTCCTTGGCCACCTCTGACATGTGGTGGCATGGTGAAAACCCCAGTTGCTCTAGCGCTGTTTTTAATGAAAGTGTGCCGGTTCGACCAAAACCTGCACCAATAACTTTTAGTCCCATAAGACCACCTCTGCGCAATGCCGCGAACTATAAGCTATCCACTCTTTAGCGGCTTTCACTTACTACCGTTGATGTTTGTTGAGTCTCTCCACGACTTGTTCTTCCCCTTAGAACAACGTTGTTGGCTTACCATTAAAATTGCTGCAATAGAGCGTAAATCACGCCGCCGACCGCACTAAAAAGAAGGGCGATTAAAGAAAAAAGGCATAGAAAAAACGCTGGTCTGTGGCTGAAGTTACGCGGATAGTTGTGGGCCCACCAAACTCTGCCCGCAAAATAAAAAGAACCGAGAATAGATGCAACTAGATCTGAGACGCCAACCGCACAAATCCAAAGGGCTGGTAACATTATAACTAGGTGCTCTAGGAGATTTTGATGGTTCCGAAAAGCAACCATAAAATCTGCGTCTGAATAAATTTCCAAGGAGTGAAACATCTCGGGATTTTGCTGTTTGTCAGCGTACGTCGCCCGTGCCGCACCGACACGGAATGACAAGACCATCCCTAGGATAACCAGAGCAAGCGTAGCGATTGACGTTAGTGGATATTCATTCATTTGACCGACTCGCATTGTTGCAGTTTTACCAACGTAGGACACACTCTCTTAGCTTTGCAAATTTTTAAAGTTTCAACACATTGGGAGCGGCTTTCGCATTGATCCGATAGCAGTAGTTACCTGCCAGATGCATTAGAGGATGTTTTGGCATCGGTGCTAGCCACTATGGTTGTCATTACGAGTCGTCAGAATCCCAGAGTTCACTGCCTTCGTTGAAATAGTACATCACGTGCTTCACATCCCGTGGACTGGGCCGATCGACATCATGGGATAGCTGAAATGCGTCTTTTTGACGAGCTTCATTGAGTGGCCATTCATCAAAATCCTCCTCAACTATGAAGCCCGATGAGTTGAACTCCCACTTGATGTTTTCGTGGGTATAACCGCTACTTCCCTACTGGGGTTCTTCCACAAGAAACGTAGTGTGCGCGGCTCATCTCTTGGGGGTCAATTTGACAAATATCGCGGAGCGTCGTTTTGTGCTAGGACTAAGATCAACAGCATTGATATGAGGATCTTATTCATGTTTCGCGTTGCTTTACTAATTCCAATTGTCTGTTTGCTTACTTTTTCTACGCAGACTTTCGCTCAACCTGAACCCACAGTCCACAACGTGCACGCCCTTAAATTCATAAAAGATGGCAAAATAATTTACCCAGATGTGAAAAGAGGAGACTTTTTGGTCGCGCGAACGGGGAAAAATAAAGTGCTTGAAATGTTTGAGAACTTTGCTCGAGTTTGTGACCCCACTACCGTTTCTACATCTTCAGATGCGTCTCAAGCCCAAATTATGTGTGTTTTCACCGGTAACGTTTTGCCAGTAATTGATCAGAGGAAGTTCAAAATTTAAGTATGCTTTTGTAAGAATTCACACATTTACGGGGGCAATGAACTAATGGAGATGTCTATGAAATATTTCATCAGTTTGCTATTCCTTCTACCTCAAATTGCACTGGCAGCCGAATTGTGATTTTTCTGAATTTCCTTCCTACACTGAATTTTCAGTTTGTGAGGGATCAATGAATTTATGAAAAAACACTTGTTAATTTGCGCGTCAATTTTGTTGTCTGTGAGTTGTGCCTCCGTAGATGAGGATTCAGATGGGTTACCAGAGAGGTACTCTCAGCTGGGGTTAGAGCCTTTGGAGCAAGTATTCGATTTTGAGTTCCAACGTTTTCGCGACGCGGACAGACAATCAGTAATTGTTAGAACGCGCGGTCGAGAAGCCTATCTCTTAGTCTTCAACGCGCCAGGCTTTTATAGAAACGATAGTGTGGACATTGGCGAAAGAAATCTGAGGCCAGGGCTTACCAGAGTGTGTGTTACGAGGGGGGTTGATGGAATTTGTCGGAGACTCGAAGTGATATATAAATTTGAAGATAAGAAGCAAGAAAATGAGGCCGTGAGATTTCTAAGAGCAAATGACTGATAAGGAAATCAATTTCATTTAACGTGCTAATGACGAAAATCATTTACGCCATACAAGCTGTCTTAGCAGTCATGTTCGCTCTATGGACTTACGACCGTTATACAAAAAGATGGCCCGCCACTTTGGGTGATGATGTCGTGACTGGAAGCGTTGTCGACGTTGGTTATGTGCAGTCTGAAGGCGGTGGGTACGTCATTATTTCTTACGGCTATTCCGTCTCTGGTATGCGCTACTTTGGCTCTTTTAATCGCGGTTTACCCGCCTGGACGCTTGGCTCTGAATTCGAAGATAAAATGCGAAAGGAATATCCCAAAGGCTATAAAGTTACGGTGTTCTATTATCGAGAGTCACCCGCGGAGCATTGGTTACACAAGCCACCTCCGACGTGGGTAATATTTTGGAAAGCTTTTTGGCTTCCAGCTTTACTACTGGTTTTAACCTACATCCCCTTAATGTTCATCAATCTTCTGATTTCCCTGCGAGCTGGATAATTGCTGACTTGGTTGAAATGAACATTGCTTCAAGAGAGAAATTTGTGACAACTCGCTTATAAAATCAGCGCGACTCAAGATGTGTGTGCGTATGCGGGTGCCCACACCACCAATCATAAGTCATTGAATTAATAGCTTTTTTATCGTCTCTTCTTCGCTGAAACGCAGGTTTATGCGGGTCTTGGGGATGTTGGCGCGTTAGTTTTTGCTACTTATTAGTCGCACCAAAACTTTTTCTAAACACCACGTTCAGATATCAAGGCTATGACTTAATGGTGTTACCCAAGCCACCGATTATCGTCTTTGATATCGTACGCGCAGTTAGAAATTGCAGCATATTGACCTGTCTGAATACCTCTGCAGACCCATTGGCCATTACCCGGCTGATAGTCCCAGTCCCAATCAGAATCTGTTCGTGCACTTGGATAGCTTGTTGTTGGTCTATAGCGGTCTCCATTGTTCTCTTGCAGTCGGCAAAACAGGCATGAAGGTGCGCTGTCGAATGGGTTGTATGCCTCAACAGGCTGGGTCGCGACCACGGGAGTTGGTAAATAGCAGCCTTGGAACAGACCTTCGTAATCGACCCGATAGTAATTACCTTGGGCTTTGCATTCCGCGATTTTTCTATCGGATTCTTTCCACTGGTGAGCAGGAATGCATCGACGCATCAATTCAGGCCAAATTTCGTTTTCTAAAACTCGACCGCCACTTGCGATACATTGATTCTTTTTCTGTTGCTCCTCGTAGGCGATTTCGGGTGATACGCAACTACTAAGCAACAGCCCAATACATAACGCTATGGAGAGATTTTTCATCTTATTAAGTCCCGTCACGTAGAGTTGCATATAGCGTAATCCATAGTGGCGAGCGGAGCTGGTTCTCCTCTAATATATCTGGCAGGTAACTGCTGCTATCGGATCAATGCGATAGCCCCCGGGGTGATCAGCAGTTAACGCCTCCTCCAACTCCACGGCGGTATAGGATCTTCGTCAGCCCATAAGCCACGCTTAGCCTTCTGAGCATCTTCCTGACATTGTTTGAATTGTGGCCTGTCAGGAGCGTAATACTCGTACCACCATGCAGCACCTGAGCAGATCATGGCGGCGTTGATGCTTTTGTTGTCCTCAGTGAATAGCTCAACAATAAGACGCCCGTAGCGGTCTTCATCGTACTGCTTCATGTTGGCAACGAGGGGCATGTATTGCTTGAGGACTTTTCTGGCCTCTCTGCCATACGGCTGGTCTTTCTCAGGAGCATCGATGCCGTACAGACGAACGCGGACACCGTCTCCTCTGATGATGCTGTCGCCGTCTTGAACTGTTTGTGCAGATACTGAGAAGGTGATTAAGATGGAAAAAGCTAACATCAAGCTTTTCATAAACATTACTCAGTATTAGCCGCCATTAGATTTACTGATAACCACCAACTTGGCGATGTAATTGAGACAAACGGCCCAAAGGAGCGTCAGTAAAGCGATGGCGGGGCCAAGCATCTTTGGATTGTCCATACTCGCCATAATGGCAATAAAGCCGATTAAAACCCCTATCACTCCGAAGAGTATGCATCCGTTTCTGAATGCCTCTAATCGCTCGATCAATAGATTTTCACGATCCGCGGGAACCGCAAAAAACATCGCGACTCCGCCCGCCAAGACAAAGAATGGCGGCTTAAGTTCGAGAAATATCGTTACCTGATTACTGTCATAAATCATATAGCTTACCGCAAGAAGTGCGGCGGCCAACAAAATTACCATCTTAACCATTTATCTGCTCCTAAATTCATGATTTACAATTTGCCTAAAGGGTGCCGTCCGAAATTTCTAATGTGATGATTAGTCACGCTGAAAACCCCGTATCTCGACACAAAGATAGCGAAAGGCGTTGTAAATGCTATTTTTTTAAAACCGAGAGAGTATTTCTGGTGAAGAAGATAAGAGCTGTTCTGCTCTATTTATTACTACCAATCAGCAGTCGCCTGACAGCAATCATAGCCCTGTTTCTAAAGACATTATTAAGGCACACCGCACTGCATGTTTTGGCCACTTGACGGAAACTGAGGAGCCGCAGTTCGAGAGGGGGCTTACCAAGCTATGTCACGTAGTTTGTCATGTTTAACTAAAATGTAGCGAAAGTGTTGCACTGTTCGCGTCCTTCTTGCGACTTATGGAGCAATAATTCGTGCATTTCTCGAAGCCCTTAGCAATCGATCTAATAAAGTTGGCAGCACCTCTGGCGTTCGTCAATGTCTGCACTATCGGGATGTTTGCGGTTGCGATGATGGTCGCTGGCAGTTTTTCTGTTCAAGAATTAGCGGCACTGGGTTTTACGCTGACGTTGATAGTCACGACAGTCGTCTTTTTCTTCACGCTCTTGAGTGCAATTATTCCTATCACGGCTAATTTAAAAGGGGCTGGCAACCTATCCTCGGAGTTACCTTCGCTTTTGAGAAGTGCATTGGTAATAGCCTCGGTTCTTTCGATAATAGCGGTCATTGCGTTGACATCGCTTGAAGCACTGCTTCCCTTAATAACTACCTCCGAAGAAATATCACCATTGGTGAAGGAGTTCCTTTCGATTGCAATTTGGGGTGTTCCACTCGACCTTTTAGCCTGTGCAATTATTTTCATTTCCAATGGGGCTGGGCGGACTTTTTGGCCTGCCGCAGTAAGTGCCGGAGCCTTCATAGCCATGGTTTTGGTTACTTGGCTAATTGCGCTTGGAAATGCTGGGTTTGTTGCGATGGGATCTGCTGGTATTGCTTATTCTTTTTTGTTGGCGATGTTAACTAAGTTCGTTTTTTCAATCTTACTACTGCTTCAAGAAGACTTTCGCTCGCTCACGTTTACGGAGTTTACTGGATCACTCGACGTACCTTATTTGCGACGTATCTTTAATATTGGGTTTCCCATAGGTCTTAACGAGGGTTCAATCCAATTGTTTGGAGCTGTGTTGATTATTTTCATAGCATCTATGGGTGCCGAACAATTGGCGGTCCACAATGTTGCATGGAACGTCTTTTATTTGAGCCATGTATTTTCTTTTGGTTTCATGACGGCAACGTCCATTCTGGTTGGACAGGCCTTGGGGGCTGGGGACTTGGTGGGACTGAAATCGGTCCGGAGGACATCGCACTACGTAGTGTTAATGACGTCTTTTCCCATGTTACTAGCGCTTTATTTTTTCAGGAACGAGATTGCGGTTGCCTATTCGATAGATGGCGATACGAAGACGCTGTGGCTGCAGATATGCTTCTGTATTTTGTTCCTAAAGGTGCTGGACGATATAGCACTAGCTGGCCAAGGATTTTTGTTAGGCTTAGAACGAACGAGGGTTGTCTTTTCAGGGCGCTTTATAGGTCTTTGGGTAGTCGCTATGCCCACAGGGTATGCCCTATCTGTCTATCACAGTCTGTCTGGATATTGGATTGGTTGGATAATGGGCACTGCCCTGACACTTATTTGGTTCGCGCAAGCCGGATCCATTTATGTGAAGCACCAGAAGCCTAAGTTGGTGGGAAAGGAATAATCACCACAAACTAAACCGCCAGATGCAAATTATCCTTAAATGTATCTACCCAAAACCAACATCAGTGTAACGCTAGCAATCATGACCCTGATTCTAAAGGCCTACTCTCTTTAAATTGGCTTCTGATGTATCTGGCGGGTAACTACTGCGACAGTGATAACGTTTTACCCGCCCCACCCCTGATTTTTGCTCAGGTTTGCTACATCGGCTGCTACAATTTATGCTGTCAACAGGTCAAGACAGACGCCTAAGTTATTGATTTATATATGGTGGAAAATATGGGTCGGACTCCTACCTCTTCCGCCACATTTTAATAACTTAAAACTCCATAGAAACCTTATGGCCAAAGCGTTTGATCAGCTTGTTGGTCAAAGGGCGAGCGGGAGTAAGCCAAAAATAACGGCACTTAGCAGCGTAGTCATGGGTAACGTCACGATCCACGCCAGTGCAATAGGTTTCATGAGTTGCCAATTGGTAGATCTATTAACAATGCCAATACCCAAAATTGCTCCAACGAGAATGTGTGTACTAGATACCGGCAGACCAAATGTGGATGCAACTAAAACTACAGAGGCTGCACTTAACTCTGCACTAAAGCCCGATGCTGGATGCATTTTGGTTAATTGAGTGCCCACGGTGTAGATGACATCTCTGCCTAAAAACCATAACCCACCAACCATCGCCACGCCAAAGCTAATCATCGCGGCGGGCGGTACAACTGTCTCACTGGCGATTTCACCCGACTGAAGAACATCTAAAATCGCGGCAAACGGGCCAATTGCATTCGCAATATCGTTTGATCCGTGTGAGAACGCGAACCCCGCCGCAGTGAACACCTGCATCCAGGAAAACAGAACAAAAGTTGCTCTATCCAATGCAATTGTCCGCATAGAGCGCGCCAATATCATTGTCGCGACCCATACTAGGGCCGACACCATGCTGACCACTAGGAGCCCGTCAAACGTAGAGAATGACACATCAGTATTTTTGAGCCCCTTAAACAGAAGCATCGCCGTTAAAATCGATGATCCAGCTGCGGCAATAATGGGAACCATTACCGTCAGCGCTTTATGAGACTCGATATCTTCCTCGTCAGCCTTCAACTTCTGTAGATTTTTAAAAAGGCGCGACTCGAAGAGAGCTGGACGCGGCGTATCATCAGTGAGTGTTGATGCGAGTGCTGCATCGCGAGCAATTGCCGCTGTTGTTAATGTTCTCACCTCCAAAGGCTGCTCGGCGAAACGAGTTTGATGAGCTTTCATCACTTCCGCACGGCTTCGATCAATGTCTTCAAGGCGCGCGCTAACTTTGCTGTTATACGTCAGGACGTGCCGCTTAATCTGTCCATAAACAATGAACGAAGCGCTCCCCCCCAATAGGGGTGAAAGTATCCAAGAGGCGCCTATTAAAACAATTTGATCCCAATTAATGAGCGAAGAAGCGTCTGTAAGGCTGAGCGAGAGAGCGCCCAGCGTAAGTGAGCTGCCTACGATACCGCCTATGATGGAATGTGTTGTAGATATCGGCCATCCGCGCGAGGTTGCTAGGGTCAGCCAAAGTGCCGCCGAAAGCAAAGCGGATAACATGATATGAACAAAATCTAGAGGATCCACACCCGTAGAGACTGACAGAGGCCCTAGATCGACGATTCCTTTTCGGATTGTTTCCGTTACCGCGCCCCCCGCTAAAACAGCACCACTGACTTCAAAAACAGCGGCAATAACGAGTGCTTGCCTCATCGTTAAAGTGCCGGCTCCAACAGAAGTTCCGAATGAGTTTGCTACATCATTAGCACCAATACTAAATGCCATGAATAATCCAAAACCAGCAGCGACAAGAAACAAGGTAGTCTGTTCGCGGTCAATCGTCCCTAAACCCCAAAAACAAAAGATTATCGTAGTTGCCAACAACAGACCCGCTACAACCAAGTTAAGCTTGTCGTCGAGAACATTACGATCGGTCAAAGTCTGAGATCTCCATAGCCGCACAAACGGTTTCGTGAGCGGCAGGAAATGTTGATATTCACTGGCGCCACCAGCAGAAAGCACTTAAAAGCCGCGGCCTCATGTGGCGGCGCTTGTAAAGCTGATTTTCATCTCAATAGAGCCGAAAAGCGCCCTCTACTGTTAGCCAGAACACCTTTCGATCAATATCGACGCAGCCGCGCATATTGAGGCTTGTCGCTGCCCAAAGTTAGGTTACGGTCTGTAAATGTCGCTCCGATGTCCAAACCATTAAGCTACGTTTACACCGATATATTTCCCCCATCTCTAGTTTTTAAATGCGCCCTTACAGAATCAAGAGTATTTAAACGACGACAATCAGGACCCGGTTATTTCAGTGACGCGATAAGTTTTACCTATTGCCATGAAAAGTGCCTTCCCGTTGTGCCTCGACAGAGGCTTCTGTAACGGAGGGGGGCAGTAATGACTGAGTTTCTTGTTACAGCCTTGGAGCAGGGAGGACCAATTTTTTTAATTTGCTCTATTTGCTTTTGTGTTACCTATTCGTTAGCAATTTTATTGTAAACCGCTAAGGCTTACTCCGACCCATGCGGGTTTGGGGTGGGATGCTTTTTTGTTTCATCAATTCTTCTGCCTAGAACCAATAGCAGTCTGCAAACAGCAACCACGGCCCTGTTTCTATAGACCTATTTTTACAAATTAGCTTCTGATGTATCTGGCGGGTAACTACTGCGCCAATTAGAAGGGAAGGTATAGGCAAAAAAAGCGCCACGTATGGCGCCTGTAAAACGATCAGTTTTAGCTACAATTAGTCAGATTTTTTCATCCAAACACCTGCCATTTGGAAGACGATTATTGATAGAACGAACACAAGGTTGACGATGTTTTGTACCGTTGTGTCAGTGTCAGCAAGTCGCCGCGCCGCTTCAGATATTTCGGTATTTTCGGCTAACTGTGAGAAAATCGCCGCAAAATCATTTAAAAGCGAAACGTTCCCGGACAGGTTGATAAACATAAAGAAAGCCACGCTTAGGCAATATGCGGTGGTCAGTGCCTTTGCTATCATCGGTGAGTTACCAGCTTCATAAATGTTGTTGGACATTCTGAAACCAAGCCAAACAGCGACTATTAAGCCCAAGAAAAATACTGCGTTGCTAGTAAAGAATGCGGCCATTAATGTCCATGCTTCGTACTCTGTCATGTTTACCTCCAGAACTTAGTGTTACTTAGTTTTAGTCATCAGCATTGGTTGCTTCGCTTTGCGCAAAGCCGTTTTCAAGTGAGGTGTCTGGCGGCGGCAGTGAGTTCAGTAGACTTAGAATGATGCGCGCTCGACCACTCAATGACACCACGGATTAATGAACAAAATGTGACCAGCCGACCTTTTTCGAAATGAGTTCAAACCTATCTACCCAGAACCAGTAGTGGTCAGACAACAGCCATCACAGCCCTGTCTCCAAAGGGCCTTCTTTTTTTCAAATTAGTTTCTGATGTGTCTGGCAGGTAACTACTGCTGTCGGATCAATGCGATAGCCCCCCCGGGGGTCTTTATGCGTGGTGCAACGCATACACGTGACCACCTCTAAATAAAACAGGCTTTCTGAGGCACCACTGCCTATTCGGTAGACCCTTGGACTTTAGCTCTTCTAGTCGAGGATCTTGAATACGAATACTGGGGAGTCAATTAGGGAGTTGTAATAAACAAATGGGCATAACCCATTGATTTTATCGATTTATATGTAAATTAACTGGAGGCTCGGGTCGGAATCGAACCGGCGTAGACGGATTTGCAATCCGCTGCATCACCACTCTGCCACCGAGCCATATCGGAGCGTGAACTCCAAAGAAGTGCGAAGTATACAGACTTCGCTTAGTTTGTCATTACGGATTAACTGTTTTAAACCGCAAGGCGACGCTGGCAATTACCCTGCGCACGTGTTGCCTGGGCAGTCCATTGGTCCTCGGTACATCGTGCTGCGTGCTCAATAGAAATTTCGACGGAATCGATGCCAAGCTTCAAAGCCATAGGAAACTGATCCGGTACAAGAGGACCCGCAGCCCGAATATAGCCGCTGAAACCCCGCAACCGAAGTTGTCGACCCAAAGTAAGAAAACGACCATCGGCGCAACTGCCGAAAACAATGCGAATAGCTGACGTTTGCATAAGCTCATCTAGATCGTTCGATGCAAAGGATTCGTCGATATCAACAAATTCCAACACTTCACCTATGTCGAATCGACCTTGGTTATTAATAACAACAGTCATGCCACGTGCTCCGAACTCGCGATGATATTGGTGCGATTGTGTAATCCACACTCAAGTTTTGACTGACCCCGCCAGCGACCCGCGCGGGCATCCTCCCCCGTCATAACAGCACTTGTACAAGGCGAACAGCCAATGGAGACGTACCCCTTAGTTGTCAGCGGGTGGTCGGGTAGCTCATACCTTGCCTTGTAAGCAGCCACATCGCTTTGACTCCAGTTAGCCAACGGATTGAACTTAAGCTTCCCTCGAGCTCCGTCAACTTCAACAACCGATACCGATGACCGTGTCGACACCTGAGCGCGGCGCTGACCGGATATCCAGGCATCGTTCATACGTAAATGTCGATAGAGGACCGATACTTTTCTCAGCTGACAGCAACTGTCAGGCGCACTCAGATGCAAACGTCGCTGCGCAAAACGACTGAAAGAAGAAGGCATTATTCGACGCGAAGTCGCGATCGTGGATCCTGACAAAATAGGGCTCGAGGCCTGTTTTTTTGTGTTGGTTAAGACAAGTGAACACGACGGTGATTGGCAGACACGGTTTCGCTCCGCATTAAAAGAGCGGACCGAGGTCGTCGAAGCGCAACAGTTAGCTGGCGAAATCGACTATCTACTCAAGGTACAAGTAGCAAATCCACGAGCGTATGACCGCTTCTATCAAAGCTTAATCTCCGAGGTCAAAGTCTTTAACGTAACGGCTCTTCTCTCCATGGAAGAGCTTAAGTACACAACCGCCCTGCCACTCTAGGGCCTCAATAACGCCTAACCGAGTGGCATCATTCAATGCCCGAGGATGGTCTCGCCAAAGTACAGGTTACGACCTCAGCAGAGGGCTGATGGACCCGCGATACGCATTCCTATCAACCAAAATACTGGAGTCGACCCGTTGCCAAGTCACAAAATGCGGGCTGCCGCTGCCGATAAATCGCCTGCAAATCCATGACGTCGATCATCACATGAATACGGCGCAGAGCCGCAACTGACATCTTACAGGCGGTGTAGATGGTCGTATTAGAACTGCGCCTGTAGTACTCCACCATCCGGGCCATCTCTTCATCGCTGACTCGTATCTCGGAACCAGGCGCCTGTACCCTTGACCCAGAGAGGCAGGGAAATGCCAATATATGGGACGCTAAGCGAATATACGCAGCGGGGTGGTGCTCCATTAGCCGACGGGCGACCGACTTTTTCATCGCGCCTCTCGGCGGACGGCCTTTGAGCTCAAGCGCATCGACTAGATCATCATGACCCAGCTTTCTTAACGATAACTTGACGATTCGGCACCGATCTTCATTCGTAGATAGGAAATCACAAACCGACTCTTCGGTGATTAACTCAGCCGCACTTTCCTTCAGGACTAACTCAAATCCACGCATCTGACGACGGTTTGTCTTAACAAAGTCGTCGTAAGCGGATTTACCCAGAACTTCAGCTGTCAGCCACTGCGTCAAACCTATGCGCTCCAAAAAAGAGACGAATACGGAACACGATGACATATAAATGTGACAAAAAAAATAGCTGGATGTGCCGATTGGCTAGATTGCCGCGTCCAAGTTTCGCTAAGCAGAGCCGTCGTGGTCGTTTTGCTCCGCCACGATCGAGATAGACCCCACAGCGACGCCGCAACTGCCGCATAGCGCAATATCGTTAATCCCTCGCTTAGACATGGCGTAGGAGACAGGCTCACCGCACTCCTGGCAATTGGACTCTGATGCCAGCCGAGATGAAAAGATGCCAATCGCCAGCCAAAGGGCTAATAGCGTAAACAGCGCGACAATGAAAAGATCAGGAGACATAGCGACTATAGTAGAAAGAAACGAGGCGGCCTGCTACTTGTATTCGCTGGCCCATACGCACACCCACGCCAGAAAAGCGGCAATCGACATGCCTACGAAAGACATCACGGTGCCAAAATCCATTGGAACTGCCTCAGATGCCTCAACCCTCGTAAAAGATTAGATGCTGCAAAGTGGAGTTCAATTCAATTCAGATCAGAGTGTGAACTAGCTCAAATAGATTTAACCGATTCCCTAAAGTTTAGTTGCTCTAGGCCCCTCGACTGCGGACCAGCAGGGCTGCCCCCGCCAACCCGAAGGCCGTCCCACCAAGATGTCCCATCACCGCAACAAGCTCCACCGAACCGCTACTTACTAGAGTCTCCCCCTGAAATGCCTCCACAGAGACCTTCAACAGCAGACCACAGAGTACAATCAGGGCAAGACGGTCTCGTGCGACCGCAAGATACAGCATGCTGGCAGCAAATAGTCCATGAAGCGCCCCTGATAATCCCCGAGTCTCTGCGATGGTGATTGACATATGCGGCGGTTGCCCCAATGCATGCTCAGCAAGCACGGCTCCTAAGAGCCCAAAAATTAGAATCACGGCAAACTGAAGACCCCCCATACTCCGTCGGGCCAGAAGTCCAATGAATATTAATCCAACAAGATTCAACAGAAGATGACGCGTGTTTTCATGAATCAAATTGGTGGTAAATAGCTGATACCAATGAAAATTGTCACGCTGATAAACCAGAGGGTATTGCCATTCAACCGGAAGTAACGCCACCAGTATCGCAAGGATCGTAACCAAGCCAACCAGCGCATCAAGGCTTTTAAACTGCATAACGAAGGACCTTACTCCACAGTACAAAAGCAAATAGCCCACTAGCCCCCCTCTGAGGGGCTAGCGGGTCGCGCTCATGCCGCCCTCGTCCAAAAGCGACGTCGGCGAAGTCCTAGCAAGCTCACCAGTCCCAGCATTAACCAGCCGAGAGAACCGCCTGAGCTGGGCTTGTCCTGGACCGTAATCGAGAATGGTGTCGATACATTGACTACACCGTCACTCACAATAACGTCAAAACGCAAAGTCTCGGTGGCACTCACCTTCGGCGTTGTAATGGTTGCCGATGTGAGCGTTCGCCCCGAAATACTGGCGGGCGTGCCCGAGATCTGTGTCCACGAGTAGGTGTAGCTTTCACCCACGGCCGCATTGGTAACTGTAACCGTGGCGGCGACAGGCTCCCCCTCTTGAACAGAAGACTGATCCAATGAAACCGAGGTCGTCGGTGCAATATTGACCGCAGTTAAGGTGTATTCCTCCGCGGTTGCATCCACACCATCACTAACCGAAACGTTAAAGACCAACGTCTCCGTTTCCTGCGTAATGCGCGGCAGTGTCACCGCGAGATTGGGAGTACTCTGTCCTGTCAGGGTTGCTGAGGTACCACTGACTTGTAGCCACTCATAGGTATATTCATCGTCCTCTGCACCGTTTGTTACTTCAACGGTAATAGCTGCTGCCGAGCCCTCATCAAGTGCGCCCTCGCTACCGGAGAGGACTAGCTCTGGTGGGATATTGGTTACCTCGAGCGAGAACCGCTCGGTCACCACACCACCTGACCCATCATCTACCGTAAAGTCAAAGATCAGTATTTCCGTATCCTTAACTCTGGGCGAAGTAATCGTCACATCAAGCGTGTCTGCGCCTGTAAGTTCCGCCTCAGGACCAGAGACTTGGGTCCAGGTGTAGGACAGTACATCCGTGGCGTTTCTGTCTGTTGCCGTTGCAGAGACCTGAACCGACCCACCCTCTTGAGTGCTATCGCCGGTCCTATCCAGAGCCACTCTAGGCAGACTGTTATCACAGACAACTGAATCTCCTGCGATAGTTTCGAAGAGCATAGGTGACGCAATATTGGTGACGGTCACGTTGTCTATCCACCAACCATACTCAGCGACAGAGTAATCAGACGCGATGCGGAATCTGAAGCGCACCGTTGAACCGTTCAGCGCGGAACCAAAGCTAATAGTTTCCCGCATACCCTCGAAACCATCAGGGTCGCTCCGCCCCGTAAAGGCTGGCCGGCCTGACAGCGCAGACTGATCGAACGCCAATAAGGTACTTGGATAACCAATCGCAAACTGACCGCCTGCGTCCGCTGCATCTTCCCAATCACCGCCGTCGATACTGACCTCAACAACGCCGCCATCCCAATCCGCTTCTATCCAGTAGTAGTGCCAGAAGCTAATTGAAAAATCGTCGCCCTCTCCCACCGTAATTTCAATGGTTTCAGCAGCGACATCCGTCGGGTAAGGGTTATTGAGCAAGAGCATGATGCGGCTACCCAGAGGCTCGGGCGTAAACTGCTGGAAGAAACCCACGTTTACCGTATCGACCCGCTGCGTACCCTCAGCCGAAGATGCTTCCTCGTAAAGCACTTGCTCTTCAAAGGTCGCGAAGAAACTCCGGTCCTCCATATCCTCTTCCGCCTGATCACCCACCAAAGGCTGCGGGGCAAAGTCATAGTTGACCACTGTGCTCAATTGAATCGGTGCCGGTTCAACCGTGTCATCACCAGTTTCGACCTCGAGGAACTGTAGTTCCATGGTCAAGGTGTCCGCCGTGCCCGCCGAATTCAAAACAACCTTCAGCTCGGGGCTAGAAACGGTCTCAAACAGGTCTAGATTACTGAACTCCACCAGACCATCGTTCTCAATGCTGACATCATGGTTGCTTGTGACCACGGCCCGCGCGCGAACAGTGCTCAGGAACTCCGAACCAGCATTACTCACATCAAATGAAATGGTGCCCGTCTCGCCGACATCGAGCACGCCATCGCGTGAACAGAATCCGACATCTAAACCATCAAAGTCTTTTTCTAACTCAAAGTTTGTCGTTTCATAGGTCGCCAGCTGACTCAAGTAGGATTCCGTCACTCCTGACAATGGATACGCGCTACGGGCTGGTGACACCGCTCCCAAGCCCATACCGCGTCGAGCAAAGGCCTCTAATGCCATGACATAATCGTCACGTTCGTTAGCGTACATCGCCGCTAGAATGGCATCTCTCGCTTCTGTGTAAGTTGGCGCTATCGGCGTCATCTTGTAACCCGCGACAAGGTAATCTGCCATGCGGCTCTCGGCCTCGTCGAAGTCATACGTATTTAGAAGCCTGACATACACATCCCACAGCACCGAGGCCCACATCTCGCCTGCCGCGTGAGGTGACCCGTTTGAGGTGGGGCTCAAGCCGTTAGGCTGAGCACCGTCCTGAATATGGGTAAACGTCAGTGGGTTCGTTGCCATATCAACTGTATAGGGTGCACGCCGAACCGAGTTTGTGAAATTCGCCACGTGCGTACTCACGGTGTACCCGCTCTCAAAATTAGTGTTGCCCTCGATGAGCGAGTGAGATTCTCTGAGCATGAACATGAGTGCATGAAAATCACTCCAGCCCTCACCCATAGCACGTCCCTGGAAGTTCACCAGACCAGCCGCATTTCCCACGAGACGGTTCTGGATATAGTGACCCCACTCGTGCGCAATGATGCCGTTGTCAAACGTAGAATCCTTCAACGCACCGTTTGAGAAGAGGTCTGCAGAAACAACCTCTGCCGCGTCCAAAAGTGCCTCCACGGACGCAATATCACCAGCGGATACACCAACCGTTGGTACAACATCGGGCTCGACATCTCCAAACAGCACGTACTCGTTATCCGCAACGACGACAACCATGCCGATAGCACCTGCCGCTAAGGCATTAGCGGACTGTGTCACGTAGTCACAATCGGGGACTGTTGATGTGGGGACCAGGAGAATGTTTCCCGCGACATCCTCCACGTTTACGAGGGTCTGACACGCATCATCGTCGGTGCCGCCATCGGAGGTAACCGTGTCACTGCCGCGAACAATATTCCCACTCAGAGTTGGGTAGACCTGGGGACCGAACATTGCCGGTCGAGTAAATGGCATCAATCCGATCTCTGGGTGCGAGGTAATTGTCAGGCCCCAGTCATCGCCATAGTCTGCCTCTTTCGAAAAGAATAAATATTGCTGCATGCGCGGACTTGCGCCATCCGCTGGCGTGTACATGTTGGCATTATTGAACCCCGACGAGTCCTGCCCTTGAACTACCAAAGGATCACCACCAACACCACCGCGATCGTAATTGGAGAATTGTGCGTTGTAGGACTGCTCATCAAAACCGTGGTCATACCACCAGTCGTGAAGGAAGTTGTTCATATAAAACAGATTTACGACGGCGGCTTTGTAATTGTCTTTTGTGGCACCGTTGAGGGGGTCATAGGTGTAATCCCATACGCCGGGCGCAGTAACTAAAGGCGAAATATCCGTATCATCTTTTCCATCGCCTCCCGTGATATCGCCATAGGCAATGACGTTATTGCCCTCCAACGCAGACGTTATACCGGGTATCCAGGGGTCCTGCGTACTGAGCGACCCGTGCGAGTCAATGGAAATGACTGTCATATCCACAATATCCGACGGATCAGGCCCCTCGCCTACTTTAGGAATAACGTCACCGTGCGGGCCCTGTAGTAGGGTCTTATCGGCATCACGCCCGAAAACGGTGTAGTCGTACGCCTCATTTTCGACCAGATTTCGCCTAAATAAGATGTCTCCGTCTCGACCGATGACATAGCTGTAGAGCAGCTCCTGACCTGAGCTCGGATGAACAACGCCGATTTCGACATAGTGAGCCGGGTGCAGCTCGCTCACACCGGGGAAATAAACACGCTTTGCACGCGACAGGCCCCGAAGTTCTAGGCCGCGATCAGTGGCCAGTGTTGCCACGTCAAACTTACCGCGCTTTTCTGTGCCCAGCAGAGACGCGCTCACCTCCTCATCCGAGAGGTCGCTGAGAGCTGCGGAGAATGCTGACTCCTGAGAGCCAAACAATCGAAGTTTGGGCGTAGTCTTCTGGCTCTGGTTGATGTTGGCAAAATATCCGGACGCGGCAACCATATTGAGATCGCGATCCATAAGCACGTTGAGCTCTCGGTTGAAGACCTCAACGCCAGAAAACTCCTGAGCAAACTTGGCGATGATAGGACCACGTCCCATATCATGTAACGATGTGAGCACCGCGCGCTCATCCTGTTTCTTGGCCGTAGCCCCAAGGCCCGTCATTTGTTCCAAATAATGCGTTGCTGCATGGCGGGAGCGCGCCTCGCTATCTACCCCTCTGAAGCTCGGGGCCTTGAGTGATTCCCGATTCCAGCGAAAGGTTGTGACACCGAGTTGATCATCATAACGATCAAGGGGCAGGCTGCTGCTCTGCCGGGTTACGGCTGTCGCTGGGGCCGAACGTGTTGGAAGTTGTAGCTCCTGGTTCACGGGTCCCGTGATACTGGTATCGATGTTGCTCCGCGGTGTTGACTCGGCGGGTATCACTACCGCCAGCGCTGGCGCGCTTAACCCTAGTATGAGCAATGAAAGAACTGAGTGATTCGTCGTGCGTAGGTACATAGCCTGCCTGCATCGGTAAAAAACTGTTAGCTAACCGTAGCAAGTATTCATAGGGTTTGCCGCAAAAACGGCGAGAAAATTTGAGGCTACAACACCCTTTTTCGCGTCAAAAGAACCTCGGGCGATAACTCACAATAAACGCAATGGCGCCTCCTGCATGGCGCCGAGTTGTTCGCGAAGTTCAAGAATGTGATCGGCCCAAAAGCGTTGCTGACCGAACCATGGAAATGCCTTAGGGAAGGCAGGATCGCTCCACCGGCGAGCTAACCAAGCGGCATGGTGCATGATTCGCAGTGTTCGCAATGCCTCGATCCAACTGAGTTGTCGTACATCGAAGTCATTGAACTCTTCGTAACCCTCAATGAACTCAGCGAGCTGATGTTCGCGCTGGTTGCGATCACCGTTCAAGAACATCCAAATGTCCTGCACCACGGGCCCGGAAACACAGTCATCGAGATCGACAAAGTGGGGAGTGTCATCGCGCCATAAGATGTTGCCCACATGACAGTCGCCGTGCACACGCTGCAGATCGTCGGCTGTCATTGCCGACAGAATCTCGGTCGCCACCTGATCACAGTCCTGAGCCAAAGTGTTGTAGGCCGATTGTAGCTCTAGCGGTACGAAATCAGTTTCTACGAATAATCGTGACTCGGTTGCCATCCGGGTCGGGGACAGCGCGCGGCGATGAAGAAACGATGTAGCACCACCCACCCGATGAATGCGCCCCAGGGTCTGCCCTAATCGGTATAGATGATCCAAATTATCGAGCTCAGGCGGATAGCCACCACGAAGCTTGAAGACCGAAAATCGCTGCCCCAAAGCATGATGAAGCGTTTCCCCAGCAATCGCCTCTGGCGCGACCACTGAAATCTCATGATCAACGAGCTCCTGCGCGAAGGCATGCTCCTCGAGTATCTGCGCGTCAGTCCATCGTCCGGCACGATAAAATTTCAAAATCACGGGATCGTCACCTTCAACCCCAACTTGATAGACCCGATTTTCGTAGCTGTTCAGCGCAAGAAGACGTAAATCACTGACAAGGCCAATACCTTCGAGGCAATCAACCACGCAGTCTGGCGTTAAGGAGTCATAGGGATGTGTCATGCCAGCTCAGTCTTGGGTCGCAAGTTTCGTTTACGATAGTCAGTGCCAATACGCAGGTAAAGAGACACTTCCTACCGCAACACAGCCATCACTCTACTGTACCAAGGGGAGAAACTTGGTGCCGATGAAACTCGTTAACTCTATGATGGGGGTCGACGGTTTTGTAGTTCAGGCCATGGAGGCTGCTCTTGCTACTCGATCATCTCGTCTTGTTTGTGGACGATCTAACAACAGCTATCGCTCAGTTCGAATCCAAGGGATTTACCGTCACGCCTGGTGGTACCAATGGCCCCACGCACAATGCGCTCATCGTTTTTGCGAATGACACCTACATCGAGCTGATCGCCCTCCGGTCATCAAGCGCTCGACTGATCATGCGAGCGCTACGCGGTCTTGGCATGCTAGCCCTAAGGCGCTGGGTCAAGCGCGATCTTCAGGCACGACTGCTTGACTGGATGTCTGGACCTCAAGGTTTAATCGATATCTGCTTCAGAGGTACTGAACTCAGTGAGATCTCTCACTCATCCCCGCTTTCCGGCATAGGTCTTACCGACCCTGTTCAATTCAAGCGTCATCGCCCAGACGGGTTGGTTGTCCAGTGGACACTCCGAGGCGCAAACGACCGTCGCCAACCCTTCTTCATTCAGGACACGACGCCCACTAACTATCGCATTCCAGCAGGCGATGTAAGGACCCACCCAAATGGTGCGCTTGGAATATCCGAGGTGCGCACTAGTGAACTGATTGAGCCCTCAGTATCGAATGTGAGAATCACCCGCGACCCCACACTTCAGTCAGGGTCAATGGTCGTGACTATCGTGAGTGAACGTGACGCCAGTGATCACATTCACGGTCCTGAGTTCTTCAATGCGGACATTTATTTATTACCTAAACCCTCGGACCAACAGAAGACCTGAATCGATGCAGGGTTACTCGCAAGCCGCTGAAAACAATAAAGCACCGATAGCGGACGTCATGGATAAGCATCTACCGCCCGACGCTTCGGTTTTAGAGATAGGTAGTGGCGCGGGCCAGCATGCGCTTCATATGTCGCATACGTTCCCGGGCATCACTTGGTTACCTTCTGAGCAACAGGCGGTCGTACCAATATTGGAGGCTAATCTCGCGCTTTATGGTTCCAACAATATCCAATCACCACTGGTACTAGACCTTACGGACTTTAGCTGGAGCCGTGATTCCGTCGATGTTGTTTATGCAGCCAATGTTATGCACATCGTTTCAGAGTCCCTTGGCAAACGGTTGGTGCAACTGGCGGCGGATGCTCTGAAGTCCTCGGGCCAGCTGATGCTTTATGGCCCCTACAAATACAATGGCCAATTCACAACCGAATCAAATGCCCTATTCGATCAATGGCTCAAAGATCGAGACCCTGCAAGTGGCGTGCGGGGCTTTGAAGCTGTAATAGCTACCGCACAATGCACTGGACTGGCATTGACCCAAAACTATGCCATGCCTGCCAACAACCAGATGCTCATATTTAAGCGCGCGTGATTTAGGCTGCTCTAATTTCTGTCTGCTGTCTAAAGGACGAATGACCGAGCACTTATGCGTCTCGATAGACAGGTTTTCGTTTTTCTGTAAAGGCTTGCAAGCCCTCTTTGAAATCAGCAGAGCGTGAACACATGACCTGATTTCGATTTTCGATGGCCATCGCGGCCTCGAGACTCCCTGCATCAATGGCCATGTTGAGGCCCTCTTTAGTCATTCGGAGTCCCATCGGTGATGTGGCCATCATTTCATCGACAAATACCTGTGCCGCCTCATCGAGCGCCCCATCGGCGACCACCTGATTTACCAGCCCAACGGCAAAGGCTCGCTCTGCGTTGAAGAAACGCCCGGTCATCATCATTTCGGAAGCTATCGTGACGCCCACCAGTCGTGGCAAGAAATAACTCACTCCCATGTCACAAGAAGAGAGACCAATTTTGATGAACGCGGAGTTCATTTTCATGCTCTCCCCCGCAATACGAATATCCGAGGCTAAGGCGAGAGCAAAGCCGCCACCACTTGCAGCCCCGTGAACGAGGGAAATAATGGGTTGCGGGCATCGCCGCATTCTGATGTAGACGTCAGCCAAGTGGTCTTGGAAACCAAATCCGCCACCAAACGGCGCCTCTACCAAGCCAACATGGTCTTTGATGTCAAGCCCTGCGCAGTAGGCACGTCCTGCTCCCTTCATCACCACGACGCGACAAGAACGATCCTGAAACAGTCCTGAAAAGTAGTCTCAGCTCTGTTGCCATCTGAGTATTGATCGCATTAAGGCTCTCAGGTCGATTCAACGTTAACCAGTGAACACCATCTTTCGCTTCCACGCTGATCGTTTGGTAATCAAACATTGTCATTCCACATTTGCTTTGTCTTATTCGAAGCCCGAGTGTCCACAAACCGTGCATGACACGCAATATGGTTCATTGGTTCATGCAGTTTTGACACTTTCGGGTAGCTTTAGCTGTACTTTTTGTTAGCTTGCCGATATCGGTAAACAAAGGAGTGCGTGAGCCAAGACTACGAGGGGGCAAAAGTGAGCACAACCGAAGAGAGACGACAGGGTGAACGACGGCAGGGCGAGCGTCGGCAAAACGAAGATCGCCGAACGGAGCCCAGAGATACGCCCGAAAGACGCCAAGAAGAACGTCGAAAAGGTGAACGTCGCGCCTCTTCATCGTAAGTGCCGGAAAAAGAACCTCCGGCTAGGCTCCTGCTTTCCTCGTGTTAACTAGCGCCAATCGCGCTACAGTAACGGAAATAACGAACGCGGCGACTGCACTATGTCCACACCTAAGACAGTATCAATCTGGCTAATTGGAGCCCTTTTGGGTTCAGCAGTCGCTAACGCTGCCGCACAAAGTCTAGGGAATCTTGCGCAGTACCCACCAACACCTAGACAGCTAACGATAACCACGTCAAACGAGGGTTATCCGGTAATTGAACCGTCGGTCATAGAACTGGACTCAGGAAATTATTATCGACTAACAGTCAGCTGCCCTGATGTTAAGGGTGACCTAAGTGGTTGGCGCTTAGAGATGCCGCGACTTTTGAACAATGCGCATCTCAGACTGGTCAGCGTGGGAGATATGGAAATTCACCTGCAAGGTCTTAGTTTCAACGCCATCGAATGTGATGAATTAGGCTCTGCGACGGTAAGTTTTGTGCCCATCAAACCCGGAAGCTACGAGTTTTATGTCGGTAACGTACCCCTTGCAGTGGGACGCCCCATGGGTGAATCCGGGCCTCAAATGAAGGGTAAATCTGTACTCGGCACGTTCCTCGTGAAATAAGCGGTTAGCTCATTACCTCCAAGTGCTCATGCTATGTTCGCCTCTGAGATAAAAAAGACAATTCGCATTTTCCTATGACCACTTTTCGTTGTAAGAAGAAAGTGATCCCCAAGCTCACCCTCGTCACAGCGAGCTTTAGTGTTTTATCAACCGCCCTCGCTGCGGATGAGGCGCTGGAAGAGATCATTGTCAGCGGCGTGAAAGACCCCAGGACCGGTTCGCTGATCAGTAGTGGCTCGAGTCGCCTGGTGTCATCGACCGATGTTGTGGCCCCTGCTTTCTCCACCGGAGAATTGGTCGCTCGGTTAGCCGGTGCTGCAAGCAACGGTCAAGGTGGGCTCTTCCAGAGTTACAGCTTGAGAGGCTTCAGTCGTTCACGCATCAGGACTGAGATTTCGGGTGTGCCCATCATCTCCGACCGACGAGCGGGAAACTCGCTCTCCTTTCTCCCCGAAACATTCATCGAAAACATCAGGGCCGACATGGGTCCTGCCTCATCGCTGTTCGGCTCGGGTGCCATGGGTGGGGTTCTCAGTGCCTCCCTCAGGGAGCCAGAGCAAACAGCCTTACATGTTCAATTAAGCTCTGCGGGCAACTATCGTGGCGTTGGGTTTGAAACGAGGCTTAATGGTCAGACTACGATTGCAGGATCCTTCAAGTCAGCCAGCAACTCGCGTTCCGCTGACAATGAGCAGCTCAACACAGCTTTCCGACAATCTGCCCTGTATGCGCGAAACACACAGACACTCGACGAGCTTCTAGTCAGTTCCGAGGTCATCGCTGGTGTCGGACATGATCTGGGGAAAAGCAGTATCCGCTTCCCAGCAGATCGCATTTCGACCTACCCACACGATGAACACCTGATCATCAATCTGCGAGCAACGAACCAACGTGGTCTGTTTGCGCAGGCCTTTATTCATGACCAGGACTGGGCTTCACGAACGGAGCGCATTGGTGATCGACAAAACCTGAGTCGCTATCAAAGTCAAACTTATGGCGCGCTAGTCAGCCATCAACACACCGACGAAACGAGCACAAATCGTTGGGGCATCGAGCTAACAGCAAGGACGAACGTCGATATCGCTGAAAGCGAAACGCCGCTTGATGGAGACGCAATGGCTGTAGGACTTGTGAATGGTGGTTATGAACGAGTCAACGGTGTTTTTGCCGATCGAATGTTGTTTTTAGGTGGTACAACCCTGCGAGTGGGTGGCCGACTGGACCGGTCTCAAGTGAGTAACGATGGCTCCTCAAGATCTAAAACTAAATTAAACGGACAAGTCCAGATCGATACGAGACTCGCTAACGATTGGCTACTGGCCGCAGAGCTGGGTACTGCCTACCGACTCCCAACCTTGAGCGAACTTTACTTCTCAGGTGAAACACCGAGGGGGACCGTTCAGGGGAATTCACTATTAGTGCCAGAGGAAACAATCGGATCGCAAGTCACGCTCAGTCGTCAGAGCGACAATTTGGTATTTGAGCTAAGCAGCTTCTACAACCTGGTTGAGGACTACATCGAGCGCGTGCGAGCGGACGACGGCAGTTTGAGCTATCAAAACTTGCGCTCTGGGAGAATCTGGGGCTTCGATGGCCAGCTATCCATCGAGGGCGCTCACCAGATCAAGCATCGCATCGCATGGCAGTGGCAGCGAGGTGAAGCCGACGACGGGGAGTTTTTGGACGATCTTCCGCCGCCTGAGGTGTCATATATGGGCACCTGGCGCAGTGGCGCTGTGTCCGTCGCCGTTGACCTTGGCTACCGATTCAAGCGAAGCGATCATGGCCCCAGCGAAATCCCCTTGGACTCCTCATTGATAGGCAGTGTGAGAATCGCGTGGGACCTGAGTCCCGAGTGGTCGGCCTCATTGGCTGTGAGCAATGGATTTGACCGAACCTATCGAACGAGCGCCGACGAGGATGCACCACTCGCCAATGAACGAGCAGCGCACCTCACTCTTCGCTGGGCCCCTTAAGGGCGCCGGCTGAGTTATTCAGCGATAGGCTCACCCACTGTCCATGGTGCGCCCGCGTCTCGAAGCGCTTCACGCAGGGCTGGCAGTCGTTTTTGTACCACATCGTCCAAACGGCGTTTTGCAGGCACAAAAACGGTCTTAGCGTGCTCAACACTCTGCCTGTGACTCGGTGTCGGGCCATAACTCGAGTTGGATACGCCTCTCATGGCATGGCCTAGCCAGCTACTCACGCTCATGGGCTCATAACCTCCAATGTCTGCCTGAATATCATTACCGAAGACGGTCTCCTCGATATCATAGAGTTCACGTAGGAGTTTATGCACTTGCGCGTGGGCATCGGGCGTTGGGTTCGCCATCCGCTCGATCATAGTGACAATCTTATCCAGGCTCTTTCGTGCATCTCGAATAGCATACCGAACCGCCGATGACTGTCCGTAAAGCGTATTTAACTCAGCCGTAAATGCCTCGAGCTCGTCCAGCGAACTACCTGGCAATACCCCTTCCCTCAATTGCTTCACATTAAAATTGACGGGACCTGCAAGCGTCTGCTCAACCCCGTTTTGAACCACAACAAGCTTCGCCTGATAGCTACCCGGCATCACCATAAAGCCGCTCGGTGAATCTCCTCGCCAGTTCTTACCAGTCTCCACCGGGCCAGAGAACGATCGGCGTAAATCCCAAGCAACTCGATTGAGTCCAGCTTTGTTAGGCGCGCTGACTCTGCGCAGAACATTGCCATCGTTGTCATGAATCACCAGCATGACCTCGGGCTTTTGTTCCTGGGTCTCATATGTTACTTCGCGCCAACCGGGGAAAGATACGTCATCACCGGCTTTCTTCGTGGCGGCCTCGGCTGCTTGGCGCGCTTGTTTCTGGGTTTTGAAACTATCCGCTAAGTAATAGGTGAAAACCGATCCGAAAGGCGGGTTTTCAGCAAGATACAGAGAATCCCCCTGAGAGCCTTTTGGTCTGTAGCCCAGCGGGCGCTTTTGGAAGTACCAGTAGGCATCGCGGGGAGTGAACAGCGCTGCACTGGCATCCAAGTCATCGGGATCGATATCACGAAGTGCGGTGTAATCATCCATGACAAAGAAGCCTCGGCCGAAGCTCGCAGCCACCAAATCATTTTCACGCCGCTGAATCTGAATATCTCTAATCGAGATGGTCGGCATACCACCTGACAGTTTGTGCCATGCCTTACCGGCGTCAAACGTTGCAAATACGCCAAACTCCGTCGCCGCAAACATGAGTTCGGCACGAACATGGTCCTGCACAACACGCCAAACGAGGTGTCTGTCGGGAATACCGTTAGTTATCTTCTTCCAACTACGTCCCCGATTCTTACTGACCAATAGATAAGGAGAAAAGTCCCCGTATTTATGGTTATCCAGCGCGACATACACAGTATCCGCATCGTGAAGGTCCGCTCTGATATCGTTGATAAATGCTCTGTCGGGTACACCCGGTAACGAACCCACCTCAATTGAGCGCCACGTACCGCCATCATCTTGAGATACATGAACAAGACCATCATCCGTTGCCGCGTACAACAATCCCGCTTCTAGCGGGGACTCCGCCAACGATGTGATCGAGTTGTAATTCGACATCGCGTACATGTCCCACGGAGAATCCCAGCTCTGTGTGGAACCCATGATTGGCATCGAGAACCGTTCCTCGTTACGAGTGAGATCACCCGATATAGGCGTCCAGCTATCGCCTCTGTCCTCCGACTTCCAGACCCGCTGAGACGCAAAGTACAACCGAGTTGGTTTGTGAGGGCTCACAAGAATGGGGGCATCCCAGTTGTGGCGCTCAGGATCCTCTCCTGGGGCTGACTGGGGCTGGATATACACCGTTTCACCCGTCTTTCTGTCAACACGAGTGAGATTGCCCTGCTGAGACTGCGCATAAACGATGCCAGGATTCCCCGGCTCTGTTGCTGGTTGGTGACCGTCTCCTCCCAGAATCACAAACCAATCCGCCGTGCGAATGCCGCTGACATTATCTGTTCGAGAGGGTCCCCCTTGGGTGTTGTTGTCCTGAGTGCCCCCATAGATATTGTAAAAGGGCTCAGCGTCATCGAGGGCTAGCTTGTAGTACTGCGTTAACGGCAGGTTCTCCATGTAGCGCCATGTCGCACCGAGATCGAAGCTCTCGTAAACACCGCCATCTGTGCCCATCATGATGTAATCCGGGTCCGCAGGATCAAAAACAATGGCGTGCATATCGCCGTGCTGGTTGGGATGCTCCATGTAGGTAAATGTCTTACCCCCATCGGTCGACTTTTGAACCGTAGGGCCTACTAGGTAGAGCCAGTCAAAATGATGGGGGCTAGTGAAGATCTCCTGGTAATAATGAGGACCAGTACCGCCACCCACGGCATCCGTACCTTTGGACCAACTCGCACCTCCATCATTGGACCGCCAGACTCCACCTTCGCGACGATTGAGTTCGATCGCGGCATAAACCACATCGGAGTCCTGCTGTGAGATGGCGAGACCAATCTTGCCCATATTTCCTGTGGGCAAACCGGTACTTAATCGCTGCCACGTGTCACCACCGTCCACCGACTTGTGCACACCACTCTCTGGTCCACCACCCATATAGGCCGCGACCGTGCGGTGATGTTGCCAAGTAGCCGCATAGAGGACATCTGGGTTGCTGGGATCCATGACCACGTCGGTGACACCGGTCCACTCCCCTGCGCTCAGCACATTTTTCCAGGATTTACCGCCGTCGCTGGTCTTGTAAAGACCTCTCTCGCCACCCGGCGTCCACAAAGGTCCCTGCACTGCCACGAAAACCGTCTTTGAATCATTTGGGTGAACAAGAATGGTGGAAATGTGCTGGGAATCGTTGAGCCCCATGTTGGTCCATGTCGCCCCGGCGTTGTCCGATCGGTAAATGCCATCCCCAAAGCCAACGTGACGACCACCGACGTCTTCCCCGGTGCCAACCCAAATGGTGTTTGGATTTGACGGATCGACGGTCACGTTGCCAATGGAATAAGACGCCTCATTATCGAATATGGGGGTCCACGACACGCCCGCATTCTTGGTTTTCCAGACCCCGCCCGATCCTGCCGCTACATACCAAACGCTGGAGTCCTCTGGATCCCAGTCAATATCCGAAATGCGACCTGACATGAAAGCGGGCCCCAAGTTGCGCCACTTCAATCCGCTGAAATCATAGCGGGCATCATCCTTAGCCGCGGCTGAATTGATGGTGAGTCCTGCCGCGAGCGCGGCAGAAAAAAGCGTGAGTGTGAGCCCGCGAACCATTGTTATTCTCCTATCAATTGATCGGCTTAGATTAGCAACTCGGCGCCGAATAACAAACGCTATTCGATGGGTTACAGAGCCGACGTTATGCAGGTCCGTTGATGCCGTATCTACTTGAGCAATGTCTCTTTGAAATCGGCGTCACAGCTCTCAGGATGGCGGTCTAGTCCTGATGTTTTGCTCGGTGCAAAACCATTTTCGTGTGAAGTTCAGATATCGCCGTACGACCGGTGGTTTTAAAGACGCAGGGAAGGACCGCATGGATGAGGCAGGCGAGACCCGCAACGAGCATCCGCAAGCCAAAATAAGCAGCCTGAGACAAGTGCTCTAGGTAAGACTCTCCTACCGACTCTGGATGCTCCCGAAACAGCCGTTGAATCCATTGCATTGATGTCGCCCTCAATGTAGATGCTCTACCCAATACAGTGCGTCCATTGCCTTAAACCGCAATAAGCGGTGGTCGTGGCGTGCCTGGCAACGAGCTTTGCCGAAACGATAGCAACTCATACGTGTTATTTTTTTCTAAATTTTGGTGTTAAATACCTGCATTTCCGTAATTATTTTCCTTAAAAAGGCGAATGTGTAGAATGGACTCGATTGACAGAAGAATCCTAAACGCGCTCCAGTCCGATTGCAGTGGCTCAATCGCTGACATTGCGGACCGGGCCGGTGTGTCACAAACACCCTGCTGGCGACGCATCAAGAAGTTAGAGGAAGCAGGATATATCTATAAACGTGTTGCGCTGCTAAACCCCAAAGCGTTGAATCTAACGATGACCGCCTATGTCATGGTCAAGACCGCGCATCACGATGACGCTTGGCTTAAACGTTTTTCAGACGGGGTCCAGAATATTCCCGAGATTGTGGAAATCCATCGAATGGCCGGAGATATCGACTACCTGTTAAAGGTGGTGGCAGGTGACATGGCCGAGTATGACGCAATTTACAAACGCCTTATTAAAGTTGCAGAGCTGTCAGATGTAAGCGCCTCGTTTTCTATGGAATGCATTAAAACAACCACAGAGCTACCGCTAGATCGTCTTTAAAATATAGCTCGCATGTTCTGGTGAGCCGCCTTGATTCGATGCGCATCGCCCCGAGAAAACGCCTTACATGAAAAAAAGTGTTGACAGTATTTTGTAGATGTTCTTTACTGGAATTGCTGGCGGCGACTGACGAGTGACCAACTGCAGACGGGAGCGAGAGGGAAGCCGACAGAAGAGTACTCAGGTAGAAAGCGTGACAGAGGGCCGGCATAGAAAGCGCTTTGTTGCCCACCGAGGGCGGAGGGATAGCGTCCGAGGAGCTGAAGGAGAGTCCCACTTCAGACGCCTGAGGAACTCGAATAAAAGCAGAGCATTCGCTCTGTTTTTTTTTGCCTGATAAATAGTAGTTTCAGCCTTTTTGTACTCGCGCACACATCGCTCACAACACTGCCTACATCTCGCTATGGGAGCCCCTTAACCTGTGCTAGGTTCGTGTGGAAATTAACAATAGCGAGAGCGTAGATATGACCGAGCAAGATGCCTGGACGCTGATGGCGGCTTACACCAACAATAACGCACTGTATTTTCTCGGTAACATTCTCGCCGTGTGGCTTGGCTTTCGAATAGCAAGCCGAATATCTCAACGTGGCGATACGACCGTAATCATTAAGTTGCTTGCCACAACATACTGCCTCTGTGTCGCGTTTTTCATGTACACGGGGCTGTCTGCCAGTCTCGCCATGATCAACGATTTTTCATGGGTATTTTCTGCACTCTCGAAGACTCGTGGGATTTCACCCATATCGCAAGAGATCGTCGATTTTGATCCTACGCTACCGACGATAGTAAACGGTCTATTCGTCTTTTCTATTATCGCCTTCCAACTCATTGGGGTATGGAAAAAACCATCGGAGTGAGAAATCGTTGTTCGCATTGATTGAAACGACGAGAGCTATCTTGATTGCTTAATACTTCCAACATGCAACCAAATCATCGTCATGAGCTAACGCTGCATTATTGCTAGTGAGCAAAAAGGGCCCGTTAGGGCCCTTTTTGGGTTTTGGCGGAGAAGGGGGGATTACCTAAAACAGCCTCAGGCTGTTTTGACCCTTCGGGCTTCGCCGCTTACGCGACTCGGTGCCAAATGCTCCTTGCGTCGCATTTGGTCGAACCTACGGTTCTCATCCATTTTCTTCAGCGTCCAAATCAAAAACGCCTCCACAAAGAAGGCGCTTTTGATTTGATGGCGGAGAAGGAGGGATTCGAACCCTCGATACGTTGCCGTATACACACTTTCCAGGCGTGCGCCTTCGACCACTCGGCCACTTCTCCGTGGCGCGGGAGTCTAGCACATCGCTAAACCATGGAAAGTGCCCTTATGTTGCTGACAAGAAGGCATCAGTCTATTAAGCCGCTTCAGAGGCTGGAACTGACATTCGTACAGACTCTCCGCTCAAAAGGTACTGCCCCAGTGGTTTAGCACCGAGGGATTCGCCCGCGCCCGACTCACCATCCCAAGCCAACTCGCCGGAGATGTAAACGCTGTCCACGATACCTACAGGTCGGTTTACCATTTGTTCGTGTTCGAAGATCTCTCGATAAACAAGCTCTCGCGTTTGATCGGGCTCCCACCCATCCAAAGCCTCGGGGTTGATGAGCACCATGTCGGCACGAGCACCAATCGCCAAACTACCGGCATCTAGCCCAAACGTGTCGGCCGGGTCCTTGGTCAAGCGTTTAACAACCTTGGCCACGACATCCTCGCCCTGCTCCTTCGCGAGCTTCAGCGACATTAAATTGCTATCGAAAAATGCCATGTTCGTAATATGCGCGCCTGAATCATTGAACCCGGGCAAGGTATTTTCGTGGAGCAAAAACTCAAGGGTCGATCGATTTTCTGCGTTGGCCACATCGGCGTAGAACCGGAAGTTCTTGTCGTAGCTGCGCAACATGTGAAGCGCAAAGTCGGCATCGTCGGCCAGCGGAAGTTCAATCTTCTCGAATGCTTCACGCTCAGAATCGGACCGTGCGACAGAACTATCACCGGCTTGGAACTTTTGGGCACGAGCCATGACGTCAGCGAAGCTCTCTCCGTCCCACTCTGGGCAAGGCGCGCCGTCAAAAATGAGCTTCTCAGGCTCTCGGATAACCAGACTGTCAGGCAGGCCTCGTTTTGCTTTCCAGCTAGCAAAGTCATCGCCCGTACGACCATGGCGCCATTCTTTGCGGAATCGTTCAACCCACTCAGGATCATGCATCAATCGCTGCCTACCCTCGTAATCGTCGTACTCAAGGGCAATCAGTTCAGCCGTTGAAGACAGCTCCTCAAAAAGGGGGCTAACAATACCATCCGACCATACCCTGAAATTCGTGCCTAACGCTTGGAAATGCAGTCTTCCATCCAGCAGTTTGCTGTTGAGTAGCTTTGCAACGCCGAGAAACAGCTTTGATGAGTTCGGCGCCGCGGTCATTTCCATCGCTGACAGTGCAGAGGTTTTGAGTGGCTTTCCAAATAAGCGGCCACTGGTCAGCGTGAAGTAGAACAACGCTTTGAGCCTATTTTCAATGATGGGCGTGGTTTGCCAAACGCGATCGTGTTTTCTAACAACGCTGAGCAGTCGACGCAGCTCCTTGAATGACGCAAATTGCGTGGGGATCCGCTTGTCCGTGTGTGGATCGTTAGACAAGTAATGGAAGGGTAAGCCGTCAGTGCTCAATCCCAGATAACCCAACTCCATGGCGCCTTCTAGAATCTGCTCCATTTTCTGCAGTTCAAGCTCAGTGGGCGCCCGGCTAATGCTTGCGTCCAGCCCCATCACTTCGATACGCAACATGGAGTGCGGCACAAAGGCAGCGATATTGGGGCCGAGATTCAAATTCTCAAAATGCTTGAGGTAATCCTCGGGATTATCCCAGGTCATGGCCTCGGCGCACTTTCTCAGGACCTTTTTGGGAATATTCTCAACACGAGTGAAGCAGTCAACGATAGGTTCCTGACCCTCTGTCTCCTGCGAGCCAAAGCAGGTACCGAGACTGCAGTTACCGACCAGCACCGTGGTCGTTCCGTGCCGCACAACCTCCTCCAGCGCCGGTGCCACCTCGACCTCGAGATCCAGATGGGTATGGATATCCAGCATGCCCGGTAACAACCATTGACCCTTGGCATCAACGGACTGCGCCGCGGCTTCGCGAGGTAAATCGCGCCCCCTGGCCGCAACCACACCATCCTTTATAGCCACATCCTCGATGCGACCCGGTGTGCCCTCACCATCAAAAACCTTAGCCCCTGTTACCAGAAGATCCCACTGTGCCATTACGCTACCCTGCCCTTGTTCTTGTGGACTAAGAATAACGCTTTTTAGGAATCACTGATATTAGTTGGCGGGCTCTGTTACTGCTCAAAGAGCCGACTAATTCGGGGGGTCGACTGATCAGAAGAGCGCCAAGGTGTGATATCGATACCGCCTCGGCGCTGAAAAAAGCCAACCACATGAAGTTCTGAAGGATTCAGTGCGTTTTCAATACGAGAATACAAGTCCTCAACGCATTGCTCATGAAACCCCTGGTGGTTTCGTAGCGACTCTATAGCCTCGATGATCGACGACTCATCATAGTGAGAAGTAGAAACTTCAATGCACAGACTCGCCCAGTCAGGTTGCCCCGTAACCGGACACAGTGATCGAAATCCCGTGCTGCGAAAGGCAACTGTCCCCTCCAAGTCCCCTACCCGAACAGCATCATCATCCAGTTTAGAAGACATAGCCTGTAAATCACCGGGATCAACCCGTACTAGCCTCACCTGCGATTGAGTGAGCTCCGATAAGTCCTTCTCGATACACGCGATGGCCCCTTCGTCGTCGCGGAAGATGTGCACGTTAAGCGAGTTGAGATAAAGCTTGAGGGACTTTGATTCAACGGTGAAGGGGCTTTCCGCCGGAATAATCAGAGCTCCAGTGGTGAAGGTCACCGTGTCGTCTGGCAGCACCCAGCTCAACTCATAACAATGCCAAACGTCATATCCACTGCTGACATTCTCAGACGGATCTTTGATGCCGTCACGGCCCACTTGACGATCGATGCGCTCCAGAACGTGAGGCGCGTAGTCGTTGGGCGCGGCAACGGTTTGTCCAAGAACACCCGCCATAACTCAGGTTCGCAGACGCGTGCCGGTGCTCAACAAATGCATCGCATAGGCGAACGCAACGACTGTCAGACCAATAAGCATCGTAAAGGACACCGTGATATCCACATCACTCACGCCAAGAACGCCGTATCTGAAAGCATTCACCACATAGACTAGCGGATTGATCTGAGATACACCTGCCCAAAAATCGGGGAGCAGATCGAGCGAGTAAAAAACCCCCCCCAGGTAAGTCAGTGGGGTCAACACGAAGGTGGGTACGATGTTGACGTCGTCGAAGGTGTTGGCAAATACAGCGTTAATCAGCCCACACAAGGAAAACGCAACCGATGTTAGCGCCACCACGCCAATGACAACAAACCAGTTATAGATATCGAGCTTGGTAAAGAAGAGTGCTACCGACGTCACAATGATCGACACGAGGATCCCGCGTGAGACACCCCCCGCTACATACCCCAAGACGATTACGTAATTGGGTGTGGGTGAGACCAATAACTCTTCAATACTATTGTTGAACTTCGCGCCAAAAAACGAACCAACGACGTTGGCGTAGGTATTCGTGATGATGGCCATCATGATGAGGCCTGGCACCACGAATTCCACATAACTGACGCCACCCATGGTGCCGATCCGCTTGCCAATCAGCGTTCCAAAGATCACAAAATACAGCGACATCGTGATAGCCGATGGCAAGAGTGTCTGAGTCCAAATGCGCAAATAACGTCGAACCTCTTTACGCATGATGGTCAAAAAGGCGATCCATTGCTCGTAAGCACTCATGATGCGCCCTCCAAAACGTTAACGAACATCCGTTCGAGACGGTTTTCCTTGTTGCGCATGCTGACTACTGTGACGCCCGCCCCACTCAAAGCGGTAAAAATCGGTGCTAACTCCTGACCTTTCGCCAAATCAACTTCTAAACATTGCGGCTCCACTTGCCTCAGCGCGTATCCAGGCACCTCGATGCGGGGTGGCAACGCGTCCTGTGTATCGAGCAGGAATGTCTCGCTATTCAAGCCTCGCAGGAGATCCTTGATGGAGCCCTGCGTAACAATGTTCCCGTGATTGATGATGGCCACGTTACGACAGAGCATTTCTGCCTCTTCGAGGTAATGCGTCGTCAAAATAATGGTGCGCCCCTGCTCATTCGTCTCGCGAAGGAACTCGTACATACTCCGACGCATCTCGATATCAACGCCCGCAGTCGGCTCATCCAATATCAGCACACGTGGCTCGTGGATGAGTGCGCGAGCAATCATCAGTCGGCGCTTCATACCTCCCGATAACATTCGCATTTGGACATGCTGTTTATCAGCAATGCCTAACTTCTCGAGGTAATACACTGCTCGCTCTCGAGCGAGGCCAATCGGTATCCCGTAGTAGCCCGCCTGATGGATCAAGACATCTTCAACGTTCTCGAATACGTTGAAATTAAACTCCTGAGGAACGATACCTATTTGCTTCTTCGCGAGTGAAAAGTCCTCGTCGATATCGATCCCGCAGATACGCACTTTCCCACCTGACTTAGAGACCAATGAACTGACTATACCGATGGTCGTTGATTTGCCGGCACCATTGGGCCCTAGAAGCGCATAGAAGTCACCCTCCTCGACCTTGAGGTCGATCCCTTTGAGTGCCTCAAATCCATTGGCGTAGGTTTTTTGAAGACTGGAAATTTCTAAAGCGGCCGGCATGTGGGCTCCACAACATATCGAGGCGCGGAGTTTAACTAAATCGCGCGGGTTTTTCGAAACCTTTGATAGAACCCTTGACGCCGATGAGCAGGATTACTACTATGCGCCACCTTGCGAAGTACAGCACGTGCAACACGTTCCGTCCCCTTCGTCTAGAGGCCTAGGACACCGCCCTTTCACGGCGGGAACAGGGGTTCGAACCCCCTAGGGGACGCCATTTTATGCGGGAATAGCTCAGCTGGTAGAGCGCAACCTTGCCAAGGTTGAGGTCGCGAGTTCGAACCTCGTTTCCCGCTCCAATTTTTTTCTTCATGCTCAAGCGGAAGCGCGTACAATATTGCGCTTGGTGGCCCCTATGGCGCGACAACGAGCAGAAAGTATGACTGATTACTCTCCAGCCGAGCTGGACACATTGGCGTTACACGCAGGTGGAAAACCTGATCCGGCAACAGGTGCTCGGGCAACGCCCATTTATCAAACGGCGTCCTATTGTTTTCCCGACTCGGACTACGCTGCGGCGCTCTTCAATATGGAACGGCCCGGCCACGTCTATTCTAGACTTAGCAATCCCACAACCGCTGTTTTAGAAGAGCGAATTGCTGCTCTCGAAGGGGGTGTCGGCGCCATCGCTACGGCGAGCGGTCAAGCCGCGCTGCAACTGGCCATCATGACGATCATGGATGCTGGTTCGCACATCGTAGCCTCAAGCGCATTATACGGCGGCAGTCACAACCTGCTTGCCTACACACTGCCTCGCTTTGGCATTACGACCACCTTCGTGGATGCACGAGATGAGGACGCGATCCGCACAGCCATTCGGCCAGAAACCCGACTGATTTTTGGCGAGACCGTCGGCAATCCCGGACTCGATGTTCTCAATATCCCTGTGGTGTCTAAAATTGCGCACGACAATGGCATCCCGCTGCTGGTTGATTCCACATTTACCACCCCCTATCTCGTGCGCCCCTTCGAGCTGGGCGCCGATCTTGTTATGCATTCGGCGACAAAGTTCTTGAGTGGGCATGGGATTGTGATTGGCGGTCTCTTGGTCGATGGCGGACGTTTTGACTGGGAGGGCTCAGGTAAATTCCCTCAGCTGTCGGAGCCCTACAAGGGCTTTCACAACCTCGTATTCACCGAAGAGTTTGGTCCAGCCGCCTTCATTTCTCGTGCGCGTAAAGAGGGACTGAGAGATTTTGGCGCATGTCAGAGCCCCACAAGTGCGTTCTACATACTGCAGGGCATGGAAACACTGGGCGTCCGTATGGAAAAACACGTGTCTAATACGCGCGCAGTGGTCGACTTCCTCAACGCTCATGACGCTGTGGCGGGCGTGGCACATCCAGACCTTTCAGGTCACCCCGATCACGCGCTTGCTAGCGAGTTGTATCCAAAAGGCACCAGCGCGGTATTTACTTTCGAGATCAAGGGCGGCCGGGATGCAGGCATTGCGTTCGTTAACGGTCTTAGTCTGTTTTCGCACCTCGCGAACGTGGGTGATGCCAAGTCTTTGGTGATTCATCCAGCGAGCACCACCCATTTCCGCATGGATGAGGCTGCGCTCGCAGCAGCAGGCATTGGTGAGGGGACTATTCGGTTGTCTGTTGGACTCGAGGATCCCAAGGACCTGATTACCGACCTCAAGGCCGGACTGCGTGCCGCTGAGAAGGTCGCCGGAGGACGGAGTTAATGAAGCTCGTCGCGTCAGGCAAAGGCACCTACGTCTACACTAACAACAAAGCTATCGACCCCGCGAAACCCTCGGTTGTTTTCATACACGGGGCAGGCTTTGACCACAGCGTCTGGACCTTGTTTGCGCGACATTTTTCGCGTCATGACTGGAATGTGATTACGCTAGACCTTCCCGGACACGGTCGGTCCGAGGGGCCTGTGCTGGAAAGCATCGAGGAGATGGCTAGCTGGACAATTGAACTCATCGACACACTAGGACTCAATAGCGTCGCTCTGGTCGGGCACAGCATGGGTAGTCTCATAACCCTCGAAGCCGCGTCTAGACTCGGTGATCGCGTCACGCACGCCGTCTTGATTGGCTCTATTTCACCGATGCCTGTCTCTGAACCCATTCTCGATGCAACCGCGAACAAACCTGGTGCCGCGCATTCGATGCTGACATCGTTCGGCTTCAGCAAGCAGAATCTCATGGGTGGTAATCCAAACCCTGGGATGTGGATGGTTAGCGATAGCATGCGCCGTTACGAGGATGAAGCACAGAACGCGCTGGATAGTGACATGCGTGCCTGCAATGCCTATCAGCGAGGGCTCGAGGCTGCGTCCGAAATAACGGCCCCAACACTTATGCTGCACGGCGATGCTGACAGACTCACTCCACTGCGTGCCACCAAGCCTTTACAAGACGCTTTGTCGAATACTCGAATGGATATCATTCCAGGAGCAGGTCACTCGCTCATGGTGGAAGACCCCAATTACGTACTGGATCAACTTAAAATCCACCTACTTTAAGAAGCGATGACGCGACAGATATGATGAAGCAAATTACGCTGCTGGACGGGGGGCTTGGTCAGGAACTGATCAAACGTAGCAGCGCCCCACCCCACCCTTTGTGGTCCACCAAGGTCATGATGGACGAGCCGCATCTTGTGTCTGACATTCACCGAGATTTTTGTCTCGCGGGCGCAAAGGTCATTTGCCTCAATACCTACGCAGTGAGTCGCCACAGACTTGAAACATTTGCTCCCGAGGAGTCGCTAGAGCTTATGTTAGAGACTGCCCTTCAAGTGGCGAATACAGGCATCAGCGATGCAGCGCGTGCAGACCAGGTGTCGGTTGTCGCATCTCTGCCACCGCTCAATGCGTCCTACGATCACACCGTGGCGCCTGGCTTCGAGAGTGCTTACACACAGTATCGAGAACTCGTTAGCTTACAAAAGGCTCGTGTTGACGCTTTCCTTCTCGAGACGATGAGTAACATTACCGAGGCTAGTGCCGGTTCTAAGGCGATCCGCGACGAGGGTGTAGTGGGTGCCGTTGCGTTCACCGTAAGCGATAGTGACGCCACGGTACTGCGGTCGGGTGAATCACTCGAAGAGGCGGTCGAGGCAATCATGCCCTATGCGCCCGATGCGATATTAATCAACTGCTCTATCCCAGAAATGGTCACTGAGGGCCTCAAGATTGTGGCAAAATCCGGCGTCCGCTTTGGTGGGTATGCGAATGGCTTTAGATCGGTGGAAGCGCTGGTACCGGGGAGCACGGTCGATCGGCTATCGCAGCGCAAAGACCTTGGACCGGAAGAATACCTAGCGTTTGTGAAGAGCTGGATTGACCTAGGCGCCGAGATCATTGGTGGCTGTTGCGAAATCGGACCCTCGCATATTGCAGCTATAGCGGACTACTGTGACCGCGAGGGTATTGTCACGATCAAGCAGTTGGTGCCCTAGCTCAGCCCTCTTTTTTGAGATCGATTGACAGACTGTTGATGCAGTAGCGAAGCCCAGTTTCTGTAGGGCCGTCGGGAAATACGTGGCCCAAATGCCCGCCGCAGTTCTGACAGAGCACCTCGGTACGAATCATACCGTGGCTGGTGTCCCGCTCTTCGTTAATGACACCCGCTGCAGCAGGCTTGTCAAAGCTAGGCCAACCGCAACCAGCATCGAATTTACTATCCGACTCAAACAACGTTTCACCACAACCTCGACAGGTATAAGTTCCTGCCGCGGTCGTGTCCCAGTACTCACCCGTGAACGCGCGCTCAGTGCCTTTCTGACGGAGAACATGATACTCCTCGGATGTCAGCTTCTCGCGCCAGTACGCGTCGTCTTTGTCAGTCATGGGGCCCTTCCTATCCGTTGCCTGAAGCTACTATGGGGGTTTTCTCTTTAATTTCAACTAGCCAGCTTAAAACCTGCCGCAATCAACAGTCGTTGAAGTTCAGTGCTTGTGTTCACCGTCTCTACCGCCAAAGCACTGTATTGATCACGCAATCTGTACTGCGTCCGCTGCATTTCAAAATTATCCGGCGTCGGTGACTTTGCCCATGCCTCTCTGAATTCATCGTCATCCAGAGCCAAGCGGGTAACCGCCGTCATCACATCAATGAGACCACGACTATCGGATTGGCGAGACAGATCCAACATGACCTGTTTCGAATCCTCAGACTCGAGCGTGTTGAACAGGTTATCCAAACTAAAGGCCCGCACCAGCGGCTCGATAAGAAAGTCTGTGGCGTTTGATTTCGCGGTGCGGGTGTATCCCGCAATGTGCGGCGTAGCGAACGCCGCTCGAGAGAGCAGTTCTTGCGACACGCTAGGCTCGTTAGGCCAGGTATCTAACACCAGCGTAACGCCCTTGTCTGCCAATCTATGGAGCGCCTCTTCTGTCACTAAGCCCCCGCGCCCCGCATTGATAAACAATGCATCGGACGAAACATAGCTCACCGCAACGCTGTCGATTATCTGGGCGCTAGGATGGGGCTGGTCGTTGTGCAAGGCCGCGTGCAGCGAGACGATTGAGCAGCCCAGAACCTCAGGTAGCGAACACCATGTCACATCGGACTCAGGGCTCTCAACATAGGGGTCATAAACCTTAACCTTGCCACCCAACTTACTGAGACGTACTGCAAGGTGTCGCCCTACCGCACCATAGCCCACGAGACCTACCGTTGTTCCGTTGATCAACGATTCCAGGCGTTGGCATTGATAGATGGCATCCAAAACGTAGTCCGCAACTGCCGCGGCGTTACATCCGGCCGCATTCGCTAACTGTATGCCTCGTTCTGACAAGAATGACGCATCGATATGATCGGTTCCGGCACTTGCAGTCCCTACAAAGGTGATCGGGCTGTCCTGCAATAGCTTTGCATCGACCTGTGTTACGGTCCGTGTGAGCAAGGCATTCGCGTCCTTGAGGTCGGCAGGAACGATTTGCGTTCCTCGAATAGGAACCAGTTCTATTGGGAGGGCCGAAAGACGAGGTGTGACCCATATCGCGCTGTCGATGACTACTTTTGGAAACGCCATCAGCCCGAGCGCTCTGCTGCTCGTAGTGTCAGGGCCTCTTTGAATCGCCGCGCCCGATCTGGCAACCCCTGATGCCGAAAATGCATTATTTGTCGATCAACCGCAGCTTTAAAATCAATGATTTCGGGGCAATTGGCGTCCACTGTCAGATTATCCATACTCACCGCGAAGGTGAGATCTAAGGCCTCGCAAAATAGAGCCTCGATGGCCTGGGGTTTCACCTCCACACTGTAAAACGCGCTCTGCTGATCAGCATTGCGCCCATCGGGCGCATACCAGTATCCATAGTCAGGTAATCCCCTGCGTACGGGACCCGCGACACACCAATGCGCGACCTCGTGTAAGGCACTGCGAACAAAATCTTCGCGAAAATAGATGACTGAGGGTGCGCCAGGTTCGTAATAAGGCTCAGCAGCCCCTCCACATAAGATCGTGGCGTCCGCCGCTTGAAAAACGTGGTTAAAGACGCCTACCAAAGCCTCACCTAGGGACTGCTGGCTCACACTAACCGGCCTTTTTTACACGATAGAGCAAACGCGTCTCATCCTGATGATGTTCTAGCAGTTCGTGTCCCAAGAAATCGCAGAATTTCGCAACATCACGCTGAGTGGAGGGATCTGTGGCCGTAAGACAGATAACATCACCCGACGACGCTTTGCGGATAGCCGCATGGAGCATCATAACCGGCTCTGGGCACTTCAGCCCCGTTGCATCGACCTGATACTCCACAGAACGCGCTAACCCCTTTTCTCAGGGCTTCTTGAAGCGCAGCGTCATGCGATCACTCTCGCCGATCGCCGCGTACTTTGCACGATTGTCGTCACCAGCACCAAAGCTAGGTGGTAGCGTCCAAACGCCACCTGGATAGTCTTTGGTATCTTTAGTGTTCGCGTTGATTTCGCTTTTCCCATCGAGCACAAAACCTGCGGCTTCCGCCATCTCGATAACCTTTGACTCAGTTACATAAGCGGTGCGCTTCATCTGCTCAACTGTCATGCCGTCAGTGCCACGGTGCTGAACAATGCCAAGTGTGCCTCCAGACTTGAGCGCGCGGTGAATATCTGCCAGCGAGGCTTCAGCCGTACCGGCCCGTAGCCAAGAGTGAACGTTACGAAATACCACTGCCATGTCGACGGAGCCCGCCTTTACGTCCAGCGGCATAGCGGGCGGCTGCATCACCCTGACATCAACAGCTGAGTACACATCGTGAGCCCGCCCGAGCTTCTGTAAGTAACCACCGAGTGAGCGACGACCATAAGCACTGCCATTGAGCGCCCCATGGCCTGCCACCAATTGACCATGATCCTTTAGAAGCGGCGCAAGCACCTCCGTGTACCACCCACCACCGGGCGAGACTTCCAAAACGGTCATCTCTGCCGACAATCCAAAAAACTCAAGCGTTTCACGCGGGTGACGGTATTGGTCCCGACCACGGTTAGATTCAGAGCGATGATCTCCGCTCAAAGCGGTATCCCAGTCCAAACCTTTGTGACCATCGGCAAAAGCCAAAGAGGACACTAGAGCGAGCAACACCAAGCTTATTCTTTTCACAGTCAACTCCTATCTCGATTTCTGCGTATACAGGGCATCTACATTGTTATGCCAGATGATAACCGCTACGCGCGGCCAAGGGGATCCATGCAACAACAATATGTCATCACATTTGCGGGCGCTGACCGAACAGGCTTAGTGGAGACACTGGCAGAATTGGTCAAAAGTCATGGCGGCGATTGGCAGCAGAGCGAGCTGACACGCCTTGGCGGCGCATTCGCGGGGGCGATTTTAGTTCACGTTTCGAGTGAAGGATTTCAGGCCATCAACCAGGCGGTCGAGGAAGACGACAATACCGACTTGGCCATACACATCACAGAAGCTGTGTCACAGCCTCAAATAGAACCGAATTTACACCTCGCCCTCACCGGCCCCAATCGACCCGGGATCGTGTATGAAATCACACATGAGCTTGCCGAACTCGACGTCAATATTTTGCACTTCACATCGCGCGTAGAGAGTGGTGCCTGGTCTGGCGAGCCGTTATTCATTGCTGAACTCGATACCTGTGCGCCGGCAGGTTTTGGTCTAGAAGAACTCAGAGACCGGCTCGATGGAATTGAAGAGCGAATGACGCTTGAAATCGATATTGAGTCGGTAAAAAGCTAAGGGCGCCGGCGAATAAAACGCAGTAGCACTGCAACGGGCGCTGCTATCACAATAAGGAGCAGAACGCCTTGCATGCTGAGCCAGACGTAGTCCCACAGTGCTTCAGCAGATACACCCACGATATCGACGGCGCCCCATATGAGTGCCAAGGTTGCCAATACCCCTAGGGTCGCCGTGCGTAAGGCTTTTATGTAGCGCCGATTCAGCATCGCTCGCAACTAGATAACAGGTGTGGGAGACACCACATCAGCATTCTGTCCACGATGTCGAAGGGCGTGATCCATTAGCACCAGCGCCAACATTGCCTCAGCTATGGGAACGGCCCGCAAACCCACACAAGGATCATGGCGTCCGGTGGTAATAACATCCGCGGCATTACCATCGATGTCTATGGATTGCCCTGGCACCTGAATCGATGAGGTCGGCTTGAGCGCTATCCCGACACTGATAGGCTGACCGCTAGAGATTCCCCCCAATACACCTCCGGCGTTATTACTGAGAAAGCCCTCTGCTGTCAGCTCGTCACGGTGTTCGCTCCCGCGCTGATTGACGACTGCAAAGCCAGCGCCGATCTCAACACCCTTCACCGCATTGATCCCCATCATCGCAGAGGCGATATCAGCATCGAGACGATCAAAAATAGGCTCGCCCCAACCGGGTGGTAGTCCTTCTGCAACAATCTCTAGTTTCGCACCAATCGAGTCCCCGTCGCGCCGAATTTGGGTCATGTAGTCCTCGAGCGCAGGTATCAACGCGGCATCACCACAAAAGAACGGATTGGTTTCAACCAGATCCCAATCTGTTTCCGATACCTGAAGTGGTCCCAACGCACTGAGGCAGCCTCGAATCGACACCCCGTAGCGTTCCTTTAACCACTTTTTGGCAACAGCGCCCGCGGCGACTCTCATTGCGGTCTCCCGCGCGGAGGATCGACCTCCACCACGATAATCACGTGCACCATACTTTTGTTGGTAGGTGTAATCCGCATGCGCTGGACGAAACACGTCTTTGATCTTGCTGTAATCCTTCGACTTTTGATCAGTATTCATGATCAAAAGACCAATGGGCGTTCCCGTTGTTCGACCTTCGAAGACACCTGACAGAATTTGAACTTCATCGGGCTCTTTACGTTGGGTTGTGAAACGGGAGGTGCCTGGCTTACGCCGATCTAAATCGGGTTGTAAATCGGCCGCGCTCAACTCAAGGCCTGGCGGACACCCGTCTATGATGCAGCCTATGCCCAGCCCATGGCTTTCGCCAAAGGTGGTCACTGTAAACAAACGGCCGAAGGAATTACCCGACATGTGACTTCCCTACTTTCACTTTGCCGACACTACTGGATTTGTGGTGTCTTCCGATACCGCCCATTGTGCCAGATCCTGAGCCATAAAAACGGCAACCCCGTGACCGCCCTGCTGCAGTTCCACCCAAATCGGGTGCAACTGCTCCGATAAATCATCCAGTGCTTCAAAACTGTTACCCACTTCGAGGATCAGAAGACCTGTGGGCCGAAGAATTCGAGCCGCGTCAGCGAGTAAGACTCTCACCAAATCGAGGCCATCGTCACCGCCTGCCAGTGCCAGCCCGGGTTCATGTCGGTACTCTGCAGGCAGTCCCCGCATATCATCTGCGTCAACATACGGCGGGTTAGCAATAATGACGTCGACGCATGAGGACCTACACCACGAGAGCAAATCACCTCGCACAATGCCGTCCACGGCGTGAATCTGGCTGTTTTCAGAGGCCAGGGACAAAGCAGCTGAGTCGAGGTCACTCAGAAGCACCTGTGCCGATGGAAACAGCGACTTGGCGAGCATACCGAGGCTGCCCCCACCACAGCAGACATCGATGATGACTTGCGGATCTGGTCCTTGATACCAGGGCTCGAACTGGTTCAGAACGAGCTCAGCGACAGGTGACCGTGGGACCAATGCCCTTGCGTCACTTTTGAAGCATAAGTGGCCTAGCCAGGCTTCTCCGATGATATAGGCCACAGGCAAACGCTCCTCGCATCGGACGATCAGAAAGGAGCGTAGTTTTTGCAATGCAAAGGCTGGATACCCGGTATCCAAGATGGCTGCACTGGTGTCTACCAAAGAGCAGTCTGCTGCCGCTAGTACCAGGGCCACAGCCTCATCATGTGCTGATTCATACCCATGTCCAAAGAAGAGATCGGCCCCCAAAAGCTCAGTTTCTGCATCGATCAAAACCTCTCGAAATGTCGTCATCTGCTCAGCCTCAAATTGAGGAGTCATGATACCATTCGCGCATTCCTGGGGAGGGGTGCATGGAACAGCATTGGGAAAAAATAATTGAGGCAGTTGGGGAGGATTTACGGCGCCCCGGGCTTCAAGACACGCCGAAAAGAGCGTCAGAAGCCTTTAAGTTTTTAACTCATGGCTATCATCAGGACTTAAAGACCGTCACTAACGATGCGCTGTTCCCAAGTGATTCCAGTGAGATGGTTCTAGTACAAGATATCGAGCTTTACTCGCTGTACGAGCACCACTTACTCCCCTTCGTTGGTCGTTGCCACGTCGCCTACCTGCCACAGGGCAAAGTACTGGATCTCTCAAAAGTGGCTCGGATTGTCGACATGTTTGCTAGGCGCCTTCAAATTCAAGAGCAACTCACGCTGCAAATCGCTGAATCAATCCGCGAAGTAACCGGTGCGGAAGGCGTTGGCGTTATCATTGAAGCCGAGCATATGTGCATGATGATGCGAGGTGTAGAGAAACAAAACTCTGTCACCAAGACGTCGGCCATGCTCGGCTCATTCCGTGAAGATGCGAAGACGCGAGAGGAATTCCTGTCGCTGCTTAACTTGCCCGCTCTAAGAGGTCGGTAACAAGCTCCCCTGTCGCGAAGAACCGAGTCAACAGGCTAGCCAGTGATTCAACCTCACCCTCCATGTGGAAATGGTGAGGACCTGGGACGGTCAGCTGGTGGAAGTTGGGTGCAAAATTCGCGATGCCGGCAATTCTTTGCTGCGCTTCGTCACTCGTGAAGAAACCCGTATCTCCCGTGATCGCAGCCACCGGAAAGTTCATGGCCCGATAGAGAGAATCTGATGTTTCCTCTGACATCTTGATGGTACTGCTACCAAACAGTTTGGGGTCGCTCAACAGAAGCCACCCCTCATCAACTAGGCGTAATGCCCGCGGTACCAGCACCTCGGCGTTCTCACGGGTGAAACCGTATCGCGAGCGTGAATCAATGAACTGCTCTACCGATTCAAAAATACGGGGAGGTCGCGCCATGTACTTTGTACGTTCCGCCAAAGACGTACGAAAAAGCTCAGCCCCGTTATCGTTTTCAAATGAGCGTGAGATCATGCCATCGAGCATAGTCAGGCTGAGGCAGCGCTCATCTAGGGCTACCGCCAACATGCCTGCCACGGCGGCGCCACGACTGTGACCGACAATATGCGCTCCACTCACATCCAGTTGATCAATGACTGCCATCAGCTGGGGGATATCATCCCAAATATGATAGTTCGCATCTGCAGATCGGTGGCTGCTCAAGCCATGACCTGACAGGTCGATCGATATCACTCGGTAGTTGGTAAGGAGGGGCGCAAGCACCGCAAAACTGAGCGCATTGTCCAGCCATCCGTGGATCGCAAAAACCAAGGGTTTTCTCGTATCGCCCCAGGCCAATCCGCGATAGGTGAGTCCGTCGGTTTCAAACGCAACGTCAGTTGGCTGGTCATTCACTGCGGGTATCCCTCGGGTGCGTGATAAAGGAGCTCGCCCCCGCCGCGGCACGGCGCGGTTAATTCGATGATGGCAAAACCACTGGGCGAAACGCTGGTATGCGCTGAGGTGTCGCACCATACATCAATAAACTCAGAAAGATAGGGCTGATGCCCAACGACCAACTGGTGTCCCGATTCTTCCGAGAGGTAGTCACCTGATACGTAATCGGGTTGACCTGGCGCCAATAGCTCTTGCGATACAACATCTGGAAGACTCAACTCGCTCGCAATCAGACTGGCTGTCTGTTTCGTTCTGACATAGGGACTATGAGTACACACAGTCGGCATACCCAGCCCTCGTTGCAGACACAGCGACCGGTAGAGGCCCACCATCGCCCGCACATGTTGGACTCCCCGCTCAGTTAACTGGCGCTGAGAATCCGGGCGGCTATAAGCCGCCTCACCATGGCGCCACAGCGTGAGGAGCACGCTAGGCGCTCATCTCAACCAGAAGTTTGTTCATCCGAGCCACGTAGCTCGCGGGGTCATCTAACTGGGAACCCTGCGCCAGCGTAGCTTGGTCAAGCAGAATTAGCGCGAGATCGGCGAAGCGATCTTCGTCCTGCTCTCCATCCATTCGCTTAACCAGTCCATGGGATGTATTGACCTCGAGAATCGGCTCGCTATCAGGCAACTCCTGGCCTGCCGCTTCCAGAATGCGGCGCATCTGTGCGCCGAGCTCATGCTCGCCCACAACCAGACAGGCCGGTGAGTCGGTGAGCCTGAGCGTGGGACGAACCTCGCTGACACGACCGTCAAGGGCGCCTTTCAATCGCTCTAACAGTCCCTCGTTCTCGGTTTTAGCCGCTTCTAACTCGGCTTTTTCCTCTTCGGTGCTCTCGCCGAGGTCCAGTTCACCTTTGGCGATGTCCTTCAGTGCCTTCCCGTCGAACTCGTTAAGGTGCCCCATCAACCAATCATCAATACGGTCGGATAAGAGCAGCACTTCAATGCCTTTCTTGCGGAATACCTCAATGTGCGGGCTATTTTTAGCGGTTACATGGTTATCAGCGACCACATAATAAATGGCGTCTTGACCGTCTTGCATGCGTTCAACGTATTGCTTCAAGGAGACGTTCTGTATCGACTCATCGGTGTGTGTCGATGCAAATCGCATGAGTTCTGCGATCTTTTCCCGATTCGCGAAGTCCTCTCCCGGACCCTCTTTCAGCACGTTGCCAAAGACATCCCAGAACGACTGATACTTTTCCTCGTCCGACTTTGCCAGCTTGCTCAACATGTCGAGGACACGCTTTGTGACCGCGTTTCGCAACGAGTCGACCTGCGAGCTCTGCTGCAAAATTTCCCTCGAAATATTGAGTGGTAAGTCCTGTGAATCCAGAACGCCCTTCACAAAACGCAGATAGAGCGGCAAAAACTGCTCTGCATCGTCCATGATGAAGGTTCGCTGAATGTAGAGCTTAAGACCACGCGCACCCTCCCGATTCCACAGATCGAACGGCGCCTGACTCGGGATGTATAACAGCGAGGTGTAATCGAGCTTTCCTTCAACCCGGTTATGGCTCCAGCTCAGTGGATCCTGGTAGTCGCTGGAAACATGACGGTAGAACTCCTTGTATTCATCATCACTCACATCGGAGCGGCTACGCGTCCAAAGCGCCTTGGCTTCGTTAATGCGCTCCCACTGAGGCTCGGGCGTCTCGGATTCGGTCTCGTCGTCCTCACTCTTGGGCATCGCTTGCTCAAGCATCAATACAGGCACAGAGATGTGATCAGAATATTTTTTAATAACGCTTCTGACTCGCCAGGGCGAGGCAAACTCGTGTGATTCGCCGCCCAGATGGAGCACAACTGTGGTACCCGGTGCGTCTCGTTCCGCCTCGTCAATATCGAATTCATCCTCACCCGTGGACTCCCAGCGCGTGGCCGAAGGCTCTCCCGCTTTTCGGGAAATAACCTCAACACAGTCGGCGACAATAAAGGAGGAATAAAAGCCAACGCCAAACTGACCGATCAGTTGGCTGTCTTTCTGCTGATCACCACTGAGTTGCTCCATGAACGCAGCGGTTCCCGACTTCGCGATCGTGCCGAGGTTATCGATAATATCGTCGCGCGACATGCCAATACCGTTGTCGCTAATAGAGAGGGTCTTGGCTGTTTCATCGACATCGACGCGAATTTCATAGCCCTCGCCGCCCACATCAAGAGCGCTGTCTTCGATAGCTGCAAACCGCCTCTTATCAATGGCATCCGACGCATTCGAAATAAGTTCGCGAAGGAAAATTTCGCGGTTTGAATAAAGCGAATGAATCATCAACTGAAGCAGTCGCTTTGCTTCGGTCTGAAATCCCATAGTTTGCTTGGAAGACATTATTGGCTCCTGTCATTTCTTCATGATCACCAGATGGGGTGAAAGCCTCTCGATTTCAAGCGCTGGAGATAAAAAATGCTACTCGAGGGCACAAAAAAGCCCGCAATGGCGGGCTTTCAGAACAGCAGGTATTAAACCTTACCAACCGGTGATCTCAGCCATTGCAGTACCGATATCAGCGAGCGAGCGAACAGTCCGCACGCCAGCATCCTCGAGGGCTGCAAACTTCTCATCTGCAGTGCCCTTACCACCCGAGATAATCGCACCGGCGTGTCCCATGCGCTTCCCTTTTGGTGCAGTAACACCTGCGATATACGACACAACAGGCTTAGTTACGTTCTCTTTGATAAATGCCGCAGCTTCTTCCTCGGCAGAACCGCCGATTTCGCCAATCATGACAATCGATTCGGTCGCGTCATCTTCCTGAAACAGGGCCAAGATATCGATGAAGTTGGAGCCAGGAATCGGATCGCCGCCAATACCAACACAAGTTGACTGCCCAAAGCCAGCATCGGTGGTTTGCTTCACTGCCTCGTAGGTCAACGTACCCGATCGAGACACGATTCCGACTCGGCCTGGAAGGTGAATATGACCCGGCATGATGCCTATCTTGCACTCTCCTGGTGTGATGACACCGGGACAGTTGGGTCCAATCAGTCGAACACCCAGCTCGTCACAACGCACTTTAGCATCCAACATATCCAGCGTTGGAATACCTTCCGTAATGCAAACAATCAATTCGACGCCCGCATTAGCGGCCTCAAGAATCGAGTCCTTACAGAACGGTGCTGGTACGTAGATCACGGAAGCATTGGCACCTGTCTGTGATACTGCATCACTCACGGTGTCGAAGACAGGAAGTCCGAGATGCTCTTGCCCGCCTTTTCCGGGCGTTACACCACCCACCATTTGGGTGCCGTAAGCAATTGCCTGCTCCGAGTGGAATGTGCCCTGTGATCCCGTAAAACCCTGACAAATAACACGGGTATCTTTGTTAATCAGAATGCTCATGCAGCACCTCCAGCAGCAGCAACCACCTGCTGAGCCGCATCGGTGAGGCTCGTAGCTGCAATAATGTTTAGACCGCTCTCGGCGAGCACCTCTCTTCCAAGCTCAGCGTTGTTGCCCTCAAGTCGCACCACGACGGGGACTTCAACACCGACCTCGTTGACCGCGCCGATAACACCTTCGGCAATGAGATCACAGCGAACGATGCCACCAAAGATGTTGATGAGTACCGCTTGAACGTTTTCATCACTCAAAATGATCTTGAATGCCTCAGTAACGCGCTCTTTGGTTGCACCGCCACCCACGTCAAGGAAGTTAGCGGGCTGGCCACCGTGCAACTTCACAATATCCATCGTGCCCATGGCGAGGCCTGCACCGTTGACCATGCAGCCAATATTGCCCTCGAGCGCCACGTAGTTGAGCTCCCACGCGGCAGCGGCTGCTTCACGCTCATCTTCCTGAGACGGATCGTGCATCGCCTGAAGGTCTTTGTGCCGGTACATGGCATTGGAATCCACCACAACCTTGGCGTCGAGACAGTGAAGGTTTCCCTCATCGGTAATTACCAAAGGGTTAACCTCGATCAACGCGAGATCCTTCTCTTTAAACAAAGTGGCTAAGCCATTGAAAATACTTACAAACTGCTTAATTTGCTGACCCTTCAGACCTAGCTTGAACGCCAGCTCTCTACCTTGGTATGGCTGAGGTCCTACGAGCGGATCGATGGTAGCTTTGAGGATCTTTTCAGGCGTTTCTTCCGCTACTTTCTCGATTTCAACGCCACCTTCAGTGGACGCCATGAAGACAATGCGTCGAGTCGAGCGATCAACAACAGCACCCAAGTAAAGCTCATCAGCGATATCAGTGCATGTCTCTACCAGAATCTTGGAAACTGGCTGGCCGTTGGCATCAGTTTGGTAGGTGACCAAGTTTTTACCCAGCCAGCTCTCCGCAAAGGCGCGCGCCTCAGCCGGTGAGTCGACAAGTTTGACGCCACCCGCTTTTCCACGTCCACCGGCGTGAACCTGTGCCTTCACAACCCATTTGTCGCCCCCAATTGCCTTTGCAGCCGCTTCAGCAGCGTCAGGCGTATCGACAGCCTGACCAACAGAAACGGGTAAACGGTATTCTGCGAAGAGCGCCTTGCCCTGATATTCGTGCAAGTTCATACATCCCCCTTTGTGAGTTTACGAGGACTGCGCTTAGCACAGCCCCGACCCCGATCCTCGCAAATCGGGGATTTGAAGTTTGTTATCGTCGCTTACGATTCGGCATGTGGATCGCCATGCCATCGACGGCTAGCGCCGCTTCATGAACCGCTTCAGACATGGTTGGGTGCCCAAATACCATTAACTGAACATCCTCTGCGCTGCCACCAAACTCCATGGTGATGACCATTTGCTGCACCAAGTCGGCGGCAGACGGCCCAATCGCATGTGCCCCCAGAATTCTGTCTGTCTTTGCATCCGCAATGATCTTTACAAATCCGTCAGTCTCACCGCTCGCTAGCGCTCGACCAATGGCCGCAAATGGGAATGAGCCTGCTTTGTAATCAATACCCTCTGCCTTGAGCTCCTGCTCGGTCTTACCTACGGCCGCTATCTCAGGATGCGTGTAAATAATCGATGGGACGCACTCATAATTGAGCTGAACAAGCTTCCCATGGATGCGCTCCGCAACCATAACGCCCTCTTCAGACCCCTTGTGCGCCAGCATAGGCCCGCGAACGATATCGCCGATGGCCCACACGCCAGGCGCTTCGGTAGCGCAGTAGTCATTTACGAAAACAAACCCTCGTTCATCCATAGTGACGCCGGAGTCGCTCGAGAAAAGGTCTTTGGTACGTGGGCGACGCCCTACCGCAACAATCAGGCGATCGAATTCGGCCGACTTTTCCTCGCCCTTTTCGGTGAAAGTCACAGTAACCGCGCCTTTCTTGAGGCTAGTGCCGGTGACAAGCGCATTCAATCGAATATCGAGGCCTTGCTTTTTGAAGACCTTAGCGGCTTCCTTGCTAACTTGCGCATCCATCATTGGTAGGAAAGTGTCGAGCGCCTCAAACAACACGACCTCTGAGCCTAATCGGCCCCATACACTCCCCAACTCGAGCCCAATAACACCGGCGCCGATAACGCCAAGTCGCCTAGGGACCTCATCAAAGGTTAATGCGCCCGTGCTGTCGACAATGACCGCATCATCGGTCGGTGCAGGCGGAATGGTGACGGGCTCTGAACCCGAGGCGAGGACTACGTTTGCAGCGGAAAGCACCGCTTTCTGGCCGTCTGCTGCAGTGACCTCAACGTTGCGCCCAGAGAGTAGCTTGCCATTTCCTTGCGCGACAGTGACCCCGTTATGCTGTAGCAGTGAAGAAACACCACCCGTTAGCTGAGTCACAATCTTGTCTTTTCGCTTCATCATTCCCGCGACATCAATGGCAGGCGCACCCACATCGATTCCGTGCACCGAGAAGTGATCGCGGGCTTCTGTAAACTTGTGCGAGCTATCCAGCAGCGCCTTCGACGGTATGCAACCAACATTCAGACAAGTACCACCAAACACCGGCTTTCCCTTTGGATCGGCCCATGATTCGACGACCGCGGTGTTCAAACCAAGCTGCGCACACTTGATGGCACAGACATAGCCGGCAGGTCCCGAACCGATAACTACTACATCGTATGAATCGCTCATATTTGATAATCCTCCTTACAGCTGGAGCAAGATGCGTGATGGATCCTCGATTAACTCCTTCACCGTCACCAAGAACTGAACGGCTGTTTTACCGTCGATGAGACGGTGATCGTAGGAGAGAGCGAGATACATCATTGGACGAATGACAACCTCTCCATCGACTGCAACGGGACGATCTTTAATCGTGTGCATCCCAAGAATCGCTGTTTGAGGCGGATTAAGAATCGGCGTGGAGAGCAGAGAGCCAAAGACGCCACCATTAGATACGGTGAACGTGCCACCCGTCATTTCATCGATCGTGAGCTTCTTATCGCGCGCCTTTAGGCCCAAATCTCGAATCGCGGCTTCGACGTCGGCAATGCTCATAAAGTCAGCATCGTGCAGGACGGGCACTACAAGACCGTCCTCTGTTGAAACGGCAACACCGATGTCTTGGTACCCATGGTAGACCACATCGTTACCATCAATTGACGCATTGACCTCGGGGAAACGCTTCAACGCCTCGCAACAGGCTCTGACGAAGAAGCCCATGAAGCCAAGACGGGTTCCGTTGTGTGTTTTCTCAAACTGATCTTTGTATTGCGACCGCAATCGCATGAGAGGTGCCATATCCACTTCGTTAAAGGTTGTCAGCATGGCGGTTTGCTGCGTTGCGGACAGCAAACGCTCAGCAATGCGTGCCCGCATTCGTGTCATAGGAACACGCCGCTCAATACGCTCACTCGTGGGCCCTTGTAAAACAGTACTTTCCCCAGGCGCTGCCGTCGCCGCGGGTTGTGGCGCGGGCTGAGGTGCCGGTGCGGGGGCTTGGTCAGCCATATGAGCCAACACGTCTTCCTTGTTGATTCTTCCGTCTTTTCCCGTTCCTTTGATGGCACTGGCATCCAGTCCATGCTCCTCAACCAGCTGGCGTGCCGCTGGCCCCATGGGTACAGCTACCTCGGTTGTTTCCACCGTGGCGGGTGTCGACGAGGCCTCGAAAGTTTCTGTTGCCTCGCCAGGCGTTAACTCAGCAAGGAGCGCCTCACTTTCAATGGTGTTTCCAACATCGACTAAGATGCGATCCAGCCGGCCCGCCTCGGGAGCAACCACTTCCATTACGACTTTGTCGGTCTCGATTTCAACCAACAACTCATCTCGCTGAATAAAATCGCCTTCCTGCTTGTGCCACAGAGATACTTCTCCGTCAGCTACTGATTCAGGAAATGCCGGCGCTTTGATTTCTATTTTCATGATAATCGTCCGTTTTACTGCGTCTTAGTCAGTTCTTCACCCCAGAGCCGCTGAAATAAATGTTTCTTGTTCTTGCACGTGCAATGCGGTGTAGCCTGCGGAAACAGATGCCGACGGAGTTCGTCCGACATAGCGGAGCTCCGCACCAAACATCGCCAGTGAGACCAGCCGTCGCATGGCATCCTGGATCGAGTACCACGCCCCCTGGTTCATGGGCTCTTCCTGACACCATACGACGCTCGCCTCTCTTGAGTAGGTGCCCAGAATTTCCTTCAATTGTGCCTCGGGCAATGGGTAGAGCTGCTCAACCCGAATAAGGGCAACATGATCTGCGCCGCGATCGTCCCGAGCTGCGTCGAGGTCGTAGTAGACCTTGCCTGAGCACAAGACAACCCGCGTTACTGCTGTCTTGTCAGTGACATAGGGGTCGTCGATCACAGGCTGGAATTGGCCATTAGCAAGCTCATCCAACGTAGATACGGCACTTTTGTGTCGCAACAAGCTCTTCGGCGACATAACGATCAGTGGCTTGCGCAACGGTCTTACAGCTTGACGACGCAACATGTGGAACACCTGTGCCGGCGTGCTTGGGACACAGACCTGTATATTTTCTTGAGCCGACAACTGAAGGTAACGCTCGAGACGTGCAGATGAGTGTTCCGGCCCCTGCCCCTCATAACCGTGAGGCAACAACATGGTTAATCCACACAAACGAGCCCACTTGTATTCACCGCTGGTGATGAACTGATCGATCACTACCTGGGCACCGTTGGCAAAGTCACCAAACTGAGCCTCCCAAATGACCAAGCCTGTTGGTGATGTCGTGGCGTATCCGTACTCAAACGCCAATACCGCCTCTTCCGACAAAAGAGAATCGTAAATATTGAACTCAGCTTGCTGCTCAGAGAGGTGCTGCAGCGGAATATACGCCTCATGCTTGTTCTGAGCGTGTAAGACCGCGTGTCTGTGGGAGAAAGTGCCTCGCCCGACATCCTGCCCTGTCATTCTGACAGGGTAACCGTCAGCAAGCAGTGTCGCGTAGGCCATGTTCTCAGCAAAGCCCCAGTTGATTTCTAGCGCTCCCGCCGCCATTTTCCCGCGATCCTCGAGTAACTTTTTCACCTGACGCTGGAGCGCAAATCCATCCGGTATCGTGCCCATCAATTCGGCCAGCTCGCGCAGGCTCGCTGTTTCGATCGAGGTATCACAGGCCATGTCCCAGCTGTGGCCCAAATACGGCTTCCAGTCGACGAATAAATTCGTGTTGGGCTCCATCACGAGCTGCGTTACCAGAGGCTCTCCGCGATCGAGCGACTCACGGTAACGCTCCATCAATGCCGCGTCTTCTTCAGCCGTCAGAACATCCTCACTAATCAAGCGCTGCGCGTATAAATCACGCGTGGAGGCATGCTGCTTGATGGTTGCATACATCATCGGCTGTGTTACGGACGGCTCGTCAGCTTCGTTGTGCCCGCGACGTCGGTAACAGACGAGGTCAATGACGACGTCTTTCTTGAACTGATTGCGGTAGTCGACCGCCAGCTGGGTGACAAAAACAACCGCTTCAGGGTCATCCCCGTTAACGTGGAATATAGGCGCCTGAACCATCTTCGCGATGTCAGTACAGTACTCGGTTGAGCGCGCATCTTCCTGCCGGCTGGTCGTAAAGCCTACCTGGTTGTTTATGACAATGTGCAAGGTGCCGCCGGTCTTATACCCGCGGGTCTGGGACATCTGGAAGGTCTCCATGACAACACCTTGACCTGCAAATGCCGCATCGCCGTGGATCACAATCGGCACGACGGTATCGCCATGACGGTCCTCTCGACGGTCCTGGCGCGCTCGCACGGAGCCTTCCACCACAGGTGAAACGATTTCCAAGTGTGATGGGTTAAAGGCCAGCGCAAGGTGTACCTCACCACCTGGCGTCATAATATTGGATGAAAAGCCCTGATGGTATTTCACATCGCCAGAGCCAAAGTAGGACGCGCGACCTTCGAATTCGTCGAACAATTCGCTCGGGTTTTTACCCAAGATATTGACTAAGAGGTTGAGGCGCCCCCGGTGAGCCATCCCGATAACCACTTCTTTGGCACCATAGCCACCAATACGCTGTATCGCCTCGGACATCATGGGAATAAGACTTTCGCCGCCTTCCAAACCAAAGCGCTTTGTGCCTGGGTATTTTGATGCGAGGGACTTTTCTAGTCCTTCCGCCTTAATAAGACGTCGCAAAATTGAGATCCGCCCTTCTCTATCGAGGGCGGGCGCTCCGCGCACCGACTCCATGCGACTCATAATCCAATGGCGCTCATCGGTGTTCACGATATGCATGAACTCGGCGCCAATGGTGTTGCAGTAGGTCTTTTCCAAGGCGGCTCGGATTTCAGCCAGCGAGGCATCGGCTTTACCAATATAGAGGCTGCCAACCTGGAATACTGTATCTAGGTCCGCCTCCGACAATTCATGAAACTCAAGCTCTAAATCAGGTACTGGCGAACGCGGATGAAGGGATAGAGGGTCTAGTGTTGCCTTCTGGTGCCCGCGCTGCCTGTAAGCAGAGATCATTTGAACAACGCGAACCTGCTTACGCTCGTACTCTGTCGCTTGAGAGTCCTGGCTACGAGTTGCCTCCGTCCGCACCCGCATTTTACTGATACGCGCAAACTGGGCACGCAATACAGAGTGCGGCAAATCTCTCAGACTCGCCGTACGCGTCTCAACGCGTGGTAAACGATCAAAGTAATCGCGCCACTCCGGCGGCACTTCATTTGGATCCTTCAAGTACGCCTCGTACAAGTCCTCTACATAGGCGGCGTTTCCACCTGAGAGGTGAGACGTACTTCGTTGCTGCTCCATGCTGGGCAGGTCTATCGACTTTGCCATGCACACTTCCCCCGAAGTCATCTGCAGCGACTTATTGTTTGGTATGTGTCACTGCATCTGGAGGAATATCTTACTCCCAACACAGTGTTTTTCCCATGCTTTCAGAGCTTTTTGACACAAAAAAAGCCGCAAAAGCGGCGTTAATTTTACGTAATATGAATTTTAGTTATAGTTTATATAACTTAATTAAAATCAAGCAGCTCGATTCAGGAGCATCGTACGAATGTGGCCAATGGCACGCGTAGGATTGAGGCCTTTTGGACAGACATTCACACAGTTTTGAATCCCGTGGCATCGGAAAACACTAAAGGGATCATCAAGCTTCGCCAGACGCTCGTCCGTCGCCTGGTCGCGACTATCCGCCAAGAACCGATAGGCCTGTAGCAAGCCGGCAGGACCAACGAACCGATCCGGATTCCACCAGAAAGAGGGGCAGCTTGTAGAGCAACAAGCGCAGAGTATGCACTCGTAAAGACCATCAAGCTTTGCTCTGTCCTCAGGAGTTTGCAAACGCTCGATTGCTGGCGCTGGCGAATTATTCTGCAGATACGGCTCGATCTTCTCGTATTGTGCGTAGAACAGGCTCATATCGACCACAAGATCCCGCACAACAGGCAAGCCGGGTAACGGGCGAATCACAAGCTTGTTCTTCTTTACGGCGTCAGATAATGGCGTAATACACGCAAGACCGTTCTTTCCGTTGATATTCAGACCATCCGAACCACAGACACCCTCTCGGCAACTGCGCCGATAGGTCACACTCGCATCATGCTCGGCTTTGATCATCTCGAGCACATCCAGAACCATTAAATCCTTGCCGCCCGTTTCAACCTGATACTCCTGCATCTGTGGAGCCGCATCAGATTCTGGATTAAAACGGTAAACACTGACCTGCAACATCACGTATCTCCTCGCAGATTAGTAGGTGCGAACTTTCGGCTGGAAAGTATCGACAGTTTTAGGGGTAAAGTTGACCGAACGCTTGCTGACTGCACGACCCTCACGGTGATAAATCGAGTGACACAGCCACTCGTCATCATTCCGCTCGGTGAAGTCCTCTCTCGCATGCGCACCACGACTCTCTTTACGCGCCTCCGCAACGATAGCGGTCGCTTCAGCTGTTTCAAACAGATTCTGCAATTCGAGACACTCGACACGCGCCGTGTTGAACGCGTTACTCTTATCTTCCAGCTTCACGTTATCAATGCGCTGTTTAAGGTCATCGAGTTTCTTGATGCCTTCTTGCATGAACTCACCCTTTCGGAAGACACCAAAGTAGTTCTGCATGACGCCCTGTAGCTCTTTACGCAACGCCGAAACGTTCTCACCATCGTTACGCTCATTCAGCGACACCAGACGCTCATTCGCCGATTCGATGTCAGTCACCGAGGCATCACGCATTTCTATACCCTGTCGCAACGCATCCTCGATGAACAAGCCGGAGGCACGACCAAATACCACCAGATCCAGCAACGAGTTACCGCCTAGTCGGTTTGCACCGTGAACAGATACACAAGCGACCTCACCACAAGCGTACAGGCCAGGAATCACTTGGTCATCACCGGCCGCATCGACGGTCAGCGCCTGCCCATGAATGTTCGTGGGAATACCACCCATCATGTAATGGCAGGTAGGTACCACAGGAATTGGCTCTTTGACCGGATCAACATGAGCAAACGTGCGCGACAACTCACAGATACCTGGCAAGCGAGACTCAAGAACCTCCTCTCCGAGGTGATCGAGCTTCAGCTTCACGTGGTCACCATCAGGACCACAACCGCGACCTTCGAGAATCTCAAGAATCATCGAGCGTGCGACTACGTCACGACCTGCCAAATCTTTCGCATTTGGCGCATAGCGCTCCATAAAGCGCTCACCGTCAGCATTAATCAGGTAACCACCCTCACCACGACAACCCTCGGTAACCAGGGTGCCTGCGCCGTAGATACCCGTTGGGTGGAACTGCCACATTTCCATATCCTGAACCGGCACGCCTGCTCTGAGGGCCATACCCACGCCATCACCAGTGTTAATGTGTGCATTCGTCGTAGACGCGTAGATGCGGCCCGCACCACCCGTAGCGAAAACGGTTGCTTTGGATTTCACATAGACGGTCTCGCCGGTCTCAATACAGATCGCAATAACACCGACTACGGCACCGTCCTGATTCTTAACAAGATCAGTCGCGAACCACTCATTGAAGAATACGGTCTCGTTCTTGACGTTGTTCTGATAAAGCGTGTGAAGCAATGCATGACCGGTACGGTCAGCCGCCGCACACGTTCGCGCCGCCTGGCCGCCTTCACCGAAATTCTTTGACTGCCCACCGAAGGGTCGCTGATAAATACGACCTTCCTCTGTTCGCGAGAACGGCAACCCCATGTGCTCGAGCTCAAAGATCGCCTCTGGGCCAACCGAGCACATGTACTCGATGGCATCCTGATCACCAATGTAGTCACTGCCTTTTACGGTGTCGTACATGTGCCAACGCCAATCGTCCTGTGGATCAGAACTTGCAATGGCACACGTAATACCGCCTTGCGCACTCACCGTGTGTGAGCGCGTCGGAAATACCTTTGAAATGACGGCTGTTTTATAACCAGACTGAGCCAGCTGGAGTGCCGCACGCATACCTGCACCACCACCACCAACGATGACTCCATCAAACGAGATAGTTCGCATCTCTTTGTTTCTCCCAACACCTCGCTGTCGCGAGGCTTAACCCCAAATTACTTGTATTACCCAGATCGCGTAGACCACAAGCGCCAGCACGACTGCAATTTGCAACACGGGACGCACGACGTTACCGATGGACCCGAGCATGTACTCGGTCAGGTAGTCCGTGAATACAGTCCACAAACCGATCCATGCGTGCGACACGTATGCCCCGATCGCGAGCAAGGTAAATACCTTCATTGCCGTCGTGTCGTGAAGCGCACGCCACGAATTGTAGTCAATCCCAGTGGCTATCTGGACACCAATAAACAAAAAATATGCGAGCAGGATGAGCGAACTAACGCGCTGTATCAGCCAGTCAGATAAGCCATTGCGACTAAAGCTAGTGACCTGAGTTACCACAAGACAATCCCCCATGCGACTGCAGCCAAAGCGGATGCAGCAAATAAGATGCGCGCGCCCAATGCACCACCTTTGAAGTCTTCACCGATGCCCATGTCCATAATGAGATGGCGAATACCTGCCAGCGCGTGATAACTGAAGATCACGAGAAACGCCCACAGCGCGGCCTTAGCGCCTGTGCTCGAGAGTAGCGTGCCCAATTGATTGAAGCTCTCTTCCGAGGAGAGACTGGCATCTAGCGCCCAGACGAGAAAAACGCTGGACACAAACAACAGAACTCCGGTGACACGATGCGAAATAGAGGCATACGCTGTTACTGGAAGTTTGATGATACTGATATCGAGATTGACAGGACGGTTGTCCTTGCTGCCGCGTGGTTTCACTTAATAGCCCCCAGAGCAATCGAGTGGTCTGAATTCGAGGCGTGAGTATATGTAGTCACTCCGCTACTGACAAATTCATCTCGCAAACTGTGTCCATCTGTCGTGTTTTATCTCCGCAATGTTGTAAAATAAGGAGATTCAAAAGGCGCCGTTAAAGTAGCGCCACAAAAAACGAGGTCGGGGGACACGTAATGACAGGCAAGACAGCAACGCTTTCCATTCCGCAAAGCGATAACAGCACGCTAGACATCGACTTACCTGTCTATGAAGGCTCACTGGGGCCCGACGTTATCGATGTGGCAAAGCTGACGTCTCAGGGCCACTTCACCTTTGACCCCGGCTTTACATCAACCGCGTCTTGCGAATCTAAAATTACATTTATTGATGGCGAGAAAGGCGTTCTTTTGCACCGGGGCTACCCTATTGAGCAGCTCGCAGAGCAATCTGATTACCTCGAGACTTGCTACCTACTTCTTAACGGCGAGCTGCCGAATACGGGAGAGAAAAAAGCCTTCGTGGACATGGTGACTAACCACACCATGGTGCATGAGCAAATTCGAACGTTCTTCAATGGGTTTCGTCGTGACGCACACCCCATGGCAATCATGTGCGGCGTCGTAGGCGCGCTGTCGGCGTTCTACCACGACTCGACTGACATCTCAGACCCTTACCACCGTGAGGTTGCTGCGTTCAGACTGATTGCGAAAATGCCGACCATTGCCGCGATGAGTTACAAGTTTTCAATTGGTCAGCCCTTCATGTATCCGCGCAATGACCTTGATTACTCGGCTAACTTCCTGCACATGATGTTCGGCAACCCTTGCGAACCCAGCGTGATTTCGCCAACCCTTGCGCGTGCCATGGACCGCATCTTTCTGTTGCATGCGGACCACGAACAAAATGCATCGACATCAACGGTTCGACTGGCAAGCTCGTCGCAAGCAAACCCCTTCGCTTGTATTGCCGCAGGCATTGCAGCGCTCTGGGGCCCATCACATGGCGGCGCCAACGAGGCGGTTGTGAAGATGCTCGACGAAATCGGTGATGTATCCAGAATTGATGAATTCGTTGCCCGCGCAAAAGACAAGAATGATCCCTTCCGTTTGATGGGCTTTGGCCACCGCGTGTATAAGAATTTCGACCCGCGGGCGAAAGTCATGAAGCAGGCTGCCGACGAAGTGTTGGCTGAGCTAGGCATTCAGGATGAGAACCTTGAAATCGCAAAACGACTTGAAGAAATTGCACTCAGCGATCCCTACTTCATCGAGAAGAAGCTCTATCCTAACGTTGATTTCTACTCCGGCATCATCCTTAAGGCGTTGGGAATTCCAACTTCCATGTTCACCGTGATCTTTGCTGTCGGTCGAACCGTGGGTTGGGTCGCGCACTGGAACGAAATGATTGGCGGCAGCTACCGTATCGGTCGTCCGCGGCAGCTATACACTGGCTATGAAGCGCGCGATTTCGTCCCTGTTGAGAATCGATAATGCAAGCCGGTAACACGCGGGTAGTCATTTCAGGGGCGGGTCTGTTTACCCCTGCTGAGAGCGTGAGCAACCAGGAGCTCGTAGAGTCTTTCAACGCCTGGGTTGACCACTACAATGCGGAGCATGCCGACGCGATCGCGGCAGGCGAGATGGAGCCTAAAGGTCACTCGAACGTCGAGTTCATAGAAAAAGCTTCGGGCATTAAATCGCGCTTCGTTATGAATAAAACGGGCATCGTTGATCCCATGCGCATGATGCCAAGGCTGGAGCCTCGCTCTAACGATGAACCCTCGGTTATGTGTGAAATTGGTGTGGCTGCGGCGAAACAAGCCATGGAACAGGCCAATGTCATTGCCGATGATATTGACGCTGTACTTGTCGCTGCATCAAACATGGAGCGCGCCTACCCAGCAATGGCCATTGAGGTACAAGCGGAGTTGGGCATTAAGGGCTTTGCCTTCGATATGAACGTCGCCTGCTCCTCTGCCACCTTTGGCATTCAGCAAGCGTACGACATGGTCGTGTCAGGTAATGCCCGCCGCGTCTTGATGGTCAACCCAGAAATATGCACCGGACACCTGAACTTCCGCGATCGTGACTCGCACTTCATCTTTGGCGATGTCGCAACAGCTGTCGTGATTGAGTCTGCCGAGCATTGCCGATCAGACCATGCGTTCGAGATTTTAGACACTAAGCTGCAAACCATTTACACAAACAACATACGCAACAACTTTGGATTCCTGAACCGAGCAACCGAAGAAGGCGTGGGTCAGGTAGATAAGTTATTTGTGCAGGAAGGCCGCAAAGTCTTCCGCGAAGTTTGCCCTGCTGTTGCTGAGCAGATCACACAGCAGCTTACCAAAATGGAAATCGAGCCCGACTCGCTAAAACGCATATGGCTACACCAGGCCAATAAGAACATGAATGAGTTGATAGCGAAGAAGGTCTTGGGCCGGGAGCCCAGCGATGAAGAATCACCAACTATCCTAGACGAATATGCCAATACGTCTTCCGCGGGATCTGTCATCGCCTTCAAGAAATACAACGAGGATTTCGAACCCGGCGATCTAGGCGTGCTCTCTTCTTTTGGCGCCGGCTACAGTATTGGCTCGATTGTCCTGAAGCGCATCTAGTCGTTTAAATAGTCAGCAAGTGCGCTCAACAGCCGCGCCTGCTGGTCTTTTGTACCCACGGTAATGCGGACCCATGGCAGCAACTCGTCGCTAGACCAGCTACGAACGAGAATATTTTGGGTCTTTAGATACTCGGTTAGCACTATGCCCGTATGTTCAGGGTGCGACGCGAGGACAAAGTTAGCCTCGGACGGCAAAACAGAGAAACGCTGCTGCGTGAGCCCTGCTGCCAGCTCGGCCCGATTTTCTTTCACAGCCGCTGACGCCTCCGTGAACCAAGCAGAGTCTGAAACCGCGGCAGTGGCGACACATTGGGCGTAAGCGTCAACAGGATATGAGTTAAACGAGTCCTTTACTCGGCGGAGTCCCTCGACAAGCTTGGCGTGTGCAAGCGCATAACCGACGCGCAAGCCCGCAAGCGCATGACTCTTGGAGAAGCTTCGGGTGATCAGCAAATTATCGTATTGGTTGATGAGGGAAACCGCGGACGCTGCACCAAAGCCAAAGTAGGCCTCATCGATTAGCACCAGACGATTGGGATTATGTGCCACCAATCCCTCGATTGTTTCTAGGGGCAAGCTCAACCCCGTTGGCGCATTCGGATTGGGAAACACCACGGGACCATCCCACGCCTTGAGTGCTTCAACATCAATCGAAAGATCAGAGTTCATGGTCACCTGATGTAATCCCTGCCCAAGCAACTTGGCCCATACCGGATAGAAGGTGTAAGTCATGGCAGGCACGGCAGGCACTTTATGGGCATCGGACAGGAAGGCTGTCCACGCAAACGCCAATACTTCATCCGAGCCATTTGTCACCAATACCTGATCAAAGGAAACGTTATTCGCTGTGGCAATTGCCTCGGTGAGAAGCCGCGAGGTTGGATCCGGATAACGTCGCAAACGCTCGACATCTAACTGCTGGCCAGCCGTCACCGCCCCTGAAGAGGGTGCGAGCGCATGCTCATTGGTATTTAGCTTGATAACATCGCTGTTCTGCGCCTGCTCACCTGGTGCGTATGGCGAAAGACGCTGCAACGTGTCTGACCAGAGGCGGTGCATGTATGACCCCAATAAAAAAATGGTGGATGGCCGTCGCCGACCGATATCAGCGATCCGCAGGCGATGCTATGCCGCAAGTATATCGAAAAACAGCCTCGTACATTTGCTTGGACCGAACACCAAGCGATTACCAACAGTACCGGGCCCAGAAAAGAACTTATGAACGAAAAATCCTCAGCCGATAGGCAGTCTCAGCACAACTCAGAGCAGGGGTTCGAGGTAACGGGTATCGGTCCCTAGGCAGGGAGTGGCCTTGGGTATTGGTCGGGTAAATACTGAACTCTCGGCACTAGGCTACTGTACGGCCGCTTTAGCTCTTTTCTGATGGGGCTTGAATACCATCGAAAACACCGAGCCCTGTCCATGAACACTGTCGATGAGTAACTCCGCGTTGTGGCTAACGGCCACGTGTTTCACGATCGCTAATCCAAGCCCTGTCCCTCCCGTTGCCTGGCTTCGACTCTTATCGACCCGGTAGAAGCGCTCGGTTAACCGTGGAATATGCTGTGGCTTAATCCCCTCTCCCTCATCCCGAACGGTCAGGGTTGGAAAGCCCTCGTCTAGCTTCCACTCCACAGTGACAAGATCGTCATGACCGCTGTACTTCAGCGCATTGACAACCAAATTGCTCACCGCACTATGGAGTTCGGTTGCATCACCCAAAATGACATCGTGGTGCTCTAAATGCGTATCGATTTTACGCTCCGGCCAGGCGGCTCTCAGATCTTCTATGATCTCCGCAACCAGATCTGCCATGTTAATGGGCAGCGTCTTATCGGCACCTTCAATCGTTTCAATCCGGGACAGCCACAAAAGATCCTTGAGAAGCACCTCCATGCGAACCACCTGCATGTCCATCTGTACCAAAGGTCGCTGAATCTTTGAAACCAGCTCCGAATCCAGCGACTGAAGGTTTTCAACATAGCCTTTGAGCACCGTCAAAGGCGTCCGTAATTCGTGGGAGACGTTACCCACAAAGTCGCGACGCATCATTTCAAGCTTGTACTGCTCGGTAATGTCCTTAACAAAAATAAGTTTATCGCCGCCGCCGAAGGTGGACACCTCCACCTGAAGGCATCGCCTCTGATCGTTTGACGGAGGAATACGCAGCGGCACCTGATAATCGCCCACCGCCAAATAGTCAGAAAAGTTAGGAAGATGCATTTTGCTGACGAGCGGTCTGCCCTCGTCTCTCTCTAAAGTAATTCCCAGTAAACTACCCGCCGAATCGTTCATCCATGCAATGTTGCCCCAAGGATCAGTAATGATCGCTGCATCACGCATCGATTTGAGCGAGTCCTGAAGGTAGTGCAACGAAGACTCTAGACGCCCCTGCGCTTCCTCACTCTGCTTTCGGAGACGGTGAATGTAATCGAACAGGAGACCCCAAACCCCAGCGGCTTGAGGGGTCTCGCCAGAAACGCTAGTTAACCACCGCTCAACCTGGAACATCTGATAGCTCCAGAAGACGAGTACGAGCAGAATTGCTAGGCCGAGGCCGGTAGCAGGCCTACCGAGATACAATCCAGTGGCAGCTCCAAAACCGAGAACACCTACGATACCAATAAGTGCTCGCCACCAATGACTGAGAAAGGTCACTCGGAGATCACACCCTTGGCCGAGAAACGGTAGCCCGTGCCCCTGACGGTCTGAATGAGATCGCTGTAGTTGTGAATGCCGCCATCAAGCGCCTTTCTCAGGCGTCTGATGTGCACATCAACTGTGCGTTCTTCGACATAGACGTTGGCACCCCATACGTGATCGAGTAGCTGGTTTCGCGTATAGGCGCGCTCGGGGTGGGACATAAAGAACTGAAGCAAATTAAATTCGGTGGGGCCCATTTCAATCGGCGAATTGGCCACAAAAATACGACGGCTATCGACATCGAGAACTAGCTCGCCGACCTCCAGCCGGTCGCGCTGTTCGCCTCCGACGCTTCTACGCAGTAGCGCCTTGATTCGAGCAATCAGCTCACGCGGGGCAAACGGTTTGGTGACGTAGTCATCCGCACCCGCATCCAAGCCTTGAATGACATTATCCTCGGCCACCTTAGCGGTTAACATGATCACCGGTATTTCCGAGGTGGTGTCGTTTTTCTTTAGCCGTCGTAACAGCTCAAGGCCGCTGCCGCCAGGAAGCATCCAATCCAGCAAGACGATCGCGGGTCGTTCGTCCACCACAAGGCGATGCGCGTCTTGAATATTCTCTGCTTCGAGGCATTCAAAGTCAGCAATTTCAAGCGCCATTCGCAACATGTCGCGAATGGAGAATTCATCATCAACAATCAGTACTTTTTTCGACACCATCGAGAACCACCTTCCTCATCGTCACCGCGGCATGACACTAAAATGACAATAAAATTTAATGACATTAACGTGACATTAAAATGACGACGATTAAAACCAACCAAACCATCCCTTCTTTTTGAACTCATCCTGACATGACGCCAGTTGACGGTTGTACGTCGATGCGCGCCGATCGACTTTCTTTGCCACCTCAACCAACCATGGTTTTGAGCGATACGTGCCTCGTTTGTAGCCGCCGTGCCCCTCGTGATAGTTGAGGTACAGTCTAAACGCATCGTCTTTGGCAATGCCGTTGATCTGATGAGTGGTCTGGTTATACCAACCGACGAAATCAATCGCGTCCTCGAACTTGTCGCGATCGGCGCCGTGGTTTCCCGATTTACGCTTGTACCAGTCCCAAGTGTCATTCTTCGCTTGCGAGTAACCGTAGGCATCGCTTGCGCGAGGCCCCGGGATAATGCCCCAAATTTTTGTTCGGGGCGGCTTTGCACCGGCAACAAACCGCGACTCCTGGTGCATGAAGGCCATCATTATAGAAATAGGTGCACCCCATCGCTCTCTGGCGTCCTTCGCATCTGCGTACCAGCCGTCCTTTTCACGGAAAATATCGCAAATGTTATCGAGTTTATCCGGAGGCGATGTCGTGCATCCGGCCACCATCAATATAAAACCAAAGACCAGGACGACCCCTCGTCGTAAACTCATAGCTCTGCCTCCGCTAATAAGCGCATGAAATCATCCTCATCGATGATCTTCACGCCCAGCGATTCCGCTTTACTCAATTTGGAGCCTGCGCCCGGCCCCGCCAGTAATACATCGGTTTTCTTACTCACAGAGCCCGCTGTTTGACCGCCAAGCCGACGTATCGTGGCCCCTGCCTCATCACGAGACATGGCCTCTAGTTTACCAGTCACTACCCAGGTCTGCCCCGCCAAGATAGCCTTCAGCGCCACCTGCTCTTTAGGTAGCGACCAGACAAGGCCCGCATCAATGAGTCGACCGACCAATTCCCTATTCATGTCCCTCGAGAAAAAGCGATGGATATGGGATGCCACCACAGGGCCAACATCATTCACTTCCTCAAGGGATTCTCGCGATGCCGTCATGATCATTCCTAGGTCAACAAAGTGAGACGCCAGTGCTCTAGCCGTTGCCTCACCCACTTCGCGAATGCCCAATGCGTAGAGGAATCGTGGTAACTCTGTCGCTTTACTTCCCTCGATGGCCTCAATCGCCTTCACTGCTGATTTATGACCCATGCGATCAAGCGCTGCGAGCTGCTCAACCGTTAAGTCATACAAATCCGCAATGTCGGATACCAAGCCTTGATCAAATAGCTGGTGCAAAAGCTTTTCACCAACCCCATCGATATCCATAGCTTTACGGGACACAAAATGCTCAAGGGCTCCTTTTTGCTGTGCGGGGCAAGCGAGACTATTTTCGCATCGTATGGCTGCCTCGTTAAGGTCTCGTGTCAGAGCATCTCTGCAATCTGGACACTCTTGAGGAAAGGCCACTTTGGGCAAATCACCCTCCCTCCTATCATCCAAAGCCTTGACGATCTGGGGTATCACGTCACCTGCTCTGCGCACGATAACCTGGTCACCGATGCGAACATCGAGTCTGGCGATTTCATCAGCGTTGTGAAGCGTGGCATTACTGACCGTCACACCCCCCACGAAAACCGGTTGTAGTCGCGCAACCGGCGTAATCGCGCCCGTCCTGCCCACTTGGAAGTCCACACCAAGCAGCGTGGTAACCTCCTCTTGTGCAGGAAACTTTCGCGCAATTGCCCACCGCGGAGCGCGAGACACAAAACCAAGCGCCAATTGCTGCTCGAAGTCGTTTACCTTGATGACCACTCCATCGATATCAACTTCTATCTCATCACGCTGCTCAAGAATGCGGTCTACGAATGCCTCCGCCGCCTGCCAACCGTCAACCACTTGGGTCAGCTTCGAGGTTTTAAAACCAATCCGGCTTAAATAACTTAACGTTTCACTGTGTGATCCCGGCAGGATTCCACCCTCAACATGACCAACCGAGTACGCCATAAATACCAATGGCCGGGTGGCGGTAATCCGTGGATCAAGCTGTCGTAAGCTTCCCGCGGCAGCATTTCGCGGATTCTGAAAGGCTGGTTCCCCTGAGCTCGCCTGCTTTTCATTCATGCGGTGGAAAGCCGCTCTCGGAATGACCACTTCGCCGCGCACCTCGAGCATTGTCGGATAATCACCACCCTGCAATCGTAAAGGTACCGTCTCCATCGTTCTCGCGTTATGGGTAATATCTTCACCGGTGGTGCCATCACCGCGTGTAGCGGCCCTAACAAGAACACCATCCTCGTAAAGGAGGCTCATAGCAACGCCATCGAGCTTGGGTTCGCAACAGAACCTCAGAACGCTCAATCCGAGCTTGTTGGCATTGCGCTGCTCAAAGGCCTCAAGATCGTCCCCACTAAATGCATTATCAAGGCTCAACATCGGTAGCGTGTGACGTACACTCGTGAACTGATCCAGAGGTTTATCGCCGACCCTTTGGGTGGGCGATGTGCGCGAGATTAAATGCGGGTGAGCCGTCTCTAATTCACGAAGCCGACGAAGTGCACGGTCGTACTCCGCATCGCTGGCCAGGGGACTGTCGTCTCTGTGATAAGCCAAAGACCACCGATCGAGGCGCGCGCTCAGCTCCTTAATCTCGCGTTCAGGTGAACTCATCGCGAGGTCTCAGCGCGCCACTTATTTTCGTACTCACGAATTGATTGCCGCAGAGATTCCACGTACTGCTTGGTCATCACGCTTCGGGTTTCGTCATACACATCGCCCCCCAAGCTGTGAGCAACGGTATGGGCCGTCTCCAGCATCAGATCCAACGCTCTCGCCATATCATGAGGGCCGGGAAGCGTCAGGAAAAACATGAGACCTTCAGTCGAGAGTTCGTCCATGTTCTCAAGATCAAAAACACCCGGCTGCATCATATTTGCCACACTGAACTGTATGGTGGGCGTGCCGCCCTGAGCTTCACTCAGGTGAAAGAAGTCCATATCACCGAACCGCAGGCCGCAACCCAACAAAACACGCAGTATGTCGTCGCCAGCAAAACCCTGATCAGCACGGGCAATCACATTGAGTGAGTAGACTTTAGTGTCTACGTGTCTGGGCAGTCGCGCAGATTGCGCTTGACTGGCCGGAACAGACTCGATTTCGTCGAGCCAGTCCATGGTTCCAGGATCGATCGGTGCGTCTGAGTCGGTCTCTCCTTGATTTTGAGCAGGATCGGCGACGTCGAATGCTACTTCCTCGGTCAAATCTGGATCGCCGCCACCTTGGGCGTCCATATCGTCAGCAACGTCCATCTCGGGTTTATAGGAGTCGATTCCCGCATCATCTGCCTCCGACTCGGAAAAGTAGTCACCAAATGTTGGTTCCTGACGGTCCACCACTCTTGCCCCACCATTTGGCAACTCTCTCGAGGTTCGATCGTGTGGGTCGGGAACCGGCGTATCATCGCGAATAACGCGTGCGTTCATCTTGTAGTCATTGCGACGCTTTCGACGCGTATTGACCACTAGGGTTACAACCAACCCAAAAATAATTAGGATGGCGATTGTGGTTTCGGTGGTTAACGTCTGAAAAATGTCAGGCATTACCTATTCCCCTAACTTGCTGCCAGCCTCGCTGCTTTCTCAATATCGACCGTAACCAACCTCGATACGCCTGGCTCGTGCATAGTCACGCCCATAAGCTGCTCAGCCGATTCCATGGTGATTTTATTGTGTGTAATGAAAACAAACTGCACCTTCTTTGACATCTCAGACACCAGGCGCGCGTACCGCCCGACATTCGCATCGTCGAGTGGTGCATCGACCTCATCGAGCATACAAAAAGGTGCGGGGTTTAATTGGAATATCGAGAAAACCAAGGCGATTGCTGTCATCGCTTTCTCACCACCGGACAGTAGATGAATTGTGCTGTTTTTCTTACCGGGGGGGCGCGCCATAATGGCGACACCTGTATCCAGCAAATCATCGCCTGTCATTTCTAGGCACGCGGTTCCGCCTCCAAATACTTTAGGGAACAGCTCGGCGAAGCCAGCATTGACTGTATCAAACGTGTCCTTGAAGCGACTCCGGGTCTCCTTGTCGATCTTCTTGATGGCGTTCTGCAGGGTTTCAAGCGCGGTTCTCAGATCGTCGTCTTGAGCGTCGAGGTACTCCTTGCGCTCCTCGGCACGAGATGTCTCGTCAATCGCGGCGAGGTTGATGGGACCGAGCCGGTGAATTCTCGCACCGATCCGTTCCACACGGACTTGCCACTCTGTCTCGTCGGCGCCCTCCGGCAGACTCTGCTCTACTGCCTCAAGCGTGACTTCTAGCTCAGAAAGCGCCGCGTCAATTTGCTCAACCCGAACCCCTGTCTCCGCCAACTTAAGGCGGGCGCCCTCGCTGCGCGTCTGTACGCCGGCCACCGCTTGCTCAGCTTCCATTCGAGATTGCTCTTTACTGCGAAGCGCCGACTCTAGCTCTGACAGGCCTTGTCTTGCCTGGGTCAGCTGCGACTCCACCACGAGGCGGCGCTCGAGCAGTTCACTCAGTTCCTGCTGAGCGGCGAGATCGGGATTCTCTTCTGTTGGCATCTCTCCTCGGATAGACGCCTCGCGCTGCTCATAGCTGGTCACCTGCTCCCGCGCGCGCTCAATGGAGCGGGAAAGTGCCTCGCGCTGCGTCAATAACTCCCGATGTCGCACTTCACTGCAATTGAGCGCAACGTCTGCCTGTTGCTTTTCCTGCCGACATTGACGTACTTGCTCTCTCGCCTGCGTTCTTGCTGTCTCCAGCGTCTCTCGTGCCCCTTCATCAGACTCGACCTGATGCTGAGCGCGATTAAGCATCTGTTTTGCTTCATCGATTACTGTCTGCTCTTCTACCGCTCGCGCTTCTGCGTCAGTCAAGTCCTGACGCAACTGCGCCTCTCGATTCTGCCGTTGCTCTCGCTCGGCAATGAGTGCTCGTCGCTGCGTATCCAGGCGGCTCAAGGTTTGCTGCGCTCCTTGCAACGCCTCTTGCCCGGCATCAATGGTTCGTTCGGTCGCTGTTCGCTTCGCACGGAGCTCCTCGATACAACCATCGGTCTCTTCAAGAGCACTCGAAGCGACCTCGAAGGCCTCACTCACGGCATTTAGCTGCGCCTGCCGAGCGATAATGCCCTCTTCCGCGTCTGTTTCGCCTCTGGAGCGCATCCAATGTTTCGCAACCCAGAGACCATCTTTTGAAATAATCGACTCATCGGTAGAGAGACTAGCTCGTGCATCCAAGGCTGCCTGCCAATCGTCTGCGACACGCAAGCCGGACATCAGATACTCTAGCCCTCGGGGCAGTTGCACGTAATGCGATAGCAACAGTGGGTCGGTTGATCGCTCGCCCGGCTCTGCGTCGACCAAGGTTAAGCCCGCTGGTGGGACAACCGCACTCGGACTTAACGAGGTCAATTCCGCCTGTAGTGCGACCAACCAATCACCGAGCACCACATCAGCGGCCGCCTCAAATCCCTCATCTACGACGATAGCCTCGACGAGCGGAGCAGTTTGCTCTATCCCATGATTGCCAAGCCACTCGCTCACAAAATCAACTGAGGAGCGCGCTCGCGCATCAGACTGAAGCGCCTCGAGAGAGGCCCGCTGACCAGTCAACGCCTGTATCTTCCGTCGGAGCTCGTCCTGCTTCTGCCTTAGAGCCTCAAGTTCCGATCGTGAGGATTGAAGCGTTTCCTTCAACGAGTCCAGGGCGGTCTTTTGGGTGACTACCGCCTGCTCCGCATCGGCTAGTTCACTACTGACCGTGTCCAGATCTGTCTCATCGACCGATTCGCCCAAACCAGCTAGTTCACCTTTGATCCGCACAAGACGTTCGTTGAGCGCAGCTAAGTTCCTCTCTGCATTACCCTGTCGCCCTTGCTGGACTTCAACTTGCTGCTTGGGAACTGCTGCGCGCTGGGTGAAATGATCCCAATCGCCATCAGCTGTCGCCGCGACCTTCTCTGCTTCCGCCAGTGCCTGATCAACTCGCATTACCTCTTCACGCTCGCGAGTCAATGTCGGTTCAATCGACGCTAGGGCCTCGGCAAGCTCATTCAGGCGCTGACTGTCGGAATCGACCAGACCCAACTCCCGTTGCTTACCCTCCAACGTCTGCTCGAGATCACGAGCTAAGGTCTCACGACGCTGCTTCGCAAAGTTCATGGCCTGTTCGATTCGGCTGACTTCACTACCGAGAGAGTAAAAATCTCCCTGCAACTGACTCGCACCCGCGTTGGCATCCGTTATCTGCTGGCGTAGCGACTCGATTTCAGAGACAGACGATGACACTTGGGCCTGATAACGCTCTCGCTCAGTCGCAAAGTCGTCTATTTCCCTCTGAGCCCGCGACGCGACGCCAGCCTGAACTCTTCGTTGAAGCGCCAGCAGCTGCGCTTTGAGCTCTCGTTCCTCTGCTTTGTATTCGGCGTAACGCTCCGCAGCCTGTGCTTGGCGTTTTAAATGGCTGAGATTTCGCTCTAACTCCTCGCGAAGATCGGTCAAGCGATCGAGATTATCCAGCGTGCGCTGCATGCGGTTTTCGGTTTCTCGGCGTCGCTCTTTGTACTTAGAGATCCCTGCCGCTTCTTCGATATAAACCCGAAGGTCTTCGGGTTTGGACTCAATCAAGCGGGAAATCATACCCTGCTCGATAATGGCGTAGCTGCGGGGCCCAAGACCCGTACCTAAAAAGAGGTCAGTAATGTCCCGGCGCCGACACTTATTCCCGTTCAGAAAGTAATCTGACGTGCCCTCACGCGTCACCAGACGCCTGACCGATATTTCGTTGTAGGCGGCATACTCGCCTCCCACCTTACCCGTCGAGTTATCAAACAAGAGCTCGATCGCGGCTTGTCCAACCGGCTGTCGATGCGTGGTCCCGTTAAAGATGACGTCGGTCATTGACTCGCCGCGCAGGGTCTTGGCAGAGCTCTCACCCATCACCCAACGAACAGCGTCGATGATATTCGACTTACCACAGCCGTTGGGACCCACCACTGCGCACATATTGCTCGGCAATGTGACCTTGGTTGGGTCCACAAACGACTTGAACCCGGAGAGTGAAATAGACTTTAGGCGCATTAAGTCCCTAGCGGCGCAAACATGCCGCCAACATCCCATTCAAAACACTACATATAGTGTACCCAGAAAGGAATCCCAACACTATATGTAAATCCATCTAATTAGGCCGAAAGACCTCAGGGACTTAGTATCACGAGGGTTTCAGCTGCGTCGCTCAAGGTCACGTTACTAGCGGATCCACGTAGCACAGCATTCGCTAAACCTGGCTGTCCATTTCGCGATACTTGCACCTCAAGGTCGACCACACTCAAGGCTGAAAGCGATTGACCAGCCATACTATTGGAATCGCTAAGTCTTACCATCAATGGCCATTCCCCGATGGCATTGCGACTCACCGCCGTCGGCATACGCACCTGACTTCCCGCCGGCCGCGCGATAACAAAGGCTGTCAGACCATCGTAAGCCGAGGCGTCCACCGTTTCATCGAGCGTGACAATTACTGTAACGCCGGCGCTCATCTCAGCCGATGTCTTATCCGATGGAGCCGCTTGCTGGGTTCCCGCCTGAGCGATGCGGGATTCGGACTCCGCAATCGCACTCTTCATCAACTCGTGAGCTTCAGAGCCCGGGACCTCCAAATCTCGAAGCACCCGCATATATCCAATAGCTTGAATGTAGTTACCCTGACCAAACTCGCCCATAGCCAAAGTCGCAAGTGCCGATTTTTGTCTTGGATCAGACGCAAGGGCTCTCTCTGCGCGTTGCCGTGCTCGAGTATTCAATGCCTGCCCGTTGACAATAAACTCCGCTTGCGCAGCCCGCCCCAAGACATCAGGCGCCTCAGGCGCCTCCTCTAGAATCGCCTCAAAGTTTTCAAGCGCCTCAGACGCACGCCCTGTAGAAATGTAGTACTCGCCCAGCAGCGACCGATAATCAAGATTCTTTGGGCGTTCACTAGACCGCTGCTCGATTCGTGTCACAAGCTCAGTCACGTCCTCGGGCGAAGCGGCACCAAGATCGACAAGAGCGCGAGTAATTTGAACATCTTCATAAGCACCTAATCGGTCGTAAATCGCCAACGTGGCCGCGATCAGCGCGAGGACCAACACAACTTGGTATCGCCAGCTGGAGGTACCTCCTCCAATCATTCGTGCCGCTTGCTCACTGTCCTTGTCATCCCACACTCGCAACTGCGCATCACTCAATAGTTCGGCATCGTCTGTTTCCGTTTTACGAACGGCCAACCAATCATCCAGGGAATCACCCTCAAGTTGCCGGGTCCAAAACGCAGGCAATACCGTCAGAAACAACGCTGCGATGGCACATAAACCTGCGGCGATCGGAAGTAGATCGTTCACGATGGATCCCCATCGAACTTCTCCCTCAACCTGTTTGCGCGTTCCGCGTTAGAGGAGATGGTTTGACGATCCCTGTCTTTTCGAATTTGGGTCACCACAACAGCTACCGCCATGATGAGAAGAATGATTGGCGCCGACCACAACCACAACGTATTCGAATCCATGCCTGGTCGGTATCGCACGAATTCACCGTAGCGGTCCACAAGGAATTCGATGATCTCTTCATCTGTAGCGCCGGCTTCTAGCTGCTCGTGCACAATCGCGCGCAAGTCTCGGGAGATCGGTGCGTTAGAGTCAGCGATATTCTGATTTTGGCATTTGGGACAACGAAGCTCCTGACTTAAGGCCTTATAACGCAATTCGAGGTCGGTCGAACTGAACTCATACGTTTCAATTACCGCCAGCGATTGAGCGGACCAAAAAATCATCAGAGAGAGTAATAGGCGAACCATTAATCTGACCCTCCGGCCGCTATTCCCGCTTCAAAATACGGCGCGAGTTGCTCATTCCAAACCTGCTCATTGACCACACCCACATGACGGTGCCGTACGACGCCCAAGCCATCAATCACATAGGTTTCTGGCGCACCATAGACACCCAAATCCAACCCAAACAATCCGTCTTTATCGACCACTGTTTCTGTGTAGGGATTACCCAGATCATCGAGCCAGACAAGTGCCTTCTCCGGGTCATCCTTGTAATTCAATCCATAGATAGTGACCCCTTTCTGAGCCAATTCCAGCAGATATGGGTGTTCGACACGGCAAGAAAAACACCAGGTTGCCCACACGTTGATGAGCGCCGGCTCGCCCTGCCAATCCTCTGCTTGACGCGAGACAGACTCGCCCAAAACAGGAAGGTTGAAGTCTGGCAGTGAGTCTCCTAAGCGTGCAGATGGAAGCTCGGTCGGATCGAGCGACAACCCTCGCACCAACAGCACTACCAGCAGTAAGAATGCGGCTAATGGAAGGAAGCGCTTAAGCGGCTGCACCCTCAACTCCTTGAAGCTGCTGGGAGCGCCGGACGCGTCGGTACCGACGATCGAAACTCGTGGTCAAACCGCCAATACCAATCATTAGTGCACCAAACCATATCCAACGAACCAATGGCTTGTGTTGCACACGAACAGACCAAGCACCATCGCCCAATGGCTCGCCAAGGGCGATGTAAAGATCTCGCATAGCGCCTGCATCGATAGCCGCCTCAGTCATGATCTGCCCGCTGGCAACATAGCGCCTTTTCTCGGGCATCAGCGTCGTAAATAATTGCGCATCGACCGACACCGAGAAAATGCCGCGATCAGCCGCATAGTTTGGCCCTTCAACAACGGTAAGCTCATCGAGCACAAAGTCGTAGCCATTGAGTGTTACGGTATCGCCAACCTCCATGCGCAAGTCCCGCTCAGCACTAAACTGAGTCACAAACGTCGCGCCAATCAGGGTCAACGCAAAGCCAAAATGCGCCATCAGCATACCCAAGTAAGATGGCGTCAAACGTGCAAACACAGCCGACCCCGAGGCTACACCGCGCAACCGCACCTGCAGATCTCGTAACAAACCGAGCACCAACCAAGCCGCCAACAGAACGGACAGAGAGGCCCAGGCGTTCACTTCGCCGACACCCACCAAGGGTGCCGCTATGGCAACCAAAACGCAGACGACAGCCGGTAGGCCCAATTCGCTGAGCCATCGTTTACTACTGTCCTGCTTCCAACGGGAAATCGGCCCTACTGCCATAAAGGGCGCTAATAATGCCATGGCTGGCACAAAGACCGCGTTGAAATAGGGTGGTCCCACGGAGTATTTACCTTGCCCCAGCGCGTCCATCAGCAGCGGGAATAAGGTGCCCAGCAAAACAACAATAGCTGACACTGCGAAGATTAGGTTGTTTGCCAACAGGAGCGATTCGCGCGACTCGAGCTCGTAACTGATCGGGCTCGCCACCGTTGGGGCTCTGAAGGCGTAGAGCGTCAGCGATCCACCAACTACCAGTACGAGGAAAATTAAAATGAACAAGCCGCGCTCTGGGTCAGCCGCAAAGGCGTGAACTGAGGTGAGAACCCCGGAGCGAACGAGGAAAGTTCCAAGCAAAGACAACGAAAACGCAGCAATCGCCAACAATACGGTCCAAGATCTAAACAGGCCGCGCTTTTCCGTCACGGCCAAGCTGTGAATCAAGGCCGTGCCCACCAGCCATGGCATAAAGGATGCGTTTTCAACGGGGTCCCAGAACCACCAACCACCCCATCCGAGCTCATAATAAGCCCACCAGCTACCCAGCATAATTCCAAGAGTGAGGAACGCCCATGCAACGTTTGTCCATGGTCGGGACCATTTAGCCCATGAGGCATCAAGTCGACCACCCATCAGTGCCGCGACGGCAAAGGCAAAGGGCACTGCCAACCCGACATACCCCATGTATAGCAATGGTGGATGAATGATCAGCCCGGGATCCTGAAGCAGCGGGTTAAGGTCATTACCCTCAGCGGCCACACCGGGTAGCAAGCGCTCAAAGGGGTTGGACGTGAACAAAGAAAACGCGATAAATCCGACACCAATGAGTCCAAGCACCGCAAGGACACGCGACAATACAACAAGCGGAAGACCACGGCTGGCAATGGCCACCGCCAGTGACCAAGCTCCCAAGATCCAGACCCACAACAAAAGCGAACCTTCGTGGTTACCCCAAACGGCAGAAAACTTGTACATCTGAGGCAGGAGTGAATTCGAGTTACTTACAACTACCTTGACCGAAAAGTCATCCTGAAGAAAAACAAGCGTTAAGCAGGCGAAGGCGATCGAGAGAAAAACGAAGACGCCCCCAGCAAGACTCGGTGCCAAATTCATTGCCCATCGCTGCCCTCGCCATGCCCCAACCATGGGAACAGTGCCCAGCAGCACGGATAAGCACAGTGCAATGATGAGCGCAATCTGCCCTGCTTCAGGTATCACTGCATACTCCCTTGCGCGTTAGCCTTTTCCAACGCCTCGGCTACTTCTGGCGGCATGTAGTTTTCGTCATGCTTCGCCAGTACTTCGCTCGCGGTGACAACGCCATTCGCTCCGAGTTTACCGGTCGCTACCACCCCTTCTCCCTCGGCGAAGAGATCGGGCAAGATACCATCGTAGGTTACGGTGACTGAGTGGACGAAGTCGGTTACATTAAAGCGCGTCTCCAGACGATCGCTGGCACGTCGAACGCTTCCCTCGACGACCATGCCACCAACACGAATCTGACGATCAATCGGCGCCTTGCCCGCAGCAACTTCTGACGGAGAGTAGAACAGGTTGATATTGCCGCGTAGCGCATAGGTAATCAGAGCAATGGTCACACTGGATAGGACCACGATGACTAGAGCGACAATGAGACGTTGTTTTCGTTTTGGGTGCACGATTAACTCGCGTTCTCTTGTGCAACCTGTGCACTTTGTTTTCTCAGCACTTCCTGTCGAATGCCGGCATTCAGCGTACGTATGGACATTACAGGACGCAGCAACACAAAAAAAATAATCACGAAGCTTATGCCGTAGGCGCCCCAGACAAAAACTCCGTGGCCGCCCATGGCCAGCGCATCAGCCATCGAATCAAAATACATAATTAAGCGGCTAGCCTCTTGTTGAGCCAAGCGGACTGAGCATACTCCTCCGTCAATGACTGCTTTAGATTCAGCATCATTAGCAAGGCAAACAGCGCGTAGAACGTGATAATCATTCCGAGAAGCGGATATAGCATCGACGCATCGATGGCGGAACTTCCGGTGAATTTGATTGAAGCAGGTTGATGCAGCGAGTACCACCAGTCAACCGACTTGTAGATGATGGGAATGTTTACAGTTCCCACCAAACTTAAGATAGCGCAGGCGCGCGCCGCCACCGTCTTGTTCTCATAGGCCTCGAACAAGGCGATAACGCCCACATAAAGGAAGAAGAGGATCAGCATTGAAGTGATCCGCGCATCCCAAACCCACCAGGCGCCCCAAGTTGGTTTGCCCCAAATCGCCCCGGTAATGAGAGCAATCGCGGTGTACGCGGCACCAATGGGCGCAGCAGCCCGCATTGCTGTATCAGCCAGCTTTACCCGCCATACCAAACTGACCAAGCCAGCCAGCGCCATCACGTAATAGCCAGCAAGCGCAACAACCGCTGCAGGTACATGAATATAGATAATGCGGTAGGAGTCGCCTTGTTTATAGTCGGTTGGCGCGAACAAAAGGCCCCAGACACTGCCCACTAGCAGCGCCCCTATTGTGATAGGCATCAACCAGGGAATGACCTTGTCACAGAAGCGGTAAACCCAAGGAGGTGAACCAAATTGATGAATTATTCGCCACATGTCGGAAGTATATCCGGTAAACGAGAAAAGTGGGGGTTGTCACCCTGCTTTACAAGCGCATTACAGCTCAAGAGAGACGCGAACACCCGCTGCGATGGCCAATGGCGCCAACAGTAACCCACCCGTAACACCAGCACCCAGTAATGCGAGCGCTACCGTTGGATCTCCTCCCTGCAAAGCTTCGTTCAACGCACGCGTACCTGCAATGAGTATGGGGACGTAAAGGGGTAAAATGAGCAGCGCTAACAGAATACCTCCTCGCTGGACCCCGACAGTCAGCGCAGCCCCCACAGCGCCCAGTAGCAACATGATGGCGGTACCCATCAGTAGACTGGCGACCAGTACAGGCGCAACGTCGAGTGGTAGGCCTAGCATCAATCCGAAGATGGGGGATACCAAACTCAGGAGCAAGCCGCTAGCCAACCAAGACGCCAGAAGTTGCGGTAAGACCGCAACCGATAGTGGAACACGCGCCATTGCGAGCTGTTCGAGGCTGCCGTCCTCTAGGTCATCCACAAAAAGGCGCATACAAATCATTAAGTTGGAGAGCAACGCCACTACCCACAGTATCCCGGGCGCAAGAACAGAAAGCTGCTCTGGATCTGGACCTAAACCTAGCGGGAATAAAAGGATAACGAGTAAGAAAAAGAGCAGCGGATTCACCACTTCACTTGGTGATCGAACCATGAGCATCAGGTGCCGGGCCGTCTGACTGCGACAGTAGTGCAAAATGTCGATATCCCTCGCCTCAGTCACCGCGAAACTGCTCCAAGTCAAACACGCTCAGCAAGCCACCCAAATCGGCAGACTGATGACTCGTAAATACGACGGCACCGCCGGCTTGCGCATGCGCCGCGAAACGTTGCTCCAGGACCGCCACACCTGCCACATCGAGTGCGGTAAAGGGCTCATCGAGCAACCACAGTCGACCCGACGTAAGAAACAAGCGCGCCAACGTCACTCGACGCTTTTGTCCGGCCGACAGACGGGCCGTCAGCGCATTTTCATAGCCGGTAAGACCGACGGCGGCGAGAGCCTCATCAATCTCAGTGTCTGTGGGCGTGCATAGGCCCGACGGGTGATACTTAAGGTTCTGGCGCGGAGTCATCGCGCCTTTTAAGGCGGCGGCGTGGCCGATATAGAGGACGTCGTCACATCGTGAGAGATCGCCATAGACCTCGATGCTGGCTAGGCGCGCGAAAGATCGCAGAAGCGACGTCTTACCAATACCGTTTCCACCCGCGAGCTGCCAGAGATCACCGGGCTCTACACGCAGCGTGACATCCTTGAGCAGCTGCCTCAGTCCCTTGTGAATCGATAGATCACGAGCTTCGAGCAGCGCCGTGGTCACAACGACACCGTCTTAATGAGTGGCAACTCGGGTTCCTGGCTTTCGTCACGCTGCACCACTAACGACTCAAAATCGAACAACTCGCGATCAGCTAACTGTGATGGCGAGACGTTCGCCAATGACTTGAAAATTGTCTCGGTGCGTCCCGGGTACTGCTTTTCCCAGTTTCGAAGCATCCGCTTAACCTCCACTCGCTGCAAGTTTTCCTGTGAACCGCATAAGTTACAGGGAATGATTGGGTAGGCTTCCTGGTTGGCGTAGGCCTTGATATCGCTTTCCTTGCAGTACGCGAGTGGCCTGATGACAACATTCTTCTTATCGTCGCTAAGTAGCTTCGGGGGCATGGCTTTCAACTTGCCGCCGAAGAAAAGATTTAAAAATAGGGTCTCAACGATGTCGTCGCGGTGATGCCCTAGCGCTATTTTCTGGGCGCCAATCTCTTCGGCAAAACCATACAGCGTCCCTCGCCGGAGCCTACTGCAGAGTCCGCAGGTTGTTTTCCCCTCGGGAATAACTGAGCGCACCACACTGTAGGTATCTCGCTCCAACACATAGTAGGCAACGCCCAGTGACTCCAAATAGTCAGGTAATACATGTTCGGGGAAGCCCGGCTGCTTCTGATCGAGGTTGACGGCGATAATCTCGAATTGGATAGGTGCACTGCGCTGAAGGTGCAACAAGATATCGAGCATGGTGTAGGAATCTTTTCCACCTGATAGGCAGACCATGACCCGATCACCCTCCTCAATCATGTTGTAGTCGGCTATCGCCTGCGCTGTGAGTCGACGCAAGCGCTTACGCAGCTTGTTGTAATTGTAGGACGAATTTCGGTTATCCACGCCTGTTTGCCGAGATGCCTCGGGAACGAACTCCTCTACCGTGTCTGATGCTTGGCTCATGTACCGACCACACAATAAAAAACGCGATGATAGAGGCACCTACTGGCCGAATCAAAATTAACCGTCTGAATAGAGGGCATACCAGCGGAAAACTCACTTGCAGTTTGAGTGCGAGAGGATGAAAATCCGCGTCGAATTATTGTCCAACCAGACACTCACCACCCCCATTGAGGAGAAACCCATGAAAACACCTGTTACGGTCACTGTTACTGGCGCAGCCGGTCAAATTGGTTACGCACTTCTGTTCCGCATCGCTTCAGGCGCGATGCTTGGTAATGACCAACCGGTGAAGTTAAACCTCCTCGACATCACGCCGGCGCTTGATGCGCTCGAGGGTGTGCGAATGGAGCTGGATGATTGTGCCTTCCCTCTCCTCACAGGTATCACTTGTAGCGATGACCCGAATGTCGCGTTTGCAGACAGTGACTATGCGCTTCTGGTTGGCGCGCGCCCTCGCGGTCCAGGTATGGAGCGTAAAGATCTACTTGAAGCCAATGCGGCGATTTTCTCGGCCCAGGGTAAGGCGATGAATGCAGTGGCGAGCAGAGACATCAAGGTACTTGTGGTAGGTAATCCGGCGAACACTAATGCGCTGATCGCGATGCACAACGCACCCGATATCGCGGGCACCCAGTTTACGGCGATGACGCGCTTGGATCACAACCGCGCTATTACGCAGATTGCTCAGAAAACCGGTGTTGCCACCACGGACGTCAGCAACATGACCATCTGGGGCAACCACTCCGCCACACAATACCCCGACCTCTTTAATACGCGTATTGAGGGGCAGTCCGCGATCGAGCTTGTGAGTCAAGACTGGTACGAGAACGACTTTATCCCCACCGTGCAACAGCGAGGCGCAGCCATTATCAAAGCCCGAGGCGCATCCTCAGCGGCGTCGGCAGCAAACGCGGCGATCGACCACATGCGTACCTGGGCGCTGGGTACGGCGGACAAAGACTGGACTTCGATGGGTATTTTGTCGACCGGTGTCTATGGCGTTCCTGAGGGGCTGATCTACTCATTCCCTTGCACCTGTGCGGGAGGCGTCTATTCCGTTGTCGATGGCGCCGGGGTAAGTGACTTTAGTCGGGCAAAAATGGACGCAACCGCTCAAGAGCTGAGCGAGGAGCGTGACGCTGTGCGTCACCTACTCGGTTAAGGAAAGTTCTCGACAGAACCTCAAGCGAGCTTGTGAGTTGTGCGATATTGCGGGTGCCGCTTTGAGAGCGCTTACAGCTCTCGCAACACCTGCAACGGCGGTACAGAAACGACGCGGCGGCACGCGTAGGTGCCCAACGATCCGATAATCACCGCACCGAGCGCGATACCCATCGGCCATAGCACCCACTGAATCTGATACTCCAGATCCAGCATTTGGGTCTGCAACACCCATCCGGCGGTCTCAGATCCTAGAATGGCGAGAATGCCAGCCAGTGACCCCATGGTCGCGAACTCGATGGCAACTGCACCCAACAGCGTTCCTCGTCCTGCGCCGAGCGCCCTCAGAATGGCACTCTCGTGCAATCGTTCATCAACACTCGAGCTCACACCCGCAATGAGAACCAGCGCGCCTGCCACCAATATGATGAGCAGAACAAGCTCGATGGCCTGGCTCACCTGATCAATGATCGTCTTGATTTCCTGAATGGCGACGTCGAGCTCAATAATGGTGAGCGTCGGCATGACATCGAGAAGCTCGCCCACCCGGTACTTTTCATTTGGTTCAAGATAAAAGCTTGTGAACAAGGTATTGGGGAATCGCTCCAATAACTTATCGGGGAAAATAACGAAGAAGTTGGGCTGCATGGACTCCCAGTTCACCTCTCGGATACTGGCAACCTCGACAGAAAATTCGTCGGCAGCGATTCGCAGTGTGAGCATGTCGCCCATCTTCGCACCAATGTCCTCAGCAAAGCCATCTTCGAGCGATACTAACGATTGTTCTGTTCCAACCTCCCACCAGGCGCCTGAAACAATTTTATTGCCCTCAGGGGCTGTATCGGTGGAAGTAAAGTTGGCTTCCCGCTGACGCGCACCCTTTTCATATCTGTCCCAATCCGGAAGAGGCTCGCCATTCACCGCCATAACTCGGCCTCTCGCGGCGGGATACAACTCCCCTACTTCAATGTCCCTGTCAGTGAAAAAGGTGAGCAGCGATGACTCATCTGTTGGTGCGACGTTGAGGATAAAATGATTTGGTGTTCCCTCGGGAATCTGCAGCCGCCACTGATCAAGCAGGCTAGTTCTGACCGACGTGAGTACCAGCAGTAGCATTATGGCGATCCCGAAAATCACCACTTGAAATGCACTGGAGGTTCCCCGTCGTTGCATCCCAGCCAAGGCAAGCCGCCAGACACTGCCGGCACTGCTCCCTACCTGTCGACTACCTTTCAACAACGTCTGAGCGACGAAGAACCCGAGTCCGACCGTAATCGCTATCGAGCCTATTAGCGCACCCGTCAGTTTCCAATCACTGCTATACCAGAGCATCAATAACCCTAAGGAAGCGGTTCCCAGTACCAAATCGGTGGAACGAGTGGCGTCCGCAATGGTCTCTTCGCGGCGAATTACTCTGAGTGGCGATACACCACCCAAACGCGCCAGTGGTGGCCATGCAAAAAACCCAATACACACAAAGGCGGTGACGGCCCCCGTGATATAGGGCGCAATGCCAATACGGGTGATTTCGCTGGGAAGTTGCCCTGCAAGCGCATTAAACATCGCACTTTGGGCTAGCCAACCAACCCCACTACCCAATCCAATTGAAATCAAACCCAGCCAGGCCAGACTGAAAGCATATAACTGCCGGATTGTTGCGCGCGTGGCGCCCAAACTTTTCATTACCGCAACCTGATCGGTGTGTCGTTCACCAAAACGACGTGCAGCGACCAGTATCGCTGCCGCCGCTAGCATGACACCGAGACTGCCTGCTAGTAGTAAAAAGCCACGTGCGCGGTCCAGCGTGGCGCCAATACCTGGCTGCGACTCATCGACACTCGACAGTCGTTGCCCCTGTACTAGCTGCGGCTCAACCCACTCTTTAAAAACGGTTAAATCATCTGATTCACCGGCGACTAACAATCGGTAGGTCACCCGACTACCCGGTTGCACTACCCCTGTCTCGTCGAGATTCGCTGTGTTCATGACGAGGCGCGGGCCGTAGCCAAAAAACCCCGTTGTTGAGTCGGGCTCACTCAATAACGTGCCAGCAAAGGTTAACGTTGCGTCGCCTACGTAAACCTCATCGCCTAAAGAGGCTGACAACTGTTGAACAAGCCGCGGCGCCAGAAAAACTGTCCCGGGTTCGGGAATGTCAGTGGATGCTTGAGACAAGCCGTTGTCGACTGACAGTGCACCACGCAGCGGATAGGCACCGCCCACTGCTTTAACCGAAGCGAGAAACATGTCGTCATCCGCGGAGATCACCATGGAGGAGAAGGTGATGGTTTCGCCCCGGGCCAATCCGGAGGCGCTTGCTTCATCCATCCAGGGTGCCGGTATGGGTTTCGAGCTAGATACCACCAAATCCGCGGCCAAAAAGCTGGCAGACTCGCGCTCGAGGTTGAATTGTAGTCGGTTCACGAAGCCGCTAATGGCAACGACAACCGATACCGCCAGTAGCAGTGCGCTGAACAGCACCCCTAACTCGCCACCCCGCCAGTCACGGATTAATAATCGAATTGAAGCGATCACCGGGGACGTCATGAGGCCTCTTCGAGGTGACCCGCCGTCATGGTGAACTTTCGCTGGCAGCGATCTGCAAGGGTGTTGTCGTGAGTGACCAGTACGAGGGTAGTCCCCTCTTCTTTGTTGAGCCCAAACAGCAGTTCAACGACCGTTGCTCCCGTAGTCGTGTCTAAATTCCCCGTTGGCTCATCGGCAAACAAGATGACGGGTTGCGATGCAAAGGCGCGCGCAATGGCAACACGTTGCTGTTCACCACCTGACAGCGTTCGCGGGTAATGATGGAAACGCTCTGCCAAGCCCACACGTGATAAGAACTCCTCGGATTTCTCGCGTGCTTCGTCGATCCCAGCCAACTCAAGCGGCAGCATGACATTCTCCAATGCCGTGAGCGCCGGGAGTAACTGAAAATTCTGGAACACGAAACCCACCTTCTCACTGCGAAGCGTCGCGCGCTCGTCCTCATCCAAATTGACAATATTGGTGCCGTCTAACGTGATTTCGCCCGAGCTTGGCGCATCGAGTCCGGCTAACAGGCCAAGTAACGTCGACTTACCAGAGCCCGACGCACCAACAATAGCCGCCGTCTCACCACGCTTGATTTCCAAGTCGATCCCTCGCAGGATTTCTAACTCGGACTCGGCCGTGCTGACTCGTTTAATCAACTGGGATGTTTTGATCATGCATTTATACCTCTGGCATCACTTACGACATCGTCTGATTGCTGGATTTATACTCTTGGCCTGTGCACTACCCAATTCCGCAACCGCTGAGACACCGCCAACCGTTCTTGTGATAGGCGATAGCCTAAGCGCTGCTTATGGCATGGACATGGAGCAGGGCTGGGTTCATCTGCTTTCCGAGAAACTATCAGACCAATCACCCGGCGCTTCCGTTATCAACGCGAGCATCTCGGGTGATACTACGGGCGGTGGCGCGCAAAGGTTACCCTCATTACTCGAGCAACACGAGCCCAGCATTGTGATTATCGAACTCGGCGGTAACGACGGGCTTCGTGCCTACCCGATAAAGCAGATGCGAAATAACTTAACAACCATGACTGAGGCATCCTTAGCACAGGGTGCAAAAGTGCTGTTGCTCGCGGCAGAAGCGCCACCAAATTTGGGAAGGCGCTATACCACACTTTTCCGCGAGTCCTACAGCCAGCTCGCGAATGGCGAGAGCGTCGTAGTCCTCCCATTTATAGTCGAGAGCATTTTCTTATCCAGCGAACTCATGCAGAGCGATAGAACGCACCCGAACGCTTCAGCGCAACCACTGCTACTCAACGTGGTATGGCCTACGCTGAGCAGCTTGCTAGGAATGACTGACCATGAGTGAGTCCAGACCTATCAGAGACGCCGTGGAAACCGTGATCTTCGGCACGGAAACGCGGGGTGGAAACCTGTTCGATGTGGCACTGCTCATCACAATCCTCGCCAGTGTGACGGTAGTGATGCTCGACTCGATGGATGTCTACCATGCGGTCTACGGAGATCTCTTTCGGACCTTGGAGATCGGCTTCACACTCGTCTTCACCGTGGAATACCTGGTCCGACTTTGGTGCCTCCGCAACCCCATGGCCTATGCCATCAGCTTTTGGGGCGTTATCGACCTTCTGGCCATCCTACCAACGTTTCTTACGCTGTTTGTTTCTGAAGCCTCATCGCTCATCGTAATTAGGGTGCTCCGCGTTTTGCGCGTCTTTCGAATATTGCACCTCTTCGAGTTGCACGAGGAATACATCGAGATCATCGGACTAATGCGTGCTACTGCTCGGTCTATCATGGTGTTCTTCTCGATCGTTATAGTGACAGTGGTCGTATTTGGATGCCTGCTATACGTCATCGACGGACCTGAGCACGGCTTTGTCAGTATTCCAATGAGTATTTACTGGGCAGTCGTCACGATTACGACGGTCGGGTACGGGGATGTTGTTCCGGGAACGCCTATGGGGCGGTTTGTCGCCTCGATTGGTATTTTGATTGGTTATTCGATTTTGGCTGTGCCTACAGCGATCGTAACCAGTAAACTGTGGGAAAGATTGGGATCGCGCCGAGTCGCTCAAACGTTGGCATGGAACTGCCCGGTGTGTGCGGGCGCAGATCATGCAACTGATGCGCAACACTGCAAACACTGTGGTGCGGATCTTGAGGTCCCTGACGAGCTGAGAGAGCAAAAGCCGCAACTCCCGTGAACGAACAACCGACAGACATTTTTGCACACCGAAAATATTGGGCTGAGTGCTTTGGACCCGCACCTTGGCTACCCATGTCGCGTGCCGAAATGGATGCGCTTGGCTGGGACAGTTGTGACATCATCATCGTGACCGGTGATGCCTACGTCGACCACCCGAGCTTCGGTATGGCTGTGGTTGGGCGAGTTCTGGAGGGTCAAGGATTTCGCGTGGGCATTATCTCGCAGCCCGATTGGCGCAGCGCAGACGTATTCAAAAAGCTGGGCAAACCCAACCTCTTCTTTGGAATCGCCGCTGGCAACATGGATTCCATGATCAATCACTACACCGCCGACAGAAAGCGCCGTAATGACGACGCTTACACCGCCGGTGATGTAGCTGGCAAGCGTCCTGACCGCGCTGTCACGGTTTATAGCCAACGGGCCCGTGAGGCTTACCGCGATGTACCCATTGTCATCGGAGGCATTGAAGCAAGTCTTCGTCGGATGGCCCATTACGATTACTGGAGCGACAACGTGAGGCGCTCGGTTCTCGTGGATAGTAAGGCGGATATTCTGTTGTATGGCAACGCGGAGCGTGCCATCGTTGACTTAGCGCATGGCCTGGCCAGTGGCAAAGAAATCGCTGACCTGCGTGATTTGCGAGGAACAGCCTTTCTCGTTTCAGAACCGCTACCCGGTTATCGTGTCATTGACTCAACATCAGTCGATGAGCCCGGAAAAGTCGAGCCGATGCTCAATCCCTACAAAGGGATGGAACCCGAGGTCTGTGACAGCGAATCAACATCGGCCGGAGACGCGCTCGTTCAACAGGCTCAGCCAGTCTCGTTGATGACAAGTAGCCGCCCCGATCGTGATGTCATCAGGCTTCCCGGCTTCGAGGAAGTAAAAGATGACCCGGTTCTCTATGCGCATGCCGCACGCGTCATGCACAAAGAGACCAATCCACACAACGCGCTGGCACTCATTCAGGCGCATGGTGATCGAGAGGTGTGGTTTAACCCCCCTGCAATCCCACTGTCGACGCCGGAACTCGATTGGGTATTCGAACAACCCTACCAACGTCGTCCGCACCCAACCTACGGGGATGCCAAAATCCCAGCGTTGGAGATGATTCAACACTCGGTAAACATCATGCGCGGCTGTTTTGGTGGCTGTACCTTCTGTTCCATTACGGAGCATGAAGGACGAATCATTCAAAACCGCTCTGAGGATTCCATTGTCCGCGAAATCGAGAAGATTCGAGACACCAGCGCAAACTTCACGGGTGTCATCTCGGATCTCGGTGGCCCCACCGCTAATATGTGGCGCCTAGCCTGCAAGAGCGAAGAAATCGAAGCGAAGTGTCGGAAGCTGAGCTGCGTTTTCCCCGGCATTTGCAAAAACCTCAATACCGATCAGACGCCGCTGATTCACCTTTACAGACGTGCGCGTGCAGTGCCCGGGGTTAAAAAAGTATTGATCGCATCGGGATTGCGCTACGACGTAGCGGTTGAAACACCGGAATACGTGAAAGAACTAGTGACGCATCACGTAGGTGGCTACCTCAAGATCGCACCGGAGCATACTGAGGATGGCCCGCTTGACCAGATGATGAAGCCTGGAATTGGGACCTACGACAACTTCAAAGAGCTGTTTGACAAATACTCCAAGGCTGCCAATAAAAAGCAGTATCTAATCCCCTACTTCATCGCTGCACACCCGGGAACTACCGACAATGACATGGTGAACCTGGCCCTGTGGCTCAAGCGCAACAAGTTCCGCGCCGATCAGGTGCAGACCTTCTACCCATCGCCAATGGCCTTAGCGACAGCGATGTATCACAGCGAGAAGAATCCACTCAAAAAAGTGGGTCGCGACAGCAAACGGGTTCCTTCTGTCAGAAGCATTAAACAGCGCCGACTCCACAAGGCATTTCTGCGATACCACGACCCCGATAACTGGCCTGCATTGCGTGAGGCGCTCAAGAAGATTGGCCGTCGTGATCTCATTGGCAATGGCCCCATGCATTTGGTCCCGACTCGCCAGCCGCCAAAAAGGCATCGCGTGGTCAAGCACACCAAAGGCACCACGCCCTTCCGAACCAAACATACCAAGCAGTTCTGATCGGAGACCTGTCTGCTGTCCAGTATTCCGCAGGCCAGTTGCGCCCTAGTTCTCAGTGGCACCTGCAAGCTAGAGGATCTGTAAACACGGCTGGGCCGCCATGCGAAACTGGTCTCCGATCATTTTCGGCCAAAATCGCAGCAACCGCTTTAGTTTTTAGCCATATTTGAAAAATACTGCTAACTTAAACCTCCTTAAATAAAATAAATAAGTAATAGGTGGTCTAATGGGATTCATATCAAGGTTCTTAACCATGGTCGTGGTTGGCGCAATCAGCACACCGTCATTTGCACAATTGTTAGAAGAGGTCGTAGTTACGGCCACAAAGAGATCAGAGTCAATTCAAGATGTTCCGCTGTCAGTCAGTGTTATTACCGGCGAGGTCATCGAGCGCGCCGAAGTACGAGATCTATTGGATTTGCAGTCGGTCGTCCCCTCACTGCGCGTACCGCAATTCCAGAACTCTATCCAAACCAACTTCGTCATTCGTGGCTTTGGAAATGGCGCAAACAACCCCGGCATTGAACCCTCGGTAGCCGTTTTTGTTGATGGGGTGTATCTCTCGCGCTCGCAGGCTCGAATTTCAGATCTGCCAAACATTCAACAGATCGAGGTGCTGAAGGGCCCTCAGAGCACGCTTTACGGAAAGAACGCGTCTGCTGGCGTGATTTCGGTGACTACGAAAGCGCCCGAATTCGAAAGCAGAGGTTCTCTGGAGCTCGGTGTAGGAAACTACAGTCAGCAGTCGATCAGAGCATTCTACACCGGCCCCATGTCCGACTCGGTGGCCTTCAGTTTGAGCGGAAGCATGCTCGAGCGGGACGGTTATTTCGATAACGTACCCACGGGCACTGACTTCAACAATCGTAACCGCTGGAACACGCGCGCTGACTTCCTTGCTGAACTCAATGAAACAAGCGAGCTTCGCGTCATCCTCGACTACGACGAGATAGACGAGGTGTGTTGTGGTACGGCCAACTTGGTGAACGGTCCCGCAGGCTTTGCACTATCGGCATTATCCGTCGTACCAGGACAGGCTTACATCCCCGAGGACGGATTTAATTTCCGCCATTACGGTAACTTCGACACCATCAACCGTGGTGAGAATAAAGGCATCACCGTTGACTACCAGACGTCATTCGGTGATATCGATGTCCGCTCAATCACCGCTTATCGGGATTCATATTTCGACCAACCGCAGGGTGACGTTGACTTCACTGCGGCAGACGCGATTGGTAACAGTACGGGTGAGACCGAAATTAAAACCTTCACCCAAGAAATACGCCTGACAGGCACCGCAGGCAATGCGGACTGGCTGGTCGGTGGTTTTTACTTCGATGAGTCCATTGATTTCGAAAATAGCATCGAATTTGGTGCGCAGTGGCGCAACTACATCAATCTACTGGTGGGCGACGGTGACATCGCAGCTGGAGCTGCATCGACGGGTGGATTCGAGGCCTTACTCGGGCTAGCTCCCGGTACATTTTTTGCCGACGGGGATGGCGTCATTGAGACGGCGACTCAAGACAACGAGTCTTACTCGATTTTTGGCCAAATGACGTTCCCGCTGTCTGAAAAAACAGATTTCACAGTAGGTTTGAACTATCTCAACGACGACAAAAGCATCACGCTCAGCCAAGAAAATAATGATGTTTTCTCAAAACTCGATATTCGTGGTGCAGATGGAGTCACAGCGCTAACGAACCTCGCCTACACCGGAGGATTCGCGGGCTTGGGCATTCCCGCTATCACAGCGATTCCTCCGGGGGCGGTCCCCGGTTATATCCAGACCGTTGCAGCGACCGTTGGAGCCATAGCGCCGACCGACGACAACCCGTTTGTAGCATTTGAGTCGCTGCAGTTCTTGCCGCAGTTATTGGGTATTCCTAACCCATCCCAACCAGGAACATCCACCGATAGCAAGACGACCTATACGGCCAGCCTTTCGCACGCTTACAGTGATGCCCTGAACATTTATCTGACTTACGGCACGGGCTTCAAGGGTACCTCATGGAACCTTTCGAGAGATTCTCGACCGACTGCAGGAGAGAGAGACGGGCTCGCCGCATCTGGGTTTGCCTTGCCAAATAACCTCACTCTTGGAACACGCCTTGCTGGTCCCGAGGAGGCAACAACGCTGGAATTTGGCGTCAAATACGCTGCCGACTGGGGAACGCTTAATGCCGCGATCTTTGAACAGAGCATCGAGGGATTCCAGTCAAACGCCTTCCTGGGCACAGGCTTCGTGTTAACCAACGCAGGTAAGCAGTCAACCAAAGGCGTTGAATTCGACCTGGTTCTTCAGGCCTCTGAAGCAATGACGCTCGCGGTCTCTGGAACGTTCCTCGACCCTATTTACGATGACTTCACCGGAGCCCAGCTGAACGGTCAGCCTGCTGACTTCACCGGACTCACGCCGGCAGGAATTCACAAGCGCAGTATTAGTGCCATTGCCACTTATAACTTTATGCTGGGTGGCATGAATGGCTTCGTACAAGCTGACTATCAATATGACAGTGCCGTCGACATCAACGGGGGTGGTGATATCTCACTAAACAACCTCGCTCTCGATGAGCGGGGCTTCCGCACACGTGAAGTAGGTATGGTCAATGCGAGCTTCGGTCTCACGCGCGGTGATTGGGATCTGCGGATCTGGGGCCGCAACCTGACCAATGACGAATGGCTCATCACCTGGTTCCCTGCGGTGGCTCAGACGGGCAGCCTCACCGGTTACCCAAACCAACCCCGAACTTACGGTGCTTCGCTGCGACGTAACTTCTAAACTACGCTTGCCTGATTAATTCAGGCAAGACTGAATAAACGCTCCGAGCAAATTGAACTCATGCTTCCGGGGCGTTTTTTTTCGCCACATCAAACCTATCTGTCGCCCCACATCGGGCTCATCAAACGGACGAAGCACTAGATCCGTACCTTCGGCAATGCCCGCATCGGTTGCCATCTTGGGCAGCAACGTGGTGCCGATGCCATTGGCAACCATTTGTACAATCGTTGTAAGACTGGTCGCTTGATACGGCACGATGACATCTTTCTCCCTCAGCTTGCAGGCCTCAAGTGCATGATCCCGAAGGCAGTGCCCCTCTTCCAGAAGCAACATCTCAGCACGATGAAGATCTTTCGTCCTTAGCTTTTGACTGAGAGCCAGCCTCGAGTTAGGGAGTGTCGCGAGATAAAACGGATCTTCGAACAATGCAATGGTATCGGTGTGTTCTGTAGGAAAAGGTAAGGCCAGTAACAGTACATCGAGCTCTCCGAGTTGTAGCGCGTTAACCAGCGCGTGAGAAAGGTCCTCTCGCACAAACATCTTACAAATTGGATGTTCCGTGCGCAGCGCTTTTAACATCTTCGGAAGCACAAAGGGGGCAATCGTGGGGATTACACCCAGTCGGATGGTCCCCTGAAAGGGTTCTCTGGAAGCCTCACACAGAGCGACCACGTCGTCTACGTCGGTCAGAACTGCACGAGCACGTGCCACCACCTCGTTTCCGAGAGCTGTCAGCAGTACCGAGCGATTATTCCGCTCAACGAGGCTCGCCGAAAGGACATCCTCCAGCTCAACAATCGAGGCACTTAAGGTGCTCTGACTGACATGGCATGCCTTGGCCGCTTGCCCAAAATGCTGATGCTCCGCAACAGCACACAGGTACTTCAGCTGTTTTAAGGTGGGTTGGCGTGACACAGCGGCTCCATCGATCTTGTCGCATATTTGTCTTATATACGATCGGAAAAATCGATTGGTTTTGCCAGCTTTTTTTGGAACCATTCTTACACGAAGACGGTATAGTATATGTGCTGCCGGTGAGTCGGCGGCGTCATGATGTCATACGATCAACAATGGAGTAATAAGCAATGGAACTGAAAGGTAGCCAAACCGAACAGAACCTGAAGGACGCCTTTGCAGGTGAGTCTCAAGCAAATCGCCGTTACCTCTACTTCGCCTCAAAGGCTGACGTAGAAGGCTATAACGACGTAGCAGCCGTTTTCCGCTCAACGGCGGAAGGTGAGACTGGCCACGCTCATGGCCACCTTGAGTACCTTGAAGCTGTAGGCGATCCTGCCACTGGCTTACCAATGGGCGACACTGTTAAGAACCTTGAAGCATCAATCGCTGGCGAGACCCACGAGTACACTGACATGTACCCAGGCATGGCCAAAACAGCGCGCGACGAAGATTTTGATGAAATCGCAGATTGGTTCGAAACACTGGCAAAAGCAGAGCGTAGCCACGCGAATCGTTTCCAGAAAGCACTCGACAATCTCGACGCCTAAGTCCGGGTCTACTTGAGTTCTGGGGGGACTTTTGGTCCCCCCTTTTGGTTCAAACCACTTTAAGCAGAGGCAATAGCACATGCGCGAAGGTAGCGTCGACGCACCCACTCGTCACCCGATAGAATGGAAAACGGAAGCGTTTTGGGACCGTGACTCGCTCAATGATGAGCTTGCCCGTGTCTACGATGTCTGTCACGGCTGCAGACGTTGTGTCAGCCTATGTGACTCGTTCCCTACCCTGTTTGACCTTATCGACGAGTCTGAAACGCTCGAGGTCGATGGGGTTGCACTCGACGATTACGACAAGGTCGTCGATCAGTGCTATATGTGCGACCTTTGCTACCTCACAAAGTGCCCCTACGTTCCACCGCACGAATTTAACGTCGACTTCCCACACTTGATGCTGCGAGCAAAAGCTCAAAACTTCAAAACGAAAGGAGCAAAACTCCGCGATAAGGTCCTGACATCAACCGATGCGCTGATGAGCGGAATATCGATGATCCCACTCGTAGACGTAACGGCGAATGCACTCAACAACAATGGGGCTTTTAGAAAGGCCTTAGAGAGTACGTTCGATATCGCGGCCGAGGCACCTTTACCTGAGATTCACCGAAACACGTTAATCAAGCGGGCCAAAAAGTTGATTAGGGACATCGAAGCAACACCGGTTGGCGCCACCAAGGGCAAGCTTGCGCTCTACGCGACCTGCTACGGTAATTACAGCAGTCCTTCTATCGGCGAAGATTTCATTAAGGTCTTCCAGCACAACGACGTGAGCATTGACGTGATTCCTAAGGAGAAGTGTTGTGGCATGCCAAAGCTCGAGCTAGGTGATCTGGACGCCGTAGAAGCATTGAAGGAAGCCAATATCCCGCTGCTCGCAAGCCTGGTAGATCAAGGATACGACCTCACAGCGCCAATTCCTTCGTGTGTACTGATGTATAAGCAGGAGTTACCTTTGCTCTTCCCAGACGATCCGGATGTGGAAAAGGTCAAGGCCGCTTTTTATGATCCATTCGAGTATCTATGGATGCGCCACAAGGGCGCAGCACTTAAAACGAATTTCGCTGAGAGTCTCGGCAACATCGCCTACCAAGTGGCCTGCCATCAGCGAGTTCAGAACATTGGGCTCAAAACGCGCGATATTCTCTCGCTCATCGAAGAAACAACAATTGTCGCACACGAGCGATGCTCGGGGCATGACGGAACCTATGCTGTAAAAAAGGAAACCCGCGACAAGTCCGTTAAAATCGCGCGACCAACGGTCCGGAAGGTTAACGACCAGAAGCCCGATCATTTTATTTCAGACTGCCCCATGGCCGGAGAACACATTGCCAACCTCGCAGACGGGGTGGACAGTGCACAACACCCCATGACGTTGCTGCGCATAGCTTACGGCCTTAGATAACAAGGAGAGTGACATGTCACATCTGACCCGAAGCGACCTCTGGTCGTTAGAGCAATACTCAGAGCAACGCGATAACTTTCGTGCTGAGGTACTTGCGCATAAGAAGAATCGCCAGCTATCGCTGGGCGACAATGCACGCATCTATTTCGAAGATGCGCTCACGATTCGCTACCAGATTCAGGAAATGCTCCGTATCGAGAAGGTATTCGATGTCGCTGGTATTGAGGAGGAGCTCGCCGCATACAATCCTCTAATTCCAGATGGAACCAATTGGAAAGCGACGTTCATGATCGAGTTCGGCGATCCTGTAGTGAGAGCCGAGCGGCTCCGCGAAATGCGTGGCATAGAGAACTGCATCAACCTCGAAATCGAGGGTCATGGCGTCGCGCAAGTCATTGCCGACGAAGACTTGGAGCGCGAAACCGAGGAAAAAACCTCGGCCGTCCACTTCATGCGATTCGAGCTATCCGGTGAGCAAATCGCAGCTCTGAAAGACGGTGCCAAGCTTTTTGCGAGCATCGAGCACGCGGCATACCCAATCGCACGTTTTGAAGTAGCTCAGACAACACGCGATGCGTTGACCAAGGACTTAGTTCTCGTATCTCACTGAAATCGTCGAGGTCAGTGAAAGTAAAAAGAGGCGCCTCGCGCCTCTTTTTTTGCGCCCGCTTTTCCAGGTGCCATGCCTCCCCAGTAACAGCTTCGCGCGACGGCCCCAATGGAGCCGATTAAAAAAACGGTCTGTTCTACCGCCCGACGCCGATCAACAACGCTATAGACTCAATATCGATTCTTTGTATCAAACACCCTATCGGCGCGAAAGGGCTGAAGTAAGGCCATCTCGACTCCGGCTGCCAATTCGCGAGCGACCAAATCGCCCGTAATGGCCGCCAGTGACACACCGCTGTGCATGATGGCCACGTATACGCGGTCATCCGCAGGGCTGGGACCGATGACAGGGTGACCATCCACAGGTAATGGTCGCCACCCAATAATGACTTCATCGACCTCTGTCTCCTCTATGCTCGGCACATAGTCTCGGGTCGTGGAGAGTAAGCGCTGAGCATGCTGGTCTGCCACCGAGTCATTAGGAAAGCGTTTGGGTCGGTCAGCCAGTCGCGCAGCATGTGCTGCGTTATCGGGTGCACCTTCCTGCTCACCAATGATCAGTCTTCCATCCACCCTCTGATGGATATGGATACCCGGTGCGACGAGTATTCCGCGCAATAGCGGTTTTACAGGACGCGTCACCACGATGACCCCAGGGGTTGATCGCTGCGGCAGATCAAACCCACCAAAGCGCTTGACGGCTGCTGGGTCTGGACCTGTCGCGAGTACGACGCGATCTGCTTCAATGGGGCCACAACTCGTTCGGAGTAACTTCCCTTTGTGATCACTGGAATGCTTAACACACAGCACCTCGCAACGCTCTAGGACTTGAGCACCCTGCTGAATCGCAGCAGCCACCAAGGCCTTCGATACGAGCACTGGATCGATTGCGCCATCACGCGGGGAAGACGCAACCTGAGTCGCTCCATTAAAATTAACTGCGGGTTCACGTGCTTGTGCCTCAGCACTCGTAAGCATTCGCGCGGGCTCTCCCCACGCTTGCTGCTCGGCAATGTCACTGGCAAGGCGAGCCTGCCGGCTATCGCTAGCAAACCACTCGAGAGAGCCTCCCCAGACTATGGGTAGGTCTAGTTCTTCCTGTAGTCGATGCCAACTGTTCACACCTTGCTGGGAAAACGTATGGTAGTGCCTCGGCTGCTTGGCCCATGTCGCGTTAATCCATGCGAAGGTGCCATGACTAGCACCACTTGCCACTGTCTCTCGCTCTATGAGTGTTACCTGCACACCGAGCTTTGATAAATGGTAGGCAATTGAGCTTCCGACAATTCCCGCACCGATAACTGCCACGTGGTTGTTGTCGCCTCTTTGTTTTCCAAAAACAGCGGCTGATGCACCAGCGATAGATGAGCCAGCCAACCACTGATTAAAGCGCCGTCGATTAAAGCCCTTTGAATTTTGCACTGCACCCCCGTTTTTACTGCTCATATTTTCAATACTTAGCTTGTTACGCTGCATCTGGCAGCTACACAGTTACATCGCCCAACCTTCCCGCCCGGTAGCACGAAATTCGAAATCTCGGTGTTTCATTTCAATATTCGAATACGTTGCCAGAAAACTGGACAGCAGTTAATCGCACAATCGGATGATCTAGCGATGAGTCCGGCGATTGCGCTACCCTGTGCCTCCCCAGTCGAGAGGCCCTTTGCCATGACACTTGTTGTATTTGACATGGATGGAACACTACTCGATGCCCAGTCGAAGATTTCGCCCTTTACCAGTGAAACCCTGTCGCTCATGCGCTGGAACGGCATTGCCTACACCGTGGCCACAGGACGCACACTGCAAGCCGCACTGTCACCCCTCGCAGACGACAACTTCAACCGCTCGCTCGTCCTGAAGAACGGCGCGGTCATCTGGGAGCCCACAATACAAAGCTACAGTCATCATCACTTGCTGACCCCAACTGAGGTCAGCGATGTACTTGGCGCGTTTGTCGCCCAGGACCTTACGCCCTTTGTCTTCTCTCTCGAGGACGGCGATCACCACTCGGTCTACCACGCACCACTCCGAGATGACTTTGAAAAAAAGCTCGCCAATTTATTCGAGAGTGAGCGCGAGCTGCCATTGCAGCCACTGACAACTATGCCCGCTAACGCACACGTCATCAATGTGTCAGCTATGGGTCCGCTTGAGCAGATTGAGCCTGTCATTGACTTCGTGTCGCACCAACCACATTTGGTGGCCTACTCAGGAATAGCGATTCGCGACAAGGGGCTCGCGTGGCTCGATGTCCACCACAGTCAAGGATCAAAGGCCAATGGTGTGAAGCACGTGGCTGAGCGCAGTGGCTTTGACGAAGTCATTGCGTTTGGTGATGGTGACAATGACATCAGCCTGTTTGAGTTCGCAACTGAATCCTACGCGATGGACAATGCCGACGAGGAACTGAAAGATATAGCCACTCAGGTCATTGGCCATCACGACAAGGATGGTGTGGCCCGCTTCCTCCGAGATAGATTCAACCTCTGAGCCGAAGCCCAATAGTATGAGCAGTAAATTCACTGGACACCGCATGACCATCCTTCTATTTCTCAGTCTGGTCTTGATCTTCGGTATCGCCATGCCTTGGCTGGGCCTCAAATCAGGATCTGAGCCCGTTGTCGATTCACCGCACAGCAACAACGTCGAGCACGTTATCTTTGAGAGCGACAAGCTCCAGCTCGAGGGTTGGTGGATGCCGGCGGAGAATCCACGCGCCACGCTACTCTTTGTTCATGGTGCGGGATCGAGCCGCGTCTCGCCCTTTTTCAATACGCTTGGATTTTACGACAGCCTTCAAAAAGCGGGAGTGTCTGTCTTTACCTTCGATCAACGAAACCACGGCAACTCGGAGTACACCGATGGCTACCTTCGCATGGGCGCAACCGAATACCGCGATGTACTTGCTGCAAGAGAGTGGTTGCAGGGAAGAACGGATAACGACGCCCCAGTGATTATTTGTGGTCTGTCTATGGGTGGCGCAACTTCAATCTATGCGCTCGCCAGTGGGATGCAGGCAGACGGGTTATTGCTGTTCGATCCCATGCTCAATACCCGTGATTCGCTCGAACGGGGGGGCTGGGTTGGTTATGGACTCCCGTCCATCCTATTTCGGCCGATGGCGTACTTGGCGCCTCTTTTTTGGAGTTTACCCCACGGTGACTCCGATGCTTTGGAGATAGCAAAGACACTGGATTTGCCGCTAGCCATTGTTCAGAACAAAACCGACCCTATTACACGGTCAATCTGGAGCGAAAAACTAGCCGATGCCTCTGACTCCGCCACGATTGCGTTCGTGCCCCGCATAAACACAAACGCCCCATGCATGGCTGATAAGGGACGCTGGGGAACGCACGCGTCTTCGTTCCATTGCCACCCCGACTGGACGATTGAGCAAGTCCAAAACCTAATTGCGCGGCTGCGTTAGAGTCCTGCACTGCATGCTAGGTGGACAGCTACGCGACGCTCTCCCGTGCGATTAATCCAAAGTTCAGTATTTTGCTTATACTTCTTTGACATCACTAAGGGGGTCCCCCATGAAAAACAACGTTATTGCACTCATCGCAGGTCTCGGTCTCTCGAGCGGAGCCGTCGCATGCCCCGAGTTTCTCGATACGGAGATGCGCAAGCTGAGCTCTAAAGAGACCATCAATTTTTGCGAAAGCTATGCTGGCAAGCCGATGCTGATCGTGAATACAGCCAGTAACTGCGGCTACACATCTCAGTTTTCCGGCCTTGAATCCCTGCATCAAGAGTACAAGGACAAAGGTCTTGCTGTGGTTGGCTTTTCGTCGGACGATTTCTTCCAAGAAGAAAACGACGAGGCTGATGCGGCAACCGTGTGTTTTGAGAAGTACGACGTCTCATTCCCAGTCATGGCAACGACGTCGGTGCGCGGCGGCAATGCAAACCCTGTCTTCAAGGGTCTGGGAGAAGCACAGGGTTACCCACGTTGGAACTTCAACAAGTACGTAGTCTCAGGAGACGGTGAAGTAGTCGCTAAATTTGGATCAAGTGTAGGTCCCGACAGCGACGAGTTGCGCAACCTCATCGACCAGGTAACCGTCGGCGGGGAGTAACTAACGCTCCGTGCGAAAGCATAAAGAGGCATCCCCCTGCGCTTGCTGCCATCGGTTGGTGCCTCTTAGTTTTCATCACCTTATTCCCCGCAAAATGCACCGCCGCAAGGGCTTCCGTCGGCGTTTAAGCAAGGAAGAACTCAATACCGGTGTCCACGTGTGCCGAAAATGCCATCGCGGTATTCATGCGCTATACGATGAACTAACCCTCGCAACCCGCTTTTATAATCTCGAGTTATTGCTGAGCGATGACACACTTTCCGGTCACTTCAGATGGGTGGCTAAACAGCGAGAGACTCTGTAATCAGGGAGAGCTCGAGCGCATTTTTTGGTTGCTCCCCTACCTAAGGTTTGAACTCAGGTAAAGGCCGGTGTGGACCGTTGACTGCCCGAACTGTTGCAACGACTGATGATCCTAAATTCGTGCCTGCAACCAGTCGCCGACGCGAGAGAGCTCAACGTCGATCGTTTGACTACCATCAATCACCAGATTGGCCTCAGAACGCCATGGCGCTACAAACTGCGCAAACATAGGCTCAGCTCGAGTTTCCCAGAAATCGCGCACAGAGGCCTCTGAGCGGCGTCTCTGAAGAGCATCTCGTTCAATACGTCGAGCGAGACAGAGTTCGAGCGGGGTATCGACAAAAATCGTGTAATCGACAAGTTTGCGCGTCGCAGAGTCAGACATTGCGAGAACACCCTCGAGAAGAATGATATCGGCTGGCGGCACCGATTGACTGAGCGCTGAGCGCGTGTGCTGGGTGAAGTCGTAAACAGGCGTCTGAACCTCTTCGCCCGACTTTAGCGTTGCAAGGTCGTCGACTAAACGCTCAAACTCGATCGCATCAGGGTGATCAAAATTGATAGTTTCCCGGTCCTCGAAGCTCAGATGCGCCAAGTCACGGTAATAGTCGTCAACACGTAAGAAAGCGACAGTTGCATCCAATATCTCGGGCGCCAGAGACGCCACTAGATACGATTTACCGCTGCCAGACGCCCCTAGAATCGCTACGACAATCGACACTGTAGTGTGGTTCCCCGGATCATACTCAAATGAAGACTACATACCCTCTTCATTCGGTTCTTTATTCATAACGTCTTAGCGATGCCCATTAGCTGCCTAAAAATAGCTGCCTACAAAACAGACGCGCTACCGAATTCATTTTCCAGCGCTTCACGTATTGTCTTCCTCAACGCACGCACATCCGTTGCTGCACATTCCCCGCCATTCCAACGTCGGTAGGTGCCATAAGAAGGGTCACCCAGTGCAGTCGAGAGCTCCCAGGCCAATATGCATCGCTCCTCGGAGGTGAGCAGCACGCTGTCAGCCACCTCGTTCAGAATTTCATTGATACTCGCTACGTCGGCCTCGAGTCGATGCTGACCTAACGAATCCAGCACCATGAAATGTGGGGCCATAGCGCTAAACGGCGCCCATGCATCGCCTTTCACATCTCCCGGTGCACCGTCACGTGCAAAATTTGCCCACGCGGTCATCATAATATCCGTCATATCTCTTGCAGAATCCGTATCGGGATACATGTAAGAGCCTATCGGTCCATACATGGCCTTACCTTGGATAAATGAGATCTCGCTCGCGTGCGCTGCCCCTAACACCTCCGAAAAGTTGATCAGAAAACTGTCTTTCTGATCATTCCAGTCATAGCGATAGGCATACAAGGACTTATAGCCAGCGGCCTCGAGTGACATCAGCGGTCGATCCACACCTTGCGCTTTCCAACCCTCTGATCGCTGACGGACCCAGAATTTGTACATGTCCGGATTCTTTAATGTCACCTTAGGCGGTAGCCATTTGGTTAGCGGATATGAGGCGTCAACGAAATAGCGGTTCAACCCAATCCACAGCGTCACCTCCTCGTTATTTGCGCCCGCCATGACAGGCACTGAAGGTTTGGCATATTTAGGGTTACCCAAGGCAGCTGCAAAGCCTTCGGTCGGGATGACGACCCCGTCGTTAATGATACCGGGGGAGCTGTGGTCAGACGAAAGATCATAGAACGTCGTAATAATGTCATCGGCGCTGACACCACGTAATGACTCAGCAGTCACCGAATCATTGGACAATCCAAGTGCCTGGGTAAACTCCCAGCTACCTCGGTCGATTTCAGCGAACTCTCGCTCTCGGTTGTGGGCTTGTCTGGGGCTTAGACTGCGCACATAACCTGATTGAGAGATAGCTTTGTGAAACAGCCCCTCGGACAAGGGGCTTGCAAGCAACGTGAACACGTTGTGCCCACCCGCACTCTCACCAAAAATTGTGACGTTATCGGCGTCGCCACCAAAGGCGCCGATATTGCGCTTCACCCAGCCAAGGGCAGCAATGATGTCCAGCGTGCCGAAGTTAGCAATTGTGCCCGGGCCGTACCCTAAGGCGGGGTGTGCGAACCACCCGAGTGGCCCCAATCGATAGTTGATCGTAACCACGATCACCTGTTGCTCAGCGACAAAGCGAGAAAAATCATAGGTGTTCTTATGCCCAGTGGTATTTCCACCCCCATGGATCCAAACCATGACGGGTAAGGGGTCGGTACCGGATGCGGGTGCCGTGACGTCGAGGTAAAGACAGTCTTCGGCACCGATGGCCGCATCACCCTCCACCCCACTTACACTGCCTGCTTGCTGAGGGCAGATTGCAGGTTCGACTCGTCGTGAAATTAACTGAGGCCTTGCATCAAGGGGTTCGGGCGCTCGCCAACGAAGGTCACCAACGGGCGGTTTAGCAAATGGGATGTCATACCACTGAAGTACGTCACTCTCCGCGACGTAGGCCTGAACCGGCCCGGTATCGGTGACTACCGGCGCGCTGTCGGCTATTTTCTGCGCCGGCGACGCACAGCCCGCCAACACAATGACAATGGATAAAGTGAATAACCGCATAACCCTGTCCGTGAACAACATGCCCCTAAAAAATGCCCCTCAAAAAAAAGACCCGGCGTTGCCGGGTCGTTCTAACACGTCGCTTTAACGGCCTTTCCAGTTGGGCTTACGCTTTTCCGCAAACGCCGTCGCGCCTTCGATCGCATCCTCGCTCGAGAAGACAGGGTTAACAATAGCCTGTTGCTTGTCGAACATGTCGTCCTGCGACCAGTCAATCGACTCCTTGATCACTTGCTTACTGCGTTTAACCGCAAGCGGACCATTTTCCGCAATCTTTGCTGCGAGCGCCTTGGCTTGAGCGAGCGCCTCACCCGCGGGTGCGATCTGGTTAATGAGGCCCAGACTCAAGGCACGATCGGCATCCATGAAATCACCGGTCAACGCCATTTCCATCGCAACGCGGCTTGGAATCTGACGAGGTAATCTCACCAAACCACCGGCCGCAGCCGCCAGCCCACGTTTTACTTCGGGAATGCCGAAGTTCGAATTGTCCGCCGCAACAATCAGGTCACAGGTGATAGCCAATTCACAGCCACCTGCCAAGGCGTAGCCCTCAACCGCGGCAATCAATGGCTTATCGGTAGACCGCTGGACCATGCCTGCGAACCCGCGTCCTTCAACATAGGGAGTCTCCCCTGTTACGAAGGCCTTGAGGTCCATACCCGAGCAGAACGTGCCGCCCGCGCCAGTGAGGATGACTACGTGGGTATTGTCGTCTGCGTCCAGTGCGTCGAGCGCTGCCGCAATGCCTACAGCAACGTCTTTATTCACCGCATTCTTTGCCTGAGGACGGTTGATCGTAATGATCATGACGCCATCGGCAACTTCCGTTAAAACAGCTGGTTCACTCATTATCTTTCTCCTTATGTGGCCGCTTTTTTATTAGCGAGGCTGCATACGGATGCCACCATCCATACGAATCGTCTCGCCGTTAATGTAATCGTTATCGATAATCGCTGCAGCCAGCTTACCGATTTCTTCCGGTGTGCCCAATCGCTGTGGGTACAACACCGCAGCTGATAGTGAATCAATCGAATCCTGCGGCAGGCCTGCAAAGAGTGGCGTATTAATCATACCGGGTGCAATCGTGTTTACACGAATACCGATCTTGGACAGGTCACGCGCGATTGGCAGTGTCATACCGACGATTCCGCCCTTGGTAGCGCTGTAAGCCGCCTGTCCCATCTGTCCTTCAAAAGCTGCGACAGACGCTGTATTGATGATGACACCGCGGCCCATGTATTGATCCACGGGCTCGTTGTGCTGCATGCGGACCGCGCAAAGACGGATCACGTTGAAGGTTCCTGTCAAATTGACGGCAATGACCTTGTCCCAGAGTGCAAGTGGGAAAGCACCATCACGACCTACCGTGCGCGACGCATTGGCGATGCCGGCACAGTTAACGACAGCATAGATGGCACCAAACTTCTCGATAGCCGCATCAATGCCAGCTTCCACGGAAACTTCGTCGGCGACGTTGACCTCGGTAAAAAGACAACGATCGGCGCCCATTTCCTCGACCATCGCAGCGCCGGCCTCGGCGTTGAGATCAAAGATAATGACATTGCCACCGTCAGCAAAAATGCGCCGCGCAACCGCTTGTCCGATTCCCGATGCACCACCGGTAACAACGGCGGCTCTTCCTGAAATATCCATAATTTTCCTCTGTTTACTCTGTGCTCGTCAGACAAGTCCAACGACACGATGGGTGTTTTCACTGGAGGGCTCGATCGCAATCCTCTCCCCTATGGGCTCTCCCTGGGTGAACTTGTCATGAAGTTCACCCGGCTCGAGCAACGACGCCGCGATGACACGCTCACCTTCGTCATTGATCGCGAGTACAGCAAGCCACTGTCCCTCTGGAATCATTTTGACAGTAAAGGTCTCAACTACGGCGGAGCCGCTGAATTCTGAGGCAAGCGAGGCGCTATTTCCAGCTTCTTCAAACGGTTTTTGGGAGGACAGCCAGTCACCACTACCGGGAGTACGACTGTAGACGCCGACGGCATGCTTTGACATGTGACCGCCTAGCGCTCCCACAAGCACATCGCTGTAACGGCCTTTCTGAATAGCCGAAACTGCAGAGGCAATACCGTGCATAGAATAGTTGTTTCCGGGTCCACCGAAGAAAGGCAGACCGCCCGTCAAACTCGTTGGGCGGTGGTCGTCAGTATCGATTCCCAGAGCTTCCATCGCCTCTATAACAGCAACGGGAAAACAGCTATATAAATCGAAGGCTTCGATATCGCTGACCGATAGCCCCGAGGATGCTATGGCATTATCGTAAGTCCATCTTAGCGCTGGCGAGATCGATAAATCCGCGCGTTCGAGCAGTGTTTGCTCTGAGGCCTCCGCAAAGCCCCGAAGAAATACACCCTTGTCTGCAAGCCCCAATTCCGACGCCAAATCGAAACTCATCACCAAGACAGCAGCTGATTGATTCACCCCATCCTTCGCCACCATCGACTTCAAATGGGGATCCCCCACCATACGATTACGTCCAGAAACCAGGGTAATTTCATCTGGCTGCGGCACATTCTCGAACATCGTAAAAGGGTTGACCCTCGCCGCGTTCGACAAAGGCGTTAAGACTTCACCAAGATACGTGAGGTAATCGGGGCGTGACATGCCGCGAACCATTCGTTTGCGGTGCTCCATCAAAGGGTAGATATCAATGGGAGCTATGACCTTGTGGGCCGCTAAGGCTGGTACGAATTGATCTTCCAGGCCCATACCGTCATCGGATTGATCTCCCTCTGGGTTCTCTGACCAATCCAAGGTTTCGCCTGAGCGTTGATGAGCGCGCATGGTGCCGATAGCTTCTGCACCGCAGAGAACGATCGCGCGTGCTTCACCGCTGGCAACCGCACGGCAAGCCCTAGCTGTGTATTGCTGAGGGCTCTGACCTCCAGCCGTGGCGTAGTGTGCGGCGGCATGGTCGAGACCTGCTCGAGCCGCGACTGATCGAGCAAACTTGGTGCTAAACCCGAAGGGCGCGAGCAAAGGTTTAATTCGGTCAGGCACCGAGTCAACAAAGGTGCGCATGACTATGACTCGGTCAACATATGAGTCAATATCCGCAACGGTTGTCGATGCAAGCATCTGGGACACCGCCTTGGCGGCCATGTCTGCCGGCCCCAGCTTTTCCCAATTTTCATCCAATCGATCAACAACTTGGCTGGCCGATACCAAGACAGGTGTATTACCTGCTACTTCCATTACTCAGCTCCTTTGGCCGATGCACATATATTCCAAAAGGACTCGGCGGACAGCGACGCCCCACCCACTAAGAGTCCATCGATCCCCGTCGCCATAGTAAATGCGGCACAGTTATCGGGTTTGACGCTACCGCCGTAAAGAACGCGGAGTTCAGGATATCGATCTGCAAGCACCGCTTTGATGTCGAGATGCATCTCACTGGCGACTTGGGCAGAGGCTGCCTCGCCTGAGCCGATAGCCCACACAGGCTCGTAGGCAATAACAAGATCCTCTGCTAGGTCCTCACAACTGCTCAACACCTGATCTCTCACATACGAGGTTGCATGACCCTCACTGCGGATGTGGCTGGGCTCACCAACACAGACCACGGGAATTAAGCCCGCTGCCTGGGTGCGCTTCGCCTTCTGCGCCACGATGGCATTAGTCTCCCCCTGGTTTTGGCGTCGCTCGGAGTGTCCGACGAGCACATACTGACAACCAAAGTCTGTGAGCATTGATGCGGCAACTTCACCCGTGTGAGCGCCCTGCTCATTCTCTGATACGTTTTGAGCACATAACGAGAGTTGGCTAAGCCCCTGAACGAGCGGTAAGTAAGGTGCTGGCGGTGCGACAACGGCCTCGATACCGTGAATCGATGGCTTCGCATTCCATGTCGCTTTGAACGCCTCAACGCCATCGGCATCGATGGCCATTTTCCAGTTCGCAATGATTAGCGGTGTTATCATTCTATCTGTCTCTTAACCACGATATCGACCGCCTGGCCACAGCCAGAGTGTGAGTTGATCGGACCCGAAGGTGTACGCAAGACGTGAATTTTTCGAATTACGCTGAACATTACAGTAGCCAAAGCGGCATCGTCCAGCTAATGGAGGATTTGAGCATTGCAGCACCTGAGGGCACCGCACTCTATCCCCTCGGTGGAGGTAATCCGGCTCACATTCAGGAGGTCCAAGATGCTATCAGAGACAGCGCGGCAGAACTGATCGCCGACGCCGATCGATTCGCAAGAATGATTGGAGACTACGACGCGCCGCAAGGGCATGAAATCTTCCGAGCGTGCCTAGCCGATCAGCTCTCGTCGCTATTTGGCGCCAAAATTTCAGCCGAGCGCATCGCCATAACTAACGGAAGTCAGGCCAGTTTCGAAATTCTGTTCAATGCCTTTTCAGGCCAATTTAGCGACGGAAGTTGGAAGCAGATCGCCCTTCCCATAGCCCCCGAGTACATAGGTTACAACGACATGTCCCGTCAGGATGGGCCCATTCTAAAGTCGACTGCAGCCAGGATTGATTTACTTCCAGATCGGCAATTCAAATATGGCGTCGACCTGAAAGAGTTCTCCGTGGACTCGGAGACAACCGGCGCCGTTTGTCTGTCACGCCCCACCAACCCCTCGGGCAACGTGGTCTCTGATGAGGAATTGTCTCAAGTCGCATCGCGATGCAAGGCTGCGGGGGTTCCACTTATCATCGACGGTGCATACGGCCTGCCCTTTCCCGGTATGATTTATACTGACGCCACCCCGTTCTGGGACGACAACACGATTCTCTGCCTCAGTCTGTCCAAGTTCGGGTTGCCCGGCGTGCGGACGGGAATCGTCGTTGGACCACCCGAAGTAACAAAGCTGATCAGCAATGCCAATGCGATCAATGGGCTGGCACCCGCAAGAACCGGCCCCGAATTAGTACTTCCTCTACTCATGAACCATCGATTATCTGAACTATCTGAGCAGGTCATAAAACCGCACTACCTGCGCAAGCAGCAGTTGGCTATTGAAGTAATGATCGCTGCGGCGCACGATTTACCGGTCAGGATTCATCAACCCAATGGCGCTATGTTCCTTTGGACATGGTTTGAATACCTGCCAGGCGGCGCAGACGAGCTCTATAGACGAGCTGCACTTGAAGGCGTTGTTACCGTCTCAGGGCGTCATTTTTTCCAGGGTTTGGATGCGACGTGGCAGCACGCCAACGAGTGTCTCCGACTCAACTACGCGGGAGATGAGAATACTGTCAGGCAGGGCATCGAACGCTTAGTGGCCGTTGCCCGACAGCAATACCTCGAGAAGTAGTCGGTACAGGATTACTGGTCTAGCGACTGATAATAATCCATCAAGATCTTAGCGACTTCAGGACGAGAGAACTCCGGAGGCGGCGCAATACCCTGCCCCAGCATTTCCCTTACGGCCGTTCCTGAGAGCAGCACAAAGTCTTCCTTGGAGTGATCAGGTGCGTCCTTCATCATGACGACCCGATCAAGTTTTTTACTGTAAGCCGTGTGATCCGCTCGGTAGATATCAATTTCGAGTGCACCCTCGGGTACGCGCTCATCAAAAATAGTTTGCGCATCGAATCCACCGTAATAATCGCCCACACCTGCATGGTCGCGACCTACGATCAACTCAGTACAGCCGGCGTTTTGTCTAAACACAGCATGCAGTACTGCTTCTCTGGGCCCGGCGTACAGCATGTCGAAGCCATAGCCCGTCACCATGACCGTATTCTCAGGGAAGTAGTGGTCAACCATCGTTCTGATCGAATTGTCACGTACATCGGCGGGAATATCGCCTGCCTTGAGCTTACCAAGGAGCATATGAATCAAGATGCCATCCGCGTTCAGGTCACTCATTGCCATGCGACAAAGTTCCTCGTGCGCGCGGTGCATCGGATTACGGGTTTGGAAAGCAACAACGCGCTTCCAGCCACGTGACTCAATTTCATCCCGTATTTCCATGGCTGTTCTAAACGTGCCGGGAAAGTCCGATTGAAAATAGGAAAAGTTCAGAACCTCAATGGGCCCTGACAGCAAAACTTCGCCTTGAGAATTGAAGGTTGCGACACCCGGATGATTTGGATCATCGGTTCCAAATACCTCGCTCGTCATCAACGCCATATCGTCATCCGAAAGACATTCGATAGCAGTTACATCCATAACCGCGATGACAGGAGCACCATCAACGTTGGGGTCACGCAGCGCAATACGATCGCCTGCGTTGCCATCAAAACGCTCAACCATATTGAGCACAGGAACTGGCCAAAAGAGATCGTCGGTGGTTTTTAAATCGGTCGCCACACTCATTGCGTCGGCGCGATTCATGTAGCCCGTAAGCGGCGTGAAATAGCCCGCACCCAACATAACGGCGTTAGCGGCTGCAGCAGACGACACTGTAATAGACGGCAGCGCCGCTGACTCTGCTTCAAGTTCAGCCAACCGTTGGCCCGATGCGATGAGTGGTGTCAGCGATGCCGCCCCGTGAGGTGTAATTAAACTCATATTCTCGATTCTCCCTTACGTAGCACTGATGAGGCTGCGGGCCTTCAGCACATCAATAATTTGTGCGACTTCTTCCTCTAAGGTTTGCTGGTCAGTGTGCAGGTGAATTTCAGGTGCTGAAGGCGCCTCATAGGGGTCATCAATACCGGTGAAATTCTTGATCTCGCCAGCTCGGGCTTTTTTGTAAAGCCCCTTTGGATCGCGGCACTCCGCCGCTTCAAGACTGCAATCGACATAGACCTCAATAAAATCCATGCCGGCTTCCTCATGAACCTGGCGTACCAAGTCACGATCTCGCACATACGGAGAGATGAAGCTCGAGAGTACCAACACTCCGGAGTCAACAAAGAGCTTCGAGATCTCGCCAACGCGACGAATGTTTTCCGCGCGGTCGTCCTCGCTGAAACCGAGGTTCTTGTTAATACCGAAGCGCACATTGTCACCATCCAAGCGGTAACAAAGCACCCCCATACCGTGAAGGACGCCCTCTAGCGCCACGGCAACGGTGCTCTTCCCGGAACCTGATAGTCCCGTGAACCATAATGTTGCGCCACCATGACCTAACAGATCACCTCGCTCCTTGCGCGTGATGTCACCTTCGTGCCAATGGATATTGGTTGCTTTTTGCTCAGCCATAATTTTCCCCCTAGCGTAGGCCCGAGACTGTATTCGATTTAATTTACTAATAAAAATTGTTTAATTGGTTAATACCAATCGATTAAATTGGTAGATTAGCGGTTGACTTGAGAGTAGGCATGTCGCCATGCAATTCACACTAAAACAACTACGTGTATTTCGGGCCATCGATGAGCTTGGATCGACAACGGCCGCCGGTCAGGCACTCGCTTTGTCGCAGTCAGCCATCAGCTCCTCATTACAGCAACTAGAGGAGAATATTGGACAGCAGCTTTTTGAGCGTGTTGGCCGTCAGTTGGTTCTAAACCGTTTTGGACAATCGCTTTTACCCAATATTGCATCGCTGCTTGATCAAGCGGCAGAGCTCGATCAACAGTTCATGGGTAATGCCATCGGTGGTGTCATTGAAATCGGTGCGAGCTTTACGATTGCTAACCACGTCATCGTAGACCCTATGGTCGATTTTCAAAAACAACACCCCAGCGTTGAAATACGAATTACTAGTGACAACTCACCCGGTATCACAGATCGACTTAACAGTGGTGACCTAGACTTTGGGTTGATTGAATCCCCTGTCACAGATCCCGCCATCTTTTGCGAACCGTGGCTCGAGGACGAACTAGTCGTATTTGCAAGTCCGGATCATCCACTGTCGACAAAAACCAAAGTATCAATGGCGGATCTCGTAACCACACCGTGGGTACTCCGGGAGAGAGGTTCAGGCGCTAGAACGATGTTCAACGACACTTTTTCAGCTCACTTAAATGATATTGATATCGCCATGGAGTTTCGACATAACGAACCCATCAAACGGGCTGTTGCGAGGACCGTTGGCATTGGCTGCCTGTCGCGACGAGTCGTAGAGAGAGAATTGGCCGACGCTACGCTCATCGAAATTGACACCCCGCCTCCGGCAAGAATGGCGCGTCGCTTTTACCTAATAAGACGGCACGCCACTCAACTAACACCCGCAGCGCTGATGTTTTGGCAGCAGTGCCTAGTCATGCACTAATGCCATCAGTATCATCGACGATACTATCAGCACGCGAGAACCTCTAATGCAAATTGCCATCATTGTCGGAAGCCACCGGAAGGACTCTCAGAGCGCTAAGGTAGCGCGCTTCCTGGCAAGTCAGCTAATGAGCCTTGGAGCGCATAGCTACTGGATTTGTGACCTTGGAAAAGATCCCTTGCCGCTCTGGGACGAGGAAATTGGCAGTGATGCGCCTCAATGGAGTGATCTAAAAGCTCTAACAGAAAAAATCGATGCAGCCGATGCCTTCATAATGATTGCGCCCGAGTGGCATGGGATGGTCCCAGCCGCTCTCAAGAACTTCTTTTTGGTCAGCGGCGGTGCATCCTTTGCGCATAAACCAGCGCTTCCCGTGGGGGTGTCCGTCGGTCCCGGCGGAACCTATCCCATCAATGAGCTTCGAACGAGCAGCTACAAGAACAATCGCCTCTGTTACCTGCCAGAACATCTGATCGTGCGAAACTGCATGTTGGTCATGAACGAGGACGCGTCAGAAAACGACGAAGGCGAGCATAGCTACATTTCGGAACGCAGCTTGTACTGCACGAAACAGCTTATTGCCTATGCGGATGCGCTAGCGAAGGTCCGCGCATCGGGAGCCGCCGACCTAACGCCCTATCCTAACGGGATGTAAGTTAGCCCAAACGGCTGTAGGCGCCACCGAAAAAGACAAGTGGGTCACCTGAGTAGCTTTCAAAATCAACGACCTCACCAACGATAATATGATGGTCGCCTCCCGGATAAAGTGCCGTCATCTTGCACGAGAATGTCGCCAGCGCGCCCTGAATCAAAGGCACTCCGTGTGAGTCAACAAAGCAATCGCCGTCATCAACCATGTGCTCTAACGAGCGCGCGTAACGGTTTGATAAGGCTTCCTGCGAGTGCCGCAAGACCGATATTCCATATCGATCGCACTCGGTGAACTCGGTAAAGCACTCGGAGTTGTTCTGGATGCTCCAAAGCACCAGTGCAGGCTCAAGGGATACCGCAGCAAAAGAATTAACCGTCATCCCAATCGCACCACGATCGGGATCATTAGTCGTCAAGACGCACACCCCAGTGGCGAACTGTCCCAGCGTATTTCGTAGCGCGCGTGTGTCCAAAACGTATCCCTATATTCTTGAAGGCAGACTACCATTAGCGGCCAACTCACTGCGCGTCCTTTTGGGGTAATCAAAGCATCGTCCAGACGGGCTAATAGAACCCGCAACGGCTTGCCAAATAGTAAAGAGTTCAAATCAACAAAACGGCAGGGTCGCGGAGACTATCAGTTATACTGCTAGCCTTCTACGCCGTATGACAACCAATGCCAAATAACGAACGACGTGGTAGTAATTCCGAGGAGACATTGTCATGACTAACCCGCTGAGCAGCTTGAATCATGGGCTGGGTGAAGAGCTCACGATACTGCGTGAAACAACGCGCCAGTTTGTTGAGAAAGAGCTCGCTCCCATTGCCGATGCCATCGACCGGGACAACGATTTCCCTCACCACTTGTGGCAAAAGATGGGCGATCTTGGCCTTTTGGGCATTACGGTCGATGAACGTTATGGCGGCTCCGCCATGGGCTACCTGGCACATATCATTGTGCTCGAGGAGATCAGCAGAGCGTCCGCCTCAGTCGGGCTGTCCTATGGTGCGCACTCCAATCTCTGCCTCAATCAGATTCAGCGAAACGGATCGGAAAGTCAGAGAGAGAAATACCTACCCGATCTTTGCTCCGGCAAAAAGGTGGGCGCGTTAGCCATGAGTGAGCCAAATGCAGGTTCAGACGTTGTGAGCATGAAGCTACGCGCAGACCTCAAAGGCGATCACTACGTACTCAATGGCAATAAAATGTGGATCACCAACGGACCTGACGCAGATACCTACGTGATTTACGCCAAAACAGCGCCCGATGCGGGCTCTCGAGGGATCACCGCATTCATCGTTGAGCGGGATTTCCCGGGCTTCACGCAAGGTAAGAAGCTCGACAAACTGGGAATGCGCGGCTCGAATACGGCAGAGCTGATATTTACGGACTGCCCTGTCCCCGTCGAAAACGTGCTCGGGGGGGTTAATTCCGGTGTCGCCGTATTGATGTCGGGCCTCGATTACGAACGCGCTGTTTTGTCGGCGGGTCCCGTAGGCATTATGCAAGCCTGTCTGGACGCCGTTGTTCCCTATGTCCATGAGCGAAAGCAGTTTGATCAACCTATTGGTGAATTTCAGCTCATCCAAGGCAAATTGGCCGATATGTACGCGTCGATCGCTGCCTGCCGCGCCTATCTCTACGAGGTCGGTCGCGCGCTCGATCGTGGTGAAGACAGTCGCAAGGATGCCGCTGCAGTGATTCTTTACACTGCCGAGGCAGCGACCAAGGCCGCGCTGGATGCCATCCAGGTTCTGGGCGGCAATGGCTACACCATGGATTATCCGACCGGGCGTTTCCTTCGCGATGCCAAGCTCTACGAAATCGGTGCCGGGACCTCAGAAGTTAGACGCATGCTGATCGGTCGAGAGATTTTCCAAGAGACGGCGTAGCTACCCTAGCCCCCACGATAGGGGGATTGCTGCCCCGCCTCAGGCCCTCTACTCTTGAACACGTAGGGACCTTTTATCAAGGATACAACTAGCTGGGGGAATACCATGGGTAGCAATACTCGCTGGACCAAACTCAATTGGGAAGACCCTTTTGAGTTGGACGCTGAACTCACAGACACGCAACGCATGGTGCAAGCATCGGCGAGAGAGTACGCGCAAGGCCAGCTGGCTCCGCGGGTGACTTCAGCCTTTGCGACGGAACGTATGGATGCCGAAATCTTCCGCGAGATGGGTGAAGTTGGCTTACTTGGATCTACCATCTCAGGATACGGCTGTCCCGGTGTCGACTACGTCTGCTACGGACTGGTTGCACGAGAAATTGAACGCGTAGATTCAGGGTACCGATCCATGATGAGCGTTCAGTCATCTCTCGTTATGTATCCGATCTACGCCTACGGAACCGAGGCGCAACGAGAAAAGTACCTCCCGCGTCTCGCCACGGGCGAATTGATTGGCTGCTTTGGGCTAACTGAACCCGATCACGGCTCCGATCCCGGTGGCATGAAGACACGCGCTAAGTCCGTCGATGGCGGCTATCGGCTGACTGGGTCCAAAATGTGGATTAGCAACAGTCCCATTGCCGACGTCTTCGTCGTTTGGGCTAAGACTGACGACAGCATCATTCGGGGCTTTATCCTGGAAAAAGGCATGGAAGGCCTCAGTGCACCGAAGATCGAAGGCAAACTCGCACTTCGAGCGTCAATCACCGGCGAAATCGTCATGAACGATGTGTTTGTGCCTGCTGAAAATCACCTCCCCAATGTCGAGGGGCTAAAGGGTCCGTTTGGGTGTCTGAATAATGCCCGTTACGGGATCGCGTGGGGTGCGCTAGGCGCCGCAGAGAACTGCTGGCAAACTGCGCGGCAGTACACATTGGATCGGCAGCAATTTGATGTGCCGCTCGCGAGCAAGCAGTTGATACAGCTCAAACTTGCCAACATGCAGACTGAAATCGGTATAGGCCTTCAGGCCTGTCATCGAGCGGGCGTCTTGATGAGCGACGGAGCAATATCACCGGACCTCATCAGTCTGATTAAGCGAAATTCCTGCGGTAAAGCACTGCAAATTGCTCGGGATGCCAGAGACATGCTCGGTGGAAACGGTATTTCTGGCGATTTTCCCGTCATACGGCACATGTTGAACCTGGAAGTTGTGAATACCTACGAGGGCACTCATGACGTTCATGCGTTAATATTGGGACGTAGTCAAACCGGCATATCCGCCTTTTAAGGAGTTGTTGTGTCCCCCACAGACGTGTCTGCCATCGACGATGTTCGAATCGATGGCATCAATGACCTCGTTGCCCCCAACGAAATTATCAGTCGCTATCCCGTTTCGGAGACGACGACTTCGTTAATCAGATCGACGCGAGGCAAAATCGCAGCAATCATGCGCGGCAATGATGAACGTCTTCTCGTGGTCATAGGCCCTTGCTCCATCCATGATTCTGAGGCTGCGCTCGAGTACGCGACGCGATTGATGCACGTCCGTGAGCAATACGCTGACAAACTCGAAATTGTCATGCGAACCTACTTTGAGAAGCCCAGAACAAGCTTGGGCTGGAAGGGATACATCAACGACCCTCACATTGACGGCAGCTTTGAGATCAACCAAGGCTTGGCGCTAGCTCGTGAGTTGCTGCTGACCATTAATGACATGGGCATGCCCACGGCGGGTGAATTTCTGGACACCATTACACCGCAATATGTGGCCGACCTGATGTCCTGGGGAGCCATTGGCGCCCGAACCACAGAAAGCCAAAATCATCGACAGCTAGCATCGGGGCTTTCCTGTCCGGTCGGATTTAAAAATGGGACCGAGGGCAATGTTCAGATTGCGGTAGACGCCATTCGAGCGGCTGGCGCTAGCCATCACTTCCTGTCCGTGACCAAGACCGGCTCAGCGGCGATTGTAAAAACGACTGGAAATGCAGACTGCCACCTTATTTTGCGCGGTGGGCTGAAGCCCAACTACGACGCAGCCAGTGTCCGAGAAGCCGAGCTTCTCTTGGAAAATGCAGGTTTAAATGCAGGCCTTATGGTCGACTGTAGTCACGCCAACAGCCAGAAAGACCATGCTAAGCAAATTGGTGTGTGTCAAAGCATCGTGGATCAACGACGCGAGGGGAACTCACCCATTCGCGGAGTGATGATTGAAAGTCACCTCGTTGGGGGCAACCAAGCCATCGCGGCGCGTGATGAGCTTACCTATGGTAAGAGCATTACCGACGCCTGCCTCGGCTGGGCAGATAGTGAGATGCTGTTAAGTGCGCTCGCCGAAGGGTGATCGGACCACCACGTCCTCTGCAGCCATAGCCAAGCTTCCCAAGTTTCGAGCGGACAGGCACCGTGTAAAGACAGTACTATCGGGACACAACAGGCCTTTCAGCAATCTTTAAGGAGCCGCCGTGCCCCCCACACACGTGTGTGATATCGACGACGTCAGAATCGAAAGTATCGATAGCCTTGTCGCGCCCGATACGGTTATCGCACGCTTCCCGGCTTCAGAAACCGTAACCACGCTGATTAAGACAACCCGCGCCAAAATCGCCAACATCATGCGGGGCGACGATGAGCGAATGCTTGTGGTGATTGGCCCCTGCTCTATTCACGATGCCGGTGCTGCTCGTGAATATGCGGCAAAACTCATGCGCTTGCGCGAGAAATACGCAAACAAGCTTGAGATCGTGATGCGAGCTTATTTCGAAAAGCCAAGGACGAGCTTGGGCTGGAAGGGTTACATCAATGATCCCTACCTTGATGGAAGTTTTAGGATCAACGAGGGCTTGGCGCTAGCCCGCGGGCTATTGCTCGAAATCAACAACATGGGATTGCCCACAGCCGGGGAGCTATTAGACGCCGTTTCTCCTCAATATATTGCTGATTTAATGTCATGGGGCGCCATCGGTGCTCGAACGACAGAAAGTCAAAACCACCGGCAATTTGCATCAGGCGTGTCCTGCCCCGTTGGCTTTAAAAATGGCACTGAAGGCAACGTCCAGATTGCCGTCGATGCCATTAGAGCAGCGGCGGCCAGCCACCACTTTCTTTCGGTAACAAAGACAGGTGCAGCAGCCATCGTGAAAACTACGGGCAATGCCGACTGCCATCTCATTTTGCGCGGTGGTCTTAAACCGAACTACGACACCGCAAGCGTCCGCGAGGCGGAGCTCCTCCTAGAAAATGCGGGCCTGAACACGGGTCTCATGGTCGACTGTAGTCATGCCAACAGTCAGAAGGACCACGCGAAACAGATTAGCGTGTGTCAAAGCATTGTTGATCAACGTCGCTCTCGAGACTCTCCCATCCGAGGAGTGATGATTGAAAGCAACCTAGTTGGAGGCAATCAAGCCATCGCAGCGCCTGACATGCTCACCTACGGCCAAAGTATTACCGACGCCTGTTTGGGATGGGCAGACAGCGAAATGCTTCTGGACACATTGGCCAACGGTTGACACTTACCTGGTTGCGGAATCAGCTATCGCGACTGATTTTTATACGCAAACCGCAGACTTCGGCCAACTGATTCAAACAATGAGTTAACCACTGAGCTATCGCCAGATTGCTCCGCACGTCTGCCCCAACTGTCAAAGCACCCAGCGCCGTCGTCAGGCAAAATCAGGAGCGACAATCGGACCATCGCTTTCGTCTGACTCGATAAGCTCAATAATGGGTTGGTTAAAGCCTCGCTTTAGTCCTGCTAAAGAGCGTCGATTCTTACCCATCATGGCTGCCGCTGTCGCGAGCCCCAGCTCCTCCAACTCCTCTAATGCGGCGACTCCGTCCACTACCTCTAGCTCGAGTGCCCGCTCGGCGGTCAAACGCTCGCCCGTCAACAAGCTAGCCCTAATTGCTTTTGGACTTAGTTTGCTGCAGACCAACTCGTTCATTCGCACGGTCAAGGTCATATTGAGATCGACCTCTGGCAAACAGAAAAAACCTCTATCGGACCGCATAACGCTGTAGTCGGAGGCGAGCACAATCATCGCGCCGAGACCGAACGCGTGCCCGGTCACGAGCGAGACGACTGGAAAAGGCGCGTCCAACAATCTTGCCAGCACGCGCATGCACAACTCGGTGAACTGCTTATCCTCGTTCGCCATCAGGTACTCGAGATCAAGTCCTTGACTGAAGTTCTTGCCTTCACCCGAGAGCAGTAAAACCTGGCACTCGTCATCTGCGATCGCCTCGGAGATGGCATCATCAAATTGACCCAAGGTCACTGGATTGAAGCGGCCCTCGCCTTCAAACCTATGTCGGTGGATAGTGGGCATCGTACGTCTCTCAAAATGGCAATATAGCCGCAAATACTACAGGAGTTGGAGGGTAATAAGATAACCTCTGGCCCTAACTGGAGCTAAACCCGGCTGGAATTTAAATGACGAAACTTGATCAACTCGCAGCGATGAGTACGGTAGTTGCTGACACTGGAGATATCGACGCTATCGCTCAACTCAAGCCCGTTGACGCTACGACGAACCCCTCGCTCCTGCTGAAAGCGACCGGTCTGAAGCGATTTGCTGACGATGTCAGTGCGTTGAAGGGATCGCAAAACGCCGCCGACGAGTTCGCTGTTCGTATTGGCTCTCAAATTGTTCAGCTAGTGCCGGGTGTCATCAGTACAGAGGTCGATGCTCGACTGTCGTTTGATACTGACCAGACCATTGCAAAAGCCGAGAGCTTGATTGACCAATACGCCAAGGTTGGCGTTCATTCCAGCCGCGTACTCATCAAAATTGCATCCACCTGGGAAGGGATTCGTGCCGCAGCCGAACTGGAGAAGCGAGGTATTCACTGCAACCTCACCCTGCTCTTTGGCTTTGAGCAAGCGCGAGCCTGCGCCGATGCAGGTGTTTTCCTGATTTCCCCCTTTGTGGGTCGCATCACGGACTGGTACAAGGCGAATACCGACATCAGCATCGACAGTCCAGAGCAAGATCCGGGCGTCCAGTCGGTTCGGCGCATTTACACCTATTATAAAACGCATGGATACGAAACCGTCGTCATGGGTGCCAGTTTCCGCAATACCGGTCAAATTGAGGCGCTGGCAGGTTGCGATCGCCTGACCATCGCACCTGACTTACTCAATGAACTGGGTCAAAGTGACGGTAATTTGCCCCAAGCCCTGGTGAGCACCAGCGAACGAGTGGCTCCCCCAGCCCCCATTGCAGAGGCTGCGTTTCGGTTTGAGCATAACGAGAGCGCGATGGCGAGTGAAAAACTCGCAGACGGTATTCGCAGATTTGTTGTTGATCAGCGAAAACTTGAGGACGCCCTAGCCTAGTCTGCACTCGCGCGGTGGGCAGAGTCGTTTACATCGCTCTACTAGAGGGCTCAAATAAAAGCTCTCAGTAAAAACTTCCACCAAAAAAAAGCGCCGTAAGGCGCTTTTTTTTGTGGGTTATTGAGTTTCTAAAGGGGAACCAATGACTACTTATAGTTAGCCGCCCGTTTTTCAAAATAGGCGGCAACGGCTTCCAGTTGATTTGGCTTGTAGATGATCTCGGTTTGCTCAACCGATTCCGCCAGCAATAACTCGGCATCGGTCGCATCACCCATGCTGTTTGAGATGCGCTTGGCGGCGCGAATCGCCTCCGGATTCTTGCCCGCTATCTCATGCGCTAGCGCCAATGCGCGACTGAGCGGATCGTCATTGACTTCCGTGGCAAATCCAAAACCCTGAGCCTCAGCACCCGAAAACATTTCGTTGGTGTAGACAAGCCGGCGAAGAATATCGTCACGAACGTTCCCTCTCCAGAGTGGATAACCGGACATATCGGGCACCAGTCCCCATCGCATTTCCATGACTGCACAACGGGTCTCTGGATGAATGATCCTAATATCCGAGCCAGCCATCAGCTGCATCCCGCCACCGAGGCAAACACCGTGAACTGCCGAGATCACGGGGACGGATAACTGTCGCCAGCCCCACCCTAGGTGCTGAACCCCATTTGCCTTACCGTGCGTTCGGGGTACTAGGTCGGTGGGCGCATCATCACTGAGGCCAAAACTCCCAAGATCAAGCCCTGCACAAAACGCCTTTCCCTCACCACTCAAGACAATCACGCGAATGCTCGCGTCATCTGCAAGCTCGGCGAGTGCCGTTGTGATGCCCTCGAACATGGCAGGATCAAGTGCATTCATTTTGTCAGGCCGATTCAAACGGACGTGACATATACCCCCATCAGTAGACATCAATACTCGGTCGTTCATTCCAAAGCTCGCTCTTGTCGTTTTCGCCCAAGCATAACGACCTCACCGCAACGGGGCAATCACGTGTCGGTGGTCAACTCGGTCTGCGACGGAAAAGGTCCTCATATCCCACTAAAAAGGTACATAGTAGGCCGCACTAGACCAGCAAAAGTCCATTGCATTGGCGTCCCCACGGCGTTACTGTTTTCGGCTACACAAACAATAACGAGGCCATCATGAACTCGATCGCAGAAATCAATCCGTCCATCGCCGAATCCGTCGAACAAGCCGAGGCCATCAGAACCTCCATGCAGATGAAGCTAGACGATATGCGTCGCGCCTACCACAAAGCGCCCTATCCAAGCTGTGATGAGCGCAAGCACGACCTTAAACAACTCAAGCGGCTCATCGGTGAAAACACCGAAGCAATCTCAAAAGCGATTTCGATGGATTACGGACACCGTTCCGAACACGAAACCATGTTTGCGGAATTTATTGGCACCGGCGGATCCATCGACGACATCGTAAAAAATCTTCGAAAGTGGATGAAGGAAGAGAAGCGCCATATCGATGCAACCATGTTCCCGTTTGCAAAAAACACCGTAAAGGCACAACCACTGGGTGTCATGGGGCTAATCGTTCCCTGGAACTTCCCAGTATTTCTGGCCGTTTCTCAAATCGCGATCGCCTTTGCCGCGGGAAATCGCGCGATGGTGAAGATGTCGGAAAACAGTCGACACCTCACCCGCTTACTCAAGGAGCTGTCACCCAGCTACCTGCCTGAAGATAAGCTGTTCTTCATTGAGGAGACTGGTGGCGTTGGCATCGAATTCTCAAAGCTCGCCTTTGATCTCATTATTTTCACTGGCTCTGGTGCAACTGGCAAAAAGGTCATGGCGTCAGCGGCAGAGAACTTGACCCCAGTTATTCTAGAGCTGGGGGGAAAGTCGCCTGCCATCATTGACCCCGACTACGACTTAGCCAAAGCGGTTGAACGCATCATGTTTGCCAAACAGTTCAATGCCGGCCAAATCTGCGTGAATGTTGATTACGTAATGGTGCACAAATCGCAGCTAGACGAGTTCATCGAGCTCTGCGGCTACTGGTTGAAAGCCAACGTCCCAACGATCGACAGCGATGACTACACGTCCATGATCGATCAGCGTGCCTTCGACCGAATGATGGCTACGCTTGACGACGCAAAGAGTTACGGCGCAAAGATTATCAATCCGACGGGTGAAGAACCTAATCCTCATACTCGTAAAGTCCCAGTACAGTTGCTGATCGATACGTCTCCCGAGATGATCATCCGAAACCGAGAAACCTTTGGTCCCCTCTTGATGGTCATCACCTATGAGACTCCGGAAGAGGTGATTGAGCATGTGAACTCGGGTGACCGACCGCTGGCTATGTACCCCTTCACGCGAAACAAGAAGCTATCTAATCTTTACATCGACCACATTATGTCGGGTGGTGTCTCGATTAATGATGCGCTACTGCACGTGTCACAGCACGATCTGCCCTTTGGTGGTGTGGGTGGCAGTGGAATGGGCCATTATCATGGCAAAGAGGGCTTCAACTCCTGCTCGAAAATGCGTCCTGTGTTCCATCAGGCGAACTTCACGATGAACAAGTATCTGGCTCCACCTTACACAGGCTGGAAAGATAAAGTTTATCGTGCGCTGACCAAAAAGAGCTTAAAGTAAGGTTCAGACGAACGATAAAGTAAGACACAAAAAAGGCCCCGTACGGGGCCTTTTTTATTCCGTACCCGCACGCCTACCAAAAAGCGGCGTAAATCAAGACGAGAATAAGCGCCACAGCAATAGCCGCCACATTAAATCCCTGGGTCGTGCCAAATCCAATATCGCTGAGCAATACCGGCTGTCCAGCCTGAGGCTCTCGAGTCAGCTTTGCAACCAAAACACCCAGAACAATGTTGGCGAGGAAAACGAGCCATATCCTTAAAACAAAGGGCATATCCGGCATCATCACCTTGAGAATAAGACTCGCGATCACCGAGCCAATCAAAACTGCATAGGCACTGGCCTCATTGGCTCGTTGGTAGAAGAAGCCCAGGAGGAAAATCGTCACCACACCTGGGGCAATAAAGCCGGTGTATTCCTGAATGGTTTGAAAGGCACTCTCCATACCACCCAAAAACGGTCTAGCAAGCACGAGAGCAATCAACATGGCGGCGAATGCGACGACCCGTCCAACCATCACATAATGCGACTCATCACGTTCACGACCCGCGTATTGGCGGTAGATGTCCATGGTGAAGATGGTGGCAATAGAATTCATCATCGATGCTAACGAGGACACAATCGCCGCTATCAAAGCCGCAAAGACAAGACCCCGCAAGCCTGCCGGTGCCAGTTTCATCAGCTCGCCATAGGTCCGGTCCGATTTGTCATTAAGCACCTCGGCCGCCAAAGCGCCATCCTGTGCGAGCACAAGGGCCGCAATGCCCGGCACAACCACGATGACGGGGATTAGTAGCTTCAAAAACGCGGCGAATACGAGGCCCTTCTGGGCCTCAGCGAGACTTTCGGCACCCAGGGCGCGTTGAATGATGTATTGGTTAAAACCCCAATAGGAGAAATGCAGCACCCAAAGACCGCCCAGAAGCGTCCAGATGCCGGGAAGATCGCTGTAGTTAGGATGTGCTTCATCGAGAATCATTGTGAAGTGACCCGGCACTTCTTCACCGAGCCGAGCCAATCCTGAAAAGGCGCCCTGACCTGCCCCGACAGCATCCAACGCGAGCCATGTAATGGCAAATCCGCCCATAATGAGAATCACAACCTGAATGATGTCCGTCAGAGCAACGGCCTTCAAACCGCCGTAAAGCGAGTACAGCACCGCGAAAGCAGCAAGCGCCATCATGGCGGGCATCACGCTGACACCTGTCAGGCTCTCAATTGCCAGACCGCCTAACCACAGCACAGCCGTTAGATTGACCGCGGTATAGAGCACGATCCAGTAGAAAGACATCAAGGACTTCACCCCTGTGCCATATCGGGTCTGCAGGAACTGCGGCATGGTGTAAATTTCGCGCTTCAAAAATATAGGCAAAAAGTACTTAGCAACCACCAGTAACACGATAGCCGCCTGCCATTCATAGGCGGCGATCGCCAAACCGACCACGTAGCCCTGACCCGACTGCCCGATAATCTGCTCTGCTGAGATGTTGGCTGCTATCAACGAGGCGCCAATTGCCCACCACGGCAAGGATCTTCCTGCGAGAAAATAGTCTTCAGTGGTTTTGGCCTGACCCGAGTCGCGAGACACCCACTGTGCTAGGCCAAACAATCCGACGGCGTACAGCCCCACAATTAGCATATCAATGGTTGTCATATGGGTTTCCTTCTTATTGTTCTGCTTTTGTTAGTTCAACAAGTCTGTGTCGTTGACTAAGTCTGCACACGATACGATCGAGCGAATCGCCGGCGTCGTGGTCAGTTTGATCTCCGAGATATCGAGCGTTATATCACCTTCAGTTGCGAGTACAAAAGCTGTGTTTACTTGAGACAGTTGCAAGCCCTCGTTGGCAAAACAGGCTGTTGGTACCGACTTTTGAGTCCACTCCCCCACTGGCGCATCTAGTAAAACCTTGGTGAATCGGACCGACCCAGAGCACGGGTACTTACAATCCATGCGCAAATTCACGGGGGCTGTCGGCTTTTCTACCACCTTGAAATCGAGAACAAGCGCACCGCCCGCCTCATCTAAGTCAGTGAGATCTGTAGGGTACTGAGACTGCATGTAGACGACGGAGAGCCTCTGATCAGCTCCCGTGAAGGCCACACGTCGGGCATCTTCTTGAACAACTCGGTCAATGGCTTGAACGACAACGCTGCCAGTCGAAGACTGCGACTCACTACCCGTGACCTCGACCGCCCAATCGCTGGGATCGCCAGTGAAGAGCTGCCAATTTCCTCTGGGGCCACCCTTGAAGACCTCTTGATCCAAGCTGTTATCCGCACCGATTAACTGTTCGGACAACTCCGACCAGGCCAATTCATCTTTCACCGACAACCCATAACCGATCGGGAAAATAAATTCGTCCACGGGTAAATCGCGATTGGTCGCGTTTACGTCGAGCGCTGGCCACGGCATGGGTAGCTTGCCCACAAAATCAAACTGTAGGTTGCCTTGCGCGTCAGCCAGTAAGACGTCAGCCACTCCTTGGCCTTCACTGCCGGGCAGCCAGGATACGACGAAGGCATCACTATCATTCAGTATGTCGTTGACCCACATTGGGCGACCCGTTAAGAAAACCGCCACAACAGGAATACCGCGTGCCTTGAGCGACGTTATTAGAGCCCGTTCACCTCGCTTGTCGTACCAGGTAACGGAATAAATGTCACCCTGCATTTCCGCATACGGAGACTCGCCAAAAACGACGATCGCGACATCAGCATCCGCAGCCGTATCTGAAGTCACCGATCCACCAGCAGCTTCGATCTGCGCAGTCAGCCCTGCCGCAATCGAGGTGCCTCCAGGAAAGTCCTGATTGGTATTACCCGTCCCCTGCCAGCTGACAGTCCAGCCACCACTCTGCTGCCCAATATTATCGGCACCGGGACCGGCAATGATGAACCTCTCTGAGGGCGATGCTGGAAGAACGCCACCTTGGTTTTTCAGCAATACCTGCGACTTCCTCACGGCTTCACGAGCGATGCCGCGGTGATCTGCGTGGCCGATTTGATCTGAAAAGTCATCTGCAAATTCGGAGGGGAGTCCACGGGTGAATAACCCAGCCCGCATTTTCATGACCAAAATCCGCTCGACCGCCTCGTTGATTCGCGCCATCGAAATTTCGCCGGTCGCGACTTGATCGAGCATGTTGTAGTAAAGAGGCTTCCAGTTTCCTGGCGCCATCACCATATCTACTCCGGCATTGATCGCCTGAGCACAGTTATCGTTGGTACAACCAAGTACCTCACCAACACCGTTCCAGTCACTGACGACCATGCCCTCAAAACCCATGTCATCACGAAGAAGGTCGGTCAGGATGGCTTTGCTACCGTGAATCTTCTCGCCGTACCAGCTATTGAATGAGGACATGACGCTCATCACGTCTTTATCGATCGCCTCTACATACCCCTGCCCGTGGATGGCCACCAAGTCCTCGAGTGGCAAGCTTGTCTCGCCACGGTCATCACCGCGTAATGTGCCGCCGTCCCCGATGAAGTGCTTCGCCGTTGAGGCAACGCCTTCATCCTGCATCGCCTCGACGATGGGCGCCACGAAACTGGCCGCAATGTCTGGGTCAGAACTGAACGACTCGTAGGTGCGTCCCCACCGCGCATCTTTTGCAACCGCCACGGTTGGCGCAAAGATCCAATCGATTCCTGTAGCCTTAACTTCTCTCGCGGTCGCACCGATGATCCTGGCCACCAGCTCTGTATCACGCGTTGCCCCCAGACCAATATTGTGCGGGAAAAGCGTCGCACCCATGACATTGTTGTGTCCGTGTACCGCATCGGTTCCCCAAACGATCGGAATGCCTGCGCTCCCTTCAGAGGCGTCAATCGAAGCACTGTAATAGGCATCAGCGAGATCAACCCAATCCTGAGGAGTGGCGTATTTGTCCCCTCCCGGAAACCCGCCACCACCGTTCAGAACGCTCCCCAAACCGTATTTTTTTACCTCGTCTGCCGTGAGGCCACGAATCTCGCCCTGAATCATTTGCGCAACTTTCTGCTCAACCGATAGTTGCTCAACAATCGAGGTCGCACAGAAAACCATCGCTGCACGATCTGACGCCACCGACGCACAGCTCAGATCGACATCGTTCCCCGCAGTTGGGCCTTGGCAGCCAGTTAAGGCGCCACCTGATAAAAGTAAGCCCATCAATGTATAGAGTGATCGCACGTTTTTCCCCTGCACAGCTTTCCTCATATTCTTTTCAGTATCGCCTCGTCCACAACGCTGCCCTACTCAAAACATCTAGCAGCCAATCCCAGGGAAGCACGCCAATATCGTCGGCAAGTATAAGGCCCTATGCCACTATGCGGTGAAGACTTAAAAATACTGCCTCAACCCTCCTCGATGCACGATTTTTGCGACGGTAGGGTCGCCAAAAGAGGTCAAATGGATACCGTCGCGAGTCGCACTTACTCTTATTTTATGGGCCCTAAAATGTCGGTAGTTCACGCGTAACAGAGCCAGCATTGTTCCGCAAAATTGCATGCGACGCACGAGCTTCCCATTTACCGCACCGATATCCCGACTTGTCTCATGCCACCTGTCCTACCGTTGGCGCTCGTGGGATGTTAGCGTCTGCACAATATTTCTAACCAATAACTAGTCGGGGTTACTCCAAACATGGATCGTCACTTGTTTGCTAAAAAACGCGTATCGCTCGCAGTGTCTGTTGCGCTGGGCGCGGTTGCTGCCGCACCAGTCGCTGCGCAGCAAAGCGAAAACGCTAATGATCAGGTAATGGAAGAAGTCGTAGTCACAGGTATCCGATCGAGCCTGAAGCGCGCGATGGACACCAAGCGAGACGCAACAGGTGTTGTGGATGCCATCACTGCGGAGGATATCGGTGACTTCCCCGATACCAACCTTGCAGAAGCATTGCAGCGAATTACCGGTGTTGCTATCGATCGGGACCGTGGAGAAGGTGCTCGCGTCACGGTTCGTGGTTTCGGTGCTGATTTTAATCTGGTGACGCTGAATGGCCGTCAAATGCCAACCCACAGCGGTCTGGGTCGTTCCTTCGACTTTGGCGATATCGCATCAGAAAGCGTTTCGGGTGTTGAGGTATACAAAACAGCAGATGCGTCGGTTCCCACAGGCGGTATCGGTGCAACGATCAACGTCCTCACCGCAAAGCCTCTGGATAATCCTGGCCTGAAAGCCTCATTCAGCGCCAAAGGCGTTAAAGACCAGAGCTCGCGCACAGGTGACGAGTGGACGCCAGAAATCGCGTTTTTGGTCTCTCAGACCTTCATGGACGACACAGTAGGCATCTCGATAACGGGAAGCTTCCAAGAGCGCCATTCAGGACAAGCCGGTGCAAGTAACGGTAACTGGCTCGAGCGGGATGGCATTGGCGTCCCTGATAATGGGCAGCAAGTCAACAGCCCATCAGAAGGAGACATCGTTGGCCTTCCACAGCAGCAGACCTACGCACTTGACGAGTGGCAGCGTGATCGAACTAACGCGCAAGTCACATTGCAGTGGAGCCCGATCGAGACGCTGACTGCGACGCTTGATTACACCTACGCTGAGCTGGACCTTCGCCACACGCAAAACAGTGTTTCTGCGTGGTTTAGCCCTACTGGCCAATCGGGTAACTGGATTAATGAAAATGGCGTGGTGAGCCCTCTGGTTTACACAGAGACAAACAACCAGCCAGACTTATCAATGGGTGCGTTCTCTGACGCGTCTATTAACGAGCGAAAGTCGCTTGGTTTCAACGTACAGTGGGACCCGACGGATCGCTTAAGCCTAGCGCTCGACTACCATGACTCACAAGCGACGCGCAACCCAAACAGCGTGTATGGCAGCTCGGCACAAGTTTCTATGTCGATTTATGGTCGCCAGTTGACGTCTGTGGATTACCGCAACGAACTGCCAATTTTGACAGTCGAGATGGCCGAGCCCATCTCGCCAGATGATCTGCAAATCTCAGGTTCAGTATTTAACAACTACTGGGCGGACATGAACATCGAGCAAACGCAGTTTGACGGTTCATTCGAGCTTACAGATACGTTAATCGTTGACTTTGGCGCAGCTCAGACCGTAGTGGATAACTACGACGCGGGCTCTAATGTTCAGCGAAATACATGGGGACAGAACCAAGCGTCCGCATTTGGCAGCGTTGCTGATCTCGTCGTTCCAGCCTCGCTTGCAGGTGTCTACAGCGAGCTCGCTGGTGGGGACCAGATGAACATGAACTTCTTCATGGCGAGCATGGAAGACCTCGTGGAGCGCGCGGAATTCTTGCAGGGACTCCCAGAAAGCAACCCACTTCACCTCGCACAAGCGAGCACGGGTGGCGATTGTGGAACCGGATTCTGCCCAAGCTCTACTCCGGACAGTGCTAACGAGTTCGAGGAAGAGTCTGTCGCGGCTTACCTGCAACTGAACTTCTCGGGTGAGATTATCAATCGCCCCTTCAACATCCGAGCGGGTGTCCGATACGAAGAGACTGAGGTCGTATCGAGCACGGCAGCACTGGCCTATGATCGCGTCGAATGGCGTTCAACCAACGAGTTTGAAATCATTCGAGCAGAAGGCTCAGTACCCTCTGCACTGGAGGGTGAATACGACTTTACTCTCCCATCGATCGATTTTGATATCGAGCTAACAGACGACATAGTTCTGCGCGCCTCGGCAAGTCAAACCATTGCAAGAGCAGGATATGGGTCTTTGATTGGAACCTTGAATCTGCCCACCATTACTCGAGTTGACCAGGGTATTCCCGGCGAGGCTATCGCTTCGGTTGGTAACCCAGGTCTGCTTCCATATGAAGCCGATAACTTCGATCTGTCGGTCGAGTACTACTACGGCGATGCTAGCTACATCTCCGCAGGCTATTTCGATAAGAAAGTGCGAAACTGGATTGGTGGCGGAACGCTCGAAAACGTGATCCTCAATGATCAGCTCGCGAGTCCAGGTCTTGGCCCACTCTACCAGGAAGCAGCAGCGGCGCTTCAGGCGCAGAATGGTGCGTACCCGGGTAACGCGGAGATCCGTGGCTACATCTTTGCAAACTTCGCTGATCAGCCTGGTGTTGATGTGGAGAATCAGGTCATCACGGGGGTGGTTGGCCGCGACGATCCGATACCGTTTAACGTCAATACCCAGACAAACACCGATCAAGAAGAAAGTATCGATGGCTGGGAGCTGGCTTGGCAGCACAACTTCTGGGATACCGGTGTAGGCTTCATAGCTAACATGACTCTCGCTGATGGCTCTGCAGTCTACGTCAACGAGCAGTCGGGTAGTCAGTTTGCCCTTGCCGGATTGTCAGACACGCGCAACTTCGTAATTTTCTATGATAATTACGGCATGCAGGCGCGAATTGCTTACAACTGGCGTGATGAATACTTTACTGGCGGTGATATCAAGCCCGGCTATCAGACAGAGTACGAGCAATGGGATGGCAATATCACCTATGAAGTCTCCGACGGTCTCGTGGTTTATGTCGAAGGCATTAACATCACTAATGAGACATTCCGAGGTCACGGTCGTAGTACGTACCAAACCTACAGCGTTGGCCAGATAGGTGCCCGCTACAATGTTGGTTTCCGCTATAACCTTTAAACTCTGCGGAATCCCAATTTCTGAAAACCGCCCGCTGGGCGGTTTTTTGTTTTTGTAGGAACAACAAAGTCTTACACTCGATATCGAAACCTAATCAGCCATTTCATATGAGCGAGAGAATTCAAAAAGTTGTTATTGTGGGAGGCGGGTCAGCCGGATGGCTAACAGCCAATATTCTTGCGGCTCGTTTCCAGGCGGGCAACAGTGGCCTCTGCATCACGCTGGTCGAATCACCGAACGTGCCAACAGTGGGTGTAGGTGAAGGCACATGGCCCTCTATGCGAACCACGCTCAAGAATATCGGTATCGACGAAGCAGACTTCATCAGGCAATGCGACGCCTCAATGAAGCAGGGAACCTGGTTCAAAGACTGGATCAACCTAGGCGATGAGCCCTATTACCACCCCTTCTCGCTGCCTGAGGGCTTTGACACGGTGAATCTTGCTGAACATTGGCTGAATGGTGAAGCCGGTGAGCTTTCGTTTGCCCAGGCTGTAACACCACAATATGCGGTCTGCGAGCTCGGACGTGCACCAAAACAAATTGGCGTTCCGGACTATGCCTATACCGTCAATTATGGGTACCACCTCGACGCCGGTAAGTTTGCCGCGTTATTGACAGAGAATGCCGTGTCGAGGCTCGGTGTAACCCATATCGAAGCCGATGTAACCGCGGTTCTCTGTGATGATCATGGTTACATCAGCGCGATAAAAACAGAGCACGCCGGCGACATAGAGGGTGATCTGTTTATCGACTGTACCGGCTTCAAAAGCATGCTACTTGGCGAACACTATGGTGTTTCGATGAAGTCCCAGCGCCAATATCTCTTCAATAACGCCGCCCTAGCCGTTCAAGTGCCCTACGACAATGACGATGCGCCAATTGCTGCAACAACGCACTCCACAGCGAAGCGCAATGGATGGGTTTGGGATATTGGACTCCAGCATCGGCGAGGTGTAGGTCACGTATTTTCAACCGACTATCAGTCGGCCGCAGAAACGGAAGAGGTTCTTGACCAGTACCTAAAGTCTATCGGACGAGCCCTTGGACTGGACGGATTAGCTCCCCGGCTACTCAGCTTTGAGCCCGGCTATCGCGAACGCTTTTGGGTCAAAAATTGCGTGGGAGTTGGCCTATCAGCAGGCTTTATTGAGCCGCTCGAAGCCTCCGCGCTAGTTCTGATCGAACTCAGCGCATCAGCGATAGCAGAAAAGTTACCAAATGATAGAGCGACAATGGCGGTGGTAGCTAAGCGCTTCAATCGTGAGTTCTCCAGTCGCTGGGAGCAAATTATCGACTTCCTGAAGCTTCACTATGCGCTGTCTCAGCGAACCGACTCCCAATATTGGCAAGATAACCGGGACGCTGAATCTATGCCCGAAACATTGGCGGAGAATCTTCTACTGTGGCGATCACGGGCGCCTTGGTATTATGACGACAGACGAAGTGATGAAATGTTTCCGTCCGCGAGTTATCAATACGTGCTTTACGGCATGGGCTTTGAGTCCAAGGTAACCGCCTCGCAGCTCAGAAATAATCAACACCAGAGAGAAACCGCAATACAATTCTTCGCCGAGGCAAAAAAGAAAGCGCAACGATACAGCCAGCACCTTCCACCCAATAGGTTTTTAATGAATCAGGTGCAAGAAAAAGACTTCGCGGCGATCTAAAGGATAGACATTGAGTAATATTCAGAAGTTAAACAATGTTCAGCATGCGCAGGTGCGGATAAAACAAGTCCCCTGCGGCTCGGATGAGATCATGTTCTCTCCTGTTTACACAAGTGAGATGCGTGCGCTGCAAAGCAACTTCCCTCTTATGTTTTACAAAAATCCAGAGGAGAACACTTTCCAGCCCATTGCCCTCTTCGGATTTGAGCAAGGGGAGAATCTCTTCATTGACGATGCGCAATGGCACAGCCAGTACATCCCCATGCTGATTCAGCGAGGCCCGCTGATGATTGCCGTAGACGGCAATACGGACACTGAAGAGCCTGCCCGTGTGGTTGCCATCGACATGGACCATCCCAACATTAGTGAAACTGAGGGAGAGCCACTTTTTCTAGAGTTTGGGGGAACCACTGAATATCTTGATCGCTTGGCTACGATGCTCGAAGGAATTCACGTAGGGCATACGACGACGCCCCAGTTCGCTGAGGCACTAGCGCAGCATGGCCTCATCACGCCCATAACACTCAAAATCACCCTGCGTAACGGACAGGATCACGCACTGGAAGGGTTTTATGCAGTGGATGATGAAAAACTGCAGGTGCTCAATGAGGAGGCAGTGACAGACTTACATCGCCGTGGTCATCTGCTGCCCGCCTATATGATGGTTGCATCCCAGTCACAGCTCAAGCGCCTGATCGACCTTAAGAATCAGAAGGTTATGGGTTAAAGCGTTATGCCCGACTGCAACAACGCGCCCCTGATTACCGAAGTAGATCTACCAGCCGGATCGCCGCCATCAGAAGCCTTACTGACTTCGGAAACGCCTTGGGTTGCGCGAGGGTATCTGAAGGAATGGCCCGTTGTTCAACACGCTGCGGAGAGTAACGAAAAAGCGCTCGAGTACCTGGCTAGCTTCTATCAGGGCAGGCCCATCAGTGCCTTTCTGGCAGAACCAGAGTCCAAGGGTCGCTTCTTTTACAATGAGGACGTCTCTGGTTTTAATTTCGTGCAGGTAAATACCCGGCTTGATCAGGTATTTAACAAGCTACTATCACTAAAGGACCGACCAGACCCACCTTCGCTCTACGTGGGTTCAACGCAAACTAGTGTCTGGTTACCTGGCTTTAACGAAGCACATCCACTGCCTATGACCCTTCCAGCCGTCATGACTAGCCTGTGGATTGGCAACCAATCCAGAGTCGCCGCGCACTTTGACTTCCCACGTAATATTGCAGGCTGTGTCATCGGGCAGCGCAGATTCACCTTATTTCCACCAGATCAAGTAGCCAACCTGTACGTTGGCCCCTGGGATCTTACTCCCGCAGGCCAACCCATCAGCATGGTGGACTTCGAAAACCCTGACTACGAGCAATTTCCGCGATTTGCCGAGGCGGAGCGTAATGCGGTTGTAACTACGTTAGAACCAGGCGACGTTATCTACATACCCAATATGTGGTGGCATCAGGTCGAATCGCTGTCAGCCATCAATGGACTGGTGAATTTCTGGTGGCAGGAGACGCCGGGCGTTTATGGCTCACCCACTGAGGCCTTAAAACATGCTTTTCTGAGCATCCGCTCCCTGCCACTTCATCAGCGCAACGCGCTAAAATCGCTGTTTGACCACTATGTATTCGCCGAAGACACAAAGCACCTCGAGCACTTGCCCGAGGCCAGCTGGGGGCGACTCGACAGCGTCTCGGACTCCTTAGCTCGTCAGCTGCGGGCCGAACTGACAAATTCATTGAAACGGTAAAAAAGCAATGTCTGAACGGAAGGTTGAACGTGTAGTAATAGCCGGAGGCGGTACCGCCGGCTGGATGGCTGCGGCCGCCCTATCGCGTCTGGTTGGGCGAAAGCTTTCCGTCACCCTGGTGGAGTCTGAAGAGATTGGTACTGTGGGGGTCGGTGAAGCAACCATACCCACGATCTTGACTATCAATCGACTGCTTCAAATACCCGAACCCGATTTCATCAAGCTGACCAGCGGTACCTTTAAGTTAGGTATTCGGTTTGAGAACTGGCGAACAGAGGGCGAAAACTACTTCCATTCATTTGGCGATACCGGGAAAGGCTCGTGGGCGGCCGGGTTCCATCATTTCTGGCTGCGCGCACAAGAACTGGGACTCGCCGAGCAGTACAGCGAGTACTGTCCCGAGCTAAAAGCTGCCGAGGCGGAACGCTTTGCTATCACCAGTGAAAACAAGCTCAACTACGCCTATCACCTCGATGCGTCAAAATACGGCATGTACCTGCGCAAAATGGCGGAGGCCTCTGGGGTTACTCGCGTTGAGGGAAAGATTAACCAAGTCGACACCTGCCCCCACGATGGTTTTATTGAGGCACTGGTGCTCGACAATGGTCACCGCATTGAGGGCGATCTCTTCATCGACTGCACGGGATTTAGAGCACTGCTATCCGAAGGTACGTTGGAAACAGGATTCGATGATTGGAGCCACTGGTTACCCGCCAATCGCGCATGGGCCGTCCAGAGCGAACTATCAGAGCACCCCAAGCCGTATACCAGAGCGATTGCCCATAAAGTGGGCTGGCAGTGGCGGATACCGCTGCAACATCGTGCCGGCAATGGTCTGGTCTACTGCAATGACTTCATGGATGAACAGACGGCCCGCGAGCTGCTGCTCCAAAACGTGCCAGAGAAAACACTTATTGATCCACGCCCCATACGTTTCACAACGGGCCAACGAAAGCGGTACTGGAATAAAAACTGCATCGCCATTGGCTTGTCGAGTGGATTTATCGAACCTTTGGAGTCAACGAGTATCCACTTCATTCAGAACGGCATTATGTGGTTGCTATTGATGTTTCCGGACCTTTCGATCGAGGCGAGCACGGTACGCGAGTACAACACCAAAATGCGATCTGAAGCCGAGCACATTAGAGACTTTATTGTTCTGCATTATGCGCTGAACGAGCGTCATGGTGACCCCTTCTGGGATCACTGTCGAAACATGGAATTGCCGGACTCGCTAAAACATCGGATGGAGCTGTTTGAACGTTCAGCCCGCGTCTTCAAGCCACAAGACGACGTCTTTGCAGAGAATTCTTGGGTGCAGGTGATGATGGGTCAAGGGCTCACACCTCGGGGATACCACAACATTGCACAGGCGATGTCCTCCGAGCAAATGACCGCTTTCCTTACAGGTATTCAGCACGAGGTCGCTCAAACTGTAGCCAAGCTGCCGCAGCATGGGGCGTTTGTGAATACGTTGATCCAACACGCCAAGGTCTGATCTGCTCTCGTTGTTTCAACGATGATCACCGCCTCGGTTTTTGAAGGGCTTGATTAAGAGAGTGCTAATACACCCGTCTCTAACCGACCTTTTTCCTAGGCGCAATACCAAGTGACTTCGCGAACCCATGACATTTATCGCTAGATAAAAAAGAGCCGGGCTATTGCCCGGCTTCTTCACAAGGTTTGCTATCAGCGTGTCAGTAAGTAGTTCCACCAAACGCCATCACCTGCTTCGACCGTGACCGACATAGTGCCATCATCGTTGAGGTAGGCGTTGTAGGAGATGCTAGCGGGCACGTCCGCTACTGATCCGATCTCAGCACCATTGATCGCTTTTGGAAGGCCAATGTAGGCGCCGGCACCGTTGAGCGTCAATGTCTGGGCATCACCGTCATAGACGAACGTCGCGTCGGCAGAGCCATCATGCGGTGCTACTGGAGCACCACAACCTTCGGATTCCACACCTTGCCAGGGCTCGAGCCAAGTCTCATCACCTTGCACGTTTTCGAATGACCCGTTGTCACCAAACACATAAGCGTCATCGAAGTAACACGCACGCAGCGTGGTTACACCTGCGTCGTTACTGAACCATGAGACATCAAACTCAGTAGGGCCTACACCTAACGATCCATCAGAATCCGCCATGTACCAGGTACCAGCGATCGGCGATGGACCCGCGGGTTCGGCGATCTTCACAATCTTATAGTTCCACCACACGCCTTCACCGGCTTCGACAGTGACGTACATCGAACCGTCTTCTTGCGGGTGCGCGTTGTAAGTGATGCTCGCGGGCGTATCAGCGGGAGACGCTAGCTCCGCACCATTAACTGCCTTTGAGAGACCGACGTAGGCCCCCTGACCAGACAGGGTCAGTGTTCCAGTTTCCTGATCATGACTCCAAGTTGCGTCATTCGAGCCATCGTGAGGAGCCACGGGTGCATCACACGAATCGCTTCCGCCCTGCCAGGCCTCGACCCACGTCTCTCCCTGCATTTCAACACGATAGGAGCCATCAGGATTAAAGATATACTCATCGTCGTAGTAGCAATCTCTCAGAGCTATCACACCATCATCACCACTCCACCAAGAAACATCAAACTCTGCTGGGCCAACACCCAACGAGCCCGCTTCAGGCGCAACGACCCACGTCCCCGCAAAAGGTGATAGGGGTGGTGGCTCAGCTGTCTTGATGAACTTGTAGTTCCACCAAACGCCTGCACCGGCCTCAACAGTCACCAGCAACGAACCATCGTCTTGCTCGTAGGCGTTGTAAACAATGCTTCCTGGTGCATCACCGACTGATGCGATCTCAGCGCCATTTACAGCCTTAGGTAACCCCATGTAAGAGCCTTGACCATTGATGGTCAGCGTCTGTGCACCTTCATCGTACTCAAACGTAGCGTCAATCGATGCATCATGGGGTGCAACTGGTGCCCCGCAACCATCGGCTTCAACGCCCTGCCATGTTTCTACCCAGGTTTCGTCACCCAAGACGTTTCGGAATGAACCATCACGGCCAAAGACATACTCATCATCGTACGAGCAAGCGCGTAATGCGATCACGCCGTCGTCACCATTCCACCATGAGACATCGAATTCCGCTGGGCCTACACCGAGTGAACCGGCCTCTGGCGCAAGCATCCATGTTCCGAGAATGCCAGTGTCCTCGACCTCTTCTCCGGCCAAGCGCTCCAACCGGACATTTGCAACCTTGATAGACTTTCCGCCTTGCTCACCATTTGGAGAGAGAACTAGAAAGGCCTTAACTGCAGCAAGACTTAACCGACCACCCGGAGGGTTGTTTTGCTCCGCGTTTGTGGAAGCAAGTAGATCGGCGATTGGTATTTCAAAGCTCTTCCAAGTTCCAGGAATGTACCCTTCCAAGTCAAGCGGGATAGCACCTGTACCTTGCGGATATTCATTCTCAACCTTGAAGATGACGCCATCGGTGACTGTCTCCGGAGGCAACTGAATATCAAACTTCAATGTGCCGCCCGCTGAGTCACTGAGGTCGAGGCCCTGATCATCTTTGATGAACCATGCGCCACCAACGCCATCACCAAAGTCGATTCTTACCGCATTCACGCCAATATCATCATCGCCGGTTGGAACCACCGACCAAGTCACTTGGTTAGCCGTGTTCCCATCGCAATAATCCTCGGCGAAAGCATTTTCAGCAGAGACCGCGCAGATTCCTGGCGACCATGCTGACCCTGCTTCTCCGTTCTCATCCAGCACGGTAATAACGAGATCATCTGTAGACTGAGCGGGTGCTGCGATTCCGCAATCTCCGTTAGGCGTACCACACACTAAGCGGATATTGTCCAACTGCACGTGGGCGGCCGCACTTGGCTCAATGACCACGAGATTTTGAACGGCACCCAGAGCGAGCGGTCGCTCGCCGCGGCCACGGGTGGCTAGAATCTGATTGATAGATGCACTGTATGAGAACCACTCGTTCTTCGGCATGTCCGCAACGCTCAGCGAAATACTACCGAGTGCTGGGTATCCGCTGTCAATTTTGACCGCTATAGTACTGTCCGGTGCAGTCATCGAACTGTCGATATACATATCGAACTTCAACTCACCACCACCGCGATGACCGTAGATGTCGATGATCTTTCCGTCAGTAGCGTTGACAAGCACGTTACCGCCGCCATCACTCATCACATCAAGGACATTACCCCGACCTTCAACAGCCACTTCCGAGACGCCGATATCTATCGCGCCCTCGTTGTTGTAGCCAACGGCCGCCTGCAAGTCACGTGTCACGTCACCTGTAAGGAAGGTCCACGTTAGAGGACCAACTGAATCTGTGTAGATGTCTGTCGTAACGACTTCAGGGCTTTGCGCATCCGGCGACTCGATCGAGCGGTCTGCAAAGCTGTTACAACCCACGCCGTTCCCGGTGTCGTATGAGCACTCGTACACACGGATGTAATCGACAACCATTTCACCGGGAACGGAGGATGGGTCTAGCTCAACACCTGGGCCGATACCACCCACAGCAAGGTTCACAATGAGGTGGAAGTCACGATCAAACGGCGCAGCGGGATTGCTCGCAAGCTGATAGCCGTCTGTGTTGTCCTTGAAGTAGTAGCTGTAGTAAACGTCTTTACTTACGGTTCTTAGGTGCTCACCGTCAACAAACCAACGTAGGTAATCGCCAGACCATTCAAGTGAGTAAGTGTGCCAGTCGGTGGCATCATCTACATCGGCGTCTTCGCTCGTGATTTGGTTTAGGGGCCACTCGAAACCGTAATGAGCCGCCATGAATACGCCCTGATTATCAGTGCCCGCATTCACCACTTCCATGATGTCGATCTCACCACCGGCAGCCCATGTGCCATAGGTTGTGTCTGTTGGCATCATCCAGACCGCTGACCACATACCGTCACCTGGCGCTGCCTTGGCACGGACATCAACACGGCCATATTTGAAATCAAACTTGTTAACTGATCGCATGCGCGCTGAGGTGTACGCACTGTTACCGGCATCTTCCTGGCGAGCTTCAATCACGAGCGCAGTCGTATCATCGACTTCCTGGATAGACGCATTATCAGCTTGATAATACTGAAGTTCGTAGTTACCCCAACCTGGCAGCCCGTTATCACTACCATCTCCTAGTTGGAACGTCCAGCTACCAGAATCTACGGCGCTACCGTCGAATTCATCAGACCAAACCAAGCTCCACTCTTCCTCTTCCTCCAGATAGAACGGCTCAGCGTCCGGAGCAGTTGCACTACCCCCGCCACAGGCGTTTAGAAGAGCTGCAGCAAGGCCGATGCCAACGAGACGGCCATGACGATACAAGCGATCAAACATGAGTAACCCCAATTAATTGAATATTTCGTTAGATTTAGTAGATTGCTTTATCCCACATAGAAGAACAGCACTTAATACAAACGCGACGATAGGGACTTACAGCAAGACAAGTGGGAAAGCGCTTAAATACGCCCTATCCCATGAGGTCTTGGACAGCAGATCGGTAGTTTCGACTTACTTTCAGACTGACGTCATTATCAAGGTGGAGCAGGCACTCGCCCTTGGGGATAGCATCGACCGAGCGAACCTTGTTGAGATTAACAATGGTAGATCGGTGAATTCTTACAAACTCTGATGTGAGCTTCTTTTCGAGCTCCTTCATGGTAGACCTAAGGATGTAGGTTTCATTACCAGCGTGCACACACATGTAGTCCCCAGCGGCATCGATCCAATCGATTGTCTCGAGTTCAACTAAATGCGTATGCGGTCCGTCTTTGATCGGCAACCGCGTCGGTCGCTCTTGGATATCACCTGCAAGCAACTCACTACCACCTTCAAGACCTGCAATGGCTGCTACCGCCGCTTCCTTTCCACTCTGCAGCGCCACCGAAAGCAAACGGTCTCGCGCACGCAGTACGGCTTCACGAACACGCTCCGCCTCGAATGGTTTCAACAAATAATCAACCGCGTTGGCTTCGAAAGCGCGAACTGCATATTCATCGTAAGCGGTGGCAAAAACTACGACGGGCATCACGTCACTTTGACAGCGCTTCACCACATCTAGGCCATTGAGAGCCGGCATCTGAATATCCAAAAACATGAGATCGACCGCCTGCTGTTGAAGCTTGGCCAATGCCTCTCGCCCACTGCGGCAGCGCCCCACCAACTGCACATCCGGCAAGGTCGCCAATAGGGTCTCCATGTAATCGAGTGCCAACGGCTCGTCATCGACGATCAAGACTCGCAGCGGTTCTGTCATTTTTGGTTACCTCTGGCAGGCAAGTGTAACGCAAGTTTCAATCCACCTAATCGAGAAGTCGATGCGTTGAAGCTGAAGCCATCACCGTACAAGTTTTCTAGACGCTCCGCCGTACTGCGCAGTCCAAACCCCGGTGTCTCGAACAAATCTGAGAGTTCCGGCTGTTTTACATCTTCCCCTGAGCCACTATCTTCAACACTTAATACCAATTGTTGATCCGAGAGCTTTGCCGTAATGAGAATGTGCCCACCCTCTTCGGCTCGGCCGATAGCGTGCTTGATTGCATTCTCCACTAGCGGCTGAAGCACCAGACTGGGGACCTGTATTGGAAGCGCACGAGGATCGATCTCTTGCTCAACGATCAAGCGGTCAGAGAAGCGAACCTGCTCGATTCTTAAGTAGAGATCGAGCGCTTCGATTTCATCCCGCAGCGGGATTGTGATGTTTCTATCGGACTCGAGAGAGAATCGAAGAAAGGTCGACAACTCCGCAATCATGCTCTGCGCATCGTGGCTGCGCTTAGTGCTCACCAGCGATGCGATTGAGTTAAGTGTGTTGAATAGAAAGTGTGGGTTTAACTGATAACGAAGTAATTTCAACTGCGCTTCCCGCGCGGCCGACTCGGCCGAGACCAGCTTAAACGCCTCTTTTCGTCGACCCGCCTCAAGCACCAGCAGCGTTTCCTTCTCTCCCTGCAGTAGCTGTGCAAACTTTACGAGGTGGTACAGCAGAACCCACGCGAGAAAAACGAAAAGTGATGCGAAAAACCAGCCGCCAAAATCACCCCACAAGCCTGTCTCATCGGTCAAAATCATGAGCAACTGCAGGCGAAAAGCCGTCCACACTGCGGCACCAATAACGGTGAGTGCACTTGCAACTAGCACCCTATTCCAGGGGCTCCATGACCATGACTGCTTAATGGCTGTCCTTAGAGGCGCGCACAGGAGAAAGCCCCCCACGGACTGGATGAGGTTGTGTGCAATGTAAGCGAATTCCAACTGATCATACGGAAGAGACAGGCTCACCAGCGTAACGACCGAGAGACCAATCCAGCCTCCCGCATTCAGTAGCCAGAATAAACGATCCGAGTCTGTCACCGTTCGTGAGAAGAACTGCGTGAATGATCCGGTTTGAGTCTGAGCTTGGTTCACACTGTGGCTACCTCGAGGAAATCGGCGCTGCGCCTAAACCTTCAATCCACCGGTATCGATATCGACAAACCGACCACCTGTGGATACGAGCTCTTCGAGCAACGGTGATACACGAATGGACTCATCACTAGCGGCTAGGTCTTTCATGACAGCGAGCACTTTCTCGGCACCCAACATATCGGCGTAATACATGACGCCACCCTTATCCAAAGGCCAGCCATAGCCGTTGATCCAGACAACATCAATGTCGCTGGGTCTCTGCGCTTTGTTCTCTTCCAGAATAGCGAGAGCCTCATTGATCATGGGTATCACGCAACGATCGATAATGGCTTCCGGTGACAGGGTCGCATCGCCCGCACCGGTAATATCACGAATGATTTCTGCAGTGATTTCAGACGGTAGATTTTTTCGATTTTCGTCGTAATCGTAATAGCCAGCGCCCGTCTTTTGACCACGCCGATCGAGCTCACAGAGCGCATCGCGAATGGAGTTAGCTGTCTTCGCGCCTTTCTTCCAGCCAATGTCCAAACCGGCTAGATCGGACATTTGGAAAGGTCCCATTTTGAATCCAAACTCGTTGAAAGCGGCGTCAATATCCCAAGGCATAATGCCCTCGTAGATTAGGGCGTTTGCCTGATATTGACGCGCAAATAAGATTCGATTGCCTACAAAACCCGGGCACACCCCAACCAAGGTCGCCACTTTGCCAATGTGACGAGCAAGGTCCACCGAGGTCGCGACGACATCGTCTGCAGTCTTTTCGGCCCGCACAATTTCAAGTAGGCGCATTACGTTCGCCGGAGAAAAGAAGTGCAGGCCAATCACATCCTCTGGTCGCGTCGTGACCGAAGAGATTTCGTCGATATTGAGTGCTGACGTATTGGTGGCAAGTATGGCGCCAGGTTTAGCAATCTTATCGAGTTGACTGAAGACGGACTTCTTAATGTCCATGTCTTCGAATACCGCCTCGATAATGAGATCGCAGTCAGCCAAAGCAGACAGGTCCAACGAGGGGGTATAGCAGTTCATGCAAATATCGACTTCTTCCTGCGGGAAGCGTCCACGATCAGCGCTACGCTGATAGTTGTTGCGGATCGTTGTTAGCCCGCGATCAAGCGCCTCCTGTTTTGTCTCAACGATAGTCACAGGAAGACCGGCTGATGCGAAGTTCATTGAAATACCGCCGCCCATCGTCCCGGCACCGATGATGCCGACTCGCTCGATTTTGCGGCGAGGAAGGTCGTCCCCTATTCCCTTAACATTCCATGCTTCCTGCGCCGCTTGCTGCAAATAGGCGGCGACGCGAGCGTCTGAATCCGTCATCGAATTAACCTCTTATTGTTGGCTTGTGTTGTTGATTGCCTCTTCATGAGTGTTGACACGTTAGGTAAAACGGTCGCGATGCGCTCCCGCCCCGTGCCGCATCATACCGTCACCAGCTCCTAATGCTAGCGGGGTGAAAGCCCCGGATCCATGTCGTATTGCAGTCCGCCCTCTGTAATCTCGACCCACGCGTGTTTGTTTATCGTCCACCCATGAACCTTTGGCCGCAAGTCCGATGTCTGTTCTAGCAACCCTGAGAATACATAGGCGGTCGTTGGGGCACGTTCCACAATCACATAGGCTGGAGACCCACAATCACTGCAGAAGTATCGGCGTACCGTGCGACTACTCACCGTATCGCCATCAGCATGACACTTTGGGTCCCCATCAACGCTCAAATTATCGAGCGCTACTGCGAGAAACGGCGCGTAGGCACTGCCCGACTGCAACTGACAGTCTTCGCAGTGGCACACATCCAATTCAGCATTGTCGTCATTGGTGGTTAGTTTTATTTGCCCACAGAGGCACTGACCTGTGCGTTCCATACAGCCCCCACTATCCTGCCGCACAGGCTAACGACTGATGGTCCAACAATCTACAACGAACATGCGTCGCTTTTTGGGTCCGTTTAATCCCATTAGCATTGAGTTGCCAACCGCTTGTAGGCACCGTTGCGCGATCCGCTCAGGGCTTAAAACTATGATTCCAACACGCTCGCTACTCTGCTTCACCCTCTGCCTCTCGCTTCTAAGTGCTTGCGGCGGCGGTGGCGGCGGTTCCTCTCCACCTCCGACCGTTGTGACACCCGATACAACGGCACCGGTGATAACACTCAATGGTGAAGCTGCAGTACAAATCAACGAAGGTGAGGCCTACGAAGAGCAAGGAGCGACCGCGCAAGACAACGTTGACGGCTCAGTCGATGTTGTCGTGAGCGGTGAAGTCGGTTCTGAACCCGGGGTTTACACCATCACCTACACAGCAACCGATGCCGCAGGCAATTCGAGTCAGATCACCCGCGAAGTCACGGTACTGGCTGTCGATACCACGCCACCTGTGATCACGCTGCTAGGCGAGGGCTCAGTTGAGATTACGACCGAGCAGACATTCAATGATCCGGGTGCTACCGCAACAGATGATACCGACGGCACTATCGACGTGGTTGTCAGCGGCTCCGTTGGATCCGAACCCGGTGTTTATACCTTGACTTATACGGCCACGGACGCGGCAGGAAACTCGAGTCAGGTGACTCGTACAGTCACCGTAGTAGCAGCGCAGTTCGATTTGTTCAGTGCAAGCGCAACCGAAATTGTCGAAGCCATGACGCTTGCCCAGAAAGTGGGTCAAATGATTCAGCCAGAGATTGCCTATATCACTCCAGAAGAAATCACTGAGTACGGTATTGGGAGTGTGCTAAATGGCGGTGGTAGTCATCCGAATGGCAATCGCGCAGCCACACCCGAAGAGTGGCTCGCCTACGCCAGATCGCTAAGAACAGCCTCGCTTAAAACTTCATCCAGTAGCTTAGGTGTTCCCATCATCTGGGGAACTGATGCGGTTCATGGCCACAACAACGTCCGCGGCGCCACGATTTTTCCGCATAACATCGGCTTGGGGGCCATTAACGATCCCCAATTGATCGGTGAAATTGCAGTAGCAACAGCACGAGAAGTGGCCGCAACGGGCATTGACTGGACGTTTGCGCCAACGCTTGCACAAGCAAAAGACTACCGATGGGGTCGGACCTACGAGAGCTATTCAGATGACCCCGATCTTGTGGAAGCCTATGGCCGAGCCATGGTTGAAGGAATCGAAGGCGAAGGCCTCGCGGCCACAGCAAAGCACTTTATAGGCGACGGTGGCACCACCGCAGGCAGAGACCAAGGAAACACCGAGCTGAGTACTGCGGACCTCTTAGCTCAGCACGGATCGGGCTACACAGGCGCATTTGATGCCGCTGTGGATACGGTCATGGCCACCTTTAACAGCGTCAATGGCGCGAAAGTCCACGGATCTAAGTCCTTACTCACCGATGTTCTTCGCGGACAATTAGGCTTCGACGGCATGGTCATTTCCGACTGGAACGGCATCGGGCAGGTCCAGGGATGCTCGGATACCAGCTGCGCTCAGGCGATCAATGCCGGCATTGATATGGTGATGGTGCCGACGCAATGGCTTTCGTTCAGAAACAACCTAATCAATCAGGTTGAGACAAATCAGGTTTCAGAAGCCCGCATCGACGAGGCCGTGACACGCATCATTGAGCTCAAACAAAAACTGGGGCTTATCGATCGCAACTTTGATCCAGCCAGACAACCCGTCGAGGTTGTCGGTAGCGCTGCTCATCGCGAAGTTGCGAGGAGAGCGGTTCGCCGCTCGCAGGTGCTCTTAAAAAATAACGGTCAGGTCTTACCACTTCGTCCAGACCAACGCATTTTGCTCGTCGGTAGTGCGGCCGACAGCGTGCCACTGCAAGCTGGTGGCTGGTCTGTCACCTGGCAGGGAACAGGGACGACAAATGCCGATTTTCCAGGCGCAACAACCATTCGGGATGCTTTCACGGATACCGTTGAAGCGGCGGGAGGCACTCTAGACTATTCGGCCACCGGCAGTTTCACGAGTACACCCAATGCGGTCGTCGTTGTTCTGGCAGAACAGCCATATGCCGAGGGGAACGGCGATCTTCAAAATCTTGACTGGGGTGCGAGTGGTGTCTTGAACCAAGTACAGGGCCTCAGAGACTCGGGCATCCCCGTTATCACTCTATTGATGAGTGGTAGACCCATGTTTATAAATCCGGAGCTAAACCTATCTGATGCTTTCGTAGCGAGCTGGCTACCGGGTACTGAAGCCGTCGGCATCTCTGATGTGCTGTTTACCAATACTCAGGGAAATGCGGCGCATGATATGACCGGTCGTCTTAGCTTCAGCTGGCCGGGTGGCGCTATCAACCCTGCAAATGCAGAAGCGCCCGTTTCCGCTGTCCTATTTGATCGTGGCTCTGGTTTGAGTTATGCGGACACTCAGGACCTCCCTACGCTGACAGAAGACCCGAATAATACTGAGTCGGGCATTGTCGAGGATTCTGGCTCGGGGGGTGGAACGGGAGGAGGCAATCCAAACGCCGATCCTTTTTGGGTCTTTGAGAATGGTGGGTTCACCGCAACTTTTGACTTAGGTACGCGAGCTTTTGACTCCGCAATTAATTACGACCTGTGTATCAATGACAATGGTGAAGCCTGCCCAAGCATCAGTTGGTCTTACCTCAGTGATGAGGAACGCGGACCCGTGCTGGAAATAAGACATGAACCCGCAGCTGCCTATGCTGCACTGTTCACAGAGTCGTCAACGGGTGTCGATCTGAGCGATTACGCGGGCGGTCATTTTGTTCTGGACTTGAAGCATATCGAGGGACCCAATGATTACCGCGTCAAACTTGATTGCTTCTATCCCTGCACATCAGCGCACATCGACTTAACCGTGCAACCTGGAAATGACTGGCAAACCGTGAAAGTCCCCATGTCCGCATTCACCTCAACAGCGCTGGTGATCTCTAACGTGAACACGGGCATTGTCATCTGGGCTCGGGACCATGATGGGACGCACTTCCGAATCGATAACGTGCGATTCGAAGCAGAGTAAAACACCGGGAGGGTCGATTGATCGGTGGGCTGTTATGCCAGCCCACCCATCAGCACGTATTTGATCTCGAGGTAGTCCTCAATTCCGTACTTAGAGCCCTCGCGACCGGAACCAGATTCTTTCACGCCACCAAAGGGTGCCATTTCGTTCGAAATGATGCCCTCGTTGACGCCTACAATACCGTAGTCCAGCGCTTCGCTAACTCGCCATACACGACCAATGTCACGCGTGTAAAAATAACTCGCCAGCCCGAACTCCGTGTCGTTCGCCAGAGCAATCGCCTCTTCCTCCGTCTGGAACACAGTTACGGGCGCTACGGGACCAAATATCTCATTCCGGAACACAGCCATGTCGGGCGTAACATGAGTGAGAATGGTCGGCTGATAGAAATTCCCACCCATTTCACTAGGTGCCCCGCCAAGGGCGACCATAGCACCGGCCTCCACAGTGGCTCTCACTAAGGCATCGACGTCATGAACGGCGCGATTATTGACTAACGGGCCCAAGTCGACACCGTCGGTAAGACCGTTACCGAGACGCAGCGCCGACGTCGCAGAAACCAGTTTTTCAACGAATGCGTCTGCAACAGACGCCTGCACCAAAATCCGGTTGGAACAGACACAGGTCTGACCGCTGTTCCGGTATTTAGAAATGAGCGCGCCCTGGACCGCCGAATCAAGATCTGCATCCTCAAAGACAATGAACGGCGCGTTCCCGCCTAACTCCATCGACGTTTTCTTCAAGGTTGGGACGCACTGAGCCTCAAGTAATTTCCCCACTTCGGTTGACCCAGTGAACGAGAGTTTCCGCACGATAGGATTTGACGTCAGCTCACTTCCGATATCGCCAGAGCTACCTACAACGACGTTCAATACACCGTCGGGAATACCCGCTCGCTTGGCAAGCTCAGTCAAGGCTAGAGCCGATAGGGGCGTTTCACTCGCAGGCTTAATCACAATCGAGCACCCCGCTGCCAGCGCGGGCGCTGCCTTGCGCGTAATCATGGCATTGGGGAAGTTCCAAGGGGTAATGGCAGCACAGACACCTACGGGCTGCTTGATGCACACAATACGCTTGTCTGGGCTGGGGCCGGGTATCACGTCACCATCGATGCGTTTCGCCTGCTCGGCAAACCACTCAATGTAGGATGCGCCGTACGCCACCTCACCGCGGCTCTCAGCAACGACCTTGCCCTGTTCAAGGGTCATGATTCTCGCAAGATCTTCCTGATGGGCCATGATGATATTGAACCAGTCTCGGAGAATGTTAGCGCGAGCCTTGGCCGGCAAATTCCGCCAACTCTCCATTGCCTTCTGGGCAGCCTCAATAGCCTGCGCAGTTTCAGTAGCTCCAACTTTAGCGACACTGGCAAGGACCTCACCGGTCGCTGGATTCCTTACATCAATAGTTGCTCCATCGTGGGCATCAATCCAATGACCATTGATGAAGGCCTGTGTCTTTAAAAGACCGTGATCCGATAGTTGTTCCTTCAAAAGAATCCCCCCCGCCAGCGCGCATATCCCGCCGTTATTTTGTTAACCAACCAACTTCTTAAGTGTCTCAGAATCGAGATCTAAAGCCTCCAACACTTCAGCGGTATGCGTCCCTGGTGTCGGTACTGTGCCGGCCGCCCCTGGCGTTGCACTGAGCTTCGGCGCGGGGCTTGGTTGGGCAATCCCGTCTCGGGTAAAAAAGGTCTCACGAGCGACGTTATGTGGATGTTCGAGGGCCTCTGAAAAGTTAAGCACCGGTGCGAAACAAACATCGGTTCCTTCAAACTCTTCACACCACTCTTGACGAGTTTTAGCGGCGAAAATGCTGCGGAATTTTTCTTTGCCCACCTGCCACTGCTCTTTATCCCACTGGTTGGCAAAGAGCGGGTCGTCATTGAGGTTTAATCCATCAATGAGCAACGCGTAAAACTGAGGCTCCAGCGCACACACAGTGACGTATTCACCATCCGAGCACAGGTAGGTATCGTGCCAAGGAGAACCAAAGTCAGCCCATCCCGAACCCGGAACGTCGGTCATTTGTCCAGAGTTGTGCATCCCCCACAACAGCGTCGAAATATAAGCGGCGCCATCGGTAATCGCTGCGTCCACCACCTGACCTTCGCCGGTTTTTTGCGCGTGGATAATGGCGCTCAACACACCAAATACCAGCATCATGGTGCCACCCCCCAGATCGCCGATAAGGGTCAGCGGCGCTGTCGGTCGGTGCTCATGACTACCCCCGGCCCAAAGCGCGCCAGTGAGGGCAATGTAGTTCGGGTCATGTCCTGCCGCATGCGATAACGGGCCGGTTTGTCCCCACCCTGTCATGCGGCCATAGACCAGCTTTGGATTGCGCTCGCAGCACACCTCAGGACCGAGGCCGAGCCGCTCCATGACACCGGGCCGAAACCCCTCAATCAACACGTCTGCGGTATCGATTAACTTAAGAAGTGCATCGACAGCATCAGGGTCCTTTAAATTCAATGCAACTGACTTTTTGCCGCGGTTAAAGATGGTGTATTTTGCAAAGGCTGCGGCCGTCTCGGGGTCCGACACTAGGCGATCTATGACAGTTACCTCTGCCCCCATATCTGCCAACATCATTCCCGCACAAGGACCTGGTCCAATCCCTGCTATTTCGACCACTTTAATTCCGTCTAGCGCACCCTTGCTCATTACCTACCCCTTACTTGCGAAGGCAACGATGCTCGCACCAAGAGTGACCTGATGCAATCCGTAAACAGCGTACAAAGATGCGTTAATTACTCGACTACATCTCACGGAGTCAGGTCCAATTACCATTCATAGGCAGACCATCAGTTGGGACTAGCATCACTATCACCACTTGGCCCTCGCGGTGACCCGCGTTATGTTGTGATGGTGACGAGGCAGTGACCATTTTTGGTGATCAGATTGTCTATCTCGTCGACAAACAAAGCGACTCACAACAATAAAAGGAATCATCATGAGCTTTATCGTCAATCTCGCTAGAACCAGTCTTGCCCTGGTATTGATCGTCGCTACTTCCGCCGTATCCGCGGATGAATGCGTTCCGTCGCCTTGGGGCGCCGATGACCAAGTCGGTGCTGCAAATCGAGTGACCCCTGAACGCACAGCGGCGGCTGCAAAACTCGTCAAAAAAGGCATTAGCCACCCACTTGGTATCGTTATCGAGCCAGGCATGCCAGCCTATCCGCCTCGCTATACCCAACTCCAGGTTGTTCAACCAAACCAGCAGTTCAACGCGGACTTAGGTGTGGGCTGGGAAGCCAGCTCAAACGATGACGTCTTACAGATGTGGCTTGGTACGGGACCACAGCTCGACGGCTTAGGGCACATGGGTGAGGCCGGCGAGTTCTACAACTGTAACCAAGGCAAAGATTTTTCCATTATCACCGGCCTTACGAAACTCGACATTAGCGGCATCCCGCCCATGGTCGGGCGCGGTGTAATGATCGATATTGCCAAGCAAATGGGTGTTGATTCGCTTCAAGCCGGACAACCCATCACGTCAAACGACATCAAAGCTGCCATGAAGTCTCAGGGAGTCACGGTTGGTGAAGGCGATGTTGTCTTACTGCACACTGGCTATACCGATGCGACGCTCAAACAAAACCCCTCACTGTGGGCGGGAAGTATCCCGGGTATTACCAACGAAGCCTCAGTCTTTCTAGCTGGGCTCAAACCCATGGCCGTGGGTGCTGACACTTGGGGCTTGGGCGCCGTGCCACCGCGTGCGGGTGACAAAATCTTTTACGACCACGTCGTTCTCCTGAAACAGCACGGTATTTACATCCTCGAGACAATGAATACGGGACGATTAGCCGATGAAGGCGTTCACGAGTTCATGTTTGTTCTTGGCCAGGCGCGTCTGAAAGGGGCAGTTCAAATGATCATTAACCCCGTGGCCATGTGGTAGCGCTCTTCAATAACCCACAAAAAAGGGCAGCTTAGGCTGCCCTTTTTGTTTGCTATCTATCCGTTAATCGGACAGTAAGTCTCGACCAATAATGAGCTTCATCACTTCACTGGTGCCACCGTAGATACGTTGAATTCGTGAATCCGCGTAGGCGCGCGTCACCGGGTATTCCCACATGTAACCGTAACCACCGTGTAGCTGAACACACTGGTCAGTGACTTTCCCCTGAAGTTCCGTGGCCAACAATTTTGCTTTGGACGCATCGACCGTCGTCAATTCTTTCTCGAGCAGCAACTCGGCGCATCGGTCAATGAAGACCCGCATAGAGGTCACCTCAGCTTGCAACTGCGCTAGCGTGAACTGTGTATTCTGAAATTCAGCAATGCTCTTACCGAAGGCTTTGCGCTCCTTCACGTAGTTGACTGTCTGCTCTGTTACCGCCTCGCAGCTCGCCATGGCCGATACAGCAATACTCAGACGCTCTTGAGGTAGTTCTCGCATGAGGTAGATGAAACCCATACCCTCCTCGCCCAGCAAATTCTCTTTCGGCACTTTGACGTCGTTGAAAAATAGTTCGGACGTGTCCTGCGCTTTTTGACCCAACTTATCGAGATTGCGACCGCGCTCAAAACCCGGCATGCCATCTTCAACAATGAGAATACTAAACGCCTTAGCGCCTGCAGCCGGATCCTGATTGGTTCGGCAAACCACCAGCACGATATCGGCCTGTTGACCACAGGTGATGAAGGTCTTTGATCCATTCAGAAGGTAGTGATCACCTTTATCAACAGCCGACGTCTTGATGCCTTGCAAGTCGGAACCTGTGCCGGGTTCGGTCATTGCGATAGCGACAATGCAATCGCCTGAAACACAGCGGGGGAGAAATTTTTCTTTTTGCGCCTGATTAGATACGTTAGTTAAGTAGGGTGTTGTGACATCATTGTGTAGCGAAAACCCGATGCCAGTTAAACCCAAACGGGATACCTCTTCCGCAATCACCATGTTGTAACGGAAGTCCGCGCCGACACCGCCGTACTCCTCGGCAACACCCGGACACAACATGCCCTGCCCTCCCGCCTTGTACCAAAAGTTGCGATCGATCTGCCCTTCTTTTTCCCATTCCGCGTGCTGCTCGTAGGCTTCATCCATTAAGAACTTTCGTACCGCATCGCGGAACACATCGTGGTCAGAATCAAAAATATGACGTGCAATCATTTTGTTACCTACTTTTTTGTCTGTGCGTTGTTTTCTTGTTTTTAATGTGACGCCAACGATGAAGTATTCACCGTATGCCCCCAGAAGCTCGCGAAATTTTAGACCCTACGTAAAAAAGTGACTACTTTAAAATACGCCCTCCTAGGACCTCTTTCACGCTGAGTCCTATTGCTAGTGCATAACGCAAAGTTTTGGGCTAGCTCAAGTAGCTCGCGCTCAGTCTTCTTCGGTCAGTGAGCGATGCCGAATCGCAAAAATAGGCATACAAATAAGATACAGCAGACTCATCACCGTGAGCGTCTCCCACGGGTAAATCAACAGGCTTGCCATGTGCATGATCATCATAGGAACGACAATAAACATGTAAGCCGAGGGGATTTTGAACGATTTGAGTGACACCGTTGGTACCTGCGATACGGCGAGAAAACCGCAAAAAATCAGATAGGCTGATATCAAGCCGGGTGACTGTGTGACAAAACCAAACTCAAGCAGGTAAAGATAAACCGGCATGAGCGTTAGTAAGGCGAGTGTTGGCGCCGGCACGCCCTCAAACGTTTGGGCTGGATCGGTGTCCGCGTTGGCATTAAACCGTGCCAATCGGTAAGCGCAGCAGGCGGCGACAACCATAATCGCCACCCAGGTGAAGTCAACTCGGGTCGAGTCACTGAACAACGCCAAATGCAGAATGAGGCCGGGTGCGATGCCGAAATTAAAAAAGTCTGCCAACGTATCCAATTCCTTCCCAATACGAGAGGCCGAATTGAGGGCGCGCGCAAGACGGCCATCAAGACCATCAAGAATCATGGCGACCACAAGGGCAATCACCGCCATGTCGATTCGACCATCCAGTGCAAAGCGCACCGAGGTCAGACCTACGCAAACCGCACCCAACGTCATAAAGTTGGGTAACAGTGCCAGTGGCCGAACACGGCCCTTGGCTTGCGTCAGATCACGGTCAAGTGGCTCGGTCACTTGGCGACCCCGAGGCGGGCCTTCGGTTGGTCCAAGTGCGCCAAAATAGTTTCACCCGCTACAGTTTTCTGGCCAAGACATACGGCTGGGCCCACGCCATTCGGAAGATAAATGTCGAGTCGGCTACCAAAGCGAATCAGTCCAAAGCGGTCACCGGCACTTAGTGTGGCGCCTTGCTCGACAAAACAGACGATGCGTCTAGCAACGAGCCCCGCAATCTGTGTAATACCGATAGTGAGACCGTCATCTCTGGAAATCGTGATGGAATTGCGCTCATTGTGCTCAGACGCCTTATCGAGAGAAGCGTTTAAAAACTTCCCGTGGTGATAAGTTACGTTCGTCACGGTGCCTTCAATACACGCTCGGTTTACGTGACAATTGAAAACATTCATAAACACTGACACACGGGTCAGTGGTTCGTCACCCAACCCCATCTCAGCGGGCGGTGTCACCTCTTGAATGAGCGATACCACACCGTCCGCAGGAGAAATGATGAAACTCTCACCTTGGGGCACGACTCGCTCGGGGTCTCGGAAGAAGTAATAACACCAGACCGTGACACCCAACCCCACCCAAAACAAGGGCTCCCAAATCTGACCCAAAACAAAAGCAATCACGGCAAAAATTGCCACAAATTTACGCCCTTCTGGGTGCATCGGCAGAATGACTGCGTCCATCATGTTCATCGGTTCGTGTACCTTTCTATTTGTTCAACGCGCTATTTGTTTAACGCGTTCTGCGTGGTTCAAAGCTTGTCCGGAGGGCTCCGTGCTGGGTTGCTCGCTTACTGTTTATCAACTGGTCTATGGGTGCCTGAGTTATTTTTCGTTCCGCGCCATAGGCCCACATTCTTTGTATCTTAACGGTCGCGCCCAAACTCGCCGGTGCTGAAGTATAAGAGGAAACATCACGGTGTCGAGTTTAACCCATCGCAAACACGCCGAAACGGTAGGATCGCGGCTCTATCCGCCTCACGGTTCGCCTCCTTGATTCGTCCCTGCTCCACGTTTAAACGCTCGCCATCCTTTATTGACACTATTTATGCCATAACCTATCGTCGATACTCGCTAGAACAACCTGTGACCTTCGGTATGACTAACTCAGCCTACACACTTTCTCTCGATATCGAAGATTTCCGACAGTCGCGCGTTGAAATGCAGCCCGAACCGAACAAGGACCTAGTCGATGGCGAGATCCGTGTCCGAATAGACAAGATTGCGATGACAGCGAATTCCATCAGCTATGGCTTCGCGGGCAAGGCAGGGTTAATCCGCTATCTCGATATTTATCCCGCCAGTGACGGCTACGCGAACCTGCCCTGCTGGGGCTATGGAGACATCGTTCAGTCGAACCATCCGGATATCACCGTCGGTGATCGGATCTACGGATTCCTGCCCATTGCCTCTCATATAACGATGATCCCGGGCGACGTCAGTCACAGCGGGTTTACTGATACCCGTAAATGTCGAGCTGTTGTGCCACCGTTTTATAACGAATACGCCTTCACCAAAGCGGAGCCAGGCTATGCCGCCGAGTTTGAAGAGGCCATCATGCTGTTTAGGCCCTTATTTGGCACCTCATTCCTGATGCAAAGCTACTGCGAGGATCATGACTTTTACGGCGCAAAGCGCATTGTGGTTACCTCTGCGTCAGCAAAAACAGCCATGGGCTTTGGGTATCTGATGCGCAAGCACTTCTCGGAAAAAATCGAAACAATCGGCCTTACCTCCCCGAAGAACACGGCATTCGTGAAAAGCTTGGACTGCTACGACACGGTTCTCACCTACGATGAGGTGCCACTCATACCCGTGGGGCCCGCTACGCTGATTTTTGACGTTGCTGGTAACGCCGACGTGGTCGCAGCACTTCACACGCGTCTGGGCGATACGATCCCCTATTCGGGCGCGGTAGGTAAAACGCACTGGAATGCGGGCGCCTTTGGAGCAAACCGTGATCTGCCCGGCGCCAAACCCGTGTTCTGGTCTGCGCCCGATCAAATCGCTGTGTTGCGTGAGCGGATAGGCTCAGGCGCAATGATGCGCCAAATGGGGGCTGCAATGATCGACTTTCTCATGGCAGCAAGTGGTTGGATTCAATTGTCGGAGTCGCATGGACCCGAAGCAATGACAGAAAAAATCCGCGACATGCTTGACGGTAACGTGGGTGCCGAAGAAGGCATCATCCTACGACCCTAATAGCCTGACACCCCAGGAGCCTCACAACTCAGGAGATAGTCACGTTATGTTCCGCGTCCTCAAATACACACTCGGTGGCTTTTCCCTTATTGTTGCGGGTCTATTCTGGCTCGCCTACTTATCGCCGCGCCCACCGCTGACGATCGACCCCGCGACCTTGGCGGGCGACGGCTCACAGATCAATTACTGTGAACTTCCGGTCTTAGATGGCAGTGGCATGACTGCGAGCGACATTCCCAAAGGCAATACCCCAGGCTGTGGCTACTCACAGTTTCCACTACCCGTCCTCAGGGACTGTACCGAACCACTGTCAGAGGGTGCCGACGATATTCGTGGTCTATGGCGAGCGATAGAGGGCGCGAGGGCAGGTCATATCGAGCGCGTGGAGCAATGTGGCAAGCGTGTTGTCGTCACTGCCGAGGGCGTCATTCATGACTACGGGCCAAACAGCACCGGCGGGCTGAACACTAATGACACAGAAGGCAACGTACTGTTCACAGCCGGTGGCAGAGACTTTTGCATGAGAACTTCTGCTTCAATGATTTGGGAAGAGGAGATCCTAAACTTTTATGTGTTTGGTTGGGGACCAAAGGTTGTTCGGCGGTATCGCGATGGTGAAATCCTCATTTGGGAATACGCGGACGGAAGCATCAACAAAATGGAACGCTTGTGCCAGCTTCCCGAAACACACACCGTCCCTAAGCCGCGAGGCCCACGGTACAAGCTTTTCTAGGCTGATCAGCCTTAGCCAGCGAGCGCCTGACGCACCAGCGGCAACTGATCGTTACCGAAGTAAAGCTGAGACTCGTTTACGATCATGGTGGGCGAACCATAGGCGCCCTCTGCGATGGCTTCTTCTGTATTGGCGCGCAAGCGATCCTTAATCGCCGGCTCAACCGCCCTACTTAACAACGCTTCACCATCAAGACCAACACTTTTCGCGACATCGGCCATCACCAGATGGTCATCAATATTTCGACCGTCAGCAAAATAGGCATCAAACGCGGCTTGTGTGAAAGCCTTGAGGATCTCCTGATCGTGCTCAAGTGCGCAGCACATGCGCATGGGTAACACGGACTTCACCGGATGATGTTCTGTCGGGAAATCCAACGGTAAGTTCGCGAGACGCGCCCACTCGTGAAGCCAAGTGAAGTTATGGATGACTTTGAGGTCCGTTGGGTTAGAGCGCGCAGCGTAAACACTTTGATTGACCGCATTGAACACACCACCCACCAGAAAGGGACGCCATGACACCGTGGCCTGCGTCTCTGCAATGACCTCTTGAACGTTGTTGAACGCGAGATAAGTCCAAGGAGAAGAAAGGTCATAAAAGAATGTTAGCTGCGCCACGGAAGTATCCTCAAAACTCAATATAGAAATACAGCCATACAATGCTCATCGTTGCACTCAATCGATGCAAGCCCTAAGGCCACTTCATCCGCTCGTCAAAGATGCTACATTCTAAAAACTGAAAGATGATCAGCGATAGCAAAAAGAAATGAGGTATTCATGCTAAAAGTCCACGGCGTTCACGGCTCTCCATTTGTCAGAAAAGTATTGATTACCCTTGAGCTCAAAGGTCTCGAGTATGAAATGGTCACGCAAATGCCTTTTACCGGTGACGAGGACTATAAAAAGCTCAATCCGCTGGGCAAGATTCCGACGCTCGTGGACGGCGACCTGACGCTTGGCGATTCCAAAGTGATCTGCCGCTACCTTGAGTCCGCCTACCCGGATGTTCCTTTTTACCCGACTGATCTCGCGGATAAGGCAATGGCCGATTGGTACGATGATTTCGCATCCGGACCGGTAGCCGAGCTTGCTGCGGGAATCTTTTTTCAGCGCTTTATGCGCCCACGTGCTTTCAAGCAAGACCCCGACGAGGCACTGATCACCACGATCATAGATAAAAAACTACCGCCTCTCCTGAGCTATATCGACGGACAGTTACCCAGTGAGGGTTATATGTTTGGTACGTTCTCTGTCGCCGACTTGACGTTGGTAACCCCATTTGTGAACGCGAGCTATGCAGGCTATGAGGTGTGCAGCGACACGTACCCTAAGTTCGCAGCACACATTAAGGCCGTTCGGGGTGAGCCTGCTGTTGCCACTATTTTGGCAAAAGAAGCAAAAGCGCTGGGCTTCGGGTAACCCCATACTCACGTGGTAACGCTGCTCTGGCCGTGAGTTGCCGTCAGTGAGGCTTCTTAAATCAATGCTGCCGTTGACCCGCTAGCTCACGCAATGAAGCCGACGGATTTCCCTGGCGACTAACCAAAGCCGGTCTTGGCCCCAAATTTCTAAGTGGGTTTGTCCCTGGGCATCAATCAGTCGATAGCTGGGAACGCCCCACAAACCGCCCTCGTACATTGAGAGACGATTCGTTTCGAGTAATGCCTCCCACTCCGTCTCACCCAGATGTGTTTTCGCCTCACTCCAGCTCAGACCAGCGGACTCGACAACTCGCTTGAGACCGCGATTGTTATTGGTGTTAACACCCAGCGCGAATGCATGTTTTAAGAAGCTGGATAGGAGTTCATTCCCCTTTCCTTTACTGACGGCCCAGGGATACAGCGAGTAGCAGCGCCTCACCGGGTTACCGATGGGGTCATACATGTTGCCGTAAGCAACGCCGCGCCTGCGGGCCTCTCGGGCGGTATCAGAGAAGATATACATACCCTTTTCACGAGTAGCAGGCACACCACGCATCACCATCGGCAAGACCGGGCGCATCGACAATTTGACGCCCGCCTTTTCTGCAAGCTGGATGGTTTCATCAAACACAATCGAGGTATAAGGGCTGCGCAGCGAGGGAAAAAACTCGAGTGTCAGATCGGATGCATTGTCCACGCCCTCGACCGACACATCGGGACATTGCGTCATGTAAGGCTGATCTGACTGGTGGTCTGCACCTAGGTCTGCGAGGCGCGCCTCCAGGTAGTGAAGCCTATCGACCCCCCAATACCACTCACCTGCATAGTGGAACATAGCACCGGAATAGTGTTTCAGCTGAGCGCGCAGGCCCGTGGCTGCATTCAACCGCGCCTCGGTATCCTCGGGTGAGGCACAACCATGCTGATCAGTCAGTGTGGCGAGTGCCGCCTCATCACCAGACCACAGCGCGTCGCCCACTGTTGCCATGAGCCTTGGGAGCTCCGCTTGAGGCACGTTTGCTAACAATGCATTTGCCTGACTTACGGTCTCTGGACTGGGAGGATTACTGCCTCTTGGAAAGTTCAGTCCGTACTCATTGGCGATGAGCGCCGAATCGTATTGCGAGAGCTTCAGCAGCAACGCAGCGTCGGGCGCATTCTTACCTTCAGGGCCACGAACGATGTGGCATCGCAATTCAATGTCATAGCGCTGGGCAAACTGTTCCAGCACCTGACTCGCGAGGTGACTGTAGCCATCTTCCACTTGATGAAAGTAATCAACGACATGGGGTCGACCCTCCTTTTTTCTCGCCTTTTCCGCTTTCACTCGGCGTTTTATCAGCTTTTTTTCGCTTTTCAAGTAACTGGCAAGATTCGAGGTCAGACGACGCGCCAATGGCGATGGGTCCATGGTTGCCGCTCCGCCTTGCTCCTTAAATTGCTGTGACATGACGCCCCCGGGGTAGTGTTGTTATTGGTTTGAGCATGGATAAAACAGATGTATAAATCGTCCCAAAAAAGATATGGCACATAATATGCCACATCAAGTTCCTTTCAGTCTGCTTTTCAATAACTACCGCGATGAGTAAAGACTTCGCCCTTGGGATTAAGCAGTCGTGTCAGGGCCTTCAGAACGGCAGTCTGTGCGGCGCTGCATGACAAAGCTTGAATGTCACGCAGACGATGCCACATCTCGAACGACAAATACGCGTCGGCCAACTCTCTTTCGTCCGAAGGAAGCTGACTTATTTCTGGCAGCCATCGCTCTTTGTTGGCTCTGGACATCTGTTGGTAGCGCTCATAGTTCTCCTTCAAAACCCGAGAACTCCAGCGCAGAGACTTTGTCGAGAGTAACAGTGAACGATGCTCTTCAAATGCCTTGGCATAGGTTGCCACAATCGAATCTAGACGCTCACTCAGTTCCCCCTCTCGGTCTCCCTCGTGAAGAAAACTCTCCCAAAAAGACCCAACCGTGTGCTCGTCCACCGCGGCAAAGAACTGGTCCATATCCACGAATTGGCGGAAGAAGGAACGGATACCTACACCGGCGCGCGCCGAGATCTGCTTAGCCGTGGGCGCAAAGTTACCCTCCTCGATCAAGATTAAGGCGGCGTTGATCATCGCTTGACGACTCCGCTCAGAGCGCAGTCGTCTGCCATCAGATAATTGGGCAACTGAACTCATCTTTTCTTCAATCTGCGTGTAACGCTACTCACAACTACCTTGCATTTTAAGACTTACGATGAAAACGAAATGCACTGACCGCGATAACACATTGCGGCCAACTCACTCCTCATTTTGCGATACGCAATCAGTATAGAGCCTGCTCGACTGCAACGTCCAAGACTGGGGAGGACTATTTTTGTGACAGAACGATCGGATGCTGTATTCTCCGGCACTGATTGGCACTGACGCGTACCATAAGAACAATATCGATGCGAAACCAAGAACTCCCCTCTAATGAGGTCTTTGCAAGCCGCCTAGCGCGCTGGGCGGGAGCGCCGCTGAACCTAATCGAGGAGCTGGGTCATTATTTATTGATCCTACCCCTGAATGTGTTTTTGCGACGATTAGACCGCGCCTCCTATTGGTTGGAGGGCACGTGGTTGCGGGCTGTCATTGCGCACACGCTGTTTCCCTTGACGCTTATCATCTCAATATGGTTAGGGTTCGAAGCTACCGATGCCGGTGCATCGATTACGTCGATCGCAACCCTAGCTCTTATCCCTGTTGTCTATGGGCTCTTTGCTGCACCACTTGAATGACTAATGCGCTTCAGTCGCGATTAGCTGGAAGGCGGGAACGACATGACCGTTGACGTCATGATGTTTATCTCTAACGCGTTCTGGAATGGTTTCGCAAAGTACCTGATTCAAGTGTTGTTTTTGGTATCACTTGTCAAGACGCTTGAACCCTATGGTCATGAATTTTGGCCTAGCGAGCTTCCTAGTGCTGTGCAAGTCATGCTGTTTATTCTGATTAAGGACTTCTTTCGCTACTGGCTGCACCGTGCGCTTCACGAGAACGCATTTCTATGGCGTTTTCATGCCACTCACCACTCAGTGAAACGCCTGTATTGGCTAAACGGCATCCGCAGCCACCCGGTCGAGGTCATTGTGCAAGCGATACTTTTTGCCGCGCCCTTCGCCCTGCTGCAACCGTCCGCGGAAATCGTAATGGTGGCAGTGTTTATGCAGTTGAGTATTGGGCTTTTTCAGCACTCAAATATCGATTTAACACCGGAGTTTTGGGAGTACCTGTTCTCTATCGGCGATAACCATCGTTACCACCATTACCCAGATAAAAAGATCGGTGATTGCAATTACGGGGGCGAATTTATTGTCTGGGACATTCTTTTCGGCACGTTTCACAAAGTGAAGGGTGAGCGCCCCTCAGACAATATTGGCATTGGGGGATCGCCCCACTATCCGATGACGCTAACGGGACTATTGATCGCTCCCTTCCTAAAAAACCAACGTTTCGATGAATCAGTGAGTCCTGACCGCGACTAACGCGAGGCTACTCAGGAATAAAGTGCGTGCCGGCCGTTTGATGCAAACGCGATGAGCTTGAGGTTAGCGGCCCTCGCTGTCTCTATGGCCATAGAGGTCGGTGCCGAAACCGCCGCAAGTACGCCAATGCCGGCCGTTGCGGCTTTTGCCACCATCTCATAGCTTGCACGGCTACTCACCAGCACGAAACCGTCAGCCGGTTTCAAACTATGCCAGCCAATGAGTTTATCGAGTGCATTGTGCCGGCCCACGTCTTCTCTCAGTGACACGATATTGCCATCTATATCGCACCAGACGGCCGCGTGTGTACCTGATGTGGACTGAGACACCACTTGTCTATGTCGCATATCGCTGAGTGCTTTATCGAGTGCAGCCTGGCTCGGCAGATTGGCCGCCTGCAGCCGCAATATCTCTCTCGTAATGTGCTCGATCGACTCGATGCCGCAGAGACCACATCCACTCGGGCCGGCCATGGATCGGCGCCTAGCCTTTAACCGGCGCGCCGTTTTGTTAGAGACAGTGGCATTTACGGCGACGCCGACGTCACCGAACTCTATGTCAATGTCAAAAATCGCTCGCGCACTGTCGACGATCCCCTCGCCAATGGCGAATCCACGAATGAAGTCTTCCAAGTCACAAGGGGTGGCCATCATGACTGCATACGAAATACTGTTGAATGACATTGCGATGGGAACTTCGGCGACAACCGCGTCGAAGTTTTCGACGAAGGCACCATCCTCTTGCAGTCTGCGACTTACCGATACCACGGAGGGATCGGCCTCGCTCACGTCATTGTGCGCATGTTCAGCCAATGACAGAGTCCTTCGCCAAACGCTGCTGTTTCACATCAAAGCTCTTCTGACGCTCTTGCCAGTCAGACGGCTGAGTAACCCGGGTCACCTGCACGGCTGTCACCTTGTACTCTGGACAGTTCGTTGCCCAATCCGAGCTATCAGTAGTGATAACGTTTGCACCGGAGACAGGATGGTGGAAGGTCGTATAAACAACACCGGGGCGCACGCGCTGCGACAGTCTGGCGTGAAGAACCGTATCACCCATACGACTCGAAATACCGACCCAGTCGCCTTCGCAGATACCCCGCTCCAGCGCGTCTTCCGGATGAATTTCCAGAACATCTTCCTCGTGCCAAGCAGAATTCTCGGTACGACGAGTCTGCGCACCCACGTTGTACTGACTGAGTATGCGTCCCGTTGTCATGATGAGTGGGAAACGACGTGAACATCGCTCATCCGTTGGCACGTACTCCGTGACAATAAATTGTCCTAAACCACGCGTGAACGATTCCTCATGCATGGTCGGTGTTCCCTCGGATTCCTCGTCCCAGCAAGGCCACTGGATGCTGCCCAAGCGCTCAATTTTCTCGTAGGTCACACCTGCAAACGTAGGCGTCAGTGCAGATATCTCGCGCATGATCTGTTCGGGACTCTCGTAGTCCCAATCACAGCCAAGCGCTCGAGCCAGACCCAGCGTCGACTGCCAATCGGCTTTTCCGGCAAGAGGCTCCATGGCCTTTCTCACCCGCGAAATACGTCTTTCAGCGTTGGTGAAGGTGCCGTCCTTTTCTAAGAATGAAGATCCCGGCAGGAACACGTGCGCGAACTTCGCGGTCTCGTTAAGGAAGATGTCCTGAACAATCAGGCACTCCATCGACTCAAGTGCGGCTTCGACATGCTGTGTATTGGGGTCTGACTGAGCAATGTCCTCGCCTTGGCAGTACAAGCCTTTAAAGGCTCCAGACAAGGCTTCTTCGAACATGTTAGGAATGCGGTGCCCAGGTTCAGGATCCAATGTCACGCCCCAGGCGGCTTCAAAACTCCCACGAACAGCGTCATCGCTCACTGGTCGATAGCCCGGCAGCTCGTGCGGGAATGAGCCCATGTCGCAGGAACCTTGAACATTGTTCTGCCCGCGAAGTGGGTTCACTCCGACACCTCGTCGGCCAATATTCCCAGTCAACATCGCCAGGTTTGCGATAGCCATAACGGTCGTCGAACCCTGACTGTGCTCGGTAACGCCCAACCCGTAGTAGATGGCGGCATTTCCGCCTGTGGCATAAAGACGAGCCGCCACGCGCACATCATCCGCATGTACCCCGGTATGGGCCTCCATGGCCTCTGGCGAGTTCTCAGGTTGTTGAATAAATGTCAGCCAGTTGCTGAACGCTACCTTGTCACAGCGTGAATCAACAAAGCGTTGATCCGTTAGCCCCTGATCCACGATGGTGTGCGCGATAGCATTCAACAGCGCCACGTTCGCCCCGGGACGAACCGGTAGGTGGAGATCAGATCGCACATGCGGCGCACCGACGATTTCAATGCGACGAGGATCGATAACGATAAGGTGAGCACCCTCTCGCAGTCGTTTCTTCAGGCGCGACCCAAATACCGGGTGCGCTTCTGTGGGGTTGGCTCCCATCACAACAATCACGTCAGCGTCGGCAACGGAAGCAAAGTCCTGTGTTCCAGCGGACTCACCCAAGGTTTGCTTCAGACCATAGCCAGTTGGGGAGTGGCAGACGCGAGCGCAGGTATCGATGTTGTTATTACCAAATCCAGTCCTCACCATTTTCTGGACCAGCCACACTTCCTCATTCGTACAGCGTGATGACGAAATAGCACCTATGCTCTTGGTGCCGTATTTTTTTTGAATCGCACGCAACCGATTGGCAGCAAACGTCAGTGCTTCGTCCCAGCTAACACGCTTCCATGGATCATCAATCGAATCGCGAATCATGGGCTCGGTCATGCGATCCTTGTGGGTCGCGTAGCCAAAGGCAAAACGACCTTTGACGCAGGCATGGCCCTCATTCGCTTTACCATCTTTCCACGGCGTCATGCGAATCACTTCTTGGCCTCTCATTTCAGCCTTGAAGCCACAGCCGACACCGCAGTAAGCACAGGTTGTTGTCACTGAGTGCTCAGGTATTCCGCTCTCGATGATGCTGTTTTCGGTCAACGTGGCCGTAGGACAGGCTGCGACACAGGCACCGCAACTGACACAGTCTGACTCTAAAAAGTTGGTCTCAGGCCCTACGCTAACGCGAGAATCAAAGCCACGCCCTGAAATGGTCAGCGCAAATGTTCCCTGAGTCTCCTCACAGGCGCGCACACAACGTGAGCAAACAATGCATTTGGACGTATCGAACGTGAAATACGGACTACTCTCGTCTTTCTCAAGCTGGGTGTGATTTTCACCCGCGAATCCATAACGTACATCGCGTAAGCCCACCTCACCTGCCGTCGACTGTAGCTCACAGTCGCCATTCGTAGGACAAGTGAGGCAATCCAGTGGATGATCGCTGACGTAGAGCTCCATCACACCGCGCCGAATTTTCGCCAACTGATCGCTCTGAGTCGTGACGGTCATCCCCGCCTCTACCGGCGTGGTACACGACGAGGGGTAGCCCCGTCTTCCCTCAATTTCGACCAAGCAGACCCGACAGGATCCAAAGGACTCAAGCGTATCGGTAGCACAGAGTTTCGGGACCTTAATGCCAGCCTCAAAAGCTGCGCGCATAACTGAGGTGCCGACAGGGACTGAAATATCCCGCCCATCGATAGACAAGGTCACAAGCTCAATGGACTTTGAACTGGGTGTGCCAAAGTCTGCTTGTGGCTGGTAAAACTCGACTATACTGTGCACGCGGCCACCTCATACTGGTTGTCTATTACCCCGAAGTCCTCAGGGAAGTTATCCATAGCGCTCTTGACTGGCAAAGGCGTCAAACCGCCCATAGCGCAGAGCGATGCTTGCTCCATCGTCTCGCAAAGCTCACGCAATAAAATTAAGTCGTTCGATGACGCGGTGCTATCGACCACCCGCTCCAGTACTTCTCTGCCGCGAACCGCTCCGATTCGGCAAGGTGTGCACTTACCGCACGACTCCTTTGCGCAAAAATCCATCGCGAAATGAGCCTGTTTAGCCATGTCCACAGTGTCGTCAAAAACAACAATACCGCCGTGTCCTAGCATTCCGCCAAGCCCGGCCAGAGCTTCGTACGTCAGGGGCACGTCCAGCTGATCGCTAGACAGGTAAGCACCCAGCGGACCGCCCACTTGTACTGCACGAACCGGACGCCCTGAGCGGGTGCCACCGCCCCATTCGTTAATTACTATAGTAAGCGAAACGCCAAAGGGAACTTCAACCAAACCACCGTTTTTGGTGTTGCCAGCGAGTTGTAACGGCATGGTTCCCTTTGAACGATCAACGCCGTGCCGCGCGTACTCAGCGCCACCATCGGCCAATATCGAGCTAACAGACGCCAGGGTCAGGACATTGTTTACCACAGTCGGCTTACCAAAAAGCCCTTCAATGGCAGGCAACGGTGGCTTTGCTCTCACAACCCCACGTTTTCCCTCGAGGCTATTGAGCAAAGCTGTCTCCTCACCACAAATGTAGGAACCGGCACCCATTCGGACCTCTAACTCGAAGCGCTGCCCGCTTCTGCAGAGATCTGCTCCCAAGTAGCCCTCCGCCATTGCAACATCGATGGCTCGCTCCAGCATTTTCTGTGCGCGGGGGTATTCAGATCGCAGATAAATAAAGCCTTTCGTGGCACCAACAGCCAAGCCTGAGATCGTCATACCCTCAATCAGCTGATAGGGATCTGCTTCCATCAGCAATCGATCAGCGAAGGTACCTGAGTCGCCCTCATCGGCATTACAAACAATGTATTTTTGTTCGCCCTGAGCATCGAGAACTGTCTGCCACTTGATACCCGTTGGGAATGCGGCACCACCTCGTCCTCGCAGGCCCGACACTTTGATCTCATCGACAATGGCTTGCGGCGACAGTGTCAGCGCGTGTTCAAGTCCGCGGTATCCACCAAGTGCGCGATAGTTAGCGAGATCAGTGGGGGCACCCTCACCACAGCGCTTGAACGTAATGCGGGTCTGGTTTTCCAACCACGGAATGGTGCTCACCGGGCCCAAGTAATTTGAATGACGCTCGTACCCACCGACGGTAATCGCAGTAACGAGTGAAGGAACGTCAGCCACAGAGACAGGACCAAAAGCCAATCGCCCTTGTGCACCCATTTCGATCTCGATCAGGGGCTCCAAACCGAACGCACCGCGCGATCCATTTCTCACCAGTGTGTAATTTAACTCTGCATTGAGCGCCGCCTGAACGAAGGCTGTCGCGACGCGCTCAGCACCGACGGCGACCGCTGTCGTATCTTGCGAGATATAAACCGTGATTGTCATGACTGCACCGCCTCAGTCACTAGCTGAGGTAGGCTCGCAAGATCAACACGCCCGTAAACGTCGTCATTGATGCGTACTGAGGGGCCGCAAGCACAATTACCCAGACAATAAACTCGCTCAAGGCGATAGTTATCGGTCGGGTGGGTCTCATCAAACTCAACACCCAAAACGCCTGCAACGCCAGCCTCCAATTCGCGAGATCCGGATGCCTGACAGGCTTCGGCACAGCAAATCTGAATACTCTGAGGAGCAGATGGTGACGTTCTAAAATCGTGATAGAAAGTGACGACGCCATGAACTTCTGCTGTCGAGAGTGAAAACGCGGTAGCGATGTTTTCCAAGTGCGCATTGGGGATGTAACCCAACTCTGCCTGAATTTCATGTAGGCATGGGAGTAGACCGCCTTGCGATACGGCGTGCTTGGCTGCGGTCTGTTCAACAGTTTTCTCTACAGAGGCCTTCATTGCTTTGACCGGTAATGAGTGGTTGCTCAACACCGATTCTCCCCCTCCTTTTGTTGCCGAATCACAAGCTCGGTTTTTATTTATTATTGCCGCGATGGTATCAACCCTAAATCCCCGCTACCACAACGTTTTTATGGTAGTTCTCCCTGAAATTCAGAGTTTCTGAAGGCGTCTATCTCGACCACGTCGAAGCAGTAATTTGCGGGAGGTAACTCGGCTCTTAGTTGAGCTAAAAAATTACGTTAAGAAGGCCAACTAAAACAGTGCGCCCTGCTCGGGCTCGCTTATTGATTCATCAAGCGGGTGAGCAAGCGTCGGGTCATCCACCTTGGCATTATTGACGGCCGAACGAACCCGGTGAAAATCGACGGTGATATCCGTCATGCAGTCACCGGCAGGTGCTCCGTTTAACCACTGATCAGATGCATCTGCAGACAATAGGAGCGGCTGTCGGTGATGAATATGGGCAATTCCGGTCTGCGCACCCATAGTCACAATGGCGCAGCCACTGGTAGGCTCGTAAATACCCGCAAAGCGCAGGAGTTTACCGTCAGAGTGGTGATACCAAGGCCGGCTAGGAGACACCGTCCGCTGCCACTCATACCAGCCGTCGGCGATAAACACGCAACGCTGCGCGCCTTTAAATGATGGCTTTTCAGTTAAGGTCTCAGCTCTGGCATTAAAAAGATTCATTGGCGTTTTAGCCCATGCGGGTGAGAAGGACCAAGACATGACGGCAAATTCCGCTTGATCTGTTTCCACCAGCACGTCGGCCTGCGGCGCGATATTGTAACGATCAGGAATATCCAAATTCAGGTTCGCCAGATCAGGCTTATTTGAGGCTACTAGCGTGTAGCGGCCACACATGGTTAGGCGAGCTCGACCGTTCTCGTTATTAGCCTCATGGCGTATCTAAAGCGCGCGATCAAATAATGCGAGCGTTTTAGACCAAGCAACCTCAGCTTGTGCCTCGTTATACACACGGGAATCCAAGACACACCAACCGTGGAGCGCACCCTCGAAGACAGTGACTTCAGCCGACAACTCATTGGCGGTAAAAGCCTGCCGCAACACGTCTTTGTCATCGGGGTGTTGGTCGTCATCGTTCTCAGCTAGCGCAATCAAGCAAGCTGCATTGATCTTGGGTATGAGCAAATGCGGGCTATCTTCGCCCTCAGTTGCCAGCGATACCGGATGATAAGCGCAAGCCGCTCCTATTCGATCCGCCCTCTCAGCAGCAGCGCGCATAACCATGGGGCCACCCATGCAATAACCCATGGTGCCAATGGGCCGACTTGTATCGACCGCGGATTGGGTATCAATCCAATCGACAAACGCACGCGCATCGCGCACGTGTGTTTGAGGCGAGAGGTTCTGATACAGAGGATAGATCTTCTTGCGCGTTGAATCGTCCCTAAAGCTTTCTCCAATCTCGACCACAGGTGATCGCGCATCTCGGTAGTAGGGATTGATGCACAGCACGGCATAACCGCTCTCCGCCAGCCGCATCGCCATCGCGCGAAACGAGGGTCTCAATGCGATAATATCGGGCCATATCAGTATCGCGGGGTGGCTCCCCTCGGCTGGATGCACAAACAGCGCATCGCACGCGCCATCGGCAGTGGGAATGTCGACGTCCTGGGCTACCGTTTTTAATGGATTAGCCAGCGCGGGAAACGAAAACGCCACGGTGGCGCCCGCTGCAAGGGTGTTGAACTCACGGCGTGTCAAATAGCTTGGTTGATCCTGCTCGTCTTTAATCGTGTGCTCCTCACACATGGCCACTACCTAAGCTGGTAAAGAGGCGTTCAGTAGACACCATGGCGAGTTGTCGTTTCAAGGGCGCCATACGAGGCTCTTACTCCGCCATCTGACTGCGTTCGACTCGAACTCGGTAGTTCGAACTCTTTTCAGATCCTAAATAGCAAAACGCCCCCTGACGGAGGCGCTTTGGTATGTGGCCCGCCCGGAGAGATTCGAACTCCCGACACCCAGGTTCGAAGCCTGGTGCTCTATCCAGCTGAGCTACGGGCGGAGCGGCTGTCACAATCGACAGGGCGCGAAGTCTATCACGGCTTTTCCATGCTGACATTAGCGCATTGCATTAGACTTGATGCTACACTCGCCGCCGCATTTGGGAGTCACTCCCAAGGGGGAATGCAATGAACACAGATAGAGCGTTTGTATCAGCCACGTTGATGGCTGACGAAAACAGATCCGCCATCGAATCTCGCTTAAGCGAAGTATTGCAGCAATCCTTAACCCCCATGGAACCCGGACAAGCGAAAACTTACATGGAGCACACAGCTGTCCGCATGGCGGAAGAAGCGGGTGCCGGCGTTACCATGTTCCAGATGGTCGAAATAAAGCACGCCAATACTGCTTATATGATCCGAGTAGCCGTGCTAACGAACGGTAGCGCCATTGGTCTGGACTTCATGGACATGGAAAACGGTCAGTTTTTTATTCCCGAAACCTGCCCGGTGATACCGTTAGAAGTACCGACCATTAATTGACCTCGCGCGCCAGTAAATTTACTCGTAGGGACGTCATTACCTTTGCCACACTGACGGGGTTATTGGCGTTTGTGCCGATATCGACGGATCTCTATCTGCCCGCTATCCCCACTATGACGGAGGAGCTCGGGAGCTCTATCTCACAAAGCCAGCTAACACTCAGTCTTTTCATGCTGGGCGTAGCCTGCGGCCAGATAATTTTCGGACCGCTCTCCGATCAATTTGGAAGACTCCCGGTCATCCGAGTTGGCACACTGACCTACATCACTTTTTCACTCTTGAGCTCGCTCGCCTGGAATATCGAGTACATGTGGTTAGCTCGAGTCGCGCAGGGCGCCGCGGCAGCCAGCGGGGCTGTTATTGCGAGAGCACTCATACGTAATCGCTTCGAAGGCGATAGAGCCGCGCAAATGATGGCCTTGACCGGTGCTGCTATGGCGAGTGTGCCACTCATTGCGCCAACGCTCGGCGCATACATCACAGTCGAATTTGGCTGGCGCTTTACCTTTGTAGCCCAATCAGTTTTCGCCGTGCTCGTTTACCTAGGCTTGTCGTCACTGCAATCGGGGAGCAGCGGCCCGCGCGGTGACAGCAAGGGCAAGCTCACTTTGAGAGATATTGCGATCTCTTTTAGGGACTGCCTTGGCAACCCCAAGTTCTTGGGCTATCAAATTGCTGGAACCTTGTCGTTTTGTGGCCTGTTTATCTATCTTTCGACGGTCTCCTTTTTTCTTAAAGACGTCTTTCAAGTCCCAACGGAATACTTTGGTCTCGCCTTTGCCATGACTGTGATTGGGTTTGTTGTTGGTAGCTTGCTAAGTTCTCGATTGGTCATGAAGTGGGGACAAGATAAAACCCTGCATCGAGGCACCTTTGTATGTTTGGGCGCCAACGCACTGGTGCTCTGTTTAACGCTTTATCTGCCCTCGTCCACGGTCGGATTTGCCATCCTGTCCATCCTATTTTTCTTTGGCATCGGTCTGATTTCGGCCAACGCCTCAATGGGCGCTGTTTCTCTATACCCGCATAAAGCCGGTGGCGCCTCCGCCGTCTATGGCTGTGTGCACTCGCTCAGTTCCGCGTCCGTTGGAGCTATTGCAGGCCTCTTGTACGCGGGAAGACTCCTAGAGCCGGTGGCGCTCATGCTGCTTTGCTCAGTGGGCGCGCTCTTGGGAAGTGCCCTCATCCACCGATTTCGTCACCACGCGGCCTAATCCGTAAAATTAAACCTACAAGGGTATTCGATCGGCCCCATCGCATTGGTAAGCTTCCGGCTTAAAGCTTTATGGGGGTAATGGCGTGCACGAAATCACAAAGGACATGGAAGTACTGCAGCAAGCTATCGTTCGCTACAGCGTCGAGCGCATGCGCATGGATCCACCCGAAATCGACGCCCCGATGACACCCGAGCAGTTGACTGCGATGGCCGGCCAAACGATCACCGATAAGGGTTTGGGTGGTCTTGAGGCGCTGAGGCTGTTTACTGATGTCCTCGCACCTGCCTGCATTTCCACTGACCATCCAAAATTCCTGGCCTTTGTGCCGGCTGCACCCACTGAAGCCTCCACTCTTTTTGACCTGATTGTGGGCGCCTCCAGTATTTGCGGCAGTTCCTGGCTGGAGAGTGCAGGTGCAACCTTCGCCGAAAATCAAGCACTGCGATGGATAGCTGACTTAGCGGGCTTCGGTCCAAACGCAGGAGGTGCTTTTGTTAGTGGTGGAACCGCGGGAAACCTCTCGGCACTGGTTGCTGCAAGACACCAATGGCGAAGGGGCAAGCCGGATTTAGAGCCTTTGCGCGGCCTAGTCATCTCATCGAAAGGCGCGCATGCCTCCATCAAGCAAGCCACCTACGTGATGGACGTAGACCTTCTCGAAGTGGGCGGAGATCGGCTGACAGGCCAGGACGTTGAAGAAGCAATGGTAGGACTATCAGAAATAGACCGTAAACGTCTGTTTGCCGTGGCCTGCACGGCCGGCACCACAAATCTTGGCGTCATTGACGATATGCAGGGTATTGGCGCCGTTAGTCATGTCCACGATGTTTGGATGCATGTCGACGGCGCCTATGGTGGCGCAGGTCTCGCTGCACCGAGCGTTCGGGAGGCGTTCAATGGCATTGAACTGGCGCACAGCTTCATCGTAGACCCACACAAATGGTTATTCGCGCCCTTTGACTGCTGCGCTTTGATTTATCAGAACCCCCGATTGGCCCGCGAGGCACACCAGCAACAAGGGGCCTACCTTGAGGTCGTCTATGACGGAGTCTGGAATGTCTCCGACTACGCACACCACCTTTCCAGGCGAGCACGAGGTCTACCACTGTGGTTCAGCCTTGCCACGCATGGAACGGAAGCTTATGCCGATGCGGTTGAGCAGACGCTGGCTGTCGCACAAGAGACCGCCGTGCGGATTGAGCGACACCCTGATCTTGAGCTGGTTACAGAGCAAAACCTATCGATTTGTGTGTTCCGAAGAAAAGGTTGGAACTCCGAAGACTATGCAAAATGGAGTGATCATCAACTCGACACCGGTCAGTCGTTCGTCACGCCCACAAAGCACAACGGCGAGACAGTGCTGCGTTTTTGCATCGTCAATCCACGAACGACGGTTCAGCATATTGAGGAGATACTCGCGAGCCTTTAACGTAGGGCCATGTCCGAGACTAATCTGACCGATCAAACTAACCAGCGCTGGGAGCAATTGCTCCGCTACCGCTACATCGAGCTTATCTCGCTATGGGAGGGTCGGCTTACCACGCGAAAGTTATGCGACACCTTTGGCATTGGTCGCCAACAAGCCAATAAAGACCTGAGCAACTATCGACGCGCGCTCAACTGTGGTGATCTTGTCTACGATGCGGTCGCAAAACACTACTCACCTTCCGAGGACTTCGCTCCAATTTTGACGCGCGGACTCGCCTCCGAGTACTTGCAACTTGCAGCGCAAAAAAGCGATGTTCAGAGGATTCTCGGTCACCTTCCCGTAGCTGCTGCCAGTGTAGAAGTGGTCAATGCGCCGTCGCGCGAACTACCAGCAGAGCTCCTGAGACCGATCATCCAAGCCATGACAGAACATCGGCGCATTGATGTCGATTACGTTTCACTCAATAACCCTGACCGAGAAGGCAGAATCATCGTACCGCACACCTTGGTGTGGACGGGTTATCGCTGGCACGTGCGGGCATGGTGTGAAAAAAACCAAGACTTCAGAGACTTCGTACTAAGTCGATTCCGCGACGAAGCTGACCTGATGGACGAGAGTCCTCGCCTCGCAGAGCAGGATGAGGATTGGCAGCACATTGTGACTTTGAAGATTGAGCCAGACTCACGGCTGTCGCTGGAACAACAGGAAGTCATTGCTCACGACTACAACATGATTGAAGGCCGTCTTGAACTCCCGGTTAGAGCCAAACTCGCGCCCTATCTACTGCAACTCTTGAACGTCAATATAGGTCCGTTGCTTGAGGACCCAAGAGCTCAGCAACTCGTTCTGACGAATCAAGACGCCGTAAATACCTGGCTGATTTAGCAACGCACGCTAGCCCTAGCGTCAAATTTGTGACGTGGCTCACGATTTGAATAGCAGTCGGATTGGCCGAGCATGCAAAGTTGCTATTCTGTGCGTCGGAGTAACGAATAGAGGTCGATATGAGCGCCGTTGAGCCCATCAACAATGCACAGTCGCAGAGCTTAGCGGAACGCCGCACGCGCATGCCTCCTATTCCTGCCGACTTTTCCAGTGTGATTACTAACGAGCAGAAAATCGCGCTCAACCAAAAGCAGCAGTTCGGCTGGTTTGTTAAGGTCGTGCGCCGACCCTTATTTCAGCCAATTGAAGTGGTGCTTTCCAACCCTGACGGAAGCGAGTTTCTGATGCTGGAAAACGATGGGGTTACGAGACCTTTCTTCAACGTTCGTACCGACGACCTACGTTAGTTCCCCGGGAAACCGGGCAGCACCTTACGACTTACCTCGCCGCCGCCGAATCGACGGCTTGCGCATAGATGACTTTGGCATACGCGGCAGCTTACCCGTCTCAAGATAACGGTGAATCGTTTCTTGTGAGCGAACGAGCGTCGCTTTGCCCTCTGATGTAACCATATTGTTCGATTGATAAGCGTCAATCACCCGAGCCTTACAGTTGTCGTTCCATTGCTGGTCAAGAATATCTTGCAACGTTCGCTGCGCAGCCGCGTCCTTGACTGGGCAAATTACTTCAACTCGGTAGTCGATGTTTCTGGTCATCAAGTCCGCCGAGGCAATGTAGTATTTTGGGTCGCCACGGTTATGAGCTACATAAACTCGGGGGTGCTCAAGGAAACGGTCTATGATGCTGATGGCCTTAATATTTTCGGAGATACCGCTGACGCCAGGCAGTAATGAGCACATCCCACGGACAATCAGCTTCACCTCGACACCGGCTTGGCTAGCTTCATAGAGCTTGAGCGTTAACTGACGATCTACCAGGTTGTTACATTTGAAAAATAACTGCGCCCGGAAACCTTGCCGGGCATTGGCTATCTCCTCATCGATAAGCCGCATGATGCCGACTCGTGACGTGTGCGGAGACACCAGTAAGTGTTTATAGTCGGGCTGTCGATAGTTGTACTTCAGAAACTCAAAGACCTCGTTGACGTCCTCACAGATCTCGGGATCCGCTGTCAGCAAAGTGAAATCGGTGTATAACCTAGCCGTCTTTTCATTGAGGTTGCCGGTACCCACGTGGCTGTATCTCACCAACTGGCCATTTTCCATGCGATCAATCAGGAATAACTTGCTGTGAACCTTCAAGCCCGGGATGCCAAAAATGACCTCAATACCAGCCTCAGTCAGACGCTCCGACCACGCAATGTTGGCCTGCTCATCAAAACGGGCAGCTAGCTCCACCACTACTCGCACACGTTTACCGTTGTACTGCGCGTTGATTAACGCATCGACGATCTGGGAGTTGGAGGCCACACGGTACAGACAGACCTTAATCGAAGTGACTGAGGGATCAATCGCCGCAGTCTTGAGCACGTCAACAACGTAATCAAATGGGTGATAGGGGTAATACAGCAGGTAATCTTTGTCTCGAAGCGCGTCAAAAATGTTGTCAGCCTGATCGAGCTCAGCGATTCGAATGGGTGGCAGAGGCTTGAATTCCAGATACTTTGCTCCTGCATTGGGAAAACCAATGTAGTCCTTTGAGTTGTGGTATCGCCCGCCCGGAATCAGGCTGTCATAACGACCAAACCCAAGTCGCTTTCGGAGCTGCTCGAGTAACATCTCTGGCATAGTTGCATCGTAAACAAAGCGAACCGCGTCCGCCTTGCGACGCTGCTTCAGGCTCGACGCCATTTTCTCAATAAGACTTTCGTTAATCGATGTCTCGATTTCCAACTCGGCATCGCGCGAGAACTTGAAGCAGTAGGCACTCGCCGACTCTATGTTGAATACCCCACGGAATACACGAGGCAGACAAGCACGAATTACGTCATCGAGCAGAATAAAGACTTTACCCTGCGCATCTCGCCCTCTTGGGATGGAAACAAATCGTCCCACCACATCCGAAGGCACCTCCATGACCGCATATTGATTTCCCTCAGTAGTCTGCATGTCGACTGCCAAGTAGAGCGATTCATCAGCCAGTGCGGGAATGGCCAATTCATCGGTGAGCAAAATAGGTTCGAGCGAGGGGAGTACGTGCTTGGTGAAGTACTCTTCGACATAGGCTAACTGAGCGCGACTCAATTGGGTCTCATCGATGATATAGATGTGCCGCTTTTTAAGCTCAGCCATTACCTTCGATTGCGTTGCGTCGAATTCCTGCTGGAGATGAGCTACCTGCTCTTGAATGGTCTCCAGTAGCTCCTTAGCCCGCTGCCGTTTACCACCGGTAGACACGGTAATCAGACGTCTTATCTCGGCGACACGCACGCGGAAGAATTCATCGAGATTGCTAGAGAAAATACCCAAGTATCGAAGACGCTGAATCACTGGTACCGACTCATTGGCGGCTTCCTGTAACACCCGAGCATTAAACGATAGCCAGCTCAACTCTCGCGGCATAAAGAGCCGCTCATCGAGATCCGCTAATCTCCCTTCGATCGGATTAATCATGAGTAAGTAGTTCAGGTGCCTGCATAACGGGATCTTAACAGGAGCGACGAGTGAGGTTTATGTTTCGTGGCGAGAAATACATTCTGTGACAAAGTAGGCGGTCTCTTGAGGCTTCTCCATGGGCATCAAATGACCTGCATCAATCGACTCGAATTTCACGTTTCTAAGTTGTTTAAGCCGTTCTGCCACATTGGGAACAATCACGTAAGACTGCCCTCCTCCCAGGATGTGAACAGGCTTATGAATGCGATCAAAGCACCTCCATAGATTGGGTGGGGAGCGGTAGACACACGCTTCCCAGGCACCAGAATATCTAAGATCCACACCGATCTCGGATGGTGCATGAGCCGCTAGAACGTAGTCCATCAACTCCTTGTCCGCGATGCCTGAAAATGCCCGCTTCGTTCGATAGAACTCGAATGCCGCTTGATGACTTTCAAACTGATGTGGTCGCCCCAATGCACCTCGTATCATCTTGGGTTTATCTGGCCAAAGACGAAACGCCAAGCGTGAGAAAGCGAGGAAACGAGCGTTGATAGTGACAGGATCCAAGCCCACCACTCCCTTGACGAGATGAGGGGCTTTTCTAGCGATCAGTAAGCTTATCGCTCCACCCATCGAGTGGCCCACCAACCAGACTGGGCTCGTCGTCTCTCGTTCTAGCGTTTTTATCGTATCGTCAGCGTACACGTCCCAATCTAAAAACTTGGGTGCTTCCTTGATCCACAGGGGTCGATGTTCAATTGTGGAAATGCGTCCCAGTGAGCTAATAGCACTCAGAAAGGAGGCATACGTTCCCGGCGGGAAACCGTTCGCATGCAAGAATACGACGTGCTCGGCGGAATCTGAGGCATCAGAGAAATCAGATAATGTCTGCAAGATACGGCTCCACGACAAACACAAATTTAGTGACTATGATCGCCCGATGACAAGGCGGCGAGCTCTCCAAAAACCGAAGCGCAACGAGAATAAAGAATGGCCATCAGATACACCATCCAGATTTACGCTGTCGCACTTATTTTCGCGCTAACCGGCTCCGCACCTCAGGCGAAAACAATCACTTCAGAGGTATTCGATACGGTCATCGAGGGTGGTCGGGTCATGGACCCTGAGACAAATTACGACGCGATCGCCAATATTGGAATTCGACAGGGAAAAATAGCTCGCATATCCACAGCCCGTCTTAAGGGCAATCGCCGCATCGATGCCAAAGGGCTGGTCGTTTCACCCGGATTTATCCATATCCACTCCCATACACCAACGCGGCTGGGTGAGCACCTCAGCGTTCTCGATGGAATCACAACTCAACTCGACCTCGAAGCAGGCTCTTATCCACCGACGGACTACGGTTACCAATACGAGGCAGGGGCGCAACTCCACTATGGCTCGTCAGTCGGCCACTTCGCGATTCGCGGTCTGGTGATGGATAACTCGACGCAGGGCTACTTCTTTAGCGAAGACGGCTTCATTTCGTTGGGTGGCGGCATATGGAGCCAAAGGGCGACTCCCGCTCAAGTTGACGAGATGCGAAAACATCTCCGTAACGGACTAGAACTTGGCGGTCTGGGTATTGGCGTCTTGCTTGATTACATGACCGAAGCCGTCACCGAAAGCGAGCTCAGTATGATCTTCGAGACAGCGGCAGAGTACGACACACCGGTGTACGTGTATGTTCGACGTGGTATGCCTGGCGATCCAACGGGACTAGATGAGGTCATCGCACTCGCGGAGGCACACAAGGTTGCCACCATGATTTGCCATATTACCCACTCAGCCATGGGCGGCATTGGTATCTGGCTCTCGAAGATCGATGCCGCCAACGCGCGTGGAGCACCCATTACTACCGAAACACTGTCCTACTTAGCGGGAGGTACATCGATCGCTGCGGATGTATTTGTGAACCGCGACTGGCGTGCCATCTTTGATATCGATTATGAGGATGTCCAGTGGGTGCCAACGGGCGAGTGGCTCGATGAAGAGCGTTTTCTTCGCTATCAGCGAGAGTTTCCCACCAGCTCGATCAACCATCACTACGTCAAGGAAGAATGGTTGCTCGAAGCGCTCAAGTGGCCGGGCATGATGGTATCGACCGATGCACTTCCCGCGTTTGATCTCGAGGTGAAAACCAACCCCAATATCGCTGGTACCTACGCACACTTTTTGGGGCGCTATGTGAGAGATCTGGAGGTGATGCCCCTCATGGATGGCTTGCGGCGTATAACGCTTTTACCGGCGCAGTGGCTGTCACAAGCCTCCAGTTCATTTGACAAAAAAGGCCGCATCCAAGTGGGGGCGGATGCAGATCTTGTCATTTTCGACCCCGCTACAATTGCTGCGAGGGCGGGATACGGTGATCCCTACCAGCCGTCTGTCGGTATTGCCGACGTACTGGTGGCTGGACGACCCGTTGTGACAGATGGAGAACAAGTCGAGGGGCGCTACCCGGGGCAGCACCTACTAGCTACTGAGAAATGAGACTGACTAAGCCGTAAGATTTACTCATCTTTGTAGTCTGCCTCGAGAATATTTTTCTCCTTCAGCGTCTTAACCAGCTTCTCTACGCGAACAAACGCTACAAGTCCAAACACAAAACCCAAGCTTTCAAAAAACTCCTTCTATCCTTACCTGAGGTCTGCCGGCAACAAGGTTCCAGAGCGTTAGAGCTTGGAGAACTCCGTGTCTAAGTCGTATCGGCTCGACGTCACATAACGTTCCATAGCAGCGATCTTTCGTTCAGCTTCTCTCACGCGATCGTGGGCCTTCGCCATGCGCGTTGAGGGCGCCTCAGAGTAACGAAAGGCAGAGCGTCTGCGGTATTCGTGGCGATCCTCATCATAGTCCTTGATGACCTCTCCTTCATAAGTCTCACCACCCCACCGAGAGGGGCGTTTACTAATCAGTATCCATGCCGCAATGTAGAACCAGAAGATAACCGATCCTGTGAACAGGAAGAGCGCAAATGCAGAGAGACGAGTGACCCAGGTTGGCACTTCCCAGTATTCAGCAAGCCCGGCACATACCCCGCCAAACCAACCATCCGAGGGATGCCGATAGAGCCCTATTCCCCAGCCATTTTTTCGGCCTTGGTCAAAACTGCGGTAATGATTTCGGTCTTTGTGACTCATCGAATGAACTCTCCCTCATAAACATCACTGACCCATCGAGAGGAACGTTTACCGATGAGCACCCACGCCGCGATATAGAGCCAAAAAACGAGAGCTCCCGTGAACAGGAAGAGTGCGAAGACGGAGAGACGAATCAGCCAGGTCGGCACCTCCCAGTACCCAGCGAGCCCAGCACAAATGCCACCAAACCATCCATCAATCGGGTTTCGGTAAAGGCCCAGTCCCCAGCCGTTTCTGCGGCCATGGTCAAAACTACGATAATGCTTTCGGCGTCTGTAACTCATCGATTGTCTTCCTTCTCATTCCGCCAGTTGGGATGATCAGCATCCAAGATGGCTTCTAAATTGGTGATGCGATCCGTCATGCGATCCACCGCTTCGAGCATCTCATCGAGGCTCTGTCGATCATCGTCAGTGAGCGCTCTACTTGAGTTATTCAAGCTTCGGTAGTGCAGAGTAATCCAGATCGGAACCACAACCGTGATCAGCAGGATCATCGGTACAAACATAAATTCTAAAAAGCTCACAAACCTCTCCAGCACTGTCGGTGGCAGCAATAGATCATAATGCTGCCTTTGGTGGGTTCTCGGCGATTCGATCCGACCAGACTTGGGCGAGAATCAAACCGATGCCCAGCCCGCTCATGGCAATCGCGAAACCGATAATGCCTTCCTCACCCATCAAAATACCAGCAATTGCGATACCCATAGCTGTCACAGTCAAAATAATTCCCCATTGCTGTACGCTTCGGCGTGAGGGCGCCTGAGCTAGTGGCTGACTAATCTCATCAACGCCTACAACTTCACCTGAAATCCTCGCCATCTGCACTAATGCATCAAGTCGCTTTTCAAGGCTCTTGTGCCTCGCGTTAAGCACGGTGAAAAGAAGTATCGCTGGTAACAGAAGAGCGACATAACCCATACCAATGGCAAACATACCTTCCATCAAAATGCTCCTAGAGGTGTTTAAATCGTTTGCGCATGATTGCGCAGATCGATACTGGCACCCGAGGAGGTTTCTGACTCGGCCACCTCTGGATTCCCGTATACCCTAATGCTTGACCCACTCGATGCATCACCGCTAAAGCTCTCGCTGGCGAACACGCGGATACTTGCTCCACTCGACGCCTCTACCGCTGCATCGGTTGTCAGTAGATCGCTGCTGTCGACATTAGCGCCACTGGAGGCATCAATAACGACCGTGTCGCAGCGACCCGACACCTCTACTCGGCTACCGCTAGATGCTTCCAACCGCAAATCACTACAGGTGATATCACTTAGGTCTGCGTTCGCACCCGAGCTCGAGCTAACAGCCCGCAACTCGTTTGCGACCACGTTGACCGTGACGCTCCCATGTGACATACCCATGCTGAAAAGGCCGGAAACCCATGAGCCCCGTCGAATTTCCAATACATCTTCGTCTACTTCGATCTCGAGTCGATCTAGATCGCTGTCTTTGTCTGCAACGGCAGTGACCGAGGTGGCTGACCCCATCACAAGATTCAGATTAATTCCCTGAGACACCGTCACACGGTCAAAATCATCAATACTCAATTCACGCTCAACCTCTGCGTATGTGGAGAGCGCCACTGAACTCATGAATAAGGCGGCTAACTGCGCTGATGTATTACGCATTCTTTTCGACCTCCATTGACTGCTTCAGTACCTCGAGCTCCTCGCTCAACATGTCATCCGCAGCCAGTGCGTCGATTTCATCAGCGAGGCTTGGCTTGCCTCGACCCAAGTTCATCGCTTCAAGCTCACCCTCCATTCCATCGACGCGACGCTCAAAGCGTTCGAAACGCTCAAATGCATCGTCAAGTTGGTTTCTATGAATCTGGGTCTGTGTTTTGCGGCGCTGTGAAACAGAATCTGCGCGCATCAGAATCGCCTTGCGCTTCGCACGGGCATCATCAAGCTTTGTTTGGAGCTGAGCTACCTCGTGGTGTAGCTGCTCGATGTGTTCATCCGCCAACTCCAGCTCGCCCTCAAGCGCTACAGCCTCGGCCTCAACGCGTCGCTTTTCATGGAGCGCGGCCCTCGCAAGATCCTCACGATCTTTGGATAAGGCTAACTTCGCCTTGTCCTCCCAAGTCGTGGCCTGAGTTTTCATCGACCGCAACTGCCGCTCCTGCGTCTTTTTATCAGCCAATATGCGCGCGGAGGCGGATCGTACTTCAACTAACGTATCCTCCATTTCTTGGATGATCAGACGAATCATCTTTTCTGGATCTTCTGCGCTGTCACACATCGCATTCAGATTGGAATTCACGATGTCCGATAACCTCGAAAAAATGCCCATGTCTCTTTTCCTACTATTGCGTTAAACCTGAGTCGTTGCTGCCATTTGTGCGCCACTTCAATAAAAACGAGTAAAAATAATGGCCTAGGTAGAATTTTTATTATTGGTACGTTATCTCAACTACTTTAAAGGTAATTTTTACCTTAATAAGAGTGATAAAACCCTTCCACAAGAGTATTTATTACCTATACTTGACCCATGGAAACGATGCAAACCGTCATTGGGGAAAGCCAAGCGCTGAATACTGCGCTTGATCACATATCCAATCTCGCAGGTATTGATCGGTCTATCCTGGTCTCGGGAGAGCGTGGCACCGGCAAAGAAATCGCAGCAAATCGGCTCCACTTCTTATCTTCACGGTGGCAGGGACCCTTCATCAAATTGAACTGCGCATCGCTACCGGAAAATCTGCTCGATAGCGAATTGTTTGGTTATGAGCCCGGTGCCTTTACGGGCGCTCGCCGAAGTCATAAAGGCAGGTTTGAACGGGCTGAAGGGGGGACCCTCTTCCTTGATGAGTTGGGTACGATGCCACTGGCACTTCAAGAGAAGTTACTTCGAGTCATCGAATACGGTGAATTAGAGCGCATCGGCGGAAGCCAAACGGTTAAAGTCGATGTCCGTATCGTAGCCGCGACCAATGCGGACCTTCCGGCAATGGCCGCCAAAGGCGAATTTCGATGGGACCTATTAGATAGACTCACATTCGACGTCGTGAATATGCCGCCGCTGCGTGCGAGAGACGGTGACACCGCGCTGCTCGCAGAGCATTTTGCTGTTCGTTTCGCCGCCGAGTCAGGATGGCATCATTTCCCGGGATTTTCGCCAAGCGCTAGAAACGAACTATATAGCTACCAATGGCCGGGCAATGTCCGTGAACTTCGAAACGTCATCGAGCGTTCGCTCCATCGACAAGGTGAAGACGGGGAGCAAATTGCTGACCTGGTCATCAACCCCTGGCCAAATGAGCAGACCGAGATATCTGAATCACCGCTTCCAGAAACTCCGTCAACAAACGCGTTGTATTCGGAACTCCCCAGCGATCTGCGAAAAGCACTCGAGCAACAGGAAGCGTCATGGTTGGCGCAGGCGCTAGACCAAACAGCCAACAATCAAAAACAAGCGGCAGCATTGCTGGGGTTGAGCTACGACCAAATCAGAGGGCTCATGCGAAAACACGGACTCCGAAGTCGCTCACTGCGCTCTTAGCTGCCCAGAAGTGACTGGTATACGTTCAAATTTCCCTCGACCATGGCATCGATAGAAAACTCTGAATGAGCTAGATGACTACCACCTGCGCCCAGCCTATCGCGAAGCTCTTGATTAGCGAGTAAGGTGTCTAACGCGCTCAAGAGCCCTGCCTCATCGGCTATGTCAAAGGTGATGCCATTCACATCATCGAGGATAATCTCAGGGATACCGCCTGCCTTTGCCGCCACGACGGGCACACCAGACGCTGATGCCTGCAATAACGCCACCCCTAAACCTTCACGCTCAGCGGGATGAACGACCGCATAGAGGTTGGGAAACACACGGTGTAAATCATTACGGAATCCCGCCATTTTTACTCGTCCTTCAAACTCCGGTTGAGCGACGCGGCCCGTCAGTTCTGTCGCTAGGGGACCTTGGCCAAAAATGAGCACCTGAAGCTGGGGATGCGCCTCAAGTAAGTGAGGCAGGATATTGAGTAGATATTTGTGGCCTTTTCGCGGGATAAGTTGCGCGATAACCCCAAGCGTTTTCGCGTTACTCGGCAGGGAAAACTCGGACGCGAACCAGTCTTTATCGACCTCTGTGCTGTAAGCATTGGCATTGACGGCGCTTCGCACGGTTTTAATTTTTGATGCATCAACCCCGCATGACACCAATACGCTGCCGATTGCCTTTGAAATAACAATCACGCGGCCGTAGAGCGCATATTTGAAAGGCGACAGGAGCCAAGACTCTTTATTATCGACCCGTCGCGAGAGAATCGCCGGGATCCCCACGATATGCGCTGCTAGCCCGCCATAGATATCGGCACCACGCCGACTGTGAATATGGACGAGGTCCGGCCTCTCTGCTTTTAGGATTCGCATAAGCCGGGGCACTAAACCTAGATCAAGATCACCGGACATCTTAACGGCGTGAACGCGTGCATTCCCCGCTAGGGCCGTCGCAATATCGGAGCCTGTAGGGCAGACGAGAACGTTCTCTACACCTCTGCGGGCAAGCCCCTCATTGAGCCAGACAGCCTGCTGAGCGCCACCGTAGAGATAACGCCCCGCTTCGACATGAAGTACTTTCACTGCGTTGACTTACTCACCTATGTCAGCAATTGCTCTTGCTTGGCAAAATCTAGCGTCGCATTAACGGCAATAGTTAATTTATCGATGAGTTCATCGACATGCTCCCGCTGAAGAATCAGTGGTGGGCAAAGGGCAACACGATTACCGCCTAATGGCCGAACAATCAGTCCTGCGGCTTCAGCCGCTTTCGCACAATATTGGCCTACAGCCATGCCTTCAAATGGCTTCGCCGTGGTCTTATTGGAAACCAGCTCGAGTGCACCAATCATTCCCTTTCCAGACACCTCGCCCACCAGCGCATGATCACCAAACGCGCTCAGCCGCTCCTGAAGGTACTCGCCGACCTGCGCTGCGCGCTCAAAAACATTATCCCGCTCATAAATCTCCAGCACTTTGTGGGCGACTGCACATCCAAGCGGGTGTCCGCTGTAGGTGTAACCGTGACCGAATACACCCATGTCCGATGCGGCGCTCTCAACCGCCTCGACGAAATCACTACTGACTACCGCAGCGCTGACGGGCACGTACGCCGAACTCAGGGCCTTTGCAAACACCATCATTTCAGGACGCATCCCCATGGCATTGGCACCAAAATCCGTTCCCAGACGGCCAAACCCGCAGATGACTTCGTCATCCCAAAGCGCGATACCGTATTTATCCAGAACTGCCTGAATGGCCTCATAATAGCCCGTAGGCGGAATCAGTACACCACCCGCCCCCGACACCGGCTCGGCAATCATCGCAGCAACCGTCTCTGGACCGGCAGCAACTATTTGCTCATCGAGCTCGCTCGCCCGTCGCGCGACGAATTCCGCCTCGCTCTCACCCGGATTGGCTGAGCGATAAAAGTGAGGGGATCCGGTTCGGATAACGCCCAAGGCGTCGAACGGCAGCTGGAAATGATTGTGGTTAGTGGGTATACCTGTCAGCGAGGCCGACGCCACCGTAACACCGTGATACCCCTTATCTCGCGCAATGATTTTCGTACGTTGCGGCTGACCGGTCGCCGAGGCGTGATAACGAATCATCTTGATCAGTGTGTCATTAGCGTCTGACCCACTGTTACCTAGAAACACACGAGCATTCTTCATCGGCACCATGCCGGCGAGCTTGTCAGCCAGCATCATGGCGCTGTCATGGGTCTTACCGCCGAACATATGACTAAAGCTGAGCTCACGCATCTGTTGCGTCGCCACTTCGATAATCTCTTCATTGCCGTAACCCAGTGAGGTACACCAAAGACCGGCCATGCCCTCAAGATAGCGCTTACCTGAGCGGTCATAAATATACGGCCCTTCACCGCGCGCAACGACCATTTGCTCCGCTGCTGATGGGTTTGTCGTCGGATACAACATGGATGTCATGGCAGTCCCCCTAGGATCTCAGCCTGTGTTTTGATCGCTATTTTGATGCACTTGTGAGCATCGAAAATAGTACACGCTGGGGTTGGTTTTGTCCGCACCCCCCCCATTGGCCTTGAACAGGCACAGGGCTGCACGCAACTTCTTACTACCTGCCGGTGGTTTTGGTGAAGGAACTGCGAGTGGGGCTTCGAATAGAGTTCTATCGCGCCTTGGTTCGTTCCTTTCCGCAACGCTCACAACGCTGACGCATGACAACTTCGCCTCGGAGCAAAGCGAGGCTATCAGGCCTAATCTGCCGCCACCTGTGTCGACCACGAGGGCAAGATAGAGAGTCTTTTCCTGTCATGCACTAGGAGAGCGTGTGCAGTGTGCGATCTACCGCCAACTGCCAGGAGGTCATTCGCTCGGCACGCTCAGCATCAGTCAATCTAACCTCGAAGGCCCGATCTGAACGCCACACACGTGAAATCTCGTCAGCGCTTGCCCACACGCCCTCACCTAGACCGGCCAAGAAGCAGGCACCTGCTACGGTCGTTTCGATAACCTCAGGTCGGGTAATCGGTCGATTGAGGTAATCTGATTGAAGTTGCATCAAAAGATTATTTGCCGACGCGCCGCCATCAACCTTCAAGGCGGTCATCGGTTGACCAATATCGGCTTCCATCGCCATGAGAATATCGACATTTTGAAGCGCCATAGCGTCTAGCGTTGCACGCGCGATCTCGCCCTTTCCAGAGCCACGTGTCAGCCCAGACATGACGCCGCGAGCCTCTGGCGCCCAATAAGGGGCGCCCAATCCAGCAAGTGCCGGTACAAATTCCACGCCACCTGCACTTTCCACGCTCTCAGCCAGTGCCTCAATATCTTCCGCCTGCTCGATGATACCCAATTGATCCCTCAGCCACTGCACTGCAGCCCCGCAAACAAAGGCACCGCCCTCTAGCGCATAAACCGCATCCTGCCCCTCGAGTTGCCAGGCCACGGTGCTTAGTAGACCCGTATCAGAAGCGATGGGGCTAGTGCCCGCGTTCATTAGGATGAAGGATCCTGTACCGAAGGTGCATTTCGCATCGCCGGGCTCAAAGCAGGCCTGTCCGAATAAGGCGGACTGCTGATCTCCAGCGACGCCAGACACAGGTAACCCATCAGGCAAACCCGGAACACCAGCCGTCACGGCAAAACGGCCGCTGGAAGGGCAAATTTCCGGGAGAATGTCACGCGGCACACCGAAGATATCGAGTAACTCCGCGTCCCAATCTAGGGTTTCAAGTGACATCAACGAGGTACGCGAGGCATTCGATACATCGGTTTTATGCACTTTACCGTTGCTGAGACGCCACATGAGATAGGTGTCGATAGTGCCGGCTAGCAGACGGCCCTCGGCCAAAAGCGCGTTGGCGGTTGGCGCGTTATCCAGTAACCACTTGAACTTAGTCGCGGAGAAGTAAGGATCGAGCACAAGTCCACTTTTGGACTTGATGAGTGCTTCGTGACCCGCGGATTTTAAAGCTTCGCAGACATCGGTGGTTCGCCGGCACTGCCAGACGATGGCGTTATGTACCGCCTCTCCCGTCTGACAATCCCACAGTACCGCCGTCTCTCGCTGATTGGTGATGCCAATCGCAGCCAACTGAGAAACCGCGTATTCCCTATCGGAAAAAATGGCGGTTACGCCTTTTAATACGGACTGCCAGATGCTCTCAGGGTCGTGCTCAACCCATCCTGGCTGCGGGAATATCTGCGGCAACTCATGATTCACCGAAGTCAGCAACCTGCCATCGATGTCCATCAGCGCAATGGTTGAGCCCGTGGTGCCCTGATCAATCGCTAAAATGAGGTCAGTCACACCACGCACTCCCTACCATTGCTGTTTTGCTCTTATGCGGCGTCGTAGCCTTCGATCGCCTTGATCTCGAGGTAATCTGTGAAGCCATGTGCTCCCCACTCTCGGCCATTACCGGACTGCTTGTAGCCACCAAAGGGAATATCAGGGCCTCCACTCGCACCGTTAATATGGATATTGCCAGCACGGATCCGAGACGCCACTGATCGGGCGTGATCCATGTCGCCACTCTGGACATAACCTGCGAGGCCGTACGGCGTGTCGTTAGCGATGCGAATGGCCTCTTCCTCTGAATCATAAGGAATCATGGTCAGAACCGGTCCAAAGATCTCTTCGCGGGAGATGGTCATGTCGTTGTTAGCTTCTGAGAAGACCGTCGGCCTAACATAATGTCCGGCATCTACACCATCGGGGAGACCCGTACCACCACACACCAGTTTCGCACCCTCATCGATGCCTTTCTGGATGAGGCCCTGAATCTTGTCCCACTGTACTTTGGAAACCACGGGGCCCATGTTCGTCTCCTGGCTCGCCGTGTCTCCAACTACGATGGTCTCTGACACTGCTGCTGCGATTTGCTCGGCCTCGGCCAATCGGCTACGTGGCACCAACATACGCGAAGGCGCGTTACAGGACTGTCCGGTATTGTTGTACATGTGGAGCACACCACCCGTCACCGCCGCGTCAAGATCGGCATCATCGAGAATAATATTGGGTGACTTACCCCCAAGCTCCTGAGTGACTCGCTTAACCGTCGGCGCTGCATTCTGTGCCACCAGCGAGCCTGCGCGTGTTGATCCGGTAAACGACATCATGTCGACATCAGGGTGCTTAGAAAGCGCTGTTCCCACCCCGGGTCCGTCGCCATTGACCATATTGTAGACCCCTGCTGGAACTCCTGCCTCATGCATGATCTCGGTGAAGATATACGATGACAGCGGTGCTACTTCGCTGGGCTTGAGCACCATCGTGCAACCTACTGCCAGTGCTGGAGCCACCTTGCAGGTGACCTGGTTCATGGGCCAGTTCCACGGCGTAATCAGGCCACAGACGCCGATGGGTTCCTTGACCACGCGGTGCGCACCAAGGTCCTCCGAGAAGGAGAAGTTTCGGAGGATCTTTGCCGCTTCCGTAATGTGAGCGAGGCCTGCGTATGCCTGCGCTGTCGACGCCAGAGAGATTGGCGCACCCATTTCTTCACGAATAGCCTCAGCAATCTCGCCAATGCGCGACATGTAGATCTCTCCAATTTTATCCAGCAGTGCGGCGCGCTCCTCCACCGATGTCTGGCTAAAGGTCTCAAAAGCGGCTTTCGCTGCTGCGACCGCAGTGTCGACATCAGCCTCATTACCAATGGCAATGGTGGCGCACTGCTCGAGCGTCGCAGGATTCTCGACCGCTAAGGTATCGCTTCCAGACGGCGCCACCCAGGCGCCATTGATGTAGAACTTAGTATAATCACGCATTGTTTTTCTCCAGTAAGTGAAACGACTTCGTATTATCTAATTAATAACCCAACTCTACTGCAGAACGCGACTCGGATGCATCCCATCCACATAACCCATAAAAGGTGTGTGTATGGAATAGCCCAGAAGCGCCTGTGTTCTGCTCGGTAAGCGCGCCACAGCCTCCGGCGGCACGGCTAGCAGCATCGTCTCCAGCGGACGCGCCCAGCCAGCACAATATTGTGGAGTGACAATTAAGCGATCGGTGTCGGTCTGATTGGCGCCGCCGCGATGCCACACATCACTGCGCATGATCATCACAGAGCCGGCTTTCATGGTCGCCTTTACACACTTGATGTCACCCGCCGCAGAATCAGCTAAATCCTCACGCTGCCCAAAGTGCTCGTCTTGCAGGCGACCCGCCATATCGGGTGTATCCCATCGATGACTGAAGGGCAGAACCTCGGTCGCTCCGTTCATGTCAGTAGTGTCATCAAGTGCCCAGAATACGGAAATACCAAACACGCCATGAGGTTGAGGCACGGAAATGTGGCCGTCATCGGTATGCCAAGGCTGAACCGTCTCTCCGGGATGCAAATTAATCGACAAACAGGCTGAGAGTAAGCAAGTCTCTCCTAGGAAGTGCTCCGCAAACGCTATCGCCAAAGGATGCTCGACCATATCCGCGAAACGGTCAGATTTTGCCAGCAGTGCGTAAAGTCTGTGACTGCTCGTGCCTTCAAATACATTTCGCCCTGTTGGCGATACCGCCATGAATTGCTCAAGAATGTGACGATAGTCATCACAATCGCTTGGTGACAGTACGTCTTCAATAATCGCATAGCCGCGATCGTGAATATCGATCAATGCGGCTTCAAATTTGTCTGCCGACAACCAGGGCGTTACGGACACCACGTGCACAGCAGAGGTTTCGGGGGAATAGCTATCATCCATGGAGGCTTCTCGAGTTGGTGCCGGAACAAGGTTTGATTCATAATTGCACCAAACGAACATACTGAGGCTTCAAAAGTGAATCAAGCAGTAGACTTAGACGAACTCACACTCTTTCGCGATATGGCACGCCGTGCCTTTGAAAAGGAAATTTCGCCCTACTACGAGGAGTGGGAACACAATCACATGGTGCCTCGCGAGCTTTGGAATACGCTCGGACAAGCTGGCCTATTGTGCCCCGATGTCGACGAGGTGTATGGCGGTGCAGGTACGACGCCCCACGTAACACTCGCTATGATCGAGGAACTATCCCGAATGGGCTTTGGTGGCTTCGCATCGGGCTACGGCATTCACTCAAACATCATTGCGCCCTACCTCAGTCGACACGGTACAGAGGCTCAGAAAGCGCATTGGCTCCCACGCATGGTGACCGGTCAGGTCGTTGGTGCACTTGCCATGACCGAGCCGGGTGCAGGTTCAAACGTTCAGGGAATTCGAACCAACGCTGTTCGAGACGGCGATGAGTGGGTACTCAACGGCTCGAAGATCTTCATCACAAACGGCATTCATGCCGATCTCGTAATCGTCGCAGCGATAACTGATCCTGGCAAAGGCGCCAAAGGAACATCGCTGTTCCTGGTCGATGCGCATGCGCCAGGCTTCGAAAAGTCGAAGAAAATTGAGAAGATTGGCCAGCACACATCGGATACGGCGTTGTTGTTCTTCACTGATGTGCGCCTACCCGCCGATGCCTTACTGGGTGAGGTCAACAAAGGCTTCGCTATCCTGATGGATGAACTGCCCCGTGAGCGCCTAGGCATTGCTGCCCAAGCCGTTGCGGCCTCTGAAGGTGCGTTGGATATCACCATCGAGTACGTCAAAGAGCGCGAGGCCTTTGGTCAGAAGGTAGGTCAGTTCCAGAATACGCGATTTAAGCTTGCTGACGTGAAAACCCAAGTAGCGGTGAATCGTGCCTTCTACGAGCAGTGCGCGAACAAGTATGCGACCGACGAACTGACAACCGAAGAGGCAGCGATGTTGAAGCTAGCAAGCTGCGAGATGCAATGCGACGTTGCCGATCAATGCCTGCAGCTTTTTGGTGGCTACGGCTATACCACGGAATATCCCATTTCCCGTTTTTATGTCGATGCTCGTATTCAGACAATCTACGGTGGTACCTCGGAAATCATGCGCGAACTGGTGGCTCGATCCATTTTGGGTCGCGAATAAAGCGAACAGGAATAGTTTTATGAGAATGAGTGTAATAAGCCGGCTCGTTTTGCCGGCTTTTTTTGTGTTAAACACGGGTACAGCACTCGCCTCGGACGAGTCTCTCGACGCCGTTATTAGCAATCATTGGGACTGGGTATTGGAGCAATACCCGGAGTACCGTCGCGAATACGGTGACATGTCGGGTAATCAAAGCTGGACCGACCTGAGTGCTGAGGTACTCGAGCGTCGCAATGAGGACACCAAGGCATTTATTGATGACCTTGATCGCATTGACCCCGCGTCCTTGAGTGAAACAGCGCAACTCAATCAGCGAATGCTCAAAACATCGCTGCAAGAAGAGGTGGAGTCGTATGAAAGTGGTCTTCACTTGATTGCACTGAACATGCGAAGTGGGCCACAACACCGCTACACCATGGTAGAGCGTCTGCCAATGGCGACAGAGACCGACTATGTCGACTGGCTCGCCCGCCTCGGGAACCTCCCGGTTCAACTCGCGCAGTACCAGGCCTTATTACAGGCCGGCGTTGACCGCGAACGGACACAAGCGCGCATTATCATTGAGCGTGTACCCAACCAGCTTGGCGCGCTCATCGTGGATAATCCAGAGGACAGTCCATTTTGGGGCGTCTTTGAGACCATGCCTGCATCGATCAGTGCTGAGACCGCTGCTGACCTTAAATCCTCTGCGCGCGTCATCATTACTGAACAGCTTACTCCGGCTTACGTGGAGTTCAAACGCTTCATCGAGGAAGAATACCTGCCAAAGACACGAGCACGTCCAGGTATTGGCACCCTCCCCGGTGGCAAAGCGGTGTATGCGATGTTGGCGCGACATTTCACCACAACCGACATGACCCCTGAGGAGATACACAACATTGGCCTCTCAGAGGTGGCGCGCATCCGTGGCGAGATGGAAGCGGTCATCGAAGAAGTGGGGTTTGACGGCGATATCAACGCATTCAATGACTTCCTGCGCACCGATCCACAGTTCTATTACGAGACAGCCGAAGAATTACTCGAGGGTTATCAGGCGGTTTCCAAACGCCTCGACCCTGAACTGGTAAAGCTATTCGGGAAGCTGCCGCGTATGCCTTACGGGGTGCGGCCAATCGCACCAGAGCTTGCCCCGGATACGACAACCGCTTTTTACATGCGGCCCGCCCTCGATGGAAGCCGTCCCGGTTGGTACTACGTGAATCTCTACAAACCCGAGGTTCGACCGAAGTATGAAATGGAGGTGTTATCAGTGCATGAGAGCGTGCCCGGACACCACCTCCAAATAGCCTTAGCGCAGGAAATTGAAGGGCTACCTGAGTTCCGTCGCAACAGCAGTGTCACGGCCTTCATTGAGGGATGGGGGCTGTACTCCGAGCGCTTGGGATATGATATGGGGCTCTATAAAGACCCCTACTCTCGCTACGGACAGCTGATTTATGACATGTGGCGGGCGGTACGGCTGGTTGTCGATACCGGTATCCACTATTTCGGCTGGTCGCGCCAAGAAGCCATCGACTATTTCAAGGACAATGCGGCGAAAACCGAGGCCGACATTATCAATGAGATCGATCGCTACATTGGCTGGCCTGGTCAGGCCCTCGCCTACAAAATTGGGCAGCTCAAAATGTTAGAGCTCCGCGCCAGAGCCGAGGACGAATTAGGTGACCGATTCGATATTCGTGCCTTTCATGATGAGCTATTGGGAGCAGGTGCGATTCCACTTGATGCGCTCGAAACCCGCATGAATCAATGGATTACAGCTGAAAAAGCGAAGCTCTGACTTACTCAGCCGAGGGCAGGTGCAACACCCCCTCGGCAAACAGCCTGCAGTTCCCCGAGAGTTGCACGCGATCACCCTTGAGCTCACATTTTAGGTCACCGCCGCGAAGCGATAGCTGTCGCGCCGTGAGCTCATTTTTGCCCAGCTTCGCCGCCCAGTGAGGGGTGAGCTGACAGTGCGCCGACCCCGTCACTGGATCCTCATTGATACCCAACTGCGGGATAAAGAAACGAGATACAAAGTCAGTACTAACGCCTCGGGCGGTAATGGCAACACCCAGTGTTGTGGCATCGGCCAGAGCCACATAATTGGGAATACACGCCTCGACCTCGGCTTGACTACCGAGTTCGCAGACCATTTGCCATGCTCCCTCCTCGGGCTGATGCATCGAGATGACACTGACGCCGAGCGCTTGCTCAACCGCCGCCACCTTTTCAATTTCAGTCATGGGAACTGACGGGAACTCAATACTCAACCCGTCATCCGAGCGCTTTACATAGATCTCACCCGATGCGGTCTCAAAGGTCAGCGTCTCGCCCTGCCAATCGCCTCTATAATCGAGCGCATAGGCCGTTGCGAGCGTCGCGTGTCCGCACAGAGGGACCTCTTTTTGGGGTGTAAACCATCGTAAGTTGAATCGGTCAGGACCTAGGCATTCCGCAAAAGCTGTTTCACTCAGGTTGTGTTGCGCAGCGATTGACTGCATTAACTCATCACTCATGGCTGATTCAACCGGCACCACGGCCGCAGGATTGCCACCGAACAGCGCTACAGTGAACGCATTAATGATGTATACCGAGGCACTCATTGCGGATGATTAACTCCAAGAGAAGGTGTGTCGTTAAAGTCATTAACGAGAAACAAAGAAATAAAAGTCACGACACTCTGAGTTTCCGAAAGCTACCGCTTAGATTCAATTTAATTTGGATAGACAATCAGCGAGCGTTCCTACCAACTGATCCATTTGTTCGCGCTCCATCACAAAATGAGGCGCCATCTGGATCGTATCGCCACCGTATCGGACGAGAACACCGCGCTCCCACATCTCCATAGCCACCTCGAAAGGTCGACGAAGCGGCTCATCGCCTATGGCCTCCAATGTGATCGCTCCGGCAAAACCATAATTTCGAACATCGGTAACGAATGGCTTGTCCCTTAACTGATCATGCAAGAGAGACTCGAAATAAGGTGCTTCTGCTGCCACTCGCTGCGGCAAGTCTTCTTCAACTAGGACATCGAGTGCTGCCAAACCTGCAGCACAGGCAACCGGGTGTGCTGAGTAGGTATAGCCGTGCGCAAATTCAAGCACGTAATCAGGTCCTGCGTTCGCCATAAAGGTCTCGTGGACTTCGCTTGAGGCGATAACAGCCCCCATGGGAACAGCGCCATTCGTTAACTGCTTGGCCACATTTAAAATATCGGGTGTCACGCCAAAGGCGTCGGCACCGGTCATGGCACCGCAGCGACCGAAGCCGGTAATAACCTCATCAAAAATAAGTAACACATTGTGGTTATCGCAGAGCGTTCGCAGGCGCTGCAAGTACCCGTGGGGCGGAGGCAAGACGCCGGCTGATCCACCCATGGGTTCGACGATGACGGCCGCAATGGTGTCGGCACCGTAGCGCTCTACCACCGCCTCTAATTCATCCGCCAGATGAGCACCATGATTTGGCATACCGCGCGTGAAGGCGTTCTCTGGCAACATCGTGTGCGATAAATGGTCGGCTTCCAGCACCTCGCCAAACAGCTTTTTATTGGCCGGGATACCGCCCACGGCCACCCCCCCGTAATTGACGCCGTGGTACCCCTTTTCGCGCCCGATAAAGCGTGTCTTCCGAGTTTCTCCCTTGAGCTGCCAGTAGGCTCTCGCCATCTTCAGGGAGGTGTCGGCAGATTCCGATCCCGAGTTGGTGAAGAACACGTGATTCAAGTCACCGGGCATCAAATCCGCAACTTTTGTCGCAAGCTCAAAGGCTTTGGGATGACCAAACTGGAACGGCGGGCAAAAATCGAGCTCTGCCATCTGCCGACTGACTGCCTCTGTAATCTCCGGTCGCGCATGCCCGAGGCCTGTTGTCCAAAGGCCTGAGTGACCGTCTAGCACTTTACGCCCATCCGAATCAGTAAACCAAACACCCTGCGCACTCTGGATGATGCGAGGATCGCGCTTGAACTGACGGTTACCCGTGTAGGGCATCCAATACGCATCAAGGTTAAGGGTCATTGCGTCTTGTCCTGATTATGAAAGGCGTTGGCCGTCTGAGTTTAACGTAACGATTACTAGTGTTAGCGCTGGTTTAATGGCTCGTTATTGGCGCTCATCTTGCGAACCAACAAACACCAAGACTAGGATACGCATCTAGCCGCGCTCGCACGACGTACTGTATCCAACAGACAGGGCGTTCGCCATGGGCACCCGGTACCATCTTAGGAGTATTTGTCATGCCAAAATTTAGTCGTAAGTCTCTCATTGCTGCATCGCTTGCTGCCGTGGTCACCATACCCGCGGTCGCTCACATTGAACGAACCGAGCCGCTGCAATCATTACGGCAGTCCTTCTTTGCCCTTGTGGGTATGACCTTCGGGCCCATGGGCGACATGGTTAAAGGCAAGATTGCGTGGAACGATGCGCAGTTTGCCGCATGGGCTGACGATCTTGCGTCCGTGTCAAAAGTATCGGTCGAGCGAGGCTTTGCGCCAGGAAGTGAAGAAGGAAAGACCCGTGCCAAACCGGCGATTTGGGAGAATCCCGACGACTTCGCACAAAAACTGGCGAACTTCCGCAGTGAAGCTACAGCTCTCGCAGAGGCTGCTAACGCCGGTGATAAAGCTGCAACGATCGAGCAGTTCAAGCAGACAGGTGGCACGTGTAAGGCCTGTCATGACAACTACAAGAGCCGCGGCTACCTTTACTAAAGCTCGAACTGATATCTGTCGGAATCAGTGGTTGATCTGAGTCGGCGTTTTCTCGCCCTCCAAAAGACCACTCGAGTCAGCTAGAGCTAACCAATGCAAAGGTCGATCCAAAGATACGTTTAGTGCTCAATAGTAACTGGGTGCCTCCGGCGCCCAGATAATCGCAAGCCATAGACAAACAGCGACGACAGCCCCAACTCCAACAGCTCGACCCGGGTGAACAGGTGCGTGCTCGCTGGCACGATCAGCAGATTGACCTCGCCACATGGTCTGCACCATTGGCTGGCGCTTCCGCCACTGATACCAAGCAATCGCAGCGAGATGCATAGAAATCAGGAGTTGAAGAATGCTCCAGTTGGTGTCGTGCCACTCTGTTGCCAAGTCAATGAATTGACCATCGAAGGTATAAGCCAGCGGGCCATCAAAAGACACATCATCGATACTAAACAGCCCTGATATGCCCTGCGCCAATATCAACAGCAACAGCGTGAGTGTTGACAGCGCTCCCAATGGGTTATGTCCGACAAACTGCCCGCCCCCTCGCAGGTAAGCGACTACACCAGCAGGGCTCACAACAAAGTTGTGAAAACGGCTGTGGTAGCTGCCAACGAAACCCAGTGCTATGCGAGTAGTTACCAGCGTCAGTAGCACGTAGGCTACGTAGCTATGCAGCTCCATGCGCCCGGTCTCACCTGTCCACCACATGAGCCCGATGCCAACAGGAAAGCACCAGTGGATGAATCGACTGGGTACGTCCCAAACGGGATGAGCGGTCATCGCGGTGCCATAACGTCGAGCAACGCACTCACCGAGGCCTCTACACCCAAGGTGACAGAGCCCTCAGGTTCGATTTTAAACAGCGGTGAGTGATGTGAAGGGATAGGCGCGCCCCCATTTGCAGCTGCCTCGAAGGCTTCGGGTGGTGTACCACCTACCGCGAAATAAAGGCTCGGAATATAGGGGTCTGTCGTGAAGAAACCAAAGTCTTCGGCACCCATACCCATTCTTTCACCGTCATTGAAAATAGAGGGTCCGAAATACTCGTTCCAACCACTGCGAATCTCACGCGTGAATGCCGTATCGTTAATTGTCGGTGGCACACCCTCGCCCTCATAGACGATCACTTCGGGCAACATGTCATCTGGAAGACCTGCAACACGCCCCATGTTGATCGCGACTCGCTTGATGCCGTCCAATAGAACCTGACGATCCTCGGGACTTTCGCTTCGAACCGTAATCTGAAGCTTGGCCGCATCGGAAATGATGTTGTGCTTGGTCCCGCTGTGGAAGGAACCAACAGTGATCACACCGGGGCGTCGCGGCGCAAGATTTCGGCTGACGACTGTCTGCAGACTCATGACAATCTGTGACCCCAAGACAATCGGATCAACACCCGTGTGTGGACTTGCACCGTGGGCGCCGACGCCCTTGATTAGAATATCGACGGTATCAGCCCCAGAGTAAGCCGACGTCTCGGGTGCTGATAGTGATCCCGTTGGCAAGGCACTGGTCACATGAAACGCCATGGCAAAATCGGGCTTAACGAATCGATCCCACAAGCCGTCTTCCATCATGACTCGGGCTCCCGCCACCCGCTCTTCCGCAGGTTGCCCCAGCAACATCAGCGTACCTGACCATTGATCTTTTCGATCGGCCATTAGCTTTGCTGTACCAACGAGACTGGTGATGTGTACGTCGTGCCCGCAGGCGTGCATCACGAAAACCTCGTTTCCATCCCAGTCAAGCTGTTTGGCTTTAGATGCGTAGGACAGACCCGATTTCTCTTGAACGGGTAAGCCATCCATATCAGCGCGGAACATTACGGTAGGACCGGGACCATTCTCCATCAGCGCGATCAAACCGGTCCCACCAATACCACGGTGTACGGTGTACCCCAACGCCTCTAACTCGTCCCCCAGCCGCTTGGCTGTTTTGTCTTCCTTGAATGACAGTTCAGGGTTCTCATGGAAATGCACAAAAAGGTCTTTCAACTGATCGTCGTAAAGCGACTGCACGTCATCCGAGAGTGATCCGGCCGAAGCGCTAGGCGCACCAATCAAATAACCCATGAGTGCAACAAGCGCGGCAAAAGTCTTGAGGTTTTTCATCTGCGATTTATCCTGCGTATACTGTTTGGTAGGGAACATCCTGCCTTAAATTTGGCATCCAATCATCCTTTGAGACACGTATGCATTTGCACATTAAGCTATTGGGCTTCATTCTTGCTATCTTGGCAAATTTGAGTTGGGCGGAGGTCACACCCACATTGAACAGCGACGCCATCAAAGCAACTTTCGGCAGCTATGGTATAGGAGTCGTCAGCCAGAGTGAGTCCACCCGGGTTGCTAACCTCTACAGCCTCAGTGGCGACGCCAAAATTTGCCGAACCCTTGCAGTCACCGAGTTCGTCTTACCCATGGATCCTGCGCTTGTAGAGGCACACCGGTTGATCAGGGCTGGTGGCAGCATTGGCGCAACGCTACGTTCCGCCGGTTTCACTATTAATAAAAAGCTACTCATCAAAACGGAAACCGCAGCCGGCGATGAATTTGTGAGTCTTACCCATGGCTCTGTGCGGTTAGGAGCACCGCTGTACACCAAGGTCTACGCCTTATTCGCGCAGCAAGGTGGTCTTCAAGTACCTTATGCGGTTATCGCGGAGGCTTATCACCCGGAGCATTTCCCGCCCGCACACGAGGAATTCTCCGAGGAGCCGTCACTTAAACAAGCGGCCGATCGAGCCTTGATGGCATTGCGCGCGACGATTGATCAAGGGCAGATCAAGAGAAGCCCAGCTGCATAACAAAGGTTAGTGGGAAGCCAAATTGCTGGGCTCGTTCGGCAGCAGCGAGTCTCTCGTCACCGGCAAGCGTCGCAACCCAAAGATTGGTCGATCGAGCGCCCGATCGGCAAAAAGCCAGTACCTTTTCATCCCCGTTCATCGCTTCATCCATAGCGTCGAGGTCATCGCCCGGGAATGACATCGCGTCGACTGGGTAACGAACAAACTGAATACCTGCGAGCTCACAGGCCGCAGCTATGGCATCCATGGAGGGTTGGTTCGGCTCCTCATTATCAGGGCGATTACAAATAATGACCTGATAGCCGTGCTCGGCAAGCGCCTGGACGTCCTCGGGCTGAATCTGTCCTGCCACTGATAGGGAATGGGTAAGTTCTGCGACAGGTGTCATGTGCGAGTCCTCCGACGAGCGATCAGTTAAGTGTCAGTTTATTGCCTAGTTAATAAGAGCAAATGTCGTGTTCAAGACCGAAATAATATCGTCTCTGGGACTGTCAGATAGTGCGAGCGGTGCACCGGTAATCGTCTCGGCCAAGTCAACATAGGTTTTGGATACATCGAGCATCATTCGCGCGGGTAACACGGTGTCGCTGGCGAAGCGATAGCGTTCATCCATGCGATTCTTATTAATAAGTACATCGGGGTCGGGAGCGAAACTCAGTAATGCCTGACGAAATCCCTCTTTACTGTTTTCGACGACTTGTCCCGTTTTATAGGCAGACGCGTCCCAAATGCGAGAAGAGTCGGGCGTACCCACCTCATCCATATAGATCAGCTCGTTGACGCCATCACGATTTTTGGCGTAACCAAACTCAAATTTCGTATCGACAAAAATCTGGTCATGCGGCAGTAGAGCACCAGAAATCCGTTCAAACCCTGCCGTTAGCAGAGAAGCATAGTGGTCTACATCGGACGGTTGGTTGAATTTGAAGGCTTCCCAGTGCGCCCGCAACGTCTCCTGACTCACATTCACATCGTCGATGGCGGGCACACCCGGAATACCCTTCATGACGCCTTTGGTAGAGGGCGTTATTAGCAGCTGGTCGAGTCGCTGATCTCGCGCTAAACCATCGGGCAACTCAATGCCGCAAAAATGCCGCTCGCCCTGCTCGTACGCACGCCACATTGAGCCCGTGATGTACTGGCGCGCGATTGCTTCAATGAAAACAGGCTTTGCGCGCTGGACGATCCACACTAGGGGGTGTGGCGTCTCCAGGATATGGCTACGGGCCAAGCCGCGTCGCCTGAACAACTCAAACCAGTGACCAGAAATGGCGTTGAGAGCGGCGCCCTTACCGGGTACTCCGTCCAAACCATCCTCGGCGCGCCACATACATTCGAACGCAGACAAGCGATCACTAATAATCATGACCGCCAATTCAGCTGTCTCGGGAACATCATAGTCACGGGCGCGGATTAACCGCTGACTGTCCGCAGAGGTAAGCCAATAAACAGACCGCACCTTCCCTGAGTGCACTGGCTGATCAGTGCGAATGGGGAGGTCATCATTTTTTGCGAGAACGCGCACGAGCACACCAGTCATTTGGATGTCGGACAATACCCAATTGTCCGACAGACAGGTCACTTTGACCAGACGGCTGCGTCAGGTTTCTCTTCAGCAGTGTGATGGAGCATACGCAGCTTTCGCTGTATGTGCGGATATCCCAGGAGACACTAGCCATTTACCGAAAAACCTTGCTACTATGGGTCAGCAGTAAGGACCAAAGTGTCATTATCTATGGAGGGAGAGGACTCGTATGTGGACTAAGCCTAGTTATCAAAAGATTCGTCTTGGTTTTGAAGTCACAATGTACTTCAAGGCTGTCTGATTTAATAACGGATAGCTGATCGAGCAAGTCCGTCAGTCGCCCGCGTGATGTGTTGCGGGGCCTCGGACCCAAATAAAAGATAGCGCCAGATCAAGTCTGGCGTTTTTTTTTGGCGCTACCTGCACCAGCTGTACTTAATCAATTGAAGTTCAGTTAACTATGCATATTAGAATTCTAGGCTCCGCCGCTGGTGGGGGGTTTCCCCAGTGGAATTGTAATTGTCCAAATTGTCATGGTTTTCGCACGGGCCGCATTAAAGCAACGGCTCGCACGCAATCCTCAATAGCGGTCAGCTCGAATGCGGTAGATTGGGTCTTGTTCAACACATCCCCTGACCTGCTGGCACAATTGGCGGCGTTCCCAGAATTACAGCCCGCGCGAGCCACCCGCGATACAGCCATAAAGGCCATTATCTTCATGGACAGTCAAATCGATCACACCACTGGTTTGTTGATGCTTCGCGAGGGCTGCCCGCACGAAGTGTATTGTACTGACATGGTTTACGAGGACCTCAGTTCGGGATTTCCACTTTTCAAAATACTCACCCATTGGAATGGGGGAATTAATCGTCATGCAATACCGCTGGATGGCAATAACTTCAGGATAACCGGTATTGAGAATCTCTCTTTCACGGCAATTCCCGTAACAGGAAAAGCGCCGCCCTACTCCCCCCATAGGAACAACGCCCACATTGGCGATAACATCGGTGTAAAAATTACTGATGACATCAGTGGTAAAACCTTGTTCTACGCGCCTGGATTAGGCGACATTACTGACGAAACGCGTCTGTTGATGAGTGAAGTGGATTGCCTATTGGTCGATGGTACCTTCTGGGAGGAAGATGAAATGCGAATCGTTGGCCTTGGAAAAAAGAAGGCTGCTGACATGGGACATCTGCCTCAATCGGGAGACGGTGGCATGCTAGATGTTTTGAGACCAATGGTTAAGCCTCGCAAGATCCTCATCCACATCAATAATACAAACCCTATCTTGAACGAGGATTCCGCCCAACGAAGACGAGTGCTTGAAGAGGGCGTTGAAGTATCATTTGACGGTATGGAATTGGAACTCTAAAGCGATTTTCTTTGTCCGAATTCAAATAACATCGATGACCTCACTATGAGCAGCTTAAATTTAGACATCGACTCGTTTGCCATTAACCCCCAGTACCGATTTCAATGGGAAACGGCACAGCAGTGCCATGTACTGCTCTTTCCCGAGGGCTTGGTTAAACTTAGCGATAGCGCGGCCGAAATTTTGCGGCTGTGCCAACAACCGACGACACTCGCAACTCTACTGTCGGCACTGGAAAAAATGTTTCCTGGAGTTGAGGGATTAGAGGACGATGTAAGGGAATTTTTAAGCGATGCCCGAGAACAAGAGTGGATCACCCCAGCTTAGGGATGAGGACAACCACAACTTAATCCCAATGTGGCTGCTCGCAGAGCTGACCTACGCGTGTCCGGTGCAGTGTCCGTACTGTTCCAATCCTCTTCAAATATCTGCAAATAGAAAACAAGAATTGACCACTGAACAGTGGATCGATGTTCTTGGTCAGGCGCGTGCACTGGGCGCAGTTCAGCTCGGGTTTTCCGGGGGAGAGCCTTTGGTTCGACCTGATTTAGCAGTGTTAATTCAGGAGGCTACGAATCTTGGTTTCTACACCAACCTAATCACATCGGCTATTGGCTTGGATGCTGCGAAGATCGCCGCATTTAAGGCAGCTGGCCTGAATCACATTCAAATATCTTTCCAGGGCAGTAATCAGGAGTCCAACAAGAAATTTGGAGGAACCGACAGTTTCCGTCACAAGATGGAAATGACGAGTGAAGTGATCCACCAAGAAATACCTCTCGGTCTAAATTTTGTGTTGCACCGCCAGAACATACACCAAGTCGGCGAATTTCTAGAGACTGCTGAATTGCTCGGAGCAGAGTTCGTTGAGTTGGCGAACACACAATACTACGGATGGGCAAAACACAATCAGCAAGGTTTATTACCCAGCAGGAAGCAAGTGGAGGACGCCGAGAGGGTTACCAATGAATTCCGTAGCCGTCATAAGGGAAACATGGACGTATTTTTTGTGGCGCCAGATTACTACGACGATCGTCCAAAAAAGTGCAGCAATGGATGGGCAACCACCTTTATAACCGTCACACCCGAAGGACACGTGCTGCCCTGTCACGCGGCAAAAGTGATTCCTGGTCTGGACTTCCCCAACGTAAAGCAGCACAAGTTGAGTGACATATGGCGATCCTCTGATCTTTTTAACAAATACCGCGGGACAAATTGGATGGTCGAACCCTGCGCCAGCTGTCCTGAAAGGATGATCGATCTAGGAGGGTGTCGCTGCCAAGCACTGATGCTCACGGGAGACGCCGCAAATGCTGATCCCGTATGCAGTCTCTCTCCATTTCACGACAGAGTAACCAAAATAACTGATCGAGCGAGCGGGGAATTCGACTCTAGTGAGCCAGTTCCACTTTTGTTTCGCAATATGAAAAATGCGGAACAATTCAATCAGGATCAATCGTAGAGAGTCATCATGAGTGCCTGGAGTAAAAAAGATTTTGAGCAGAAGCTGCGTGAAAAAGGAAAGTACTATCACATACATCATCCGTTTCACGTGGCGATGAATCGGGGCAACTGTAGTCGCGAACAAATTCAAGGTTGGGTAGCGAATCGGTTTTATTATCAGGTAACGATCCCCAACAAAGACGCGGCCATCATGTCGAACTGCACGGATCGCGATGTACGCCGGGAATGGGTACAGCGTATCCTTGACCATGATGGCGTAGATGGGGAAGACGGAGGCATTGAAGCTTGGCTGAGGTTAGGGGAAGCGGTAGGTATGTCACGTGCTCAAATTATATCGCATGAATTCGTACTGCCGGGCGTGCGGTTTGCCTGCGACGCCTATTTGAACTTTGCTCGACGCGCTACGTGGCAAGAGGCAGCTTGCTCGTCTCTTACTGAACTGTTTGCCCCCGAAATTCATCAGTCCCGGCTGCACTCTTGGCCAACCCATTACCCATGGATTGAAGCTGCGGGTTACCAATATTTTCGGAAGCGGCTCTCGGAAGCTCGTCGCGATGTACAACATGGTCTAAATATTACGTTGGAGCACTTTGAGACCCGGGAGCAACAAGAACACGCACTAGGCATCCTTCAATTCAAACTTGACGTGCTCTGGACGATGCTCGACGCGATGCAGTTAGCTTACACACACCGAGAACCACCCTTCCACTCTTGTGGCTAGCGAACAGGCTAGCTTGAGCCTTTAGAGTTTAAGCGAACACTCATGTACCTAAGCAAATGCTCCGCAATAAGCATATTGACACTGGTTAAAACTAGCCAATGACGCCTGAGTGAGGCTCCATGGGCCCCCTCTCTAGCTAAACAACTAGTCTTAGTCGTGACAGCTGGTTCGTCTCTGAGCAATTAAAGGCCACACTGACATTCACAAACCTGCTGGATGAGGGGTATGCTGAGCGCGCTGATTATGGCTTCGGCATCTACCGGTATTTCGTCGGTGAGCCGCGGAGCGCCATGATCGGTCTCTACTACGCACTATAAGAACGAGAGACTTAACGGAACTCAGCATGAATCAATACGGTCCGGCCCCTGTTGTAGGGCTTTTGATTGGTGGCGCTATTTTACTGGACGATGTGATTACGCCACGACATCCCCACCCAGCCATGATGATTGAGGCATATGATATGGGCTCCATGCCCATGATTCGCAAAGAGATGCGAATTGGAGGACCAGGTGCCTCAGATATGGGTCCTCATAAGAAGATCTGGATTCAGAAAAATGGCGATGACGTCGTTGAGATGAGCGAGGAGATGGAAATCATCGTGCTTGCGGACGACCGTGACGCAACCGGAGACGTCACCCTTGTCGAGGTTCACGTTGATGGTGAATCGAAGAGTGACCTTGGTGACGCCGTAAAGGCCATCGTGGAAAAAGCCCGAGCTGAAGGTAGAAAACCGTCGCCCGAGGAATTACGAGCGGCCATCAGAGGCGCAATGGGTAGCACTGATGAGCCGACGTCCGTCGATGTTGAGATTCAGATCGAAAAAGCGCCCTGACCAGCTACTTGTTTTAAGTAAAATGGCCTAGGCACTGGCGTTTAGGCAAACGGTCTCAAGCCAACGGCTCTTCTCACTTTATCGAGACGAGCCACACTTTCAGGACGAACGCGCTCTGCGCCCTCGCGAAGGATAGTCTCCACGTCGCCGGGGTTAGCCATTAGCCGGTCGTACTCATCGCGCGCGGGCGCAATCTCGTCATTGACCCGTTCAAACAGCCGCTTTTTCGCCTCACCCCAAGCGAGACCCGATTCAAAAGCGACTCGCATTTCCTGACGCTCCGCTTCATCCGCAAAGGCGCACCAGATCTGAAACACAGCGGACGTAGCTGGGTCCTTGGGCTCACCGGGCTCGAGTAAGTTCGTCTTGATTTTGTTAATCGCCTTCTGCAACTGCTTTGGCGTACCAAACAAGGGAATGGTGTTGCCGTAGCTCTTGCTCATCTTGCGCCCATCAAGTCCTTGCAGCACTGCTACATCGTCGTCCACAACGGCTTTGGGTATCACAAACGTCTCGCCGTAGTGATGATTGAAGCGCGCAGCGATGTCTCGGGCCATCTCGACATGCTGAATCTGATCACGCCCGACAGGCACGTCGTGCGCATTAAAGATGAGAATATCGGCCGCCATCAGGATCGGATAGGAAAAGAGTCCCATCGTTATGGCGTAGTCAGGATCCTCTCCTGCTTCTTCATTCCCCTGTACCGCCGCTTTGTAGGCATGGGCTCTGTTCATTAAGCCTTTGGCTGCGTTACAGGTCAGAATCCAGGACAGCTCCGTTATCTCAGGTATGTCTGACTGGCGATAAAAGTGCGTCTGATTGGGGTCGAGACCCAAGGCAAGCCAGGTAGCAGCAATTTCGCGGCTCGACTGAGCCACAAGATCAGGGTCTTGAGATTTGATTAACGCGTGGTAGTCAGCGAGAAACAGGTAAGCATCGACGTCATCCTGCTTTGACGACTCAATGGCCGGTCGAATCGCACCCACGTAATTACCGAGATGCGGTGTTCCCGTTGTTGTTATACCTGTGAGGACACGATGACGTGCCATAACGCTCTCCCCCGAAATCAAGCCACGCGATTGTAAAAGGCGGACAGCAGATCCACCAGCTTTGCTGGATCGTCAGCGGCTGCAAGCTCACGAATAGAGTGCATGCCGAGCGTGGGAACGCCAATATCGGTTGTGGGAATACCTGTTTCGGTCGCCGTAATAGGACCAATCGTGCTGCCGCAACCCATATCCGCTCGTACGACAAAAGACTGAACGGAAACACCCGCTCGCTCCGCCAGTAACCGAACTCGAGCCGCCCCCTCACCCGAGGTCGCATAACGCTGATTGCGGTTGATCTTGATAACCGGACCACTGCCGAGTAACGGTGCATGAAGCTCGTCGTGTTTCGTGGGGTAATTGGGATGAATAGCATGTGCGTTGTCGACGGACAGCATCCAACTCGCTTGGCGTAGCGCGCGATCATCAACGGGATCTGGAGCAATAGCTCGCAGCACATCGTTCAGCATGGGGCCCTGCGCACCAACGGCTGAAGCACTGCCGACTTCCTCATGATCATTGGCCACAAAGAGGTTCCACTCACCACTGTCGACACCGTTAATTATGGCCTGCAAACCACCAAAGCAACTCAGCAAATTATCGAGACGCGCGGATGCGATGAAGTCATTGTTTAAGCCAACAAATCCTGGTGCCTGCGTGTCATAAAGTGACAGCTCCCAGTCGAGAATCTTTTTGATGTCGAGGTCCGGGTATTCTGCGGCAATTTGCGCCGTCAGCATGGCATGAATATCAAAATTACCATCACCTGAGCTCAGCGACACCAGCGGCAACATGTCGGTTTGAGGATTCACCGTGCGACCTTTATTGGCATCCCGGTCCAGATGAATCGCCAGCGATGGAATCACGGCGATAGGCGCCTTGAAATCGATCAGTCGAGAGACCAGCTCTCCCGTGCCCGTCTCAAAAGACACTTTTCCGGCCATTGAGAGATCACGGTCGAACCACGGGTTCAACAATGCCCCTCCGTAGACGTCGACGGCGAGGAGGTTGCAGCCGAAGCGATTCACGGACGGATTCGGGCGAACCGATAGATTGGGACTGTCGGTATGGGCGCCCACTAGCCGCAGTCCTTGGGATAGATCTTTGCCTGCTGTGAACGCAATCAAACTGGAATCATTGCGAACTGTGAAGTACTTGCCGCCCGCCACTATCGGCTCTCTACTTGCATCACTCCAAAGCGCGAAACCGGCGGCGAGAAGTCGCTCTGCCATCACACCCACCGCATGGAAAGGCGTGGTCGCATCCGTCAAGAAACTCAATAAATCAGTATTTACACTGTCTTTTGTCATACAAACACCAAGATAGAAAACAGGATCAAAGCCAAGAGCACACGGTATATCACAAACGGCATCATCCCGACGCGAGTAACCAGTCCAACGAAGAACGCTATGGTTGCGTAGGCGCTGACAGCAGCTACCAGCATGGCAATCAACGTCAGGGTCAAATTGGCCGAGCTGAAGAAAAGCTCAAACTCTTTGACCAACATGAGCAGTAACGCGCCCGCGATAACAGGAATGGACATCAGAAACGAAAAACGTGCCGATGTCGCGAGGTTGTAGCCCAGAAACAAGGATGCCGTAATCGTCACGCCAGAGCGTGACGTGCCGGGGATTAATGCAAGCGCCTGTGCCAGGCCAATGACTAGCGCATGATCGAGCCGGCTGATCGGCTGTTCATCGGCTCCTGCGGCACGATACGAATAGGAGACACCCAGGAGCAAGCCGAACAGTAAGGTGGTAGTGGCTATGACTCCGATTCCTCTCAAGTACTGATCGATGGCATCCGAGAAAGCGATACCGATGACGACCGCAGGCAAGGTAGCAATCAGGAGCGCCGAGACTTCTCGACGCCGCAAGCTGACGTTATCCCCGGAGCCCAAAACGCCCATCACCAGCGAGGTTAACGACTCACGGTAATAGACCATGACAGCCACTAAGGTGCCGGCGTGAACTGCCACATCAAATGCCAACCCTTGATCAGGCCAGCCCAAGAGCTGTGACGGCAGAATAAGGTGCGCTGAGCTTGAGACCGGCAGAAACTCAGTTAGCCCCTGAATCAATGCTAGAAAGAGTGCCTGAAGACCATCCATCAGTGGCGTTTCCCCTGCTCCGACAACTTCTTCCAACCAATGTCTTGCTGCACGTAACGTGGCTCCAGTAGATGGGCCTGGGTTAACAATGAGTTATCGGGCACATCAAGGAGATGAAGTGCGGCGAGCGAAGGCCTTGGGCGAGCCTCTGAGTCCACGCGAGTAAAAGTCCTATCGCTATATTCCTTCGTAATGAGCTCCGCGGCGTCGCCAGCAATAACTACGCTGGTGGCTTCCATTGCATCCAAAGCCTCACCCGATGGCCCAGTCAGGTCAGCCACCTTCGATACCGCAGGCTCCGTCAGTTGGCGAAGCGTCGTCCCATCGGATGCAAACCAGGCCCAGTAAACCTGCCCAATCTGTGCATCAATGATACTGAGGACAAAATCGCCTGCGGCATGCGTGGTCGCTCTCGCCTGCGCTTCAAGCGAGCAGAAGGGATAAATTGGGAGATCGAGCGACCAGCCGAGCCCCTGAGCAACGCCGACAGCAACTCGTATTCCCGTAAACGAGCCTGGACCCACGCCGCAGGCGATAACAGACACCGCGTCTGACAGCGATTGTCCTTCTAAGAGCTCATCGATCATCGACAAAATATGTTGGTTGTGCGCGCGAGGTAAATCGCGCTGGATCTCTTTGATATCGGAATCGTTAACAAGCGCGATAGAGCACAAATTGGTTGCCGTATCGATAGCTAAGACTGAAGCGTGATGAGATGTCGTACCCATGGCGCGCAATCATCGCACACTGAGCGCCAGTTCGCAGTGCATAGGGCATCGCAAATGCGATAAATAACGCTTATGCGCCGGTGATGTGTAGTGCGATAAACAGGAGATGCGCAATGACCACGCCTGTGGTCAATCGAACCCGCATGCGGCGGTACCAAACCTCCAAATCAGAGATCCTTACCTCGTACCACAGAAGCGCAATATAACCGAGCATCAGAAACACTGACGCCATCATGGCTTGAGCAGTGAGGATGGATGCGACACCGAATAGTACCAAGCCATTGCTAATGACAAGAGTGCTTACCGAGGACGCACTTTCTACACGCTGCGCCTGCCCCCACAGGGCGCCCGCCAGGAAGGCAAAAATTGCCAGTGAATAGATAACGAAGCCCTGAATCGAGAGCGATCTCGGCCAATCCTCCATGACGCTAAAACCAATGCAAAAGCCGAAAAAGGGCAACAGCCCCGAATAGCCAAGTAGCTGCGTCGTTACTCGGCTGGACATACAACCGACTCCTGAGGATGACGTATGATGGTCAGTAGGATCCCGCCAACAGGCAATCCGAACTTCTTCAACGTTGATTCGTTGATCAATACATTCTCACTCACTAGATACATACGGTCATCTACTGCGACATCAATGCTCCCATCCGACAACTGAATGGTTAAAACGTAATCGAGGAACATCGTGTTCCCGGATACAGACGCCTGTCCTACACCGTTAACATCGCCCGCCGTGGCCTCATAACGGCCCTCCTCTGTCTGACTCAAGGTCCAAATACGTGTTTGTTTTTCACCATCATCAAAAATGAAGCGCTCATCCAAGGTCCCAACGCCGTTTCGCCAGCAAGCGGTGATATCGGCAACAAAGGACCGACTGGCAGAACCCTTGTAGTCCTTGACGACACCATGGGCCCTTAACGCACCGGCAAAGAATGTCTCTGGTGAGAACGTAGGCTGGCGATCACTATAATCGTCGACCGAAACGCTAGAACAGGCGGTCAGTCCGAGGGTAACGAGGACGGCAATAAGGTGTCGCATAGCGGCGCTCCAAACAGCAGACAAAAAAAACCCCGGTCGAAACGACCGGGGAATCATAAAACCATCTGGGGGAAGATGGCTTGGAAACCAATCAGGTTGCGATTGGTACGAACCCTCAGAAAAGGTGGATCACCAATTTGTATAGTGACATGTGAAAAGGTGAACAAAAAAAAGGTCGCCGCCATGCAGAGCATCGGGGAAACCTTTTGAGAGAGTAATTTGGCTAGCATGAAACCCGCCAAGGCGTGCTAAACAATGAGCTTTTCGCTCGTTTGTAGCCTCTATTTGCACATAAGGCTCAGGAACTTTCGCCGCGCTTTAGGAACTTTTGCACTACGAGTTAGGCACAAAAACCCGCTCCGGGTTCACAGAACCCGGAGCGTTTACTGTGATTTTGATGTGGTGCTTAGATCAGAGTTTTGAGCTTAACAGGACAGGCCGCTGAACCTCGAGCAGCTGCCACTTGGACTCGGAACGCGTTTGTTGAAAGGCGTAAGTCACCTTTGAACCGCGCGGGATCTCGAGACCCGATGTGGTCATGTTCGCTGCTATGCGGCCGCGCTTGGCTCGACGCTTCATCGTGCAATTAGCGAGTTCGCCGTGTTCCAGATCATAAAATTTGACGCGCATTGTGTCTTCCACTTGGCTGACACTGACCACTTCGCCAGTCAACACGCAATCCTGAATTACCTCGGCTGTTGCCGCTGAGGTATAGATGCCCCCTAACATGCAGAGGCCTATTAGTAGCTTCTTAGCTTTCATCGTTATCTCCTTACGCCTCACGGCGTGCTATCGCTTCACAGCGTTTAGCGGATTTTTCCGCAACTACACTCGGTAGTTTGTGTAACGTAAATGAAGATTGAGTGAAATAAAAGTGTAATATGCAAAATTCACACGTGTTTTATCGGCGTGAAAAACAATCACTTAGCGATCTGTGTGATTTTTGGCCTGTTTAGGCGGAGAACAACATCACCCCTGATAGCGCATCAAAATCTCATCGCGAATAAACGCGAGTCATAAAAAAAGCGACCCGAAGGTCGCTTTCGTGTGTACAACTTATCTCGCGAATCAGAGTGAACCTGGAATTGTCCAGCCTGCCCACCACAAGTTGCTCTGATCAGGATCTACCGCACCAGCGAAGTCAGTGGAGTCAAGGTAAGTGTCGTCAGCCACTGACTCTGGGAGTGATCCATTGATCGCTGTCCAGTCCAGCGGATCGAGACCAGACGCTTCTGCCGAGAGAGACTCGTAAAACTGACCAAGATTTGCCTCAACCGCTACAGCGTTGATGGTGCCCGCTGAAGCATCAAAGCCATCCTGAACCAGAAGACCCTGTGCGTCGCTCGCGTTTGCACAATCGTAGACCCAGTTGTTGAAGTACAAGGCATTTCCGACTTCACCCTGCGAGTCTGCGCCTTCTATTTCTGCACAGTGCGTGAAGGTTGTCGCACTATCGTCTGCAATCGCAACCACTACATTGTGGAAGAAACCGGCAGAACCTTTCTTGAAGCGCATGACATACGCCGCATCATCTGCCTTCTTACTCGCCACAACTGTCAGGTTAGCGACGGTAGGCTTAGACAGTGGCTCAGCAGCACCTTGCGTATCCATCTCGAAGGCCTCACCACCACCGGCGTTAGACTGCTTCACGATGATGTACTGCAGGTTGCCCTGGTAGCCTTCATCCCAGTCGACAGAATCATCTAGGTTATTGGTGAAGACGCCGTACTTGACGTTAACATCACCGCCATAGAATTCGATTCCGTCGTCAGAGTTACCTTCGACCTGGATGTATTCCATGGTCGTTCCTGAACCGACACCCACCAGCGAGATACCGTTGATCTCGTTGTCGGGGGCGAACTCATAGCCACCTTCAGCAACCACGACATAGCGGAGGACACCACTGTTGTCGTCGCGTACGAAGCCACCAGCGCGACCTGATTCACCCTCGGAATCGACGTTACAGACGTCAGCACCAGTACAAGTGTTGTGCAAGCCATAACCGTGGATGATCAAACCACCCCACTCACCTGCACCATCGTAACCTTCGTCGTCAGATGAGAAGATAATTGGCGCAGTTGCTGTGCCCTCGGCCATGATCTTCGAACCACGAGTGATCAACAGATTCGCGAAGGTTCCTGACTTACCATAGACCTTCACACCGGGCTCAATGGTGAGAATGACGTTCTGAACGTCAGATCCACTTTCGAGCTTTCCGTCAGCACGAATATTACCGTTACCGTTACCTACGGTTACCCGGCCTTCCATCAGGTAATCGACACCACCGTTCAGGGTCATGTCGGCACCAATCGTTGACGGCAGTACACACAGACCATCGGCATTAGCCGGAGCACCTGCTGGGCAAGTTGCTTCAGGTGCTGAAGGAGCGGTGCCCAACGAACCCTCGATGGTCCAACCAGCCCACCAAGGGAGGCTTGACGACAGAGGATTAACCGCGCCGATGTAACGTGTGGAATCAAGATAATCCGCATCCGCGACTGACTCCGAATAAGCTGCATTTATAGCGGTCCAATCTAGCGCCTCAGCAGTAACCGCTGCGGCGGCTTGCGCTGCGAAGTTGTTGTCAAGGTCAGGATTGCCCGCCGTACCACTCAGACCAGCAAAACTTGCCAGCGTACCGTTATCGCCTGCCGCGTTGGCACAGTCATAAAGCCAATTGTTGAACACCAGAGCAGAACCAACGATTCCTTGAGAGTCTCCGCCCTCAATTTCAGCGCAGGTATCAAAAGTCGTCAGGCTGTCATCGGCTGTAGTGACCGCGACGTTATGGAAGAAACCGCCCGACCCTTTCTTGAAGCGCATCACGTAAGATGCATCATCCGCTTTCTTGCTAGCCACAATGGTTAGGTTAGCAACGGTTGGCTTGGACAGTGGCTCAGCAGCGCCCTGCGTATCCATTTCGAAGGCTTCACCACCGCCCGCATTGGATTGCTTGACGATGATGTGCTGGAGGTTACCTTGGTAGCCCTCATCCCAATCAACAGAGTCGTCAAGGTTGTTAGTAAACACACCGTACTTGAGGTTTACGTCACCACCGTAGAACTCAATACCATCATCGGAGTTACCCTCTACCTGGATGTACTCCATAGTCGTACCTGATCCAACACCAACGAGCGAAATACCGTTGATCTCGTTATCGGGCGCGAATTCGTATCCGCCCTCAGCAACTACAACGTATTGCAGGGTGCCGCTGTTATCGTCGCGAACGAATCCGCCTGCCTTACCTGACTCACCCTCTGCATCAACGTTACAAACGTCAGCGCCGGTACAGGTATTATGCAGGCCGTAACCGTGCATGATTAAGCCGCCCCACTCACCAGCGCCCTCGTAACCGGCGTCGTCAGAAGACATAATGATCGGGTCTTCCGCCGTACCCATCGCCATGATCCTGGAACCACGAGTAATGAGCAGGTTGGCGAATGTGCCAGTTTTGCCGTAAATGTTCGTGCCCGCAGGAATCGTGAGCGTTACATTTTGCACAGCATCGCCACCTTCAAGCGTTCCGTCAGCCAGAATGTTGCCATTACCATTACCAACCGTTACGCGGCCTTCCATCAGGTAATCAAAACTCGCATCAAGCGTGAGATCTGTGGATACAGTGCTTGGAAGCACACACATCCCGTCTGCATTCTCACTGGTCCCTGTTGGACATTCAGCATCCGGCTCAGGTTCGGGCTCAGGCTCGGGCTCCGGAGCGGGCTGGGGGTTATTTGTGGTGTTACCACTATTACTCTGACTGTTGTCAGTTGTGGGCGCGTCAATAATGATCGTTGCCTCATCACCATCACTACACCCGCTGAGGCCGACCATGGCCCCTGAGGCTAAGAGTGCCATTACTAGCTGCTTGTTCATTGAGATGTTCTCCCTTTTGGAAAAAAGTCCATTAGGACTTGGTTGTTGCTCATTACAGATCCCAGTCCACAGAAACTGAAAACTTAGTGCCCTTGTCGTAAAGCTGATAAGGCTGACCGCCCTGCGTGTACTCAACTTCAGCGTTCAAAAAATTGTCCAGCTTGGCCTTAACAGACAGATCCTCTGAGAGGTCTATCTTGTAGACGAGATTCGCCTCCAACCGTGGCTCAAAAATGATGTCTGGCGCCCCAAACAGGCCTACATCGGCTATGGATTTACCGCTTTGGTTAAGGAGTAGTGTCAGCTGCTGACCAGAGACGATGTCGTCATACCCTAGTATGAGGTTTGCTGTGTACTCTGGTTGTCCCTGAAGCTCCCGCACCCTGCCTGAAGACAGAGCTACTTCCGACTCAATAGCAGCCACGTTGAAGCTGACAAATAACGTCTTTGAGAAACCTTCATCGAGTACGAACTCTTTCTTCCCCTCAAGCTCGATCCCGGCTAACTCACCACTATCTGCGTTCCGGAAGGTTCGGGAGTTGCCTGCGGTACCGGACGCAAGCTGCACGACACGCTCAATCGGCTTTTCCATGTCCTTATAAAAAAGCGCCACAGAAAGGTTGTCCTGATCGTTATCTCCATACCACTCCCAACGCACGTCGGCGTTCGTAATGGTCGACACTTCAAGGAATGGGTTACCCAAGACCCGGAAGTTGAACTCATTGTCATAAAACGTCGCATTCGCCGCTTCTTTAAAATCCGGTCTTGCAACTGTCTGTGATGCAGCAAACCTTAGCTGCTGATTGTCCGAGAAAAACCAATTTATGCTCAAACTAGGCAGGAAACTGTCTTTCTCGATGATCGACTGCACAGGAAGCTGCGCCCCGGAGAGAGAGAACGTATCGGTAATCTGCTCATACTCTTCGTAACGGCCACCGGCAACGACCTGCCAGGTCGATCCAAACGCATGGTCATACATGAAATAAGCACTGTTGTAGGTTAATTCCGCCTCGTAACTGTCAGACGCGAGCGTTTTGTCCTGAAAAACAAAGCCGGTGTTGCGACTGTTAGTGATGCCGCCCGAAGGAGGGACCGTGCTGCCATCAGCATCAACCGAGGGCTGACATGACCGTGTGCCCGGTCCATCACCGCAGACGTAAATCACGTCGGAAACGAGGAGATTATCTGTGAATAGCAGCTCAGATCGGGCCTGATTAATATTAAAACCATAACTTTCGCTATCAGAGTCCCGATCACGAACGATTCCTGAGGCCCCGAAGCGGAAGTTGGAAAAATGGTAGCCGTCATCTAGCGCATCCACTGCCACATCAAAGGACACATCTAAATTGGTATCAAGAAGGTCATCGTAGCGGCGAATGATGGCGCCAGGCTCAATAAAGAAGTTGCGCAACTCGACGCTTTGCTGGTCGTTCGTCGTACCGAAGTCAAACTCGCTTCGGAAAGCATCGATGTCGGTCGCGTTCACGGCATCGCGAGACGACGCCATCACAAAATCACGTCTGTCGGGCGCGTATCGGTACGCACTACTCGCCGTAATCTGCCACTCACCGAAAATACTGCCGTCGTCATTGAGGAAGTGAGACCCGGCAAGCTGCGTCGACGCGAAGGTACGTTCTGTCCACTGGATCGTTTGGAGATATAAGGCTTCGAATTCATCACCGCCCTGCCCAGCCGATCGCTCTACCTGCGAGCTCGTGTCCCTAGACAACAGAGTATTCCACTCAAATGTGCTATCTCCGATATTCAGACCAAGGGAGAGCAGCCCACTCGCGATGACGTTGTTCGATGCTTGCTCATAATGCAGATCATCCTGCCGCTCGCCGGTTGGGGTGTAGCTGTAACGACGCCCGTTCTCGCGCTGACTCCACTCGTTGGAATAATTCGCAGCCGCATAAAAACCAAGCTCGGCATCTCCAACATAAAACAAGTCACCATACTCAAGTCCAAGGCTAGCGTTTGGCTGAGCTTTAGCCGTATCAATATCGAAACCATCCTTTATGAGCACCGCTCCAGCACGTCGTAGCTCACCCTCAACCAGCCCACTGATTTCGTAGCTGTTACCGTTTGAATCAGTGACCGTCCCCAAACCGAGAGCCCGGGAAATCGCGAATACGCCCACATCTCTCTCTCGGGTGCCGTCATCCCAACCAATAGCGTCGAACTCACCACTCAAAGGATCTGTCGCGACTTGAGTCGACGTAATGCCATTGACAAAGCCTGTTCCGAACGAAATATTTCGCACGGGTTCGTCGGGAAATGTCTTCGTATTAATGACCAGGTTGCCACCGGTAGACTCTCCCGGCATAAACGGCAAAAATGTTTTCTTGATGTCTAGCTGACTTACAAAGCTCGAGGGGAATAAGTCCAGTGGGACTGTGCGCTTCGACGGATTCGTCGACGGCATCGTTGAATTGTTTAGTGTGGCCGCCACATACCGCCCACCCAAACCTCTAATGAATATGTACTTATTGTCCTGCACCGATATTCCGGGCACACGCACTACCGACGAGGCAACGTCTGCATCGGAATATCGCGACAGCAACTCAACACCGATGGTGTCAACAACGCCCGTCGTGTCGCGCTCGCTAATCTCAAAACCCGATGGGTCGAATGTGCCGGTTACAAAGACCTCTTCCAGTTGAAGCGACGGTGCCTCCATGCTGGTCTGCTGGCTTTCAAGCACCAGAGTGACAGCTCGTGTCGTGCCCGCTACTGCTCTTTCGCTTCGTGCCACGCCTTCCGCGGAGATAGTGTACAACCCTCGTGGAACCGTCTTTTGAATAATGCCATCCGCACCAGTAGCCGCAACGCCCTCTCCCGATACGTTTACAATTATGCCCGCCTGCGGCTGCCCGTCCCGGATGACACGTACTGCGAGCGTGCCTTGCTTCGCGTCGCGCCGATCGACGGCAGCCTCTGTGACACTATGCACCTCGACGAGGGTATCTCCACTCCCGAGATCGAAAATGACGTCCGCCAGCTGGCCTGAATTTGAAGCGAAACGAACAACGCCTGTTTCGCCCGACAAACTTTCCACCGAGATTGCGTGCCCGCCAGAAGACAGATCACCGGTAACCGAACCATCCGATCGAGTGCTCCCGATGACCTCACCATCGACCGTTACATCAACACCTGCTACTGGAGCACCGTTTGAGAATACATAGACGACAAGCTCGTTGTCGGCCTGTGCGGCAGAGCCCGCACAAAAACAGAGGAAAAAAACGATTCTTGCTAACGCGCTCGGAACTAGTTTCATTGCAGCCTCATAACCAAACACCCGCGATACACGAGCTCGTCATGCCGGCACATTAAAAATCTAAGGTTACAGACGGCTTGCCGAAAAATTACAAAATGATGACATTGGGCAGGCAGGTAAAAACTGACGTTAGCTAGCGTCCATAAGTCATTGTTTTCATTAGCCGCGCTAAAAAGCAAAATTTTAAAAAAAATAAAAAAACGTTTAGTCCACCAGATTTAGTGGTGAAAAGAACTCCGACGCACTACTTAGTCGCATGCGAATAAATCCAAACCAGCAGCACCTATCCCTGTCCCAGCTACATAATTCTTTAACACTTACCTCCTTTAATGCTTGATCGAGGTGTCAGTGCTGTTCTTAAGCGACGAACGATTTTGAGTTTCCAGGGTGAAGAGTGAGTAAAGAGCGCCCTCTGCAGGAGATTGATACATGTTAGAGGTCAAGCCTAATGACGTTTTGAAATGCCGCACCATTTGGATCTCGGACGTACACCTCGGCAGTAAGTACTGCAAGGCAAAACAATTACTGGAATTTCTTGATCGAATCGAATTTGAGCAGCTGTACCTCGTAGGCGATATTGTCGACCTGTTGGCTATGAAGCGAAAGGTGCACTGGCCAACAGCTCACAATAGGGTCATCAGCCGCTTCATGAAGCTGGCGCGCAGAAAACGCTCGAGTGTTATCTATATCCCTGGCAATCATGATTTCGCCTTTCGCAGCATGGTTAAAAACAACCTTGGAAAAATCGCGGTGCACCGTACCTGCGTGCACGAGACCGTCGACGGAAAAAGAATGCTAGTAACGCATGGCGATGAGTTGGACTACGCAGTCCGCTTCTCCAGAGTAAACCGCATTGTCGGGGACATCGCCTATGAAGTGATGATGTGGAGCAACACTAAAACGGATCAGTTCCGCGAGCGTTTGGGATTGCCCTACTGGTCTCTGGCAAAGTGGATCAAGCGAAACTCTGCTAAAGCAGAAGAAGCGATAGATGCCTACCAACGCGCGGCCATTGCAATGGCCAAGGACAAAGGTTTTGACGGCATCATCTGCGGACACCTTCACTACCCCACCATCCGTGAAGTCGATGGCGTTCGCTATTTGAATGATGGTGACTGGGTCGAGAATTGCTCTGCCCTGATCGAACTCAACGATGGTGAAATCCGCTTATACAAAGGAATGTCCCACCCGACTTCAGTGAAAGACATGATTTTCGTCGACGCAACCGATGAGTTTTCCCGATAAAGACTTGAACTCACGATCGACCAATACGCCGCAAAGCTAAACCGCGCTTACACCTCGTCACACCGAATGCGGCGATTAATGAATGTCACCACGGTTCGCAGTCGCAGGCGAATAACCCTGGAAATGACGCGTGGACCTTTTATCGATCGTAGGAGTTGACATGACTGGGCAACCACCAAAGACTAACGTCGTAAGTACTGTGGTAGGCAACACACCCGTCTCTGTTATTGACGCGATGCTTGCTCATCTGGTTTGTCACACAGCTTAAACCTTTCGGTCAAAAATCCGACATTAACTAGAAATATTCTGTCGCCCGCAGGAGCGTCTCGAATGGAAATTATCGCGTCAAACGGCTTTTTATTTTTAGCGCTTGCCTGCGTCTTCGGTCTGTTTATGGCCTGGGGTATCGGTGCAAACGACGTGGCCAATGCGATGGGGACTTCGGTTGGCTCCAGAGCGCTCACGCTAAAACAGGCAATCATTATCGCCGCCATCTTTGAGTTCGCGGGTGCTTATCTGGCTGGAGGTGAAGTCACGGCCACTATACGCAAGGGCATCATTGACCCTGCAATGCTTTCGGACTCTCCCGAACTGCTGGTATTCGGCATGCTTTCAGCCCTACTAGCGGCAGCGACCTGGCTGCTGATCGCCAGCATTGGGGGCTGGCCTGTGTCAACAACGCATTCAATTGTCGGTGGTATCGTCGGCTTCGCGGCCGTCGGCATCTCGGTCGACGCCGTCGACTGGGGCAAGGTTGGTGAGATTGCCGGCAGCTGGGTGGTCTCCCCTGTGCTGGCAGGCACACTGGCTTTCCTCCTGTTTATCTCAGTCAAAAAGTTAATCTTTGACCACGATAATACCTTTGAGCGTGCGCGTCGCTATGTCCCCGTCTACATGTGGATGGTGGGGTTTATGATCAGCATGGTGACCCTCCTCAAGGGCCTGAAACATATTGGCCTTGATCTCACGTTGGGTATGGGCTCTGCATTTGCTGACGCAATGGTGATCTCAGCGGTCATCGGCCTCATCGTCGCAGCACTCGGCGCCCTGATTCTGGGCAAAATTACGCCTTCGGGTGATCTTAACAGCGACGCAAATATTGAACGCGTGTTCGGCATTCTCATGATCTTCACAGCCTGTGGTATGGCCTTCGCCCACGGCTCCAATGACGTAGCCAACGCTGTAGGTCCGGTTGCGGCAGTAGTGAGTACGGTTCAATCAGGTGGTGTGATCGGCGCGGAAGCGATTATGCCGTGGTGGGTACTGGGTATTGGTGCTGTTGGCATTGTTATCGGACTGGCCACCTATGGTTGGCGTGTCATTCAGACCATTGGGCAAAAGATTACCGAACTGACACCGAGCCGAGGATTCGCCGCAGAGCTTGCCGCCGCGTCTACCGTTGTACTGGCCTCTGCCACTGGCTTACCCATATCAACTACCCATACGCTCGTGGGCGCTGTACTGGGTGTCGGTTTAGCGAGAGGGGTTGAGGCCGTCTCTCTTCCAACAATAGGGAAGATTTTTGCCTCCTGGTTGGTCACGTTGCCCGCGGGCGCTGGCTTGGCGATTGTCTTCTTCTACCTCTTATCATTTATGTTCGGCGCTTGATTCATGGAGGGCATCCAGTATGAAGGGTGCCTATTAAGCGAGCGCTTCGGGTAGGTTTTTATGTTGGACTTCCAACACATCTTGAAACATTACCAACCCGCATTTACCTCGAAATGGCCAATGTCTGCGAGCCTGCTAGGGTCGCTTTTAGGGTTCGTATTGGGTCAAAAAATCTTTGAGCAGTTCGAGCGGACGCATCCCGAGTCAGAGGGGCAGCCTTTTCCGGCGGCCGTGCTGAGGTTTTTTAATTTTAAACTTGAGATTCATCAGGCCGAGCTGTCACGCATTCCAGTGCAGGGTCAAGTCATCATTGTTGCCAATCACCCCCTGGGATCACTCGATGGCATCGGCTTGCTAGATGCCGTTCTTTCAATCCGACCTGATGCCAAAATTGTGGTTAATGAACTGCTGATGCACATAGAACGGCTTCAACCCTTTGCCCTGCCCGTCGACAACATGAACAACAAGACGTCTCGACAGCAACTTCGCGCCATTCAGTCACACCTTGCGAGCGGCGGCGCCATCATTATGTTCCCCGCGGGTGAAGTCTCCCGATGGCGTCTTTCGGGTATTCAAGATGGGCAATGGAACAGTAGCTTTGTACGTCTCGCCCTCCGCTACCGGGCAACCATCGTGCCGGTCTTGATTCAAGGCAAGAACTCTCGCTTTTTTTATGGCTTGAGTCTCCTAGTAAAACCCCTCTCGACGGCGTGGCTCGTTCGCGAAATGTTCAAGCACCGTAATGCTCGTATTTCTGCAAATGTGGGAAGCCCCATTTCATACCCCGTCTTGACCGAGAGTGAAGAACCGACTGAGCTCATTGCAGACGACATAAAAACACAGGTTTATTCCTTACCCGAAGCCTGCGACCTGCCCTCGTCACATCCTCACCCCATTGCTGATCCGGAATCACGCGAAAGCCTAGAAGAAGATCTGAAGCGGTGTCAGTCGCTTGGAACGACCCTGGACGGCAAGGCACTGTTTCTGACTACAAAAACGCAGTCGCCCGCGATCGTCCGGGAGATTGGGCGTCTGCGAGAAGCCACTTTCCGTCCGATCGGCGAGGGGTCGGGATACGAGCGTGACACCGATGAATTCGATGCGCACTATCATCACCTATTCATCTGGAGCTACGAGGACCGAGAAATTGTCGGCGCGTATCGACTCGGAGATGCACGAAAGCTCATGGAGCGAGCGGGTTTGAAGGGCTTGTACACGCATTCGCTGTTTCATTTTGCTCCAACGATGTGTTCATACTTTCAGCATGGGCTTGAGTTGGGTCGAAGCTTCGTTCAGCCCCAATATCAAAACCGGTATGCACTGGACTACCTCTGGTGCGGTATTGGAGCTTATGTGCGGGCACACCCGCACATTCGGTATCTCTTTGGTTCTGCCTCTATCTCATCTCGCTACGGAAACGAGGCCATTGCGCGCATTGCACATTTTTACCAAACCCATGTGAATCGACTGTCTGTTGAGGTAACTCCCAGGACGCCTTTTGATGTTTCCGAGTCATTGAAAAAGCAGCTGATGAACGAAATGCCGGGCGAAGATTCTCAAACCGATCTCACGACACTGCAAGCAATGCTTAAGGCTCAGGACCTAAGCATTCCCCTACTCTTTAAGCATTACTCGCAAGCCACCAGTATGGACGGAGTGTCGTTCTCTGCCTTTAATGTGGATCCCGCATTTGGCGATTGTGTGGATGCCTTTGTCATTGCTGATCTGACCCAGTTACTCCCTAAGAAAAAGAGACGCTACCTGGGCGAAGAGTGGCAGCACCGGCCTATTAACTAGGCATCGCGGCACGAAAAGTTGGTGCCTACTCAACCTCATAGTTCGGCGGCGAATAGCTAACGTGATGTTGCGCCGCGAGGCGTTTGCAAGGACCATCGCAGACGCTAAAAAAAACTCAAACTGATCTTTGTCGACGTGAACAACGAATTTAACCGATAATCTTTGAAATTCGCTGTTGATTGAAACTTAGAACGCTTGAGTTTGTCTCAACAAAACCCCATGTCATTGGGTGACATCGCTGTAGGTAATTGATTCATGAACCACACTGCAATCGCCGGTCTTGAAACCTGGCTGAGTCAGCAAATTATTGGCCAGGCTGATCTCGTTATAAAACTCCTCATTGCCATTCTTGCCGATGGTCATCTCTTGGTTGAGGGTGCCCCGGGTCTCGCTAAAACCCGCGCCATTAAAATGATGGCCGAGGGCGTTGAGGGTGATTTTCACAGAGTACAGTTCACCCCTGATCTGCTACCCGGCGATATCACCGGTACCGATGTTTTCCGACCTCAGTTAGGCACGTTCGAATTTCAGGCAGGTCCTATCTTTCACAACCTGATTCTGGCCGATGAAATCAACCGTGCGCCTGCGAAAGTTCAGTCGGCACTCCTTGAAGCCATGGCGGAGCGTCAGGTCAGTGTTGGCGGGACAACCTATCCACTCCCGGCACTGTTCCTGGTGATGGCCACGCAAAACCCCATTGAGCAAGAAGGTACTTATCCCCTACCCGAGGCGCAGCTCGATCGTTTTCTAATGCATGTCAAAGTGGATTACCCCAACTCGGCGGCTGAGCGCGACATTCTCAAACTAGCCAGACGCGAGGCCTCCTCAGGCGAGCAAATGGACCAACCCGAAGTGTCAGAGGCTGTCATTTTCTCGGCACGTGAAGAAGTGCTGAAGCTTCACATGTCCGATGCAGTTGAGGAGTACATTGTTCAACTCATTATGGCGACACGCCAGCCTGTGGCTTACAGCGAGGAACTCGCTAGCTGGATTGAGTACGGTGCATCACCGCGGGCCACCATCGGTCTTGATCGCTGCGCTAGAGCGCATGCGTGGTTGCTCGGCAAAGACTTTGTCAGCCCTGACGATGTGAAAGCCATGGCCTACGACGTGTTACGGCATCGACTGGTTGTCAGTTATGACGGCGAAATAGCCGGCGTTACGGCTGATGACGTTATTGATAAGTTGTTAGACCTCGTTCCTGTGGCTTAAGACTGCCGCATGACAGACTTCCTGCCAAAAGGCCACCAAGTATTGGCTGAGCGGTTAATCGAGGGGCGTCATGTGGCCCGAATGATTAACATTAACGCTCAGTCAAAGGCACTGGCGCTCCTTGCGGGCCGGCGACGCATTCGTCAGCGAGGCAGAGGCGTCGACTTTGAGGAAGTGCGGCTATATGCACCTGGCGACGATATTCGAACCATCGATTGGCGGGTGACTGCTCGCTCTGGCGACCCTCACACCAAACTGTTTCAGGAGGATCGTGAGCAACCCATCGTATTGATGGTCGATCTTAGGTCTCCCATGTGGTTTGGCTCAAAGAACTGTTTTAAATCCGTTCTCGCCTCACACGTAGCGTCCGTGCTGGCCTGGGCCGGCTTGGAGGCGGGTGAGCGCGTCGGTGGCATTGCCATGACCGATGCCGGCATTTTCGAAATTAAACCGCAGCGCTCAAAGCGTTCGGTCCTGCGACTGCTCCGCCAAATGGAGTCTGCGCCCTCCCCCGATGCTGCGGCTAACCGCCAGAATCCCGCCATCTCGTGGTCTACCGCTCTGAATCAGTTAAAAAATCTATCGCGACCCGGCGCCAGACTGATGCTAATCAGTGATTTCAGCGATTTCCTGTCCGAGCCAAATGTTGAAAAGACATTGCGCGATATTGTGGGGCACCGCCAGGTCGTATGCTTCAAGGTAACGGACCCACTCGATGCAACCCTGCCACCGGCTGGACGCTACGCGATTTCGGATGGGAGTCGCCAGATTAAAATGGATACCTCGCAACAGGCGATCCGTCAGCGGTACCAGGTAGATTTCGAACGCTCCCAACAAGACGTGATCGACTACCTCCGCCGCTACCAAGTACCGCTGGTTACCGTCGATACCGACGAGAACCCCAACGAACTGTTGCAACAGGTTTTCCCGAAGCGATGAAGCCCGAAGACCTCATACAGCAACTCGCCCCTCTGAGAACACCGGACCCCATTGGGTTCTGGCCGCTCGCGCCGGTTTGGTGGGTGGTGATGGGTCTCCTTGTTATCGCCTTGGGCTTCCTGTGCTTTCAGTGGCTAAAGCGCTATCAGCGAAACACCTACCGGCGCGAAGCGCTAAAGTGGCTTGCTGAACTGCAGGAGGCGAACTCCGATGTGCACGCCCTAAGCGGTGCACTGAAGGCCACTGCACTGAACGCGTACGAAGCGATATCGGTAGCGAGCTTATCCGACGAATCCTGGCCGAACTTCCTTCGCGACTCATGCTCCAAGCTGAGCAGTGATGCATTAGATGTCCTATCGCGTGCGCACGCACCCAACCCCGGATCATTGAGCGCATTGGACTGGCGCGATGCGATGCTCTGGGTGAAACACCACGAGGTGCCACGTGCTTGATTTTCTATGGCCCTGGGCCTTCGTACTGATTGTGATGCCCCTATTAGTGCGCTTGTTACCACCGGCCTCCGAGTCACTAGGCGCCGCCATCCGAGCGCCCTTTAGTGCGCGCTGGCAGCGGCTCGAAAGTCAGGGACGGCTTGCCTCAAGCGTGAGCTCCGTACGTGTATTAGGCCTGTTTTTAGCCTGGGTGCTGGTCGTAGTGGCCATTGCACGCCCGCAGTGGGTAGGTGAGCCCATCGAACTACCTAATACAGGTCGGGATTTGATGCTTAGTCTTGATCTCTCGGGAAGCATGCAAATTCGGGACATGCAGGTAGGCAATCGCACGATTTCTCGTGTTGAGGCGGTTAAAGCAATAGCCTCGGACTTCACCGATCGTCGCGTGGGTGATCGTGTGGGACTCATCCTGTTTGGCTCCAAAGCGTACGTACAGGCACCACTCACCTTTGATACTACAACCGTGACACAGTTTATCCGCGAGGCTCAGCTGGGCTTTGCGGGTGAAGACACGGCTATCGGTGATTCTCTGGGTCTTGCCATCAAGCGACTTCGGGATCGACCTGCCGCCTCACGCGTGTTAATTCTACTGACGGACGGTCAAGACACTGCAAGTAGCGTCGATCCCATGGAGGCTGCGGCGCTCGCAGCGCAACAAAACGTCAAGGTGTATACCATCGGCATCAGCCGTAACTTGGGGACCACCAGCGCTCGCGGCGGTGAAGTCGATGAAGCCTTACTTCGCGCCATCGCTGAGGCGACAGGTGGCGAGTACTTCCGTGCCCGCGACCCGCGAGAGTTACAGGCCATCTACGGCATCATTGACCAGTTAGAGCCCGTCGAACAGGATGCCAGCACGTTCAGACCGCGTCGGTCCCTAGGCTATTGGGCCATGTTGGGCGCATTAGCCATTGGCAGCCTTGTACTGCTTACCGGCGGACTCATTCCCGGCTTATCGAGATCCCGTCAGGCGGTGAACGCATGATGGATTTGCATTTCATTCGCCCCGAACTGCTGTGGCTGCTGCCCGTGATTATCCCATTGCTGTTGCTTGCCTGGCGTAAACAGGTCCAAGGGGGTGACTGGGCCAAAGCGATCGACCCTAACTTGCTGCCGCACCTCATCACGACAGAAGGTGGCGGCAGCAGTCGATTACGTCAGTTGTGGTGGCTCACCCTACCCCTTCTATTAATCGGCGCCTCCGGTCCCTCGTTGGAACGGGCTGAACTGCCCGTATTTGAAAAATCGGACGCATTGGTCATTGTGCTCGACCTCAGCCGATCGATGTGGGCGACCGATACACAGCCAAGTCGCATCCGTCGCGCGCGACAGAAAGTAATGGATATTCTGGATGCACGCACTGAGGGCGTCACAGGCATGGTGGTGTTTGCCGGCGATGCGCATGTGGTCACACCACTGACCGACGATACCCGCACGATTGAAAACCTACTGAGCGCTCTTGCACCCGACATCATGCCGTTACAGGGTTCCAACGCGACTGAAGCCATCGCGCTTGCCTCGGGATTACTGGAAACCTCAGGCCTGACTAACGGTAGCGTGCTATTGATTACCGACGGTTTACCTAAGTTTGAACCGTCTCGCGTGGAGGGTTTGCTGGGCTCCGTGGGAGCTAACTTGGGTATTCTGGTCATGGGAACCGACACCGGTGCTCCGATCCCTCTGCCTGATGGCGGTTTTCTGCGCGATGACAATGACCAAATCGTCATTCCAGCCGTGGATCGACAAGAAATTCAACGGATTGCTACAGCTCTTGGTGCGCGGCGCACCGATGTATCTGTTGATAACAGCGATATTCAGTCTCTTTTGTCAGGTGCTCAATCGAGCATTACCAGTGATGATTCACTGGAACGTAAAACCGACACCTGGATTGATCTTGGCTACTGGCTCGCTATCGCAGCAGCCCTATTCATGCTGCCCTTGTTTCGACGCGGGGCACTCAGCGCCCTGCTCGTCGCGGTTCTGATGACTGATGCGGCACCCAGTAACGCCAACACCTTGGAAAACTTCTGGTCCACAGCCGATCAAAAGGGGGCGAAGGCACTGGCGGAGGGCGATGCGGCGCTTGCGGTAACACTCTTTGAGGCGCCAGACTGGCGAGGCACTGCACACTACGAGGCTGGTGACTTTAGCTCCTCATCAGCCGAGTTCGGAAAACTCGATTCGGCCGATGCGCTTTACAACCGAGGTAACGCGCTTGCCCTATCCGGTGACTTTCAAGGCGCTATCGACAGTTACGACAGGTCACTTGAAGCGGAACCCGACCGGCAAGACGCTATCGACAATCGAGAGCTAGTGAAGTCGTTACTCGAACAGCAACAGCAGGAACAACAAGGTAACGATCAGGACAGCAATAGCGATCAATCGGATCAAGAGGGTGAGTCACAGGACTCTGAAAGCGATTCCTCTCAACAGGACCAGGACAGCAGCAGCGAGTCTCAGGAAGGTAGTTCAGACCCTTCCGACCAACAGCCCAGTGACCAGGAATCACAGCCAAGCGCCGACGGTGAGATGAGCGAGGATATGAACCCATCTGAGCTAGAGCAGGCAACAGAGGAACAGCTGGCGCGGTTCAACGAGGCGCTAGAAGAACAGCAAGCTCTCGAGCAGTGGCTACGACGTGTTCCCGATGATCCCGGCGGCCTACTGCGCCGAAAATTTAGATATCAAACGATTCAACGCCTACGAAACGGAGAAGAACCCGATGAAGACGTTCGCTGGTAGCGTGATGCGAGCTTTAACCTTTCTGAGCTTGATGTTCTTTTCTGCCATCTCGTTAGCGGAAATACGCTCTGACGTTGATCGCGAGACCATCGGCATGGGCGAATCTTTGCGACTCACGATTACCGGTGATGCCAGCGAGCGACTCGATCAACTCGATCTCGCCGCGCTCCAATTTGATTGGGAAATCTTGAGTAGCAGTAGCTCAACCAATACATCGTTCATCAATGGGGCGCGCTCGACCACTCGCACCCTGTCATTAGATCTCCTGCCCCTGCGCGATGGTATTCTCTCCATCCCCTCACTCAGCACCGGGGGAAACCGCACAACGCCGATTGCGATTACCGTGAATCCGCAAACGGTCAGTACCGGCGGAGATGATTCGGTTCGTTTCTCTCTCGAGATCGACAAGCGCGACGTCTACATACAGGAGCAGATGGTTTTGACCGTCACTATCGAGCAAGCCATCAACCTCGATGGTGCTGAGGTCACTCAGCTCGAACTCAGTGGCGCCATCGTCGAAGAGCTCACTCGCCGAAACTTTCAGCGCCAAATCAACGGTCGTCTGTGGCGTGTGACCCAACTCCGCTACGCCATCTATCCGCAACAGCGAGGAACCCTCGAAATACCTTCCTTGTCTCTGACGGCGCGCGAGGTATTACCGGGGCGATCACTCCTGGGCGCGCGCTTAGGTAAGCGGTTTAGACTGTCAGAGGACGCGATTGCTATTAACGTGAAGCCAGTACCTGAGGACTTTCCCGGTGACGTTTGGCTTCCAGCGGCCTCGCTCGAACTGGCACAGTCCTGGTCAACACCACCCGAGTCAATGGAGATTGGCGATTCGACCACCCGGACATTGACCTTGGCTGCAGAGGGTTTGTTGAGCAGCCAATTACCATCGATTACGAGTATGTCAGATAGCGGCAAGATCACCGGGATTCGCCTTTATCCAGACCAAGAATCCAGCGACCAGATCGAGCGGACAGAGGGGTTTCTTGGACAGCGAACGCGTAGCGAGGCGCTTGTGGCCAGCGGCAGTGGCTCTTGGACACTGCCCGAGGTGAGGGTCCCGTGGTGGAACACTGAAACCGATTCACTCCAGTTTGCCATCCTGCCTTCGACGACCATTTCAGTGGGTAGCCCCGTGGTCCAAAGCCCAGTCCAGCCCACTGCCATTGCAGCTGAGACGCAAACGACAACAGCAACACCGGTTTGGCTCAACGCCGTGGCGGGTCTTGGCTGGCTTCTGGCGCTGCTATTTGCCTACATGCTATGGCGCTCACGTGACCGCAACGCGAGTGATGTCGCCATCGACCATACCGAGGAAACCTTGCGGCCGCTGTTGACGGCCATGAAAGCCAGTACGAGCCAGAACGATGCGCCAGCAACGCGACAACTGCTCCTCCGTTGGGCAGCGCTGCACTACCAGCAGCCCGTGAGAACTCTGGACCAACTCAGAGGGCTCTGCGAGTCGGCGTTGGCTGATGAGGTCAGCACGCTGGAAGCGGCGATTTACAGTCAAAGCGATGAAGCCTGGACTCGCGGTGCCGCGCTGTATAGGGCGGTCAGAGATGAGCCCAAATTTGGGACTACCGACCAGACCGATTACCGATCCCTCTATCCCACTGCGTAAAATGGTTGTGAGCGATTGCGTACTCACCTCGACCGTCGTCGGGCCGAGGTGTTAAGAGATGTCAGTGAGACGTGCTAACTGTCGCTGAGCGACCGGTTAACCACCTCGTAAACGTCCTGCGACAGCCCGTCTAAGGCAGCAATAGACTCCAGTTCGCCTCGCATAACCGCTTGCCCGTGATCATATCGACGCCAACGTGTCATCGGCGCCAGCATACGCGCCGCAATTTGCGGATTATCAGACTGAAGGCGGCGTACAGCATCGCCTAGGAGGCGATAACCTCCACCGTCCAGCGCATGGAATGCGGTTGGATTGGCGCCCGCAAAGGCACTGACAAGCGAGCGAACCTTATTCGGATTACGCCAGTCAAAGGCTGCATGATCTGTCAAGGCGATCACGTCTGACACGCAATCAGCCAAGGGCCGAGTCGCCTGCATCACAAACCATTGATTGACCACGAGGTTCTCGGACTGCCAGTGGTCAAAGAAGTGTTCCAGCACCTCGGCTCGATGCACATCGTCACCTTGGTGAACGACCAAACGCGCAGCGCAGAGACGATCAGACAAATTGGTCGCCGCGTAGTACATGTTTCTCGCCGTTATCAGCCACTTGGGATCACCCTCCACCAATAAGGACAACGCGGTATGTAACAGTGAACGTCGTCCAATCTGCTCAGCACTTGGCTGGTAGGTGTCCGTCACAGCGAGACTCGATATCACAATTGCTTCGAGCTCATTCGACAACGCGTGTCCTACAGCAGCCGCCACATTGGTTTTGGCATCGTGGATATCATGAACGTTAACGAGTCCTGTTTGCGCAGCCCTATCGGCCAGCGACGCCTCTGTAGGCAGGCTGAGCAACTGCGCCTTCATCGCGTCCTCGATGTCGCTGGACAGTACCTGCTTCAATGCGTCTACGTAGTCTCGCTCTAAGGCTTTAGCGCCTCTATCGATTGCGGCGTATGCCAAGCGCTGAGACGCATCCCACTTTACAAACGGATCGTTATCAGCGCCCATCAAGGCAATTAAATTGTCTTGGGATTGCTTCATCTTCAGTCGAACAGGCGCAGAAAATCCGCGCAACGCTGAGATAACGGGTTCGCTACTGAAACCCTCAAACGAGAACGTCTGTGTCGACTCTTTCAACTCCATCACGCGAGACGATGCGCCATTTCCCATGTCCGCATGCTGACCGTTCTCCATCAACGCCAACGTCAACGGAATATGCAGTGGTGGCTTGTCATCTTGACCCGGCGTCGGTGGGTTTGCCTGCGTGAAGGTTAGGTCGAGTCTGCCTGAGGTCTCATCAAATGCTTTCTCAATCGAAACCACCGGCGTGCCGGCCTGCTCATACCATCGCCGGAACTGACTGAGGTCCTTACCCGAGGCTTCCTGCATGGCATCGACAAAGTCATCACAGGTCACCGCCATGCCGTCGAATCGATCGAAATAGAGTTTGGCGCCTGCGTAAAACGCTTCATCGCCCAATAAGGTGTTGAGCATCCTGACAACTTCGGCGCCCTTCTCGTACACGGTCATCGTGTAGAAGTTGGAAATTTCGATAAACGAATCGGGCCGGACCGGATGTGCCATGGGGCCCGAATCCTCAGCAAACTGGTGTGTTTGCAGGAACGAGACATCTTCAATTCGCTTCACACCGCGCGAATTCATGTCAGCAGAGAACTCGGCATCCCTGAATACGGTGAAGCCTTCCTTGAGACTGAGCTGAAACCAGTCGCGGCAGGTCACGCGGTTCCCGGAATAATTATGAAAATACTCGTGAGCGACCACCGACTCAACGCGCTGATAACCAAGGTCAGTTGTGATGTCGGGGTGCGCCAATACACAGGAGGTATTGAAGATATTCAGACTCTTGTTCTCCATCGCCCCCATGTTGAAGTCATCTACGGCAACAATATTGAAGAGGTCTAGGTCGTACTCAAGTCCGTAACGCTCTTCGTCCCAACGCATGGATGCTTTCAGCGTTTCCATTGCATGATCACAGTAGCCAATGTCCTTGGCCTCAACCCAAATACGCAGGTCTACCACTTTCCCTGATTGCGTGGTGAAGGTATCAGAGACGAGCTCAAGATCGCCGGCAACAATGGCAAATAGATAACTTGGCTTGGGATGAGGGTCGTGCCAAACGACCTGGTGGCGCCCGTCAGCCAAGTCGGTTCGAGACACCTCATTACCGTTGCTCAGAAGGACTGGACAGCTAGCCTTATCCGCTGACAGGGTCACGGTGTAGGTTGATAAAACATCCGGGCGATCAATACCAAAAGTGATCTTTCGGTATCCCTCTGCCTCACACTGGGTGCAATACATAGTGCGGGAGCGGTAGAGGCCCTCGAGTGAGGTGTTGGTCTCTGGCTGGATATCAACCACAGCACCAAATGCGAAGTCATCAGGTACAGCATCAATGGTGAGTTTTCCGCCGACATATTTGAAGGCGCCCTCGTCGAGCTTACCGCCGTCAACTGAAACACGAATCAGTCCGAGACCCTCGCCATCGAGGACTAAAGGTCTCTTGTGCGAACCATTGCGTTGGATGCGAAGTGAGCTCGTGACTCGCGTATTGCCGTCTGCAATCTCGAAGGCAAGTTCCACATCACTGATTAGGAAATCAGGCTCTGTATAGTCCTTCCGATAAATGGTTTTAGGTGCGCCCTCTCGCATCATCACCTTGTCTCCAGTTCAATGTGGTAACCGCCAAATTTACGGATATTCAACACGCCCGTATCGAGCAATAAATACTGTCCTTTAATGCCCATCAACTTACCCTCAACCAGCGGATTCTTATCAAAATTATGCGCGCTGACTTTAGTGGGAAATTCGACCACTGGATAGTTGATACTGACCGTCGGCTCATCTTCGAGCAGTTGCAGTGCCTGCAGACCAAACCGGTCCTGCAATGCCTGAATATCGCCCTCACAAAGACTCATGAGCTCCTGGCGTTTCTCCTCAAGTGAGACGGCTTCACCATTACCTTTCAGCATGGTTTGCCAGGCGGTTTTATCCTTCACATGCTTTGCAAGTGCGGTTTCCAGCAAGCCTGACAGCTGACGATGCTGAACGCGAGCTATGGGTTGTGCTTGTGTCGCACCTTGGTCCATCCAGCGTGTTGGTACCTGAGAATGACGCGTAATGCCCACCTTCACACCTGACGTATTAGCCAGGTAGACAATGTGGTCAACGAAGCAGTGCGACTGTGCCCAATCGGGCTCTCGACAGGTGCCCGCATCGTAGTGACACTTCTCTGGACTCACAATGCAGCTATCGCAGGCAGCGAGACGCCTGAAGCAGGGAAAACAGTATCCCTGACTGAAGCTCTTATTCGACTTACGGTCGCATTCAATACAGTTAATCACGCCGGTAAAAGACACCGTCAGATGGCTGCCTATCAAGGGGTTCAAGTGAACTCTTTCATCACCAATAGGAAGATGGTACTGCACGTCACTCGAGAGTTCGGTGACCATTTTCCGTAAATTTCCACTAACTGCCATGCAGGTTTACCACTCCTCACTGCCACTTTAAGGGTACGGGGTCGTCACAGCTACTGCCCGCTTTTGACCCCTTATCAATAAAGCCAATACGCTGATTCTCAGGTAAGTGCAATTTACCCCACAGTATGACTGCATCCATCGTTTGCTCGCGTTGCGCATCCGTCAACTCTCGGCCATCTGGCCACTTCCCCACGGATAGCGCATCAACCATCCGCTGGTATAGCTCGGCCGGCATGGCCTTTATCGCTTCTTCATAATTCTTGGACAACGTATCAGCCTCGCTTTGGAAATAGTCGGGTGATAATGACACCCGTCACGATACCCACCACTAAACCGCCCAGGTGGGCACCATTCGCAATGGAGCCCAACCCTAGTATTCTTAGAATTCCAGTGAAACCGATGAACAGCCAAATCCACATGAAGGTGAAGACCGCAGGCATATCAATCGGCACCAACCCGGGTCGCAATCGCCACATCACCCAAAGGCACCCCATGTAGGCATAAACGACGCCCGAAAGGCCGCCGAAAATTGACGGACCGCTCCACCAGCTCTGTAGCAAGTTACCGCCAATGGAACCTGCAAGAAATAAATTGAGCGTAAAAATCGAACCTAGCCTCAGCTCGAGTCGACTACCGAACTCCCAAATCCAAAGCCCGTTAAACAGAATGTGAATCAAGCCGAAGTGAATGAGTGCTGGTGTAACGTACCGCCAATACTCACTACCCGGGCTCACCAGCTCAAAACGACGTCCATTGAATTGGACTTTATTGAACGCCAGCCAATCCAGGATAATGGCGTCGCCAAAGAGGCTCATCAGCGCGAAAACCACTGCAGAAATGGCGAGAATCGAGATAGTTACCGGTGCCTGACGCCACTGCGTTGTTATGTCAGGACGTGAGTGCATCAGACCATCTGAGTTTATCTCGACAACTGGCGTAAAAACTGTACCCCGGCGGGTGGAGCAAACGTAGCGCCCTGGACTTCTTGCGCACAAGGACCGAATCACCCGGCTTCAGGGTCAGCGATACCTGTCCGTCGCAGGTCACCAGTGGGTTGTTCTTATTGCGCTCAAGCGTGTCGATTCGAATTTCACTTTCCCCGTGCACTACCATGGGCCGACTGGTGAGTGAATGCGGAAACATGGGTACCAAGGCAACCGCATCGAGCTTTGGATTCATGATGGGGCCGCCAGCCGACATGGAGTATGCGGTCGAGCCTGTTGGAGTGGCAATAATCAAACCGTCAGCGTTCATTCGGTAGACAAACTCATCATCAACCTGTAGCTGAAATTCAATCATCTGTGCTGAAGTACCCGAGTTTACGACCACATCGTTCAGCGCCTCGGCCTGCCCCGTCTGTACGCCGTCACTATAGACCTCTACATCTAACAGGAAACGCTTATCAGTCGAGTAGTTTCCATCCAGCACACTGGTGACGTGAGAGACGAGCTCATCATCTGGGCTGACGTCGGTCAAAAAACCAAGCCTGCCACGGTTGATACCAATCACCGGGCAGTCGTGTCGAACCAGCGTACGAGCTGCACTCAGCAAACTCCCATCGCCGCCTATTACGACGGCCAGGTCGACATTTGCGCCAATTGCATCGCGAGGCTGCATCGCTCGCGTTTCAAAGTGAGCCAAGGTCGCGAGACGATCCTCGAGGACCACATCAATGCCGCGGCTATCGAGCAGATCTAACAACTCGGCTACAACGTGTGCTACCCCAGGGTGCTCACGACGACCCAATAACCCCACGCGTTTGAATTCAGTCACTGTTCCGTGTCTCTCTCAGCCAGCTCTATTACGACTCAACTTGCACCAGCAAACGGCGCATTGAGTGTGCCACTTCATGATACGCCAAAAGTGTCGATCTGATTCTTTGAGATCGATCACTCAAGGCCTGCCACAGCGTGGCCTCCGATAGCAGCTTGCGCTTGGTCACGCGAGCCCCCTAGCCTTCCTGTAAACCAACGTTGTTAAATTCGAGAACTCGCTCCGCACGATAACTCGATCGCACAAAGACGCCTGATACCACTTCTTTGAAGCCTTTTTCTAAGCCCCACTCGCGATAGCGCTCAAACTCATCGGGCGTCACGAAGCGCTCCACCGGAAGGTGGTTCGATGTAGGTTGCAAATACTGCCCAAGAGTTAGGACGTCAACATCAGCCTCACGCATGTCATCCATGCAGTCGAGCAATTCATCATCCGTCTCGCCCAGCCCCAACATCAGCGAGGTCTTTGTGATGACGTTGGATTGTTCAGCCGCATACTTCAATACATTCAGCGTTTGCTCATAGCCTGCACGCGGATCGCGAACCGGGTGTGTGAGACGTTTTACTGTCTCAACATTTTGTGCAAACACATCGAGACCAGACTCTAGAAGGACATCGATGGAGGACTCAAAACCTAAAAAGTCAGGGGTAAGGGCTTCAACACCTGTGTGCGGATTGAGCTTTTTCACCTCACGCACGGTCTCGGCATAATGCCCGGCGCCGCCATCGGCCAGATCATCGCGATTGACTGACGTAAGCACAACGTAGGCGAGCCCCATGAGTTGAACTGCCTTTGCCGTGTTCACAGGCTCTTCAAGATCTAACCATCCGCGCGGGTTACCCGTATTCACAGAGCAAAATCGGCAGGCACGCGTGCAGACATCGCCCATGAGCATGATGGTCGCCGTTCCCGCTGACCAGCATTCGCTGATATTGGGACACTTTGCTTCTTCGCAAACGGTAGCCAGTCTGTGCTGATTGACGATGTCTTTGACCGATTCGTATTTTGGAGAATGCCGGACGCGCATTCGCAAAAAATCGGGCTTCTTCAACCGTGGTGCCGTTTCTTTAGCAGTTTTAATGCCATCCTTTATCGCGTGAACACCCGCAGGCGTTACGAACTTTTCGCCACTGAAAACGGTGACGGTAGGGATGAGATCAGCTTTTACTTTGTCGTTCATCTGTTTGCCTTTCTCATAGCTCAAACGATACATATCGGCGACTACAGCGTAGTCACAAATAGTTTACACCATGAACCGCTTCAAGACCCCGTGAAATCACTAGGTGACATCATCGAAAGTCCCGAACCCGAACCGACCTCAAGCATCTATGACAACAAGATCAAAACGAGAAAAACAGTGCGCAGACTGTCAGGCCACCTTCCCCGTTTTGTATCGCAGTAGAAGTCAGAGCAGTACGAACTGGCTGTTTAGGTGTGAAGCGTGTCTCACGGCGTTTAAGCAGGGATCTGGTAGCCATTATCAGTACGGCGGAACCTGGAAGGCGCGCCGGCGATAAACGTAAAAATTACGATAAAACGAACTTTTGTGGCGATGAAATACCCAATTTAGTCATTTCTGTTGTTACCTTGGGATCACTGTCTTCCTTGTAGCTTCCGATAACAACAACTCCATCGGATATGGGGCAGGGTGAGCACAGTGACAAACTTGGTAACAATAAGGATAAGACTATGAACGTTAACCAAATCTTAACAGCCGTTGGTGTAGTGGTTGCGATTGCCGCCGTATTTGTCGGTCAGCTTGCTGCCTAGTCCGCCCTGATCCTAGTCGTTTTAGGATTGGTCAGCGGTTCCATGAACCCAACTGCAGACATGGCAGGTCGTATGGCCTACACCGTCGCGGCAGTTGCAATGCCAACAGTGGCCAACCAACTGGATGCTATTCCAGCCATTGGTGCACCGTTGAACAGCATTATCGACAATATCGCGGTAATGATTGCTGGAATGGTGGTAGCGAACTTCCTGCTTGCTGTTAAAGACTCGGTTATGGCCTCAGGCGAGTAACCTCGCTGTGCGCCCGGGCCCTGTCCGGGCGTGTTTTTACTCCCTCACGCCTCCTTCTACACCCTCACTTTCCCGCTAAAAATAGCCTAGCAACCGCAGCACGAGAAGCGTCGTCACCACTCCTTTTAAGTATGCGAACCAAAGCGCGGCATAGGGTGTAATTCCCAGTCTGTCCAGCCACCATTCCGTCTGTCTTTAATGCCAGTCAAAGAACTTCATCGTTATCCCCCTTAGCCCTGCCGGTCCTGCGTATGCGATCGCCGAACCACAATACTAACTACCCCCAGCCGCACTCGGTATCGGGATAGTATTTAGAAAAAACCTCACTGCACGCTCACCTAGCAGCGCGCTTAAAAGGCCTTACGTGTCAGCACCTTCCTCTGATTGGGCGATAGCTCTGGCGTATTTCGTACTGCCACTCAGGTAGGCGATACCTCCAACGACACTTAAACTGACGCCTATCGATAAAGCATAGCGGATAGAATCATCACCGTAGGCTGAAAACCCATCACTCAGCATACCGACAAGCAATGGCCCGAGACCCATCCCCAGCAGATTAATCGCTAACAACATGAGCGCAGAGGCTTGGGTCCGCCAATGCTGAGGTACCAGGTTCTGAACCGCAGCGTAACTTGGTGCTATCCAAAAGCTGGCAAAAACGGCCGACAAACCCATAAACACCAGTGCAAAGGGTAGATCGACTGAGCCGATCATTAGACGGTGCTCGACCGGCCAGAGCAGGAATGCAAGCTGAGTGGGTAGCGCGAGAAAAATCCCGATGGCGGGCACCCACAACTGCCACCGCCGGTCTCGTCGCGCCAACGCGTCAACCATGAGTCCGCTCGAAATAGTCCCCAAGCCACCACCAAACACTCCACTGAGACCTAGATACAAACCTGCATCGACCAAGCTCATTGAGTGCACTCGCACCAGGAAACTCGGCGACCAAACACCGAGGCCGTAGCCCGCGAAGCCAGTAAAGCCAACACCTACCATGATATGGATAAACGATGGCAATCTGACAATGTGCCTGAGAGCGCTAAACAGGCCCTGATCGACTACTTCTGAAGCTGGCTTGAGCTTGGGAGGCTCTTTGACCGTTATTTGAATGAGAGCAGCGAGTAACACGCCGGGAATGCCAAACACCAGAAATACGGTACGCCAGCCATACGCTTCGGCAATTACAGCGCCACCGAACAGACCTACCAAGATGCCAATATTCGGGGCAGTGGCCAGAATGCCTTGAGCGAAGGCTCGCTTTTCCGGAGCGAAGTAATCTGCAAACAACGATTGCGATGGTGGTGTACCACCCGCCTCGCCAACACCCACGCCAATGCGTAGAAGCAGCAAGTGCCAAAATCCCGTAGCCGTTGTGCATAAGGCGGTGACCGCACTCCACGTGGTCATGGATATGGTCAGTACGTTGCGTCTTGACCATCTGTCGGCAAGACGAGCCACAGGTATACCCAAGGTGGCGTAAAAAAGCGCGAATGCGAGACCTGACAAGAAGCCCATCTGCGTATCTGTCGCACCAAACTCAGCCTTGATCGGCTCGATGAGAATGGTCATCACCTGGCGGTCGACAAAATTGAACACATAACCCAGCGTCAGCAGCGCGAGGACATAATACCGATAGCGATTCGAATATAAGTGGTGGGGTGCAGGGCTTGTGACATTCTGTGTTGAATCATTCAAAGTTTAGCGACCTTTTTATTCGTCATTGTTTTCATCACGCGTTTCACGCTAGACCGAAGACACCAACGCGGTGCCAGACTATCTCGAAATTCCGGTAGCCCAAATAGTCCAAACTGACCGTCTCAAAAGATACTCACGGTTCTTTGAACGACTGTTATAGTGCTGCGTGTAACCCTCAGTAAGACGTTGCCATGAATCCCGCTTCCCGTTTGCCTGACCAACCAGTTTTCGCATCGCGCCGAATATTTCTTAACTTCGTACTGATCACACTGTGCTCGCAATTCATGTTTGCGCTGTTGGCAATGAAGGGAGTATTACTCCCGCAAATCCTAGAATTGTGGGATGTATCAAAAACGCAGTTTGGTTTATTACTATCGATTTACGGACTGGCAAGTAACTTCATGTATGTCGCCCTTTCATGGGCTCAAGACCGATTTGCGCCGCAAAAGCTGATTGCAATACCCATGATTATTGGTGGGATTACCACCTTCTTCTTGGGAAAAACCTCGGACTTTAATGCGCTACTGGGACTACTGCTGGTGTTGGCCATCTGTTGCGAGGGCGCATTTTGGCCTGCCATTTTGTCTTCAGTCAGAAAATCGACGTCCGACGAGCAGCAATCGAAGGTCTTCGGTTTCCTCGAGGGTGGACGAGGCCTGATCGAGTTTCTGCAAAATGCCATCACCTTGGGTCTTTATGCCCTCCTTGGATATAGCGTCCTCGGTTTGGAGGTGGCTTTCATGATTAACGGCGGAGTCATGGTGGCACTGGGCATTACAAGCTGGTTTACCCTACCCGATAAGCCTCTTTTAAAATCCAGCGACTCATCCGGCACGATGATGCAAGAGGTTCGCGAGGGAATGAAGTTGACGCTATCGATGCCAGAAATTTGGCTGACAGGCCTCGTCGGTTTCTTCATTTATTTTGCCTACACCAGTCTTCCCTTCTACGTGACCTATCTCAATGAGAGCTTCACTTTACCCGCGATAGCAGCATCGATATTCGCTCTTTTCTCAACGTCCGCGGGACGGATTGGTTCGGCCTTCGTGGCTAGCTTTGTGACTAATCGCGTATTCGGGGGTGCGGTGGGTGGCATGCGAGCAGGCCTCGTGGTCGTGGCGGTGTTGGGTGTAGCGCTCGCCCTCCTCCCCAACTCGCAGGACTTTGTTTGGATTGCAATGGCATTGCTAGTGCCACTCTTTTTCATGATTTTCTTCATGCGCGCTCTCTACTTCGCACCGTATGGAGAAATGGGGCTACCGCCGCGTTTTTCAGGCTCTGTGATTGCAGTCGCCTCATTCGTTGTATACGCACCCTCCTCTTTCGGTTACCTCTTTTTTGGCGTCATTTCTGACACCTTCCCCGGTCAGGAGGGCTATCGTTACCTTTTCGGCACGCTGGCCACACTTGGTGTACTGGGTGCCGTCGCAGCTTCGATTTTGCGCAGACGCATGGGAGATGGCCTGAAAGAGCGCATTGCTGAGAAAGTTGCCCTACTCGATGAGAAGCTAGGTCTGCAAGGTGAAGAGAAAACCTTCGCCAAACGATAGGACTTGCTAGCTCGGTATAGTCGTCTCTGACACGCCTTATCTAACGACCACTCGGGCAGTTGGGTCTTACGGCGCCTCGGCCGCTCGCGCTGTGGTCACCATATCGCGCACATCGGACAGCAAGGCCTTGGCGTCATAAATCACACCGTCTTTCACAGTGTAAGAAACGCCACCCACCCGCTCGATAACACCGGTATCGCGATTGAGCTTCATGTGACCGGTTCCATACAGGAGCTTAAAGTTTGACACCGGGTTACCCTCGACAAGGACAATATCAGCGCGCTTACCCGGTGAAATGGACCCAATTTCATCTTCCATTCCGAGAAGCTCCGCGCCATTGCGCGTCGCTGCCTGGACCACTTCTAATGGATGAAACCCTGCCTCCTGGAGCATCTCCAACTCTCGGATGTACCCAAAGCCAAACAGCTTGTAGATAAATCCTGAGTCTGAGCCTGCAGCCACACGACCTCCGGCATTTTTAAAATCATTAATGAAACTCATCCAGCGCCTAAAGTTATCGCGCCAAGCGACTTCCATGCCCGTAGTCCAGTCGAAGTGATAGGAGCCATGAAGCCGCGGGTCGGGCTCAAAGAAACGCATCAAAGCAGGCAGCGTATAGTCCTCATGCCACTCAGCATTTCGCTCACGCATGACATCACGATTGGCTTCGTAGATCGTAAAGGTTGGTACCAGGGTGAAGTTAAGATCGAGCAACTCGTCGATGGTTGCCTGCCACGTCTCGCTGCCGCGTTCAGCTGACTGCTTCCACAGGTTACCAGCCTCACCAAATCGCCACTGCTCGTCAGAGTAGTTGTAGTCGGCTGGATAGTCCTGAATGGTTCGGTCGGTGAACATGGCTTCTGGCAAGCCGTACCAGTGCTCCATACTATCGAGCCCGAGGCGCGCGCTATCCAAAACATTCATGTGGTACACACCGTTTTGATCATGATGGCTAGCTGTACCCATGCCCTGCTTCTGCGCCTCGTCATACACCGCTGCCAAGGCTTCCGCCGTTCCACCACGCAACTTGACGCCCTTTGCACCTCGCTTCTTCACAGCGCGAACCCAAGCCCTAGCATCCTCCTCGGAACTGATCTCAAATTGCGCCAGCGAGGTGCCCGGAAACATGGCGTAGGGAATGATGTCAGGAGCCGCAATTTCGTTACGTGCCGCTCGCTCTGACTGACCCACAGTCCACTCGAGACCCATGACGGATCCTGTATCACGCACAGTAGTGATGCCATGACCCAACCAGAGCTTAAACACATACTCGGGCGGCGTAATTGGCCCCACCACGCCCTCGTAAGGATTCGCGATGTGCACATGAGCATCAATAAAGCCGGGCAACGCTGTCATACCCTCTCCATCTAAACGCCGCTCACCTGGCTGAGGTTTTGGCGGGTAACCTGAGATTTTCTCAATGCTATTGCCCGTTATGACGATGGAAACAGGACCTCGCGGAGGAGCACCCAAGCCGTTCACCAGCATGACATTTTCAATGACTAAGCGATCGAATGGCCCTTCACCCTCATCAGCACTGCGATCAGGCGCTGGCGGCGGTATGACAACGCCCATCGCCTTAAGGGTTGATGGCCCCTCCTCGCCTCGCTGAACACCGGCCGTCCAAGCCCGCTCTGCAGAACCGAGCGAAAACGACAATAAAATCAACGACAGTGCGTTTACGAAGGCTTTAGTACCGAAGTGTCTGATCAAAATCATAGGTTTGAAGTCGTCCGTGAGAGAGTGCCTGACATGGTTTCTTTTTGCGTCAGACCTTGTGTCTGACCTAACGAATATTAAGTGACGAAAATTACTGCCTTTGCTTACCCTTAGGCAAGGTCGAAGCTGTACTTCCTGAATTCGGTATCGAGCTCATAACCTAAAGCCTCATAAACCGATTTTGCTGTCACGTTAGTATGTGCCGTCTCAAGATCCACGCGAAAAGCGCCTTGTGCTTTTGACCAATCATGCGCGAACCGTAGCAGGGACGTACCGACCCCTTTTGCTCGTGCTGACGGCACCACATACAAATCGTAAAGAACAAAAAACGGCTTCATGGCAACAGAGCAAAATGCCGGATACAGCTGCGTAAATCCGAGCACTGTGTCAGCTTCCTCGAATACGAATACGTGGCTTCGGTGACAAGAAAGATTTTCGTTTAGGCACTTTGCCGCACCGTCCAGATCACTCGTTTGCTCGTAAAACACTCGGTATGCATCGAATAAAGGTGAAATGGCTTCCACATCGTTAAGTGTTGCTTCTCGTATGCTCATGGCAACCTCATGTAATCATCGAACTCGTTACACTGCCGAGCGTACACCGTTAGGTGTCAGGTAATCCAAGCCTGAAACGAAGAACATCAAGTCTGCTGAGATCGCCGAATGTCCCGACGTCAAACAAAAGCTCAAACCGTTGTAATTATTGGCATGGGCGACACTGGCGTATTAGTGGCTACTCGGCTGAGCCGTTATTTCAACGTCATTGGCATCAGTACCAAGCCCAATCTTGTCAGCGGGCAGGAACTCGGTAAAAGACTGGCGGATTTGAGTTGGTGGAACCGTTACTACAATACGCCGCTGCGACGATTCAAAGCCCTAGCGGATGTTGAAATCCACCATGCTAAAGCTGAATGCGTCGACCTCGCCAATAAAACGGTGCTAGTGGTTGATCAGGGCAATGACGAAACATTGATCCCCTTTGACTTCCTGGTCATTGCCTCAGGCACCTCTAATGGCTTCTGGCGCGACGATCACTTGCGGTCAGAGGCGCAAATCGATGCACGGTTGGAGCAGGACGCAACGACTATCCGCGACGCCAATACCCTAGCCATTGTTGGAGGCGGGCCCTGTGGTGTTAGCTGTGCCTTGAACATTCGTCGCGCCTACCCTGAGAAAATGGTCTCTCTCTATGTCTCAGCGGATCTCCCGCTCCCTGGATATCACGACGAGGCTCGACAATATTACCACCGCGAATTGACTACTGCGGGCGTACAGATTTTCAGCGGGCGTCGAGCTATCGCCGAGGAGCCCGCGCCTAGCGCAGGAAACATACGGTTTGAGTCGGGCCAGTCCGCCGTGGCCGATGCCATTATATGGTCTACGGGCAACCGCAAACCGCATACACAGTACCTACCCGACGCCCTTCTCGATGATGAAGGGTTTGTAAAAACCAAAAATACGCTTGAAGTGGTCGGTAGCGACTGTCTTTTTGCCATCGGTGATGTGGCATCAACCGATCCAGCGCGATCATCTGCTCGAAATTGGGCCTACGGTATTTTGGTGAACAACATTAAACGCAAGGCCGTTGGTAAACCGGCAAATAAGCACTACGCTCCTCCGACGAATCGATGGGGGTCAATTGTTGGACCACAAGCTGACGGGCTCACACTGCATCAGGACTCCGGCAAGACAACGCGTCTCTCACGCTGGCTCGTGGAGAATCTCCTGCTCCCTACTGTTGTTCAACGGGTGATTTATGGAGGCGTCGAAAGGCTGCGGGACTAAAGACGACTCTAGGCTACCTTCGCTGCCGGGAACCGAATGAACTCGTTAACCAGCGCTTGAGCAAAGCTCGTTGGATCCGGCCGCGCGCCCGTCAGAACACCACGTGTTCTCAACTCCGATTCCAATGTCTCGAGAATGTAATCGAGAGTCAGATCATCCGTTTTATCGGCCCACTTTACTTTTTCTGCCTCATCGGCAAAACAGTAGGCTTTCCACGAAATTGAGTACCGCAAATCCTCCCATTGGTAACGCGCCACTTCACTACCATCGGGTTTAGCGAGCGACCAACCGGCACCTCCCTCAAAGCTTAGCGTTGCACCTTTATCGATTTCGGGGAAAAACGACTTTGACGCTACCCGCTCAACACCGTGAAACACCTTGTCAGTATCGATCAATATGGCGGTGTTGTGCGTTGCCGGCATGGATTCCCGTCGCCCCTGAGGACCCTCGGGAAAATAGGCAAACGCGCCGCCCGGATTAGCACCAAACCACGAGACGCAGGTGGCAATGGGGATGCGATATTCATCAAACAAACCCGAGTGCAGCATAGTGACGAGGAGCCACTGCGGCATGCGCTTCCGATCTGCACCTCTAAACTCCGGAACATCGGTGTGAATCGCTAATTCCTGCCCCGGTGTAAGGATATTGGCGTAAACGATGGCAGGAACGACCAGTGAGCGACCCGTGACCTCGCCAGCGACCGCTAACAAGTCAGGATGATTGAAAAACGCCTCGACGCCCGGCGCCTGAATGTCGTCACCATAGGCGTAGGTTTCTCGGAAATAATTGGTACGCTGCGCCGCTGTGCTGACGTCATCATTGTTACCCAGGCCATCGATGCCGTGCTGAATGTAGTTGAAGGCGGCATCGAAACGTTGCGGTAATGACTCTCCAATTCCGTCATTAAGTGCTTCTTCCGCGTAGGTGCGAAACACGCGTTGTTCTTCGGCAATACGCAACATGGTTGTCGCTTCTTCCGCCGACATAAACGGGCTCATGGCCTTGTAACTCGCTCGCATACGCGTGTACTCCTAGATGTTATTTTTGTTTTTCGTTGCCTGTTTTATCGCGTATCAGACTCATTCTCAATGGTGGTTTTCCCTCGAGACGAGACCCAGCAGGCAAGCCGTAGGAACCTCAACTCAGGGAATCAGGACCGAACTTCCGGTCGTACGGCGTCCTTCCAGGTCGTTATGCGCTCTAACCACGTCGCTCAGTGGGTATCGCTGATTCACATCAACCGTGAGATGCCCCGCTTCTATGAGGCCAAAAATACGATCCGCCGATGCCTGCATCCACCCCAGTCGTGCCATGTGAGTAGCTAAGGTTGGGCGCGTAAAGTAGAGCGATCCGGACAGAGCAAGCTCCCCGGGGACAACGGCATCAATGGGACCGGATGCATTACCAAAACTGACGAACGTACCCAGAGGCGCAAGCAAGCCGAGGCTCAGTCGATAGGTCGATCGACCCACACTGTCGTAGACCACAGGAAATCCATCAGTTGCATGCGCTCGAAGCTTATCGGATAGCTCAGGATCGTCGCTCAAGAGACAGGCTTCAGCGCCATGACTCACGGCCAGATCACATTTTGCTTGTGTACTCGCAGTCCCTATTAAGTTAACGCCCTTCTGTTTGGCCCATTGACAGGCAATCAGACCCACGCCACCGGCGGCTGCATGGAAGAGAACGGTCTCACCGCCGGTCAGTGGACAGGTATCGTTAAATAAATAATCCACCGTCATTGCTTTTAGCAGCACCGCGGCGGCTTCCTCATCGCTGACACCCGCGGGGATTTTGACTAATGCAGCGCGGGGTAAAACAATCGCCTCGGCATAAGCGCCCATGGCCATGGCAAAACCGACACGGTCTCCCTTGTTCAGGTCATCAACGCCCTCGCCCAGCGCATCAACCAGACCTGCGCCCTCGCACCCCAAGCCCGTTGGCAACGACAGTGGGTAAAGCCCCGAGCGGTGGTAGGTATCGATGAGGTTAATACCGCAGGCTTTTAGCTTAACCCGCACCTCTCCCGCACCTGGTTGGGGCAACGGTACCTCCTTGACCGACATCTGCTCTGCTGCGCCGCAGACGTCCACTCGAATAGCTTTCATCGTATCCATCGACTTACTCCAACCTCTACTCGTCGCCGTGCTTTACAACGGACTTTTTCTTCACGCGCACCCTGCGAACAAACAGCGCTATCAATCACAGGCCACAATCACATCCCACAATTACACGCCCTACACCCCACGCTGAAACTTACATGCAGTATCGGTTAATCAGTGTCCGTAGGGTGTCGATCGCTGGCTGAATCTGATCGAGCGGCATGTACTCGTTGGGTTGATGAGCGACGTCTATCGAGCCAGGACCCATGACAATGGTTTCCAGTCCTAGCGACTTTAAAAATGGTGCCTCAGTTGCAAAGTTGACAGCATCGGCTGTCTGCCCCGACGCATGCTCACAGGCAACCACTAACTCACTGCCTTCAGCCTGCTCGAAGGCCGGCACAGGTTCAACCAAACGGCGCATCTCAATATCGATGTCATGCAGCGCTGCAATCTCAACTAGCCTGGCATTCAAATCACGCTCTACGTCGGCGTACTCGAGACCCGGCAGCATTCGCACATCAAAACTAAAATCCAGCTCCCCACAGATCCTGTTGGGACTATCGCCACCGTGGACGCAACCAAAATTGATTGTTGGCACAGGAACAGCCATCAGCTCACAACGAAACGTCTTAGCCAGTTCATCGCGATACTGAGACAGCACAGATAACAGCGTAGGCAAAGCCTCGATGACGTTATTACCCAACTCAGGGTCTGACGAGTGACCGCTCTGGCCGCGTAAAGTGACGCCTTGCATCATGATGCCCTTATGCATCCGCATAGGCCGGAGATCGGTAGGCTCGCCAACAACGGCAGCTCTTGCCAGGGGTAATTGTGCTTTTGTCAGTGAGCGAGCGCCTCTCATCGTGCTCTCTTCATCGGCAGTCGCAAGTAAGTACAACGGCGCTTTAAATTTAGCCGGGTCAAAGGCTGATACGGCCTCCAGCGCCACGGCAAAAAAGCCTTTCATGTCCGTGCTGCCCAGACCATAGAGCCTGCCATCCCGCTCTGTGAGCTTCAGGGGGTCAGACGCCCAACCTCCGGCATCAAACGGCACAGTATCCGTATGACCTGAGAGAACTAAACCGGCTGGCTCGTCTCCTAGGTTATGTGTGTTGCCAAAGGTCGCAATCAGGTTCGCTTTTCCATCCGCTGTCGACTCTAGCTCATGTATGTCGACGGCCCAGCCATCGCGCTCCGCATAGTCAGAGAGGTGGTTTATCACTCTGCGATTGCTGCTGTCCCAGGACGGATCAGGGGAGCTGACAGAGTCTGCTGCCACCAATTCTGTGAGACGTTTGACGATGGTTTGCTCGCTCGTTGGCATCCTGTTCTCTTGGTTTACTGCACGCAGCTTTCATTGAACGTTGCTTTTAACAAACGCTAAGAATATCGGCATACGTCCTGATCGTCATCACGCAAGACGTCGACGAATATCGGTTATGCTGAGTTATGCACGACAGCCACACCATTTTCCGCAAGACCGCAGACGACGAGCGACAGATTACCGTCCAGCTGCTCAATAAGGGCGCAACGATTGCGGGCATTACATTGTGTGGCTTTGGTGCAAACCCACGATCAGACGTCGTACTGAGTTATTCCTCACCCGCAGAGTTCGATTCAGACCCCTATTACCTTGGCGCCACCGTGGGTCCGGTTGCAAATAGACTGAAAGATGGTTGTTTCGACCTACCTAACGGCAAGCACGCATTGGAGATTAACGAGCCTGCCCGATCGAATGTACTGCATGGCGGGATCAATGGGCTTCATCAACAAACGTTTCAGGCGTCGCCCACTCGTGCTGACAACTCGGTCGTGTTCTCACTCGCACTAACCCACCTTGCCCACGGTTTCCCGGGAGACCGACTCATCACGGTCCGTTACGAACTCTTGGAGGATCTGAGTCTTCAGTTTGATTTTGCCGCGTCGACCGACCGTACGACCGTCATGAATTTGGCGAACCACGCCTATTTCAACCTCGGCGGCCCTCTTTACGAGCACGAGCTGAAACTAAATGCGGGGCGCTACACGCCAGTGAGTGACCGACTCATCCCCACGGGCGAGATTGCACGGCTCAAAGGCTCCACGCTTGATTACTCTGGCTGGAGGGCCCTCGGGGATGCCGCGATTGATCATAATTTTGTGCTACCCGACGACGGAAAACTTCGCCGCGCAGCGAGTCTTCGGCTTCGCGCGACACAACTTCAGCTCGACGTCCTCACAACACAGCCTGCGCTACAGGTATATACAGGCAATGGCTTGAATGCGCCCTTTGCGCCCAGATCGGGTCTTTGTCTTGAGGCCCAGGGTTTTCCTGATGCACCCAACCAGCCGAATTTCCCGAGCATCATACTTGAGCCAGGCACTACCTATCGGCAGCGCACTATCTATCAATTCAAAGAAATAGCGGCAGAGTGAAAAACTGCTGGCCTGAGCACTAGGGGGTTAAGAGCTACTTAAACTCCCGTTCTTCCCACCAGGGGAAAAACTCGGGCATGTCACTGCTCACCTGACCGGGGTAGTTGGCTGGTCGCTTCTCAAGGAATGACTTAACCCCCTCCTGCGCATCAGCTGACTTACCCGTGAAGTAGACACCTCGCGAGTCGATTTGATGAGCTTCCATCGGATGGTCAGCACCCAGCATCTTCCACATCATTTGACGTGCCATAGCGACCGATACCGCTGAGGTTTCATTGCAGAACTCTTTGGCCAGTGCGCGAGCCGCGGGGAGAAGATCATCCGCAGGATAAACCGTTCTAACAAACCCACGCTCTAGTGCCTCATCGGCCTTGAATACCCGACCTGAGAAGGTCCACTCGAGCGCAGTGCTGATACCCACAACACGGGGCAAGAACCAGCTTGATGCCGCTTCCGGGACGATGCCTCGCTTGGAAAATACGAAACCATACTTCGCGTTTTCGGAGGCAAGGCGGATATCCATAGCACACTGCATTGTGGCGCCGATGCCAACCGCCGGACCATTGCATGCAGAGATAACAGGTTTAAGGCACTCGAAAATCCGTAAGGTCAGCATGCCGCCACCATCTCGCGGAATACCCGATTTTTTGGGCTTGTAATTAAAGGTGTCGCCACCCCCACCCAGATCAGCACCGGCACAGAACGCACGACCCGAGCCCGTAAAAATAATGGCTTTGACATCATCGTCCGCGTCCGCCATGTCCAGCGCCGTGAGAACCTCGTCGCGCATTTCGTTGTTAAAGGCATTCAAGCGGTCGGGACGGTTGAGCGTAATGGTCAGAATGCCGTCCTCGACATCGTAAAGAATCGTTTCAAAAGTCATTCTTGTTATCTCCTGAGTGTTCAGACCAAATCAGCCAAAAAGCCCCGCTGGCGATCGACCTTAAATTTAATCGTTTAGGTTACTGGAGCATTTCCTCAAGGCGGGCAATGCAGCCCTCCATGCTGCCCTCAATAAAGGGCTCTATGACGTCAGGCTTCACGTGGGCCCGCCACTGCAAACGACAGCCAGCATCGGTGGCCGTGATTTCCATTTTTGCTCGGTGCCACTCCAACGCACCCGGACTCTCGAAGCAGGAATATTCCAGGATGCGAGCGTCGTTATCGTGATTCAGTATGCGCTCCTTGATTGCGCCTGCACCCGGCAGGTCGAGCGAGCGAACCTCGCCATCAAAGGTGCAGCTTGTGACACCCGGCACCCAGTCGACACGATCTGGCGTGCCTAAGATTTCCCAAAGCGCTTCCGCTGAGGCTTTAAATTCGCGATCGATAACAACTGCCACGGTGCATCCCTCTGATTTGTTAAAATTATTGCATTGTCACAGTACCCAAAAATACCCAACGGGAGCAACGCGCTCTGGGGTAAGGAATGCGTTGGTTTTCTGCGGCAAAGCTCGCACCCTTTTCATCGAATTTCGTACTTGTTTTATACACGACATCTATCCCGATTCTCGCGCCACTAAGGACAGCACATGACGACAATCACAATTTGGCACAATCCACGGTGCTCAAAGTCTCGAACAGCCTTGGCATTACTCGAGGAGCGTGGGGTTGAGCCCAGGCAGGTTAAATATTTAGAGACGCCTCCAACCGAGACCGAAATCAGACGTACATTGAACTTGTTAGGCGTATCAGCGATCGATCTCATGCGACATAGCGAGGCCACGTTCAAAGAACTCAATTTGTCATCTGACACACCTGAAGATGAGCTAATAAGCGCAATGGCGAGCAACCCCATTCTGATCGAGAGACCTGTCATCATTTCTGCCACTCAGGCGGTCATCGGAAGACCACCTGAAAACGCATTGACGCTGTTGTAGACAGTATGTCTAGAGTCGACGGGGCGCTAAGCTTGTGCCTATGATGAGGTCAGGTCCCCGAACGAAGATGCCTCGAAAGAAGGAGCGCTCTGTGACTACACGGCGAAAGAGACTCATAATAAGTCATTGGCAAGGCACGCTTGCCCTTCCACATACTGCCGCTTTGAGCTTGGTTTTCTGCGCAATCACGGCAATCGGTGCTGAAAAGAATTATACGGCGGCATTTGAAGATGCCTTCAATATGACCATGCCGCCCGCGTGGAGTCAGAACTACCCAGCCACGCAAATTATCGGGAACCTTTACGACGTGGGTGGCTATGATCTCAGCTCGTTCCTGATTACATCTGACGCCGGTCACATTCTCATCAATACAGGACTTGAAGGCTCTGCTGCAATGATCGAGAGCAACCTGAAAAGCCTTGGCTTGCGCATGGCTGATATCAAAATACTGCTGACCACTCAGGCGCATTTTGACCACACAGCGGACCTCGCGCTGATCAAAGAGCAATCGGGTGCTCGCCTGCTTGCCACGGAGGCTGATAAATCGTTTTTAGAGGATGGAGGGTTGAGCGATCCGCTGATTGGCGGCATCGAGTCCTTCCGTCCCGTGACGGTGGATAGTCTGATTGCTGATGGTGACGTCATCGAGTTGGGAGATATTCGCCTGAGGGTCTTGGAGCACCCGGGACACACCGAGGGAAGCGCCTCCTATGCAATGACGATTACCGAATCTGGCGACAGTTTTGACGTGTTAGTGGTGAACATGGCCTATATCAACGAGGGTGTGAACGTTGCTATCAAACCCACCTATCACGGCATAGCAGCAGACTTCGAGCAGACGTTTGAGTCGCAGCGAAAACTGAGTCCCGATATTTGGGTGTCATCTCATAAAAGTGCCTATGGATTTCATGAGAAACACGCGCCCGGTCAGGCGTACGATCCTCAAGCTTTCTTCGACCCAGCCGGCTACATAGAAGCGGTCAGACTTCACGAGGTGGCTTTCGTTAACAAGGTCTATTACGAATTGCTCGAAAAAATCGCGGCTAACAACACAGCCGATGGAGAAAACGGCACAAATTAGCCTAAAACCAGTTAATGAGCATGATCCGAGGGTAACCGGATCGGTGCTTTATCCTGTTTTGATAAGGAGCGCAGACATGTCCAAACTCAAACTAAAAGCGACCGCCTTTTGTGTTTTTGCAGCCTTCACCGTAAACCTTTCGTCACCTTCCTCAGCGCTCGCGCACAAAGGCGCAATGGGTATTGTCAAAGAGCGGATGGATAAGTTTGAGGCCAGCGAAAAGGCGACCAAGCGGATAAAACAGGCGCTCTCGCGGGGTGACACTGCGGTAGTCATGGCTGAAGCCGAGTTCCTTGTTTCGTGGGCACGTGAAATGGAAGGCTTCTTCCCCGAAAACAGTAATCAACCCCCTTCTGAGGCAAAGGACGACATATGGCGTCAATGGGATAAATTTGTGGGCGCGATTCAGTCCTTTGATAACGCTGCACAAGCACTCATCGACGATGCGAGAGGCGAAGACCCCCGCGCTATCGGCCAGGCGTTTAAAGAGATGACTAAATCGTGCAAATCCTGTCATCGACAATTCAGGGAAGACTGACCCACTCCAAAAGAGATGTCGCACAGGTTCGTGAAAAATTGCATACGGACTAACAGCCCCCGCGGGGAATCTTTAGTCGGTACCCTGGTTGCCCCCTTCGGATTCATCAGAAACCAGCACAGGAAGGGGCGTTCCAGGCACAATCCTAAGCAGTATTCACTCAAAACCGTTGGCCCAGAGTGTGTCCGTTAGACAGAAAGAAAGGCCTGTCCGACAGCCCTGTGGTCA